>JBCCQN010000282.1:0-8776 GCA_039024315.1 Bacteroidota bacterium
GAAGAAAGATTAGCAGAAGAACAAAGAAAACGCGAAGAAGAAGCACGGCGCCGCAAAGAGGCTGCCATGCGTGCTAAGATTGCCAGTGAACTTAAGGTTAAGCAAGAGCGCGATTCTCTTTTGGCAGAAATCGCTCAGATCTGCAATGATCCTAGTAAAGTAGAAGAGTACGAAGCTAACTTTATAAGCCGCGGCGCGGAACTCGGTATTCCTGAGATGATCATCAAATGGAATATCTCAGAGGTACTAAGCAAAGTTTCTCTCGAACAAACACAGGTTAAACTCGGTGAGGGAGTCGAAGATGTCGCGGAACTTGAAGCCCTAATGGGTGAAATTCCAGACGATTTAGCTCCGATAGCAGCGGATATCAATGTAGAAATTTCTAATGAGCTTGCAGCGGTAGAGGAAAGCGTTACCGAAGAGGTAGAAGCAATAGAAGAAGTTCAAGAAGCAGTAGAAGCTATAGAGGAAAGCGTTACCGAGGAGGTAGAAGCCATAGAAGAAGCTACCGAAGCAGTAAAAGCCACAGAGGAAAGCGTTACCGAGCAGGTAGAAGCAATAGAAGAAGCTGCCGAAACAGTAGAAGCCATAGAGGAGAGCGTTACCGAAGAGGTAGAAGCCATAGAAGAAGCTGCCGAAGCAGTAGAAGCCATAGAGGAGAGCGTTACCGAAGAGGTAGAAGCCATAGAAGAAGCTACCGAAGTAGTTGCAGCAGCAGAAGAAGGAGAAGAAGGAGAAGAGAGTGTTAGCGAGGAGATAGGAACGGTTGCAGAAGAAGCAACTGAGGAAGTAGAAGTATCTGAGGAAAGTCACAGTGAAGAAGTAGAAGCGGCTGAAGGAAAAGCTGAAGTTGTAGAAGAAGAATTGGCTGCGGAAGAAACCGAAAAACTTGAAATCACAGGTGAAGAAAGTGTCGAAGAGATGCTAGAAATCGCCGAAGAAAGTGAGGAAGCTACTGAAGAAGCGATAGAATCAATTTTGGCAGAAGGAGAAGAAAAGCTGGAAGAGATCCTCCCGCCGATAATAGATACTTCAGCCCCCAATCACAGTAATGGCCAAGGAGGCGTCAGTGTAAAAAGCCCTGAAAAAGTACTAGAGACGGCTACTGCAACTGGCGTTCAGACGCTCACCAAAGGTGTGGATATCCTGCAGCAGAAAAACCTCAGCTTGAGCGATATTTTCACGATCAAAGGCAATCTTCCCGATCCCGAATTTGCGACTAAACGAGTAATGATGAAGGGCGATCCGGAACCAAAGGTAGTCCGAGTCCTCGGTATCAAAGATCTTAACAAAGAAGACCGTATAAAAGACTTCCAAACACTCTACCAGAAGGAGTTGGCCTACTACCAATCGGTCAGCCAACTCGCAGAGGCCAAAGAAGGCATGTACTACTACCGCGAGTACATTGAGCGTCAAACGCTCAAACAATATGTCAAAAAGCTAGGTCTGACTGATAAGAGTACCGTTGAGGATCTCAGTAGCCAAGATTTGAAGTTCATCCTCCAGATTTTCAAAGAAGTCCAAGACTTACCTGTAGCCCACGCCAATCTTTCGGAAGAAAACATATTAGTGGTGAGCAAGCGTAAGTGGAATCTACAGAAAAATCTAAGCATCCACTTCGTAGGCTTTACCTCAGAAGATATTAGCAAAGCAGAAATGATCAAGCAGACGCATAAGATGTTTGCGCGCACTTTAGGAGAAAATTTCTACAAAGATTTCCGCAAAAAGTTTCAACTCTAAGCTAAGGCTTTATGAATACTGAACTCCTCGCTTTTATCGAGAAAAAGGAAGCCGAAGAAAAGCGTAAGAAGCGAATCCGTATCTTGATTAGTAGCGGGTTGGTACTGATCTTGGCCGCAGGCGCCATCTTTGGCTGGCCTATGATCAAAGGCGAGTTGGTAGAACAACTCACCGGACAAGATGCAGCCTATATGCAAGTGCAAAAGATCTCTTTGCGCCAAGAAAATCAACGCCTTTATCCAGAGGAGATCGGGGAAAATGGTCCCTTCATCGAAGTAGATCAACGCCCCCAATATCCCGGCGGAGAGCCTGCGCTTTATCGTTTTCTTTCTCAACAAATCCGCTATCCCGACCTAGCAGCTAGACAAAGATTGGAAGGAAGTGTTTTGGTGCGCTTTGTCATCGAAGATGACGGCAGCGTAGGCAAGGCCGAAATTGTCAATGGTATTGGGATGGGTTGTGATGAAGAAGCCCTGAGAGTCATCAGTAATATGCCCCGCTGGGTCCCAGGAAAAAAGGAAGGGAAAAGTGTTCCTGTTTACTCAAGTTTGGCGGTTAATTTTAAATTCTTGCAATAGAATCTAAGAGAGGATAGGTAGGTTAATCTAATCCTGTAAGTAGGAGTGTCCGCAATAGGACACTCCTTTTGTTGTTATTTTCTCTACCTTCGCCCTATATTCACAAGTAGGCCAATCTAAATTAGACCTCTCCTTATGAAAATTGGATTTATCGGACTCGGAAAAATGGGTGGCAATATGGTCCACCGCCTCCTACGAAAAGGCCACGAAGCCGTCGTATGGAATCTAACGCAAGACGAAATTGACCAAGCAGTATCCCATGGTGCTGAAGCGGCCAAAGATCACGCAGAACTCGTCGCAAAACTTCCCGAACGCAAAGTCGTTTGGTTGATGGTACCTTCCGGCAAACCTGTAGATCTAAACATTGAACAACTCCTGCCCCATCTCAAAGCCAATGATATCGTCATTGATGGTGGTAACTCTTTTTGGAGAGACTCCGTCAAACGCGGCCAAGCCCTCGCTGAGAAAGGGATCCATTACATTGACTGTGGCGTTAGTGGTGGTGTATGGGGCCTTGAAAATGGCTATTGCCTCATGTATGGCGGTGCTGACGAGCCAGCCGCTCACATCAAGCCTTTTATCGAAGCCTTGGCCCCTGAGGGTGGTCATCATTACTGTGGCGCTAGTGGATCTGGCCACATGGTCAAAATGGTACACAATGGCATCGAATACGGTATGATGCAAGCTTATGCCGAAGGTTTCGAAATCATGGAAAAGGCTGATTACGGCCTAGACCTAGAAGCTATCGCCAAAATGTGGATGCATGGTAGTGTGGTTCGTTCATGGCTACTAGAACTCGCAGGCCTGGCGTTGGGCGAAGACCCAAAACTAGACGAAATAAAAGGCTATGTAAATGACTCTGGTGAGGGTCGTTGGACCATCCAAACCGCTATCGATTTTGACGTACCTGTACACGTGATCGCTGCTTCGCTTTTCACCCGCTTTGAATCTCGACAAGATGAATCTTTTGCGATGAAAATGCTAGCTGCGCTGAGAAACCAATTTGGTGGACACGCAGTAACAAAATCAGACGACTAAGCCTAACCCAATCACAATAACATGACAGTAACTGAGCCCCAAATCTTAACGATATTTGGTGCGTCAGGAGACCTTACTTACCGCAAACTAGTTCCGGCAATCTTTGACCTGTATCAACAGGACTTTTTGCCAAGCTGTTTTGCGGTTCTAGGGATCAGTCGCACCGATTTTTCAGATGATGCCTTCCGCGAAAAGATGATTAAAGGCATCAAAAACTTTTCTAAAACCGATACCAGCGATGATGCGCGTATTGAAGCGTTTTCAAAAATGCTCTACTACATCTCGGTACAAACCAAGGAAGTAGATGATTACGCCAAGGTCAAAAAAAAGTTGAGTGAGCTAGATGGTGAATGTGGTACTCAAGGCAACTACATCTTTTACCTCTCGACTCCCCCTAGCTTGTATGAAGTAATTCCTGCAAATTTGGCAGCTCATGGCCTCAATCAGGAGGGAGAGGGTCAAGGCTGGAAAAGACTCATCATCGAGAAGCCTTTTGGTTACAACCTTAAGACGGCCCAAGAGCTCAATGAAAAGCTAATGGCCAATTATGAAGAGCATCAACTATATCGCATTGATCATTACCTCGGTAAAGAGACCGTGCAAAATATGCTGGTAACGCGCTTTTCAAATGGAATTTTCGAGCCTCTCTGGAACCGAAATTTCATCGATCATATCGAAGTTACTGGGGCCGAAAGTATCGGTGTAGGTGATCGAGGTGGCTACTATGATGGTTCGGGCGCGATGCGGGATATGGTACAAAACCACCTGCTGCAAGTAGTGGGAATGGTAGCCATGGAGCCACCAAGTGTTATTGAAGCTACCTCTATCCGTAATGAAGTACTAAAGGTATTTCAATCCATCAGACCGATTACCGAAGAAGAAGTAGAAGATTATGTCATCCGTGGTCAGTATGTAGAGTCGATGGTCAAAGGAGAGCAGGTAAAAGGCTACCGTCAAGAAAAAGGCGTTCCGGAGGACTCTCGTACAGAGACTTTTGTCGCTATGAAGTTTTTCATCGACAACTGGCGCTGGGGCGGTGTACCTTTTTACATCAGAACTGGTAAGGCTTTGCCTACCCGCGTAACTGAGGTCGTAATTCACTTCAAAGAAACACCTCACCGCCTGTTTAGCACCCAAAGTGGTAGCCCAGATAACTTTAATTGCTTGGTACTTCGTATTCAGCCTGACGAAGGCATCTTGCTCAAGATCGGCATGAAGGTACCCGGTGCTGGCTTTGAGGTCAAGACCATGAATATGGATGTGCATTACAGCGACATGGTAGACCAATACCTTCCATCCGCCTACGAGCGCTTATTGCTTGATGCGATGCTGGGTGATGCTACTTTGTATGCCCGTGGTGATGCAGTCGAAGCAGCCTGGAAGTTTGTGGATCCCATCCTTAATGCTTGGGCCAATAATCCTGACATTAAAGTACATGGTTATCCAGCTGGTACTTGGGGGCCAGAAAGTGCAGACAACCTCATCGAAGGGGAGAATCTCACTTGGCGCTACCCTTGCAAAAACCTAGCGGACGACGGTATCTATTGTGAATTATAAATGGAGAAGATCATTTCAAAAAACCCAAGTGCAGTAGCTGAAGGCTTTGCTGCTTGGTTAGCGGAACGTATTGTCCCCGGAAAAGCCTTTCACTTAGCGCTTTCTGGGGGCAGTACGCCCAAAATATTATTTGCTCACTTGGCCGAGCACTATCAAAACAAAATTTCTTGGGCAGACCTGCATTTGTGGTGGGGAGATGAGCGTTGTGTTCCTCCCGATCATGCAGATAGTAATTACCGCATGACTAAGGAGCTTTTGATCGATCATGTAGGTATTCCTTCGGAGAACGTTCATCGCGTGATCGGTGAGGCCGATCCCACAGAAGAAGCCCAACGCTATGGTGCAGAAATTGATCGCATCATCCCCCAAAAAGTGGGTTTAGCCGCTTTCGATCTGATAATGCTGGGAATGGGAAGCGACGGGCATACTGCCTCGATTTTCCCTCACCAAATGGAATTGCTCGAGAGCAAGGAAACTTGCGTAGTTGCAACACATCCCGAAAGTGGACAGATCAGAGTGTCTCTATCTGGACCTGTCATTAATAATGCAGATGCAGTGGCATTTCTAGTTACAGGAACAAGTAAAACAGAGAAGGTGGAGGCAATTTTTTCTGGATCAGAAGAAAGTAAAATCTATCCTGCGGCCCACATTGCCCCGAGAGGAGAACTTTTTTGGTTTTTAGATGAAGCTGCCTCAGCCTAACGGCTGGCAAAATATTTCGACATTTTGTAGTTTAAGCCCCTATGTCGTCCAAAATTAGACGGATATCCATTGGCTTAATTCTCTTATGCTTAGGCATCGTCCTCAGCATCAGTGCATTTAGCTTGTATGATATCCAACGGAAGGCCTGGGGGCAAACTATTTCTGATCCTCCATCTGTCCTGAAGCTTAAGCACAATCAAGCTATTCCTGACAGTCTTTTGCCCTTGGCGGCCCCTCCCCTCACCTATACGCAAAACCTTAGTTTCGAAGATTTTCAAAGTCCAAAGACTCAATATAGGCCTTGGACTAGATGGTGGTGGCCAGGGAATTTAGTGCAGAAAAGTGTGCTAGTACAAGAGCTGAAACGATTAGATAGTATTGGTTTTGGAGGGGTAGAAATCCAGCCCATTGCCCTCGCATTAGGGAAGCTGACGCAAGAAGAAAATAGCCAAGTCTTTAGTGTATATTCTGATAAGTATTATCAAAACATTCAATACCTATTAGACTTTCTGGGCGACAGTAGTGAATTCAAAATTGATTTAAGTATTGGCGCTGGTGGCCAATGCGGAGGACCACATATCAATCTCAATGATAACCTTCAGTCTCTTTTCTGGGGTGAATCTCAAATCCTCGGGGGTAAGGTGGTAGAAATAAGCGTTCCGCGAGCGGAAATACCCAACAGCTATTATATCAATGTGCTACTGGAAGAGGAGGAAGACAGAAACCTACTCGGATTTCATCAGGGAGCATTACGTTTGATTGCCTTGATTGGAGCCAAACCTAGAGCGGGTAAGCGCTCTCTCAATCCCATGAACCTCAGTGATCAAGTGGTTTTGGATCCTGATTCGCTTTTCATACTCACTGATTTAGTTGATGAGCGTAATCAAGTACTTTGGAACGCACCCAAAGGATATTGGAAAATCATCTCGGTTTATGCTGGCCCCAATGGGGAACGCCCAGTCCATAGTGCTAGCACAGACCCCGGATTTGTGGCAAACCCACTTGATTCTGCTAGAATCGCCTCACAGCTTAACGCACTCTTTAAAAATGAATTTGGCAGGCTTCGTTACGAGCATAATAGCATTAGGGGAATCTTCAAGGATGATTATAAACTGAAAGCAGAACGCCTTTACAGCCAAGAAATATTCGAGTTTTTTGAACGGGAAAGAGGTTATGAGCTCACGCCCTATCTTCCCACCATTGCGGTACCAGGAGCGGACAATCACTTGTATGATGCCCTCAGATGGCCACGAGCCTCTATGTATTCATTGACCGCAATCGATGAGCGCATTCAGTACGATTATCAAAAAACTGTATCAGATTTACTAATAGCAAACAGTGTCCATAACAGTAAAATCTGGGCAGAATCTCAAGGTTATTATTTTAGATCACAAGCTTACGGTCTGAATATCGACCTGATTAAAGCCGCAGGTCAAAGTAGCATCCCAGAGCTGGAACAAAATTATGCAGGTGGCAGTAAGCTATTCCTAAAACTGATTAGCTCAGGCGCGCATTTGTATGACCGTCCGTTGATTAGTGCCGAGAGCTTTGCTCATGAGCAAAAAGCCTATACCAGCTCGCCTCAAAAACTAAAAGTAGCGACAGATAAGCTCTTCCTTTCGGGAGTAAACCAATTAGTTTATCATGGCACCCCCTACCCTTGGGCAAAGGATGATTTTGGGCAGGAAGCTTGGTTTCCCTACGCAAGCCCTCACAATCAACAAGCAAATTATTCCGGTAACTTTAGTCCCCAGCACCGCATTTGGCCCCATTTAGGCAAGTTTAATGAATACGTAAGCCGGTGTCAGTATCTACTACAACAAGGAAAACCACAGGCCGAGGCCTTGGTCTATTACCCATTTTTGGGCTTTCCTAGCACTTTCTCCCAAGTAGAAGGCTATGATGAAATCTACTTTAATGGAGATTTGCCTCCTTGGGATGAGCTCCCAAAAAAAAGAGAAGGGCTAAGCGTTCCCGGACAGGGCTCCAAAGCCCCTATACCTCATGAAGCATGGTACAAAAAAACAGCCACCATGCTGGAAATGCTAGAAAATCAGGGAATCAACTGGGATTGGTGTAATGATGAAATCTTGCAATCCTCTCGTTGGGAGGATGGATTTTGGACGATCGGCGAACAAAAGTATGCTTACCTAATCTTGTCTCATGCGCCTCATATTTCTTACGCTAGCGCCAAGCACTTGGACTCTCTAGCTAATTTAGGAGCCCCATTGGTCATATATGGTGAGCCTCCACTACAACAAGCGGGTTTCTATGATTTTCAGGAACGGGACCTTGCCATCGCAAGGATCATGCGACAAAGACAAGCAGGTCGAGAATTGGACAATCCTGCTGATTTACGAAATCATTTACAACGCATCAGGGTAGAGCGTCCTTTACGCTATGCGGGGAATTATCCTTTTCTCCGTTATCAATTAAGAGCCTTAGAGGATGGTAATTTCCTCAGCTTTTTGGCTAACCAAAGTGATGAAGAAAGATATTTTCGCCTCCAGCTGCCTTCTAGAATAAAACACGCCTATTGGCTAGATCCCCAAAATGGCAAAATATATGCGGCGGATTATAAGCCTGAGCAAGATCTTTTGGGTTATTTACCAGCTTATGGATCAATGTTTTTACTCTGCAGCGAACAAGCGTTCTTCGAAGAAGATAGCCTTAATCAAGGCAGTCCTCTCCCCTTCTTCCTTGCTCAGAGTTCTCGCACCATCTTGCATGAATTACAGAATTGGGAATTATTAGTACCTGATATCAAGAGCAGTAAATCAGGTCGATTTGAGAGAAATGACTCTGTCTTCTTTGATTGGCGTGAAGAAGAGCAATTGCGTTACACTGCCGAAGAAGGACGTTATTTAGCTGAATTATTCCTGCAAGATACCTTAGCAGGCTTCCGCTATGTATTAGATTTGGGGGAGCTCTATCAGACCGCTGATGTCTATCTCAATACAGAGCCATTGGGTCGCTTATCCTATCGCCCTTTCGTAATTGAGTGTACCCACAAAATAAAGCCGGGCTGGAATGCAGTCGAAATCTGGATTAGCCCTTCCCAACGAAATCATTTCCTCAATCAAGCCAACAGAGGCGAAAAAGAATACCGACAGTTCGCAGACCAAGAATGGAGTCTGCAAGCTGCCGGATTATTAGGACCA
>JBCCQN010000283.1:0-8705 GCA_039024315.1 Bacteroidota bacterium
GAAATTCGCAAGCGAATCGATAGATTCTTCCCCTGCTGGGAGGGGCTAGGGGTGGGTTTGGAGCCGTATGATCCTTCTTGGGATGCAAGAAAACGTGGTTAACACCATTAGCTTGACGCCTATGCGAAAGCTTTCGGGAGTATTCAGTACAGAGAAAAAAGACCTCACGGAATCATAAAGTCCCTTTTCCTAGGTCCTAATACTGAATACTATTGTCCAACTACTTAAGAGCGTCTTGAGCTTGATCTCAAGATATTAGCTGACTAGTTCTAGCAATTATTCATTTTCGGATTTCCTCTAGGTTATTCTGCTTCGCAGAACGCTCCCCTCAAAATTTATAGGTAATTCTCACGCCTGGATTTGGGAGTATCCATTGGAGCTTCTTTACCTCATTTTCTTCAGATTCGACTACTTTTTTTACCTGTGAGACAAATTTGCCTATATCTGTAGAAAACAAAGGTTTTTGCTTGTCAGCTAAATTGTCTAGCTCTTGAAAGATCGTTTCCCAATGTGATAAGATGGTTAATTTAGGCGTGATGGCATTGAGTATATCCTCAGGGTGCCCCTCTACCAAATGAAAAGAAGCAGTCGTCAAAATAGCAATGTCAAAATCTTTGAGACTATCTGGCGGGATAGCTTTGCCCTTGTCGGGAGCAGAAGACTGAATATAGATTCGCACTTCTTTTTCCCCCATTGGTCCAAGAAAGTCGATTACATATGCTACAGAATTACAGGCTCGCCAACTCGAGGCTCGTGCCAGACTTCCCGCCTCTTCTAGCCTAGGTTGGCCTTTGAAAAAGGTCTGGCCGGTACATAGGTGAGGCGCATGCGTCGATTCGATAGGCAATATTCTGATACTCGAATCGGGTAAGTAGTGCCAAGCTAAGGTCTCCGAGCTGTCTGAAGGGGAATAGAGTCGAGTAAATGTCTTGATCCGATTTTGGTGTTCTCCGAAGGAGTCTGGATCCCAATGCTGCATAATGTCTCGCATGGATTCCGTCCCCATAAAATAGGGGCCAATTGGAGAGGCAAGCTGGTAAAAAATATAAGGAGTGTCATACATATGGTCGTGGTGAGTATGACCACCGAGAATTAATTGGGGCGGATTTGCTCGCGAAAGCCGCGCACTATCGAGATAGCGATTGATCTGAGGGACGCTGTTTTGTTGATTTTTAAATTGCCCGAAAAACGGAATGCGCGTCAAAAATGGATCATGCAATATGCTTTGGCCCCGATAAGTGATACAAAAGCCCGCTGCGCCACTATAGTATAGCTCAACGCTTTTTTGTGCCTCTCCCCTCTTGATTGTTATGGGATCATAATCTACAGGTAAGGGTTTTAGGTTTTTTAGATAGGTACAGCCAGCGCATAAAAGACTTCCGACAATTAGGCAGAGCAAATGGGCTTTCATAGATCCAAAATCATTTGACACATTAGTCCTCTGCCATCATCTCTTTGGCTTTTTTACGGTTAGCAATCAGAGATATCCCACCAAAAAGGGCCAAACCAATGGGGAGAGCTAAGCGCAATCCATAGTATTGGCCTTGCTGCTCGCAATAAGAGGGCGAAGTGTTAGGATCACAGATAGAAACAATCGTCAGATAAAATATAAAGTAAGAACTGCAGGCTAGCAGCAAACCAATCGCTAAAAACTTATTGGATAGATAAAGTTTTTTATTGGCCTTTTTGATTACCAGAATCATTAGGGCAATTCCGGCTAGCAGCATCATAATGAATCCAATCATAGTTTGAGTGTGTTGAGTAAAAGAAAGAGTAACAATGAATTCTAGGCTTTAGATATAGTTAAAAAGTATCTGATACGAAGAAACGTAAATTTTCTAGATTATATACAGGCCCACAGGGATAAGCCTTTGGCGCAGCAATGATCCCTAAACTTGATGACGTTAAGATAAAGCCACCCGCTGCATTTTCCTGAAATTGATTTGCAATTGATCTAAATAGCCCAAAATTCTATTGCAGGAATGGTAATATTCTTTAACTACAGACTACACCGCTCCGCTTCGGCGCGAGTGTAGTTTTTTCATTTCTCCAACAAAAGCCTATTATCAATAGGAATCGGCCCGCATTAAGCGTAATTTTGCAGCCAAATTGCAATAGACAATCACATGCAGCAAGATTTGCGCAACATCGCGATTATCGCTCACGTTGACCATGGCAAAACCACTTTGGTTGACAAAATGCTCGTCGCGGGCCAATTATTCCAAGCTCACCAAGAGGTAGGAGAACTTATCATGGATAGCAACGATCTCGAAAGAGAGCGTGGCATCACTATCCTCTCCAAAAATGCCGCCGTCCGCTACAAAGACACCAAGATCAACATCATCGACACCCCTGGTCACAGCGACTTTGGCGGTGAGGTCGAACGTGTCCTCAACATGGCCGATGGGGTGGTCTTATTGGTAGATGCTTTTGAAGGGCCGATGCCGCAAACCCGCTTTGTGACCCAAAAAGCTATCAATCTCGGCCTCAAGCCCATCGTCCTCATCAACAAAGTGGACAAACCCAATTGCCGCCCCGATGAGGTGGTTGACGCGGTTTTTGACTTGATGTATGAGCTTGGCGCTTCTGAAGATCAGCTTGACTTTCCTATCGTTTTTGGCTCGGCCAAACAAGGATGGATGAGCGACGACTGGAAAAAGCCAACTGAAGATATCACCTTCCTCCTCGAACAAATCTTAGAGCATATTCCTGCACCTAAGGTCGAACTCGAAGGTCTGCCTCAGCTACAGGTTACCTCTTTGGATTATTCTTCCTATGTAGGACGAATCGCTATTGGTAAGCTAGTGCGTGGCCAACTCAAAGCCGCCCAAGAAGTCGCCTTGATCAAGAGCGACGAAAGCTATAAAAAAGTCCGCATCAAAGAGCTATTCATCTTTGAAGGCCTTGGCAAAGAAAAAACTGAAAGCGTAGCCGCTGGCGAAATTTGCGGTCTTGTGGGGCTCGAAGGATTTGAAATTGGCGATACCGTCAGTGATCCCGAACAGCCTGAAGCCATGCCGCCCATCTCTATCGATGAGCCGACTATGAGCATGCGCTTTACCATCAACGATTCGCCATTTTTTGGCAAAGAAGGTAAGTACGTTACCTCTCGCCACATTAAGGATCGTCTCGAAAAAGAACTCGAAAAGAACCTTGCCCTGCGCGTGGAGGATACGGGCTCTGCGGATTCATTTACCGTATTCGGTCGGGGTATCCTGCACCTTTCGGTATTGATCGAAACCATGCGTCGCGAAGGCTATGAGCTACAAATCGGCCAGCCACAGGTGATTATCAAAGAGATTGATGGCGTCAAATGTGAGCCGATTGAGGCTTTGACGATTGATTTGCCCGAAAGTGTCTCTGGCCGCGCTATTGATATGGTGACCCAGCGCAAAGGCGAAATGACCCAAATGGAAGTGCGGGGCGAGCGTGCTATCCTCAACTTCCAAGTGCCTTCCCGCGGCTTGATCGGTTTGCGTAACGAATTGCTTACTGCGACTGCAGGTGAGGCCATTATGTCGCACCGCTTCGAGGAGTTTTCTCCCTTCAAAGGGGAAGTACCCAAGCGTAATCAAGGTTCTTTGATCGCGAGCGAAGGCGGCAATGCTTTTGCCTATGCCTTGGATCGCTTACAGGACCGCGGCCACTTCTTTATTCATCCTCAAGATGCTGTTTATGAAGGGCAGATCATCGGGGAAAATAACCGTGCGGACGATCTCGTCGTCAATATCACCAAGAGTAAAAAGCTTTCTAACGTTCGCGCTGCGGGCTCAGACGACAAAGTCAAACTCGCACCGCCGATCAAGTTTTCCCTCGAAGAGGCGCTCGAATACATCAAAGAAGATGAACTCGTAGAGGTAACACCTGAGTCCATTCGCTTGCGCAAGATCCATCTAAAAGAACACGAACGTAAGCGTAGCAAAAAATAAATCTTTTTTGACATTAAGCCTTGGCGCCAGAGTGAGACTTTGGCGCCTTTTTTTTGGTATGCATGCCACAAGAAATAAGCGTTCTGCGCAGCAGTAAATTACTCTCTCAATTCTCTTTTGGCGCCACAAGATTTTGTGGCGCTACTTTTTGGTGCATCTTTCCAACAGATTGGCGATCATCTGCTTGATGTTGGCATCGTGAGGTATCGCCCCCGTAAAAGCCATCGAACCCGTATTGAAAACTAGCCCGCCACCGGTATGCTCATAGTAGCCCAAATCTGCTCCTGTTTGGCTACTCCAAGCAAATTCCGTTTCGGGATAGACTTCGCCCGCTCCTTGCAATTCAGGATTTAGGCCAGAAGCCACCAGCACGAAATTTTCAGGTGTGCCAGGATACACTTTGTCGATTTCCAGACCAGAGGCAGCTCCATATTGGCCTTTCCTGCGGAGAACGCTCAGCCCTTTGCCAAAGCCCTGATAAAAAACCGAATAGTCATAGGTCTCACTACGCTCCCCAAAGAGATCACCTTGCTTAAGTTGAGTGCCATCTAATAACCAAGTTGTATCAATCAAGACCTCATAGGGCGCATAAGTATGGAAACCCATATAGATATACTCCGTCCCAAAAGAACGCAGGCCCGTAGTATCGAGATTTTTCCACTGACTGAGCCCATCGTCTTTATGGACAGTGAGTTGTTGAGCAGTGGGATCATATTCGCTCAAATAAGCCGCGGTATTGCCGGAAAAAGAGAGGAAATTGCCGCCTTGGGCTAAGTAGGCGTTTAAGCCCTCGATCATCTCGCGACTCCAATACTCCGAATGTGTAGATATTGTCAGCACCTCATAACGTTGCAAGAGCTCCGGATGCGTTTGCAGATAAGTCGCCGGAAAGGCATCGAACTCATAGCCTAGTGAATCGATCAGCTCCGCGAGATAAACATCTTTGCGCGCACACTGGAGATAGGTCTGATGATTTTCGTAGGAGTCTTCCAGATAAGGGTCTGAAAGCGGCTGCGGACGCTGGAAACTCACCGTTGGCGTATAATTGCGGGAGTAGAGCGATTGCCCGCCCCAATGATTATAGGCGTTCCAAGTATTGGTAGATAGCAAAAGCGCTATCGGTTTGGGACTGAGGCTAGTATCGGGTTCAATGAAAATGGATTGATGACGGACAAAGTCCTCGTTTTCGAGCCGTACGAGCATCCAGCCACTAGGCCAATCGTCTTGCACTTTGATTTGGTAGAGAGATTGCCATTGGGTGCCTTGGACGGAGGCCGCTGCGCGGAACGCTTGGTCGCGACCTATGACTGAGCGTTCCGCGAAGAGGCTATCCCGACCCAAGACATCAAATACCCGCAAGCGCAAAGTATCCTCCTCACTATCACTGCCCAAAATAGCAATCTCATCGCCAGCGGCATAAGTCCATTGATCGGTATGAAAGTCTAGATGGTCAAACCAATTGTAGCGCCATTGGTAGAGGGCAACGCTATTGGGGAAGAGGGAATAGAAATGAAAACCGAGCTTGAGCAGCGCAATGAAGACTGACAGGACGATAAATCCTGCCAGTCTCAGCCATATTTTTCTAGTTGACCTCCGAGCCATTTTCGATCTCGATGGCGGGACTCACTCGGTGCAATTTACCATTGGTATCCTCGGCGTAGAGGATCATGCCTTGAGAAACGACGCCACGAATCTTGCGCGGCTTGAGGTTGATCAAAACCTGTACCTGCGTACCGACCAAATCCTCCGGCGCAAAATGCTCAGAGACACCCGAAACCACCGTACGAATATCGACGCCTGTATCCACTTTGAATTGTAGGAGTTTGTCCGACTTCGGCACGGGACTCGCCTCCAAAATGGTGCCGACGCGAATGTCCATCTTCTGGAAGTCGTCAAATTCGATTTCCGGCTTGGACGGCTTCGCGTTTGGGTTAGGCTTTTGGGCGGTAGCTAGCTTTTCGAGTTGGGCCTCCACCACAGCGTCTTCGATGCGACTAAAAAGGTGCTTGGCTTTGCCTTCGTTGAAGATCTGATGCCCCGCTGGAACATGAACCTTATCGCTCAGCTGATCCCAAGTCAAAGCCTCTCCGTCTATCTGCAGGAGATCAAAAATCTTCTGCGCCGTATGCGGCAAAAAGATCTTAGAAAGGATCGCCAACTTGGCCACAATCTGGGTCGCAGTAAACATAACCGCGGGAACGGCTTCGGGATTGGCTTTCCACTTCTTCCAAGGCTCTTCCTCGGTGAGATATTTATTTCCGGCACGGGCCACATTCATAAATTCGGCCAATGCGTCGCGGAAACGGAAGTTTTCAAGATTTTCTTCGCACTTCGCGATGTGCGAAAGCATGGTAGCATGTAGCTCGTCGATAGCAGTCTGATTGACTTCACCCTCGGGAGCTGGTACGATACCGTTATAATATTTTTGCGTCAATACGACTACCCGATTGACGAGATTACCAAAAATGGCCAACAATTCGTTGTTGTTGCGCGCCTGAAAATCCTTCCAACTAAAGTCCGCGTCTTTGTTCTCCGGCATGATAGAGCAAAGCACATAGCGCAGCACATCTTCTTGGCCGGGGAACTCGTCTAGATACTCATGCAGCCAAACTGCATAGTTGCGGGAGGTAGACATTTTGTCGCCTTCTAGATTCAAGAACTCATTTGCAGGGACATTGTCTGGGACGAGGTATTCGCCACGGGCGTTGAGAATAGAAGGGAAGATGATACAGTGGAAAACGATATTGTCTTTACCGATAAAGTGAATCAAACGAGAGTTGTCCGCTTCATTTTCCTGCTTCTTCCAGTATTTTTCCCAATCCTTGCCATTGTCCTCGGCCCACTGCTTGGTGGCCGAGATATAACCAATCGGCGCGTCTAACCAAACGTAGAGCTTTTTGCCTTCCGCGTCCGGTAGCGGCACATCAACCCCCCAATCGAGGTCGCGGGTCATAGAGCGAGGCAAAAGTCCATCCTTGAGCCAAGAGCTACACTGACCGTAAACGTGATTTTTCCAGGAGCCTTTTTTGGTCTCCAACCACTCTTGTAGCCAAGGCTGGTATTTATCTAGGGGGAGGTACCAGTGTTTAGTGCTGCGCAGAACGGGTGTCTTGCCACTTAGGGTAGACAAAGGCTTGATCAGTTCCGTAGGGCTAAGTGAACTACCGCAGTTTTCACATTGGTCGCCATAAGCGCTTTCGTAGCTACAAACCGGGCAAGTGCCTTTGATATAGCGATCGGCGAGGAATTGGTCGTATTCTTCGTCGTAATATTGCTCGCTTTCCTTGAGGACAAACTCCCCAGCGTCGTTGAGGGCCGTAAAAAACTCTTGCGAGGTTTCATGATGCAGCTTTGCAGAAGTTCGATGGTAGATATCAAATTCGATCCCAAAACGCTCAAAGGTATCCTTGATCAAGGCATGATAATAGTCAACGATGGTTCTCGGTGAGCTACCTTCTTTTTTGGCTCGCAAAGTAATGGCCGCACCATGTTCATCGCTCCCACAAACATAGACGACCTCGCGTCCACGCATCCGCAGGTAGCGCACGTACAAATCACCGGGCAGATAAGCTCCGGCTAAGTGGCCAATATGTAGAGGCCCATTGGCATAAGGCAGGGCCGATGTGATGGTGTAACGAGGGTATTCCATATGCTTACAAAGATAGAAACGAAAATGGATATACGTATAATTTGAAATTTTGTGTAACCATTTTGCAACAGCGCTGTCTACCTGTCCAAGAAATCATTATTCGTGAATCAATTTACCGACAAATCTCTCATGCATCGCCTACAAAAGGGGCAGTTAGAGGCGTCCGGTTTGTTGTATGAGCGATACAAAAAAGTGCTTTGGACTTATTTCTTCAATTCGACTCGCGATCGCGACAAAAGCGAAGATTTGGTACAGATCACCTTTGAGAAAATGCTGCGCTATCGCCACAATTATAGAGCAGAAGGTAGTGTCAAGGCATGGTTGTTTTCCATTGCACGCAATGCCCTGATGGATGAATGGCAAAAACGCAGTAGAGAGCCGCAGCAGTCGCAAGAGATGAGCGTTCCGCCGAAGGCTGACCAAAGCCCAAACGCCGAAGAACAAATGATGCAGGGAGATCGCATGGCTTTGCTACAAGCAGCTATGGCCCAGCTTAGCCCAGAAAAGCGAGAACTATTGGCGCAGATCAAATTGCAGGAAAAGAAATACAAGGAAGTAGCCGCCATCTACCAGATCAAGGAAGCGGCTTTGAAAGTGCGGGTGTTTCGCATTATGCAGGAACTCCGCGGATACATGGACCGGATTCAAGCAAGCTCCCAATACTAGATCGATATGAAAGAGCAGTATCAAGCATTAATTAAAGGTTTTGCTGCCGGCAGCCTCAATGAGCAGGAGCTAGCTCAGCTCGAATCATTGATTGAAGCAGGCGAAATCGAACTCAGCGAACTATCGGACTTTAGTGATCTGATGGATAGCATGCAATCTCTTGAGGAAACGCAGCAAATGGACACTGGCTTTTATGCGATGCTGCAAAGGGAAAGCCAAGCAGCGAGTGGAGCAAAACCCAAACTTCGGAGGCTTTCCTGGCCGATTCAAGCGGCAGCGGCAGTAGCTTTGATAGTATTTAGCTTTTGGGGTGGCTTGGAGTTGGGGAGCGGCTCGCGCCTAACGTCTGTCTCTAGCGAACAAGTTGTGGCTTTACTCGAGACCCAAGAGATAGACGAAAAGATACATTTGGTATCCCAGCTGCGCAGCGCGGAGCAGGTAGATGAAAAGATGATCGACGC
>JBCCQN010000284.1:0-8683 GCA_039024315.1 Bacteroidota bacterium
TAAGAAAACCCCGCCGGCCCCTTGGATAATTTCGACGATTACGCCTGCCGTTTTTGCAGTGATGTGCTGGAGTTCTCCGAAGGAGTTGTAATCCAAAAAGCGGACATCAGGGACAAAGGGCCCATAGCCTTGTTTCTTTTTAGCGTTGCCAGTGACGCTCATAGCGCCATAAGTACTGCCGTGATATGATTTGTGAAAGGCAATCAATTCGGAGCGCCCTGTGTATTTACGAGCTACCTTGAGGGCTCCTTCGATAGATTCGGCCCCGCTATTGCCAAAGTAGACCGAACTGAGTTCTCCAGACAGTAGCTCCGCTAAACGCTTGGCATAGGCCACCTGGGGAGACATGATCACCTCCCCATATACCATGGGATGGAGATATAACTGACTTTGATGTTGGATCGCCTTTAATACCTCTGGATTGCTATGTCCTACATTATTGACGCATATACCTGCGATAAAGTCGATGGTCTTTTGGCCGTCTGGGCCGATCAAATAGACCCCTTCAGCACGCTCGACGGGAAAGGCAATTGATTCGGGAGAAGTCTGGGCTACGTAGCGGAAAAAATCCTCTTGCATGCCCCAAAATTAGTAAAAACTAGCGGCTCAATTCGCGGTAGATTTTTTTGACCAGTTTGACCTGTACTTGGGTGACCTTAGCGATATCTTGATAAGTCATTTGCCCTTGTACAAAGGCATCCGAGCGCAACATGCGTAAGATCATGTTGTGCTTTTCGGAATGGAAACGTGGATTGGTATTTTGTTGCTCTTTGACAATGTATTCACCCTCTGGTCCAAAGTGTGAAACAGCAAAGTCTGAAGGCGAGTATTCAGGGATAAAAGAGATGAACATAGCAGGTAACAGGTTTATTGTCTATGCAAATTTATTTAGTCCGCATAACAATTCAACGACACGATTTAAATTTTTGTTACATCTAGCTGATTATCTACAAGTTAACTGTACGTTACCATTCTATTTTGTAGGAGATTATTGGGAAAGCGAAGGATCCTCTTAGGGTAATTTCTTCGTCTAAGAGGGCATCATATTCGCGATATTCGGCAGGGGAACTTTGTAGGAGGTTTTTGATTTGAAAGGCCCAAGTACCTGTCCAATTGGGGCGAATATGTTTGATCGTCATGGTAAAGTCAACGATCAAGAGTGGGTCTTCTTGTAAACTAAAAGCTTGGGTCTCGTCTAAGACCGTTTCCCTAGCAGCACGTGAGGCTTCTAGATCTATCGGCGTATAGCGCACTCCCCCTAGAGCGGAGGTAGTCGTATTAAGACCGAGGAGCTTGTTTTTGTCTTTTTTCTTACCGATACGAAACTCTTTCCCCAGCAAATAATTGACTTTGTAGTTATTATTGAAGGCAGTATTGAAAGTCCGACCTTGGCCATCAGTATAGCGAGAATCGAACACACTGGTATTGAGCATCATATACCAACCCCCGTATAAATAGCGCTCCAGTCCGATATCTATCCCCGTATTGCGGGCAGTGCCGGTACTTTCTAGGATCCGCAAACGATCTAACTCATCTAGATTAAGTACCGTAAAGGTACCACCAACCTCAACTGGTACTTGATTGAGCTGCTGATAATATGCCTCTACTCTTAGGCGAAACTGATCACTCAGCATACCTTGATAACCTACCACATAATGACGAGCCCTCAACAGATCCAGGTCAGCATTAGGTAAGCTGAAGGTCCCATCAGCGCCCTGAATTTGCGTAAAATAGGTAGCAAAGTGTTCGATACGATTGTGCATCCCAAAACCGGCTGAAACCGAATGCCGAGGCGCGATTTGATAGCGTAGGCTTACTCTAGGTTCGATAGCGCTTTTGTCGTTGAGAAAGAAGTAGGTATAGTGAAGTCCAGCCGTGAGGGTAAACTTAGGGCTGAGCTGAAACTTAGATTGAGAAAAGGCTTGAAATAGCTGGGTGGTGCCTGTAGTATTGCCAAGTGTACGCATCGTATCCGCCACATAATCAAACTTCTGACGGAAAAATTCATGAGCGGTGTAGGTGTAGATTACGCCTGTTTTATTGGTGTGGCGCGCAGAAAAATTATGCTGCAAAGTACTCGTTACGGTCAATGGCGCTCGACGATATTCATTGACCTCTCTCACCTGAAAATTTAGTTGATCATCGAGATAGTTTTTATTGTCACGCAAAAAGCCATAGGAACCCGCGACCGCACTCTTCCATAAAGTTTTCTCTCCGATCGTGATCGCATGATTGATTCCTAAAACGCCCATATTAGAGCCAAGCAGGTTTTCGAAACGATCTAGATCAGCTTCCCATTGGCTGCTATCCAAGACCGCTGGTTTGGGACGATCACTGAGACCTCCCATCCCAAACACGCCAAAAGTACCCGCGTTTTTGGTTGGAAAATTGAATTTAAAAGCAATGTCAGAATAGCTGGGTACTGCGATTTGCGGAATTACCCGATTGATCAAGCCCCAAGAAGCGAAGCGATAATTGATCAGGTAGGAGGCTTTACTGCCTTCTTTGAACGGACCTTCTGCAGCAAAGTCGACCCCTAATATCCCTGCTTGTAAGGTGTACTTTCGCTCTTCGGGATCACCGTTGCGAAAACGGACGTCAAAAACCCCTGCCGTCGCATTGCCATAATCTGCGGGAAAAGCACCCGTGAAAAAATCAGAATTATCCAGTACTTGATTACTAAATATAGTAAAGCTTCCTCCAGAGCTACCGATCCGTGCGAAGTGGGTCGGATTGGGAATATCAATGCCTTCGACACGGTAGCCAAGTCCTCGCGGTGAGTTCCCACGAATGGAAATCATGTTGTCAGAGACAAAACCATTGGGCAGCACTCCAGCAAAGTTGGCAGCCAGACGAACCGGATCATCCAAACCGCCGGCATAACGACGCGTTTCCTCGATATCAAAAGACAAGGCACTTATCAACGCCATTTCATTGCGAGGCTTGCCCTTGGTTTCGAGCGGTACGAGTACCACCTCCTCCATTTGATAGGCGGTTGGCTCCATTTCGAGCTCGACCACAGTGGCGGCACTCAGTTTTATCAAGACATCGGTTTTAACGTAGGCAGTATAGCCTTGACGTTCAAAACTAAGCTCTTGCAGACCAGTGGGCACGTCTTGAATTTCAAAGCGACCATCTGCTGTCGTTTGGGCGCTTAGTTCTTCGACCTGATTACGAACCGCCACTTTCACCCCGACTACTGGTACCTGAGTGTATGCATCGAGGACTTGACCACGAACAGTCCCCAAAGTCTGTTGCGCCCAAGTGGTAGAGATCAAGCCTACATAAAGGACAAAAAAAAGTATATAGTTTTTCACAGCAAGTGATTGATTTTTGAGTAAAGAAGTAGAATAACCAAGTATTTAACACTAAGAAAAATGCACTAATTAAGGCTTTTTGCACAATTTTCGAGCGGCTTAATACCCATTACGATTGTCTAAGTACTTACAAAAATAAGTAGGTAAAGATCGGTATAATATTGGGTCTGTTTCAAGCCCTGCGCCAATGATTTTGCATTTTAGAGGAAGTCCTGAGCAAGGATTTTAATCTGCATTCCAACCTTCTCACATTAATCCTTATCTTTATTAAGCAAATATCACATTGAATATCCCTCTATGTCCTTTAAATACAACGACGATCCCTTTGAAGTACGCGAGCACCGTGTACGTGACAAAAACGAAGAGCAATACCTAGATGATCTTCGGATTGATGATTATCAAGAAGAAGATGCTATCGAGCAGATGCGCATGCGCGAACGATATCGCCCAGAGCGTAAAACCCGCAAAAACAAGTATGGCTGGGCCTTTTTCCTCTTTAGTTTATTTATCGGCTTGGGTATTACCGCCACGATCAATCATCCGTTGCCGCTATTTGCCGGTTTAGGTACTGGTTTCCTCTTTTTTGTGGATCCTATTTACGAGAGGATCATGCGTGGTATTGAACGCGGAGGGTAGTTTTGTTTGAGTAACTGTTGAATCATTCTAGCAAATTATCTAAGCTCCAAGAGGTTTAAATAAGCGTTCCGCGGCGCGGAACGCCTGAAATAAATTACTAAAGCAGCGATTGCATATCTACAAAAGCAAAATGGCTAAAGATATCCAATCGCTGCTTCCTTTTATGCGGCAAGTCAAGGGTAAAAGGCACCCGCTCTCCTCTTCTTTATGCCTTGGGCAAATAATCTTCAATCTAAGTAGTATATTTGGGGCCGTTTCCCAGACGGGAAGCTTTTTGAATTAGTAGAATAGATAGAAGTAAGCAGTACCAAGATCCCTAAATCATATCACAAGCGGTCTCACTACTCTAGACTTCCTACTCATTACTCACTGATCCCTAGACATGAAACTACTTGAAGGAAAAACTGCACTGATCACCGGCGCTACTCGTGGTATTGGTCGTGCTATTGCACTCAAATATGCAGCAGAAGGCGCTGCCGTGGCCTTTACTTATCGCTCCTCCGTACAACATGCCGAAAGCTTAGAAACAGAGCTTAAAGCATTGGGCGTAGATGCCGCTGGTTATCAAGTCGATGCTGCTAATTTTGAACAAACGCAAGAACTAGTCAAAACCATATACGAACGCTTCGGTAAATTAGACGTAGTCATCAACAATGCCGGTATAACTAAGGATACTTTGCTGCTGCGGATGAGTGAAGAGCAGTGGTCTCAGGTCATTCAGACCAATCTCAATAGCTGTTTTTTCACGACCAAAGCGGTTTTACGTAATATGCTCAAAGCTCGTAAAGGTTCGTTTATCAATATTAGTTCAGTAGTAGGCCTCCAAGGCAATGCTGGTCAGGCGAACTATGCTGCTTCTAAGGCAGGTATCATTGGTTTTACTAAGTCCGTGGCTCGCGAAATTGGTTCTCGTGGTATTCGCGCCAATGTCGTGGCACCAGGCTTTATTCGTACTGAAATGACGGCAGAGCTTCCCGAAAAAGAATTGGAGATCTGGCTCAAAAACATCCCCCTACAGCGCGCTGGCGAAGTAGAAGATGTGGCTGATCTTTGTGTCTTTTTGGGCTCTGATAAGTCAACCTACATCACAGGCCAAGTCTTCAATGTTGACGGCGGTATGGTGATGGCATAAATTATCTATGAATCTTTCGTTCACTTACTCCCTTTGGTATTTGTTGCTCATCCTGCCCTTGGCTGGAGGGCTCACTTGGCTGATGTATCAGCGTACCAAAGACCTCTTGCCACGGGCTCCTCGCATCGTGCTGAGTATTTTTCGCTTTGTCGTGCTGAGCGTGTTGGGCCTTTTGTTGCTAGAACCTTTGCTCAATAGCCTCAACCGCCTCCAGTTTGCTCCGGTTATTGCCGTCTTACAAGATGATTCGGAGAGCTTGGTGGTACAGAAAGATTCAAATTATGTGAAGGAGGAGTACCCACAGGCTTTAAAAGGCTTTTTGAGTGCATTTTCCGAAGAGGATTATACCGTAGATGCTTATCGCTTCTCGCGAACGCTTGAACCCCTAGAAAGTGTCGATTCTCTCGACTTTGGGGCTACAGGAACCAATATTTCTCAAGCGCTCAAAAACATCCAAAGACGGTATCAAAACCAAAACCTAGGGGCCATTGTCTTACTCAGTGATGGGATTACCACAGCGGGTATCAATCCGCTCTATGCCTTAGAGGGGATCAAGCAACCCGTTTTTAGCGTTCTCCTAGGAGATACTACCGAACAAAAGGACATCCAGATCAAAGAGGTGTTGTTCAATGAAATTGCCTACCTCAACAACGAGATGCCCATCAGGGTCAAGGTGGCAAGCAATGGTTTTGATCAAGCGCCTCTCAAAGTTACCATCCGTAATAGAAGCAAAGTACTCCAGAC
The DNA here is from genome assembly GCA_039024315.1 of Bacteroidota bacterium. Taxonomy (GTDB): domain Bacteria; phylum Bacteroidota; class Bacteroidia; order J057; family J057; genus JBCAWW01. Next base: position 5,830 of record JBCCQN010000284.1, read on the forward strand.
CCAAAACATCACTTTGGGCCGTAATAAGCAGCAGGGCGAAGTCAGTTTTCTGCTCAAACCGAGCGAGGTAGGGCTGCAGCGCTATCAAGTAACGGTTAGTCGTTTGGATGGCGAGATTTCCTACCGAAATAATAGCCGTAGCCTCTATATCAACGTACTGGAAACGCGGGTCAAAATCGCCCTCTTTGCGGGCTCTCCACATCCAGATGTGGGCGCATTGGAGCAAGCCTTCGCCAAGGATGAGAGTTATGAGTTAGAGAAATTTATCCTGCGTTCAGGAAATGATTATTACAACAATCCGAACAACTACAATCTGCAAGATTTTGATTTGTTCATTCTTCACAACTTCCCAGCAACGCCTCAGCAGAGTGCTGTGGTAGAGAAGATCGTAGAACAGATCAAAAGCAATAAAAAGCCTGTCATTCACTTTGTGGGCATGTTTGCGGACCTCAAAGCTATGGTCCCCCTGCATGAATATATGGCCTTGACGCCCAAAGGCTTTAGCCCTAAATCGGAGGAGATCATCGCCAATTTCTCCAATAAATTTCGGGATCATTCGACCTTTACTTTTGCCGAAGATTGGATTGGTTGGGCCAATACCACTCCCCCACTCTACCGCAATATGTCAAATTGGGAAGCTAAGGCTACGGCGGAGGTATTTGCTACGGCCAAGATCAAAAATATCCCACTCGATTATCCGGTCTTTGCCCTCCAGAATTATCTGGGTCGCAAGAACATGGTCTTTTTGGGCGAGAACTTCTGGCGGATGCGCGCTCACGCTTATCTTGAGTACAACGACTTTGAATACTTCGATGCTTGGCTTTTCAATACCATCAAATGGTTAATGGTATCGGACGACAAACGTAAGTTCAAAGTCGCGCCTTCCAAGCGGATATTTACAGGTCGCGAACCCGTGCTATTCAAAGGCCAAGCCTATGACGATAGTTATAATCCGCTTTCTGGCGTTGACATCAAACTAAGTCTCAAAGGCCCTGACGGCAATTCGACGGATTACTATTTGAGCGAAAGTGGCCAAGGGCAGTATTTCCTCGAGCTCAACAATCTGGGCGAAGGCACCTACACCTATCAGGCCGAAGGACGGGCGGACAATCTGCTCGTAGGGCGTGATAGAGGGGAGTTTTCGATTGGGCGTAGCAATGTGGAGCACTTCCAACTACAAGCCGACCGAGGCTTGATGCAGCAGCTTGCTTTACGTACAGGCGGCGAGTTTAGCTATGCCTCGGAGCTGGAAAGCACAGCGGATGCGATCAAAGCCCTACCAGGTCTCAAGCCAGTCATTGAATACCAAAAGTCTCGTACGGGTTTCTTTGATCTCTGGTGGATCATGGTCTTACTGCTTACGTTGCTTTCGGTTGAGTGGGTCGTCCGTAAGCTTTACAGCATGATGTAGGGCTGAGTTTTATCTGCTTTTCTTTTTTGTTGGTTTACTCCCGATAGCTATCGGGAGCGCAGAACGCTTATCCTTCTTAAAATAATTATCTGCGGCCTATGCATTAGGCTGCTACATAGGGCTCTCATAGGGTCGTATTGTATCCACCCAAATCTTACAGTCGTTCCGCGCAGCGGTATAACATAAGTCAGGTCCCAAAGCCCGCTTTATTTTCCTAATTTTGTCGCCCGAAAGCCGAGGCTCTCAGGAGCAGGGCTTTTGATGCAAAAAATCAACAAAAGGGAATATGACAAAGATTTGGAAAAAGAAATCCCAAGCAGAAATAAAAGAGCGCGTTTTTGGAGCGCTGGAAAAGAATATCAATTTCGATAAATACGGCATATTGGGGGTACCAGCCTCATATTTAGATGAAAAAGTCTTTAATCAAGACGTGGCCTTCCTCAAAGAAGCGCCTTTTATCTATACCATGGTCCAAAACCCCAATCATATTGGTTGCCATACTCTCGGCAAGTCCGAATCCTTTTTTGAGGGAACTCATAAGATTGAGAAGGAGCTGATTGAGATCTGCGCTGTCGATATGCTCAAGGGTGAATTTGAGCAGCAGGACGGCTATGTCGCCTCCGGTGGAACGGAAGCCAATATTCAGGCGATTTGGATTTATCGCAATTACTTCAAAAAGCAGTTTGGCTGTAGCAATGAGGATATTGCCATTATTTGCTCGGCGGATAGTCATTATTCGATGAATAAAGCAGGCAACCTCCTGTCCTTGGATTTGTTCAATATCGCAGTAGACGATAATAGTCGGGCCATTAGCGCAGAGAGTGTAAAAGCATGCATCCAAGCTGCTCAAGAGGCAGGCAAGAAGTATTTTATCGTCATCTGCAATATGATGACCACCATGTTTGGCTCGGTCGATGATGTACAAGTACTTACAGACACCCTTAAAGAGTTGAAATGCGAGTTCAAACTGCATGTTGATGGGGCCTATGGTGGCTTTTACTATCCCTTCACGCAAGAAGATAGTTTGCTTACTTTCCGCAATCCAGATATCAGCTCATTTACGCTGGACGCTCACAAGATGGCGCAAGCCCCTTACGGGACGGGGATTTTCCTAATCCGCAAAGGTTTGATCCACTATGCCAATACCCAAGAGGCTAGTTATGTAGAAGGAGAAGATTTTACTCTCATTGGTAGTCGCTCGGGCGCCAATGCAGTAGCTGTCTGGATGATCCTAGCAAAAAATGGCCCTTATGGCTGGCATGAAAAAATCTTCATTTTGCAAAAGAGAACCGAGTGGATCTGCAATAAGCTAAGCGAGATGGGAGTAATCTATTACCGCAATCCAATGGCCAATATCGTTACCATCCGCAAAGAGTATGTAAGTCCCGAGATCGCCACCAAATATGGCTTGGTGCCTGATAATCACGCCAATCCTAAATGGTA
>JBCCQN010000285.1:0-8563 GCA_039024315.1 Bacteroidota bacterium
GGGGCGATAAAAGTAATCAGGATTTACGACATGTACCTGCTTGTTTTTATCTGCAGTGGTATTGAAGAGGGCGGGATACTGATTGATCAGCTCTGCATAGACCTGATCGTTGCCCGAAGGGAGAATCAAATACTCAGGGTTACGGCTCAAAATCTCCTCCACTGAACTGGTATAGTAAGCTTGATCTTTATCGGCAAATAGATTGCGTCCACCAGACTTTTGGATGATTTCGTTGAGGAAACCCTTACCGCCAACCACGATAATCTCTGGATAGGCAGAAACGAGGATCAAGGTACCATACTTGACTTCGCCTTCTGTAGCAGTGGTGATTTGAGCTTCTAGATTTTCAAGGCTGTCCGCGATTTGATTGGCTACTTTTTCTTTTTGAAGCAATATCCCAAGATCTCTAATTCCCCGATACACATCTGAGAGTTTTTTATAGGTCTGGAGATAAATGGGAATGCCAATTTGACTGATGCGTTCGATTTTATCAGGAGAAAAGATTTCATCTGTCGTAACTATCAGATCACCTTCAGTAGCCTTTAGCTCTTCTAAAGACAGCTCAGGATAGGTAGTAACAGTAGGAAAATCTGCGGTTTCTTCGGGATAATCGCAGGCCTGTGAGCGAGCGACCAATTTGTCTTGCCCATCGATTGCAAATATCATCTCTGTGATATTGGGAGCAATAGAAACGACTCTTTGTGGAGCTTGAGGGAGAGAAATTTGCCTTCCCGTATGATCAGTATAGGCCTGCGAAATCAGCGGCGCATTATCGATCAATTCCTTATTCTTATCGTTGCCACAGGCCGTCAACAATAGAATTATAACACAAAAAAAGATCCCGGAGATCCGAACAATCGGCCTTCCGGGATACAATGATTTCTTTATCATTATGGTTTCATTATTCGATTTGATGATATCTAGGCTAAGACTTTGCCGTTGACACGTTCGTCGATAAAGCTAGCGACTTCTTCCATGAGCCACATGGGTGTAGAAGTTGCCCCACAGATACCTACACTCTCTTTGCCTTTGACCCAATCTAGATTCATTTCATCTACACCAGAGATGAAATAACTCTCTTCATTGACTGCTTTACAAGCACTATGTAGGGCACGTCCGTTAGAGCTTTTTTTGCCTGATACAAAGATGATTACATCCACTCTATCCGCAAACTTACGAAGCTCCGGTTCACGGTTACTTACTTGGCGGCAAATAGTATCATTGAACTTAAAGTCATCGAAGCGATCTTCGAGGATGGACTTGACGTTGTATAGCAGTTTAGTGCTCTTGGTGGTTTGGCTGTACAAGGAAACAGGCCCATCAATTTGCAGCTGTTTTGCTTCTTCTTCGGTAGTAATCACGATGGCTTCCTCTCGAGTTTGGCCGACGAGTCCGTTGACTTCGGCATGCCCTTTTTTACCGAGAATGACGATTTGGCGCTCTTCGTCATGAGCATTACGCACCCTATTTTGAAGTTTGAGGACCACGGGACAAGAGGCATCAATCAGCTCAATATTATTTTCCATCGCTAAGCGATAGGTGGAGGGTGGTTCTCCGTGAGCACGAATGAGGACGGTAGCGTCTCTCAGTTCTTTGAGATCATCATGATTGATGATTTCCAAGCCCATGGCCTGTAGACGTTCAACTTCTTTATCGTTGTGAACGATATCCCCTAGACAATAGAGTTTACCGTATTCTTTGAGGTGATCCTCCGCCATCTCGATGGCATAGACGACCCCAAAACAAAATCCTGAGTGTTTGTCTATTTCAATTTGGAGCATATTATGTGTGGTTACCTACTAGTCTTACGCATTTATTCGTTCCATGGCTAATCTATAGACGCTTTCTACTTGATTTTCTATGGTCATAGAGGAAGTATCTAGCAATATTGCGTCTTCTGCTTGCTTAAGGGGCCCTTCTTCTCGGCTAGAGTCAATATGATCTCGTTCTTTGAGATTTTGAATCACAGCTTCCAGATTAGTGTTTATCCCTTTGTTTAGCATCTCATTGAGTCTTCTTTGTGCTCTAATTTCAATGTCTGCTACCACAAATACTTTTAACTCAGCTTGGGGAAACACTACGGTCCCAATGTCTCTGCCATCCATCACCACTCCTTTTTCCAGGCCCATACGCTGTTGCTGGGCGACCATAGCTCTTCGTACAGATTTGTGAACAGCTACGGGACTGACGATCGCGGAGATTTCAGGCTTTCGGATCTCATTTTCGACTTCTTGGCCATTTAGACGCACAGTCGGATGAAGATGTCCTTCAGTTATAACGAAATCTATATAAATATCGTCCAAAGCAGCGATTAATTCAGAAGATTCTATATCAAAATCTATCTTATTGCGCAAAAGGTAAAGTGAGACGGCCCGATACATGGCTCCTGAATCAATAAAAAGATAACCCAACTTCTGCGCTAATTTTTTGGCGGTCGTGCTTTTGCCTGTCCCTGCATAACCATCGACTGCAATGTTGATTTTCTTCACGGCGGCAAGTTACCAATTATCTAATCAAAATGAGGGCGATACTCGCAACGGGAGGTACAAGTCTCGTGTACGACTATGCTATACAAGCCTGGTAGTTTATCGTTCAGTTCCTCAAAAAACCACTGTGCGATGTTTTCAGAGGTAGGATTTCGGAGCAATTCGATGTCTTCACGTTCAGCCACATCATTAAGGCACCAGTGATCGAGCATATCGATGTAAGGTTTAACGACAGCTTTGATATCGCCAAAATCCATGACCATGCCCGTTTGTGGGTCAGTCTCTCCGAGAACGTTTACCTCCATCCGGAAACTATGCCCATGCAAACGACGGCACTTATGGCCCTCAGGCATACTGGGCAAATGATGAGCGGACTCGAAGGTGAATTTTTTGGTTATTAATGCAGGCATATTGTTCTATACTCAAGGCAAAGCAACTGGCTTTTTGTCAAATTCGCAAATCAATATATGTTTAGGCCATTTGCTTCCCTAACGCTCGTTAGGTATAATTGCAAGCATGGAATTAAAAAGAGTCGTGATCACTGGCTTAGGGGCAGTTACCCCTCTGGGGAACGATGTCAATCGTTTTTGGCAAGGCCTAGTCAGTGGTGCCAATGGAGCTGGTCCGATCACTCATTTCAAAGCTGAGGCTTTTCGGACCCACTTTGCTTGTGAAGTAAAAGGATTTGATCCCAAGGACTACTTTGACCGCAAAGAGGGCCGTAAGATGGATCGTTTTACCCAATACGCCATGGTGGCGGCCGATGAATGTATTGCTGACAGTGGCTTTGAAATGGGAGAGCTTTCCCCTCACAGAGTAGGGGTCATTTGGGCTTCTGGGATTGGCGGCTTTACCACTTTTGAAAACGAGTTGATTGATTATGCCGCGAATCCAGCCAATCCGCGTTTCAATCCTTTCTTTATCACCAAGGTGATCCCCAATATGGCCTCCGGCTTGATATCCATCAAACATGGTTTTATGGGTATCAACTTCACTCCGGTTTCGGCTTGTGCTTCCGGCACCAATGCTATTGCAGATGCTTTTAACTACATCCGATTGGGTAAGGCGACGGCAATCCTCTCAGGAGGTTCGGAGGCGGCCATTAGCCAAGCAGCCTTTGGCGGTTTTAACGCCATGAGGGCGCTTTCTACCCGCAATGATGATCCCAGCAAAGCTTGCCGCCCATTTGACAAAGATAGAGATGGTTTTGTGATGGGTGAAGGTGCGGGGGCATTATTTTTAGAGGAACGAGCGCATGCGCTTGCGCGTGGTGCCAAGATTTACGCTGAGGTTGTTGGTTGTGGTTTTGCGGCGGATGCCTACCATATCAGCGCTACCCACCCAGAGGGATTGGGAGCAAAATGGGCCATGCAAGATGCTCTTGACGATGCAGGCCTCACAGTCGCAGATGTAGATTACCTCAACGCACACGCCACCTCCACTCCAGTAGGGGATATTAGTGAAGCAAAAGCCATTGCGGATTTGTTTGCAGGGCAGTTAGATCAGCTCCACATCAGTGCGACCAAATCGATGACAGGCCATTTATTAGGAGGTGCTGGAGCCATCGAAGGAGTTGCTAGTGTATTGGCGATCCACCATGACCAGATTCCTCCTACTATCAATCTTGACAACATTGACCCTGAGTTGCCCGAAGGACTGCAACTAACCCCCAATAAGGCAGTCAGTAAAACTGTCGAGGTAGCAATGAGCAATACCTTTGGCTTTGGAGGGCATAATGCCATTGCCTTATTCAAAAAGCACCGGTAAGTAAGGGATAAAGAGTAAAAGGTATTCCGCAAAGACAAGGCGGCCTTGGAGAACCATAAGGCCCTATTTTCCTAGGTATAAATCTGAATACTACTGTTTATCTAAGCTAAATTCACTATTGAATTTAGCCTTAAAATGTCATGCAGCAAGCGAGTAAATTCTTACAAGTCGTCAGAAAAATCGTCGATGATATTTGCATCCGATTTGACTTCTTGAGCCAATAAATTGGCAGCCTGTCCATTGGTATTAGCCGGCTTCTCACTCCCATTGTTAGTGGAGGCTTCGAGCCTAGGTTTGTTGGCCAGCTCTGGTGCTTGACCGTTGGTATGAAGGCTGCTATAGCTATGCGTGGGTAAGAGATCGGAGGGAGTAAAAGAGTCTAAGCGCTCCAACTGCGTTTTGAGGTAAACCCTTAATTGCATGAGTACTTCTTCTCTTTGCTTGTAGAGGTCTCCGATTTCTGTTTGTAGGTCTTCGCGATCTTTGATAGCGCGACGGATAATTTCTGAGGCTTGTGAGTCCGCTTCTTGTATCTTCAATTCCGCTTTTTGGCGTGCGGTCTCTAGGGTATCTTTGGACGAACGTTCCGCCTGCATTAAAGTCTTATGCAACATATCTTCGACCTCTTTGAGGGCGTGATAGTTGGCCTTGGTACGCTCTAATTCTTCTTTCAAACTGCGGTTTTCTTCCCTCAGACTTTCCCACTCTTGAGACAAGCCTTGCAAAAAGCCTTTTACCTCCTCTGGATCGTATCCGCGGAGTTTTTTGTTGAAAGCTTGTTGCCGGATTTCAATGGGCGTAATCATTTCTCTATACTAAAATGCCAGCGGATTATTCGTTTGTCGTCGCTACCCGAAATTACGGAATTATCTGATTTTAACCATTTTATTTTGTTTACACTGTGCTTGTGGGCATCATTTCTGGCGGCATCAACTACCTTCAACAAGCGCAAAGTAGCGGCTTCCCAAAGCTTGATGGTCTTGTCTCGGCTTGCGGTTACGATGTATTTTGCATCGGGAGAGAGCGCCAAATGATTGATTGTCCCCATATGGGCTGCCACTTTTTGGACGGGAATGTATTTGCCCTGCCATTCCCACAAGCGGAGCTGTGCGTCTCTACCAGCACTAAGTAGATAATGGGTGCCAGGAATGATCCCCATCGTAAAAACTGAAGGTTCATTTGCGATCCATTCTTGCTTTACAGTGCCTGACTGCTTGTGCAATAATCGAATTTTACCATCACTTGCCCCGATCAAAACCTCTCCCATTACGGAAGATGGCACAATGCAACGAAGGTTTTGTTGTGCTAGTTGCTGATAACCAACTTCCTCAAAGCTCTCTAGAGAGATTACACCAAGGTATCCCTTAGCCTGCATAAACCATAGGTAATCATACTCTGGATCGTACCAAAGATCAAAAACCCTGAATTCCGTTTTACAATAGGTATGTTTGACTCCTTTGCCATTTAGATCCACAAAGTAAAGTGTGCCATCACTAGCCCCAGCGATTAGCAAATCATGTTTATCCACGACAAGGAGGCTAAATATAGTGGCACCGATTCTCAGAACGCCTTCCCCTACATCTGCTTCATCCTCCAAATCCCAACGCGCGACAACGCCATCATCTCCAGCAGTATAGAGGTAGCGTTCGACGGAGTCGATAGCCATAGCATAGACAGAACCCTTATGCCCTGTATATTCTCGGATTTTCTGAACGCTGACTTTAGGAGGTTGATTCATATTAGCCTAATCCCATTTTGCTGTAGCGACTCTTTAAAGCCGGCGGCATCATCCACAAAAAAGCTCAGTTTAGTAAACTCGCGCTTGGACCCGTATAAGCCTTCTAGTATCGCTGGAGTTTGTAAATGTAAGATGAAATTATGGCTTTCAAACTCTCCTAAGGGGGAAAGCTTGCGATCTAAGCCCCCCGTTGGGAAGGACTTTCGGCTAGCTTCGATATGCAAGATTTGTGAGATCGGTACCTTTGCTTCCGCCATTAAGCCATAGGGCAAGACCAATTGTCTAGCTTCAAATCGGATCAATCGCCGAGGAATCGCCCTGATCATCCCAAATAGTTGAAGCAGGCTGTAAACACCTATTATGCTCACAATCAACGCGAAGGTCTCACTCCAAAGGCTTAGCAAAAAGTGTAATCCGATCGTTTCGAGTACAAGTAAACCCATGAAAGTCCCATACATCATAAGGGAGTCACTTTTCTGGTGATAGGTATAAGCGTTCTCCGCAGGAATAGGCCTACTAAAATTGAGCCCATAGTAGATCACCGCCGCCTCAGTAGCCATAATGGTACTTATGCGCCCAGGAAATAGCTTACGGCAGGCTGCTTTGAGGCTATCAAAAAAATCGGGGGTGTGCCCTCGCTCAATTCTAAATGCAGCAATGGTTCGTCTGACTTGATAAAAGAGATATACTAAAATACCCCCTTCAAGGATAGGCAAGGCATAGGTCTTGAATTGTTGTAAAAGTCCTTGGGCGCTAGCGGGGAGCAAAAAAGAGGCCAACAAAAAACAGCCAATCATTAGTGGACTAATACTAAGTTTTGAGATAGGTTTATTTCTGATGAGCCAGAGATAAAGTAGGGGCACCGTCAAGACAAAATCAAGGGTAACTGCGGTGGCTAAATCTGATTGATGAAGGGCAAAATAGGGGGATAGGACAAAAAGACTCAACGAGCCCAAAACCAAGGCAGGAAGGCCGAAAGGAAGCAAATAAGGCCTGATACGGAGAAAAATCGTACTGTGTTTTGGCATAAACTTTCGACTAAAAGATGAAGCCTTCTCCGCATGCCCTCTGCCCCAGCTATTTTACGTATTCCAGCCAGCGATGTTTAGTCAATATTGTCTTGAAAATATAGCTCCACCCGAGCCATATCAAAGGCACAAAGTTGGCCTAAGCCTGGCGAGGTTTTAGCGAAGCAACCATTGTCAATGTCGAGTACTTGATCTTGCGAAAAAAGATCATACATGTCCCAGATATCATCATTGGTAACGGGCGTATGACCGTGAATGATCTTGCGCCCATTGAGCCACTTCCAATCGATATCTTTGTACCAATATCGAATCCACATCATGCTGTGGAGGTCTCGCAGCGGGTTATGTAGTTTCCAAAGAAAATGGTCTTCATTTTCATCACGCTGCTTACCGACAAAGTTGAGCCCTGCGTGTACGAGAATGTAGTCGTCCACTTCAAAGTAGTAAGCGAGACTACGCAAGAAGCGATAATACTTTTCGTCTATGCCTGCGATATCATTAGTACCAAAACTATCGAGGGTTTCTTTACCGCCATTGAACAGCCAGATCTCGACGTCGCCTGTTTTATTGGCGGCATCCAGTAACATTTCCTCATGATTTCCCCGCAAGCAATTCACGCTGTAACCGGCTTCCTGCAACTCCATAATGTAGTCGAGTACCCCTTTCGAGTCAGGGCCTCGGTCTATATAATCTCCGAGTAAATAGAGTTCATCATCCTGCTCTAAGACTACCTGTTCTTCCACCAAAGCGCGGAAGGTTTTTGAGCAGCCGTGAATGTCCGAAATGGCAATTTTTCGCATTGCGTCAAAAATACCATAATTCTCTCAAAATGCTTGCGAGATGTCTATTTTTTGGGAAAAATTCGGGCTTTTACAAAAATAGTAGTCGCCAAAGAGCTTTGCCCTGATTGAACAAAGTCTTGAGTTTATGAGTACGATATCGGTAAGTCAAAAGCGTCTGAATAGCCGCTTGTTCGCGATCTAAGCCCTCTAATTGCCTTAGATCACGGTAGTAGAGTTCTCGGACGAGATTTTCATATTCAAAGGGACTGACTTTTATATTCATGATAATATATCGATTAAGTGAAATATTTAAGCCGCGAGAAAATGTAGGATTTGTGTGTGAAGTGCGTGGTCTTTGAGGAGTCCGTTGTGTTTGAGTCCCTCTGTTTCGATAAATTCAGCTCCTTGCCAAGCGGTTTTTAGTTTTAGCATCTCCCTGCGGGGAACGGTTTGATCGTCCTTATCGTAGGCCACCATCACCTTCTCGGCTTTGAGTTCCGCGAAGCGGTCAAACATCACAAACTCTTGGGGCGCAAAGCCGGTGATCTCCTGTGTCATCGCGATCAACTCTTTAGCCCTCGCCTCACTGAGTTTTAGCTTCTGGCAGAAATAATAAAAAAAGCTAGGGGGATCAGTTGGCGGTGCCAAAGCAACAAAGCGTTCGACCGCAGGTCCCTCCCAACGACTACTGAGTACATGGGTCATGGCATTAGCCCCCATCGAATGGCCAATCACTGCATAAGGGGTACCCAACTTTTGCAA
>JBCCQN010000286.1:0-8491 GCA_039024315.1 Bacteroidota bacterium
GCTAAAGGGGACAATATCTTTGGTGTCAAATCCTAATACACTTTCGGCACCTTTTTCTTTGGCATCTGAGCCAAGAACAAAAAAATTGTCATATAGGTGCTCAAAGTAGCCATCGATCGACTCCCATAAAGTGCCGGATTGCTGCTTGCCGCCACCACCGCCTCGGCCTCGATTACTTTTGCCTCTGCCTCCCTTATTACCGCCTTTATTGCCGCCACCGCCGCTCTCTGGTATAGTGTAGGTATATTTGAAGCCCGCATCGCCACGCCATTTGGTGCGGGTATAGGCGTCAATCAGAAAGGCAGGCAGATAGACTCCCTTCATATTTTCAGGCTTCAAGATATCTTTGATACCGGGAGCGTATAGATTGAGAAATATGCTACCGAGGTACCGCCTAAGTTTTGAAGTAGCGACCTTACGGGGAATGACCGGAGGTATGATCTGATCCGGAAAGAGAATCTTGTTTTGGCGGTCGGCTCCCTCTTTAAGATCAGTACCATGACAAAATGGGCACTGCGTCAATTTGGCATTGCGCTTGACAGCAACCACTGCCTTGCACTTAGCATTGCCGCATTTGTACTCTTTGAGGGGGTAGTTGCCAAAGCCACGGCTGAACGCCCGCAGGTTGACGCGATCTTTGAGGGCTTTTTTGGTGACAACATTGTCGTAACGATTGGATAACTCGCGTTTATACTTACAACTGGTACAAGCGAGTTTGCGCTTCCCTTCAATAAATTTTAATTGCCCCCCACATTCTGGGCACTTTGCGTGCACAAATGTATGCTCCTGCTTCGCCATGTCTCAATTTAGGGATTTATCAGAATTGATTCACTAAGCCAATGTGAATCCTTCCTCTTGCCGGCTGAAAAGGTACATTTTCTGAGGTGCCAACAGCGTAGCTAATAGAGATAATGCCAGCAGGAGTGCCATAGTTCATCCCCAAGCCTATGCCAAAAGGATGAGTGAGTTCGCCGAGGGCGCGATCCTGCACATAGGCATAATCTGCAAAGCCAAAGAGAAAGGAATTACGCTCTAGCTGTAAACGGTACTCTGCGGTAAAAAAAGTGTAGAAGTCAGTGAAAAAGGCATTTTCATTGAAGCCTCTAATACTGCGTGCCCCTCCTACTTGCCGTTGGTCGTTGCGGAAGATCTGATCCATATCAAGCCAGTAGGTGCGATTGGCGAGATGAATTACATGCCGTGGGGCTACGCTATAATACCATTTGAGCGAAAGGTCCACTTCGCGAGTACTCTGATTGACGTTGATGCCCTCGTAAAGCTCTGGGGAGAGATTGACGTTTTGGCGGACCTGCCTGCGGCCGATCCCTATTTCTAGATGTGCGTCCCAGCCAGAGGAGGGATTGAAACGGTAGTCCAAATTTTCATATTTGAAGCCAACGCCGACCAATTGACGATTGCCATCGAGTTGATCTAGATTTTGGAGGGTGGTGTCATCAAGCGTTTCCAAAATTAGGCGGGTATCTCGGACTCGATAGTAAAACTGAGCGGACAAAAATGGATTGAAGGCATAGCGCCCACCAGCTTGGGCATTGATATTGAGAAAATCTTCCTCCTGTTTGAGAAGATTAAAGGAGCCTTCCAGTCGCAAAGGAGTACGAAACAAATAGGGGAGGACTAGCTGGATATCGGTCTGCTGGGAAGTGGAAGTGAGCTTGTCGTATTTGAGTTGGATGATTTCGCCAAAACGGAGGGGGCTCACCAAAAGTACATCCACGGTGCCCGTAATCTGCACGCGCTGGTCGCGATTGTCAGGATCGTTCACCGGAGGTAAAATCCCCAACAAAAGATCAAATTTACCCGCCTTTTTACGTTGGACGTTGAGGGTCATGTAGGCAGATTCGTCGGCGGTGAAGCTAATTTCAGGTGGGCCTACTTTTTCATAATAGATAGAATTGTTGAGAATGCGGGGAATCTCATCTATACGTTTTTGATTGTAGGCATCGCCGGGAAAGTATCGCGTCAAAGAATGAATGAAAGCCGCTTTTTCGCGGGGATTGCCTTTGATAAAAATGCTATCCACCGTGATCAGAGGCCCCGGATCAAATGCGTAGCTGATATGGGCTGAGATACTATCTCGACTAAGGGATTGATAGTCTAATTGCAGATTGCGAAAGGCTGCAAAGGGATAGCCTTCGTTTTGATAAATATCGACGACTAGGTCCAGCGCTTGGTTGATTTGAGACCATTGGAGAGGTCTTGCCTTGCGAACGATTCTATCGATCCCCGCCTGTTGACGGTATTGAGGAGGGAGGCCCACTAACTGGAAACTACCCAATAAAAATATCGGCCCTAAGTTGAGGGTTAGGCTTAGATTATCTTCATCAAACCGTAAATCTGTCCAATGGCAATCCGCATAGCCAATCTTAGCTCGCTGCTCGCAATAATTTTTTAGCACGATGGTAGCAGAAAGAGAATCAGGGCTTCTTCGCAAATCGCGAAGGAGGCTATTTTCTTTAGGTAAAGCCGTTTCAGACTTAATGAGGACTGCTTTTTGCGACGACTGAGCGTTCCCCGATGTAGGGGTAAAAACCAAAAAAGCCAGCAGAAGCACGGAAAAAGGGCTCCCCAAAAATGGAAAGTAGCGTAGTAATCTAGGCCAAAAATATACGGAGCTAAGGCATGCCATCGACTGCTAAATTACCAAAAAATGCGGCCTAAGTCGCGCTCGAAAATTTGCCAGAACTTACTCCGCTAACCACCAGCGCTGACGGGGTTCTTTTTTGCGGCGTTTGAGCCCAAACTCAGAGGAAATAGCTTTCGCAACGTGGGCCACTGCCTCATCCATAGAATCCGTACAAAGGTACAGATTGCGGTCTTCGGGTGAGATGGTACCCTCTTCGGCCATTTGATTGAGCAGTGCTTCAAGGTGTTGATAGTACTGAGTGCCAAAAATGACGACGGGAAATTGTTTGATTTTGCCGGTTTGGATGAGGGTTAGGGTTTCAAAAAGTTCATCCATCGTACCGGCGCCACCGGGGACTACCACAAAGGCATAGGAGTATTTGAGCAAAAGGACCTTGCGCACAAAAAAATGCTTGAAATCTACGCTGACGTCCAGATATGGATTACCTCCATCTTCAAAAGGGAGTTCGATATTGCAGCCTACAGATTTGCCATTGGCGTCTTTGGCACCCCGATTAGCGGCTTCCATTGCTCCTGGGCCACCACCGGTCATGATGGTAAAGCCCAAGCGAGAGACCCGAGCGGCTAATTCTCGTGTCTGTTGATAGTAAGGATTGTCTTCTTTGAAGCGAGCGGAGCCAAAAAAGGTAACGCAGGGACCGACGAAGTGCAATTTGCGAAAGCCCAGCAGAAACTGGCGGGCTACAGTGAACACATAGCGCAGTTCGTTGGTGCGCCTTTGGGGGCCAGAGAGAAAAAATTCTTCCGAGCGCTGGGCTAGCTTTTCGGTTGGGGGGAGTTCATTACTCATTGCCTCAACTTAGCATATAGGAGCAAGAGGTGTAGGAGAAAAGAAAGCTTAGCGGGTGGGCAGTTGCACGGCGGTTCCTTCGGTGGTAGAATAGGATTCGTCTGTTTTGGGCTTGCGCAAAGAGCGACGTAGGCCCATGAAAAGGCTAAGAATAGTGGCCAAAAAGAAGGTTGACCAGAACAAGATGATGATGGTATTAAGAACGGTATCCATTGGGGCAAGTGGTATAGTTATCTTACTTTAATTTACATAGATTCAACAATTATTGCAAGTTTCTTACATCGAGTGGGGACTACTGCTGCGCAGAACGATTGCCCTCAGGTTTAAATGGGAGGCCTTCCTGTGCTTTTTTTGCTGGGAAACCGCTGAATTCTTACTATCTTTTCGTCTCTAAAAAAGATTGTCATGATAAAGTTTCCGGTACTCAACTTCAATAAATGGATAGAAGAAAATCGCCATCTCCTCAAGCCGCCTGTGGGCAACAAGGTAGTGTATGAAGAGACGGAAGATTTTATCGTGATGGTGGTAGGGGGGCCCAATTCTAGGACTGATTATCACTACAATGAGACGGAGGAATTCTTTTATATGCTAGAGGGGGATATGGTTCTCAAGATCCAAGACGAAGGCAAGGCGGTAGATATACCGATCAAAGAGGGAGAGATCTTTTTGTTACCGCCAAAGGTGCCACATTCCCCACAGCGTAGCGCTGGCAGCGTCGGTCTTGTGATCGAGCGCAAGCGGGACGATAGCCATACTGATGGCTTGATGTGGTTTTGTGAAAACTGTAATCACAAACTTTATGAGGAATACTTCCCCATGGAGAATATCATGACCCAGATGCAAGGAGTATTTGAAAAATTTTATGCTTCTGAGGAAGCGCGTACCTGCGACAATTGCGGTACGGTGATGGCCCCTAGATAAGGGCGTCTTTTAGGCGGCAAATAACTCAGCTAAGGTATCGTACAAAACATGAATATCGACCGGCTTGGTGATAAAGCCGTCCATACCCAATTGCTTGACTTCGGCTTGAGTCTCTTCAAATGCATCTGCCGATAAGGCAATGATGGGGACATGATGATCGAGCACAGGAGAGTCTAAGGAGCGAATAATCCGCGTAGCTTCCCATCCATCCATCACGGGCATATGTAGGTCCATAAACACGACATCATAGGTCTTCTTGGTAAGCTTAGAGATCGCCTCTTTGCCATTGACAGCAAACTCTACCGGAATCTTTTTGCGGCGGAAAACGTGTTTCATGAAGACCCGATTGACGGCAATATCTTCTACCACCAGAACTTTGATATCGGCGAAGTTGACTTGCTCGACGCTATTATTTTGTTTCTTCTTCTCGAGGGAAATTTCCTCAGAGATTTCAAAAGGCATTTCTATCGTAAAGCAAGTGCCAGCATTCATCTCGCTTTGTATCGAAATTTCACCCCCTTGAAGCTCTACCAAGCTTTTGGTGATGGCCAGGCCTAGACCTGTACCGCCATAAAGGCGAGTAGTGCTATTGTTGGCTTGGGTAAAACTCTCAAAAATGCGTGCCTGCTTGCTTTTGGGGATGCCAATACCAGTGTCAATTACCTGAATTTTGAAGGTGTAGATGCTATCATTTTTTTTCTCAGCCCTAATCTTGAGTCTGACCTCTCCTTTTTCGGTAAACTTAAAGGCGTTACCAAGGAGATTGACGAGTATCTGATTGAGTTTGACTTGATCTCCTATGAGACTGATAGGCACCTCTGGGCTTTGGTCGATGATAAAGTCAAGCTTCTTATCATCGGCTTTGTGCTGAAAAATATCTTTAAGCCCTTCTAGCAATCGATCCAAACGAAAACCGATTTTTTCGAGCGTTATTTTGCCCGCCTCAATTTTTGAAAAATCGAGGATCTCATTGATGATTTTTAGGAGATTCTCGGCAGAGTACTTGATCGAATCCGCATGCCCCTTGGCCAAATCGTCATGACTATCCTCTCGGATCAACTCGATCATCCCCATGATAGCATTGAGAGGAGTACGAATCTCATGACTCATATTGGAGAGAAACTGAGACTTGGCGACCGTAGCAGCTTCGGCTTTTTCTTTGGCTAATCTTAATTCTTCTCTGGAACGTTCAATCTCTTTGGTCCGATCGATAATTTTATCTTCCAAAGATTCATTGAGTTGAGTAAGCTTTTGATTGGCCAAATAGATCTCAAGCGATTTTTCTTCGATAATCGCTTCCGCTGCTTTGCGCGCTTTCCTTTCTCGGCGAATGATATTTTTGAGTACCTCCGGAGAATCCATGCTTTATACCTTGCTAAGCAAAAACTTTACTTCCGTTTTATCGGCTTTTAAATCTTCACGTACGATATTGAGCTGATCTCCAAAGTGCCTAGTGCATCCTTCGATGAGCCCTTGAGCAAAATCAGCAAATCCTCTTTCTGATTTGTAAATCATGATCATCTCTTGCTCAGAATATTTTTGTACTTCGAAAGTTGGTAATTCAGCATCGGGATACAGTTTTCTTACCTCGATATGTATGTAGTTTTCGATGGAATTTAAGAAGGTAAAACTGTCTTTTACCCCTTCAAAGAAGTGTCCATAACCAGCGGCAAAGCGGGTAAATAGGTGACGCCCAAAGGCAACAAGCAGTTGAGGAACAGTTAGTTCTGTCTCCTTACTAAGGTTTACTACCAAAGAGACCATCTCTTGATGATGATAGGTGCCAACGGCAGTATAGACCCCGCCAGATTCTAGCTGGGCATCATTGATAATCTTGTCTGCGGTACTAAAGCCGAATTGATCTTCGACCATTTCTAGAAACTCGGTAAATACCATTCCTTTCATGGGACTGTAGTTTAATTTGGTTGATTAAAATTCCACAGTATGAAAAGAATTTCCTAGCCATAATCTGGCAAATTATTGCATCATTTATCGGCCACCGAAAGCGCATAAACCGCAAAGGAAGCGAGCCAATGTTCGCCCTCATAACTACCACTGGCGATATTAGGGAGAGTGGTATTGATGTGATCTTTGGCTTGGGCTAGTAGCCATTTCCGAGACGGATCGTTCGCTGGAAGCGCCTCCGCAATTTGCTGCATACACCAAGCGCGACTGAGATTGAGCCCATCAAGATGAACGAGTTTGCCATCGCTACGATCTGAAACCGTAGCCGGCGCTTGTATGCTCAGCGGAGGATTGTCGGGAATACCAGGTAAAAATGCTTTCAACCAGCTAACATACTTATCCTGAGGTAAAATGCGCCACATCAAATCAGCTTCCTCTAGGCAGGGAGATAGAAAATCTGAACCGCCCGGCTCATAATTCAAGGGGCAGTTTTGATCCTCGGCATAAAAGCGCAAGGCAGTACTTTCGATCAATTGTTGGAGCGCGCCATTTTGGGTATTGGCAGCATAGTCATAAGCAAAGGTCAAACCAAAGGCCGTATTGGGATGCTCCCCACTGCGAATGGGATAATTGAGGCGCGGCAAGAAATTGAGGTAGCGGCTTACGATTTCGTCTGCGAGGGGCTGGAGGTTACTGGCCCATGTTTGGCCTTGAGGATCTTCCCAGCTGTTTAGTTCGTCGGCCAGTTTGAGTAGCCAAGCCCAACCATAGGTGCGCTCAAATGACTTACGATTGGGTTGGTGGAGGTAGCTGACTTCGATGGCAATATTATCTGCCGTGAGATTGGCGGCAAGCTTATTTCTGATTTCAGCTGCTTCCGGCATATTGGGAAAACGCTTAAGCAAGCTCACTAACATCCAATGGCCATGCACCGAGCTATGCCAATCAAAACAACCATAGAAGGCAGGGTGCAAAGCACTAGGACTCTTCACCTCGCTAGAATCATTCATTACATGACTCAGTTTGTTGGGATACTCTTGATCGACGCATTTGAGGGCGAGCTTTGCAAAATGCGAAGCACCTGCTTGGGTCAAAGATAAAAGGCCACTCTGGGGATCTTCTTGCAAAAAAGGCATCTCTTGGTTTTGGGCGTTGCTACAAGCAATAAAGCTCGTAAAGGCGATCAAACAAATCAGCAGGCTAACAAATCGGGTCATAATGTAGAGTTGTGGTAGCAATATAATGAATATCGATTATCAGATTTTGGATGGCTGTTGGATTTACTGCTGCTGCGCAGAACGCTTATAATCGTTCCGCGCAGCGGTGAAAATGGAGAGCTAAATATCAAATTTAATGCTCCAGAGATAGATTTTACCCTCGAAATCCAGAATTCGAAATGGGACATTCACATTCCCTTGCATTTGTCCCTGAATTGCAAAAACTTGCAAGCTGACTTATGAAGAGCCGCAATTACATCTCTCTGGGCGTATTGATTGTGCTGGCATATCTTATGCTTCGCATTGCCCATCTCTATCCTCGCTGGCAAAATACCGGCGGTGAAGCGACTATTAGTTGGGATGTTTTTGGTTATTACCTTTACCTGCCTGCTGCTTTTATTTACGATGACCTAGCGACCTTATCGTTCCGCGAAGAGGTAATGCAAAATTATCAGCCTGCAGGAGATTTTCACCATTCGACGGTCCAAGAAGATGGACGGCATGTGCTCAAATACCCGATAGGGATGGCCGTGCTTTATCTGCCCTTTTTTCTGATTGCGCATTTCTTGGCTAGTATTAGCGATTACGCCGCCGACGGCTTTTCTTGGCCCTATCAGTTTATGCTTTCGATGGGGAGCATGATTTACGCTGTGCTGGGATTAGCGCTGCTAAGACGCTTTTTGCTGCGTTATTTTGTGGATTTTATCGTGGCCGTAGTGCTGGTGATCATCGTTTTGGGAACCAATTATCTCAACTATACGGCTTTTGACGGCGCCATGCCTCATAATGTCTTGTTTACCCTCTATGCGGTTTTGCTGCTACTCGCAGAACGCTACCACGAGAGGCCAAAGCCACTGACTGCTCTCGGTATCGGCTTAGTAGTAGGTTTGATGACCATCATCCGACCGATTGAATTATTGAGCATCTTGGTGCCTTTGCTTTGGGGGGTGTACAATAAGGAGACGCTGCTGGCCAAATGGCAGCTGATCCGTGA
>JBCCQN010000287.1:0-8486 GCA_039024315.1 Bacteroidota bacterium
CAAAAAAAGATCCTAGTTAAAGAAGGTCCAATTCACGCCAAAAGTGATAGAACGCTCCAAGGCCGGATAAAAAGGCGTGGTGAAATAGCCCGCTCGATAGAGTCCTTCATTGACATGAATATAGCGCGCAAAAATGCCGACGCCCCGCAAATTGGCGGAGGCAAAAACATCGATCCGAGGATAAAAAGGCACCAGATAATTAGTAGGAAAAAACTCCTGACTCAGTGGATCAACCGTTTGGCCCGCATAAGGGGAGTTACTGTAAAAATCCACCCCAATTCGCATCACATTGGCCCAAGGCTTCCAGCGTACATCCCAATAAAGAGAGGCCTTGCCATAAATATTGGGCGCCGAATTGGCGTAAAGGGCAAGGGCAGAACCCGGTTCCGCAGGCGTAAAAGACTGCTGCAAAGTGACCGAAGACTCCAAGAAGAAGTGCTTCAAAAAACGTAATCGGAAACTAGCATCTAAGCCTACCCAACGGATATCTTGTTCAGGACTAGCTTGTCTAGGCTGCAACTTTGGGGTATAGTAAATAAAGCGGTTGGCGGTATGAAAAAAGGCACTCGCTTCTGCATACATGGGCAAAAGCGTATCTGCTTCGACGATTTTGGCAGCAGGCTGATAGCGCGCCCCGATTTCCAGATGACTCAACTGCTGATTGACCAAGTCTGGATTAGCGGTATAGCTATTTTGGGCACGTGAAGGATAGTAAGCTTGAAATAGAGTCGGGTTACGATCTTGGAAGTCATATGCCGCATAAAGTTTGACGGGAGAGAATTGCTCCCAGCGGGCTACTTCATCTACTTTTTCTTCTTCATCCTCCGGAGAACGCTCAACCTTTACCGCACTCGAGTCAGTTTCGATTGCGGCCGGCTGTCGAAAGCCCAAAAACTCCGCAGGATATAGGGCAGCTTCCACTCCAAACTTCCGTTCTCCGCTGAATAAGTCCGACACACGTTGAGAAATATTGGCTCTCGCGACAAAGCCCGGTAGACTCAAAGTGCCTTTGACATATTGATCCGTAATATTCCAAGGTAGGTCTTCTTGGTCTTTTTGTAGCACAAAACGTCGGTAACTAATCCCACCATTGACATTGAGTCGGACGGCGGGACCGAACGCTAAAGTGTAGCTTGCCTCG
Source organism: Bacteroidota bacterium (assembly GCA_039024315.1). Taxonomy (GTDB): domain Bacteria; phylum Bacteroidota; class Bacteroidia; order J057; family J057; genus JBCAWW01. The sequence goes on from JBCCQN010000287.1 coordinate 1,142, forward strand.
CCCTTGCCCTCATACATTTGCGAGTGAAAGGACTCATCCAAAAAGGTAGAATCAGAAACCAAGGTAGGATATACCGGGATGAGATTATCTCTTAAGCCTGACACATTGATCGCAAAATCAGTAAAGCGGTTATAGTAATATTGATAGAGAAGCGTTCCCCGCAGGGTCAAACGCTGAGCTCGGTCAAGGGTATCTCCGGGATAGCCCAAGAGGTGGTAATAATTGTCAACATATATCCCTTTTGAAATCCGCTTGGATTGCACTTCACTTAGATTGGGCGAGGCATCAGACTTGAAAAAGCCAGCATTATAAAATGGTACGCTATCAGTGATGAAACCGTCAGCAGAAGGCAGGACGATATCGTTTGAACGCGGCACTCCCCCATTGATTTCATTGGCAAGATCATTGAAATAAGCGTTCGCGAAGAGCGCATAACGATTGTTCTCGGTATGATAATAGGAACTCAGGTACATATTGTACTGATCCGTAACGGAGGAACGATAACGCCCTTCGGCTTGCCTTCGGTTGAGAAAGAAAGCCATATTCCAAAGCGGCGTGATGTTTTGGGAGATGGTGACCTTTACATTTTGGATGGTGGTCGGCCCTTGCGCATAATTGATATTGGAATAAGGCGTCTTGGTATCGAAATAGCGGACCTGATGGACAGGGTCTAACATATAACGATTGTAGCGCCCCATGACGGGATTGGTCCAAAAAGGCAGATCTCGAAAGCGTTCATCAAAGCCATGGTACCAAACTTGATAAGGCTTACCTATCAAACCAAGGTCTTGCACAAAGCCTTCGGCCGCTTCGATCTCGTCAAAATATTTCATGCTCCCGATGTTGAAACCGGGCCGTCCGAGGTCATAAGGTAGGTGAACAAAAAGCTTATTACGATCGATAAACTTAATGTCAGGTTTGATTTGGGGGCCTTTGGCTGAGTCAATGCCATCAAGAGTAGCTAATTGAGCAGAATTACCCCCTCCTGCACCTGGATTTAATCCACCAAAGTTGCCCAAGTTATTAGTATTATTTCCTTGGGGAAACTGCGCCTGCAAGGCACTTATGCCTAGCAAAGAGAGTAAAGCCAGAATGTAAATTCGATGCACCATGCTTTGCCTAAGGTAGAGCTTCATCACCAAAAGGTTCGATGAAGGATCGGCAAATTTACAACTCCTTGATGAGTTGCGTAAATATTGCGGTCATTCGAGGCTCCGCCTCGTTAGCAATCTCGATCATATCGGCCAGTGTCACCACTTCCAAATCTTCAGGATCGCCTATGTCGGTTACGACTGAAATAGCGCAAACTCTCAGATTCATATGGCGGGCCACCAAAACTTCTGGTACGGTGGACATACCCACTACATCTCCACCGATGATGCGCATATAGCGATATTCGGCGCGCGTTTCCAGATTAGGACCTGAGACTGATACGTAGATGCCTTTGTGGATTCTGATGTCTTTTTCCTCGGCAATCGCTAGGGCACGATCGATCATTTCCGGATCATAAGGACGTGCCATCGAAGGGAAGCGAGGACCGAACTCATCCAGGTTGGGACCAACCAAAGGATTTTCTGGCTGGAGATTGATATGATCATCGAGGATGACTAAATCTCCGTTTTGATAATCTAAGTTAAGTGCGCCAGAAGCATTGGAAACAAATAAGGTATGCACCCCTAACATCTTGAGGACGCGCACGGGGAAGGTTATTTGCTGCATGCTATAGCCTTCATAGTAATGAAAGCGTCCTTGCATGGCCACCACCTTCTTGCCATGAATCTCCCCAAAGATCAAACGACCAAAGTGGCTCTGCACGGTGGAGATGGGGAAGTTGGGAATAAAGTTATAAGGGATGGCCTTTTCGATTTTAATCTCATCTACTAGACCGCCGAGGCCAGTTCCAAGTATGATCCCTATTTCGGGTACTCCCGCATACATGCGGCGGATATATTCGCAAGCTTCTTGCAGCAATTTTTCCATAAAATATTGTTGAGGCTCGGATACAACTCCAAAAGCGAGGCTAATGGCAGCAGAATAAATCTATTAGAAGATGCTCCGATTATTGATCATTGATTACCATTCGTAACTAAAGCTGTCCATTTCTTCTACGCAACTACGTAGCAGATCGATACTGCCGGCGATATCTTCTTGGTGGCACATTTCTACTACCGAATGAATATGGCGAGTAGGGATAGACACACAACCTACAATCGCACCATCAGCCGCTCTTTGCATAGCGCCTGTATCGGTACCACCCGCTGTCAAGATTTCTTTTTGATAGGTGATATCATGTTTTTGAGCGATGGATTCCATAAAGCGAACCATACGACTGTCACTCACTACAGAAGAATCCATCACCTTGATGGCCGTTCCCTTGCCCAAGGAGGTGATTTTTTCATGCTCCTGAGCCGAAGGCAAATCGTTGGCAATGGTAGTATCTAAGCCAAAGCCAAATTCTGGATTGATAAAGTGGGCCGCTGTGGTCGCACCTCTCAATCCAATTTCTTCCTGCACAGTAAATACAGCATAGAAATCATAGGCGGGTGTTTTCATCTGCTTAAGTGCCTCGATGAGGATGAAAACAGATACCCGATTGTCCAAGGACTTGGTACTTACGGTATCCCCGATGATGCGCATGTCACGCTCGCGGGTAACTTTATCTCCTACCGAGATCAATTCTTTGACCTTATCGCCAGGCATACCAAAGTCAATGAAGTAGTCTTGAATCTTGGGTGGCTTGTTGCGATCGGCAGGCGTCATCAGGTGGATAGGCTTAGATCCCATCACGCCCAGGAGGTCTTCTTTACCATGCACAATCACACGTTGAGCGGTAAGCGTTTTGGGATCAAAACCACCTAGCGTATGAAAACGAGCAAAGCCATCATCATCAACATGAGTAATGATAAAGGAAATCTCATCCATATGAGCCGCGGCCATCACTTTTTTGGGTGAATTACCTTTTTTAAGGGCAATCAAATTACCCATATGGTCTATGGTGATTTCGTCGACTAAGTTTTCTATCTCTCTGAGAACGATTTTCCGGATGGGTTCTTCGCCCCCGGGAGGGCCTGGTTCGAAACAAAGTTCGCGCAGCAAGTCTAAATTCAATGCCATGGTTATCTAGCTAGGAGGTAAAACGCTATGCGTTATTGGGATCTACTACTAATGAGGGCACCAAATTAAGGGGAAACAAATCAAAAGAAAAGCGGATGCAAGACCAGAAGGCAGATTGGTGGATATTTTGTTTATTTTGCAGGAAATCAGACGGTTGAGATTCTTAAGGATCAAAGATATTTTTTGCCTATGTATATTTTCCGGCTATCATTGATGGCACTCGGATTGGCGATATTAAGCTCAGCATGTGTCAGTCGCGATCGCTTTGATCGGGTAGATTCCCAGAAGGATTCTCTGGAATGGGTAGCGGCGTATGAACACAAACGAAATCAGGACCTCCAAAACTATATCGATCTGATGCTTAGAGGTAACTCTAGCCTGCAACGGCCGATTGTCCTTAAGCATAAGATGCCGATGGAAGCTTATACATGGAATAATGAAAGACCTGACCGGGTTTATCCGGCCTCTTTTCTTAATCCTCCCCTACCCGATTGGCTAAGTATCGATTTTCCTACCTCGCTCGGCGTTCAAAAATTTAGCAACCAGTCTCTCTTCATGTTAGAGAGCACCATTTACTTTGATAACAATAGTGCAGACATCCCCGCTGATGGTAATAAAATCATCCAGACACTCGCCCGTGAAATTCGCAATCGGGATGATTATTTTGTACGCGTAGAAGGGCACGCTCAGACTTCAGAAAGATGGATTCATCCACGCGAAACCGATACTTGGACCCTTAGTATGATGAGAGCCGTATCTGTTGTTCGTAGCCTAGAAGAAGCGGGAATTCCCTCCCAAAGATTGATTCCTTCTGGCCGAGGAGAATATGAAGTTCCAACCGAATCTGATACTGTCAACAACCGTCGCGTGGTCTTATATCTTAGCCCAGCCGAAAACCTCCTAGACGCCCGATAGTACTTTGGGCTTTTTTTGTTCCCCCGTGAAGAAATTTTACTACCTTTGCCCCCTATGAATCCGTCTTGGCAGGCTATTGCGACCTTTATATTAAGAAGGAGAATTCCCATTCTGCTCGTGTTGGCAGCCCTAACCGTCTTTATGTGGCAGGTTAGAGGAACTAAAATCTCTCAGTCTATTTCGTCAAGCGCCATTATGTCCGATGGAGAAGTGGTTGAAGGCTACCGCTTATTCCGCGAGTATTTTGGAGATGACGCCAACGTCATGGTTATCGCCTTGACAGATAATCTCTTTGAACTGGAGGTCTTCCAAGATCTTTATGACATGACTGATTCTATCTCTGCGCAAGACGGAGTGGTCAGTATCATTAGCATAAGTAAACTTTATGATGTGGTCCGTCAAGATTCTCCCATAGAATCTTTTCAGATCGTACCTCTCATTCCGCAAAGACCAAAAACCCAAGCAGAAGTTGACAGCATCTTTGCCCGTATCAACCAACTTCCCTTTTATAAAGGTCTGATCTTAGACGAATCTCTTGAGACTACTTTGATTGCCGTATCATTTGATTCAGAGCGCTTAGATACAGAGGAGAAACTCCCCATTGTCAATGGCGTCAAAGATCTCGCCATCGCCTTTGGTGAAAAACATGATATTGAGCCCCACTTCGCAGGCCTACCTGTGTTGAGGGTGAATATGCATGAGACGATCAAAAAGGAACTATTTCTGTTTTTGGTCCTTGCATTGATCGTAACCGCGATTACGCTCCTAGTCTTCTTTCGCTCCTTCTACACGGTAGTCTTCCCGATGATCGTAGTAGGCGCTGTGATCGTATTCTCTCTGGGAGTAATTGGATTATGCGGTTTTGAGATCGGATTGGTAATGGGCATCATTCCAGCCTTGGTTACGGTTATTAGTATCCCTAACTGTGTCTATCTGATCACAAAATATCATATCGAATACCGCAGGACGCTCAATAAAATGAAGTCTTTGGTTCTCGTAATTGAGAAGATTGGGATTGTAACCGTGATGACCAATGCTACCACCGCAATTGGTTTGGGGGTTTTGGCATTGACAAGCATCAGACAGCTCAAAGAATTTGGTATAGTAGCAGGCCTAAGCGTAGTGTCTGCTTTTTTCATATCTCTTTTACTGATCCCAATTGTCTTTAGCTTTTTGCCTGCGCCAACACCGCGTCAAACCAAACACTTAGATGGTAAAGGACTTGGATTCTTGGTTCGCAACCTAAAGAAATGGGTTGCGGGGCATCGCTGGACAGTATATACAGTTAGCGGAGGTCTTGCTATCGCTTCAATCTATGGGATGTTTTTGGTGCAACCCGTCTCTTATGTAGTGGATGATGTACCGGAAGACAGTAAGCTTCGCCAAGACCTCAGTTATATCGAAGACCGATTCAATGGCGCCCTTCCTTTTGAGGTCTTAATTGATACCAAAAAGCAAAATGGAGTCCTGAAGCGACGTAACCTCAAAAAGTTTGAGCAATTACAAGACAGTCTAAGGAAATATCCATCCATCTCTCGCAGTATCAGTATGGCTGATTTTGCGAAATTCTTCAACCAATCCTTCTTTAGTGGAGACGCGAGTTTTTATGAGCTCCCTAGCCAAAATGTCTACAGCATTATGGGGCAGTATGCTCGCAATAGTCTCGACACGAATGATGACCTGGCATTATCCAAAGACCTCGCAGATGACAAGATGCAGGTTACACGGATCTCAGCCTCCATCCGAGATATTGGTTCGATCAAGATGGATGCCCTGATGGATAGTATTTCCGCAGATGTAGATTCGATCTTTGATAGCGAACGCTTCAAAGTTTACGTGACGGGAACGTCCCAGATCTTTAGTAAAAACAACGAAGCGCTTATCGAAAATCTGCTCATGAGTCTATTGATTGCCTTCTGTGTGATCGCGGTGCTTATGGGTATGCTCTTCCGATCGGTGCGTATGGTGATCATCAGCTTAGTGCCGAACCTATTGCCGCTCCTTATGGTTGCGGGTCTGATGGGATTCTTTGGTATCGCTCTAAAACCTTCTACCGCTTTGGTATTTGGGGTGGCTTTCGGTATCGCCGTCGATGATTCCATCCACTTCCTTGCTCGCTATAGACAAGGCAGAAAAGCGGGTGATTCCGTTCGCGAAGCAGTACTCAGCTCCTATGATGACACAGGAGTGAGTATGATATATACCTCTATTATTCTCTTCTTTGGCTTTGTCTGCTTTACCGCCTCAGACTATGGTGGCACCAAGGCCCTTGGTCTTTTGACCTCCCTAACCCTCGCCATTGCGATGTTTAGCAACTTGGTCTTACTACCGAGTTTGTTGCTCACCTTTGATAAGGAAGACAAGCCAAAAGAAGACAAATAGAAAACGCTTAAACTCTCCCCCCACATGATTCAAGCGCAACTCAACGATCAGGAAATCAGCTTTGTTCAGCTCGCCGAAGCTTACGAAGTAGACGGGCAAATCATCCAGCCAGATATCCAACAACTCAATGAGCAGCTTTATCATGTGATCTATGAAAATCGTTCCTTCAGCATTTTCATTCATAAGGTAGATAAGGAGGCCAAAGTAGTCGACCTCAGCATCAACGGCAAACGCGCCACCGTCAAGATTCGATCTCGGATCGACCAACTGCTCAAGCAATTGGGGATGGAAGGTGCAATGACCAAGAAGCTCGACAAACTCAAAGCGCCTATGCCAGGCCTGATCCACTCTCTCAAAGTGGAGGAAGGGACTGAAGTCAAAAAGGGTGATCCTCTACTCATCCTCGAGGCAATGAAAATGGAAAATGTCATCAAATCCCCCGGCGATGGCGTGATCAAAAGCATCCACGTACAAGCTAAAGAGTCCGTCGAGAAAAACGAACTCTTGATTAGCTTTCAGTAGTTTTTTCCTTACTATTTGTTGGTTTTTGTTTAGGCTTACCGCTGCGCGGAACGCTTATCTCTAAGGTGCAGCATACATGCGCGCACCTACCGCTTCCCGTCCTTTATTTCTCGTCATACCAATCCATGGGACTCTGTCGAAATGAATCGTCCAACAGACGGTAGGTTCGGCATGCATGCCGAACCCCAGGAACAAGCGTTCCGCGTCCCGATAGTTATCGCATAGGCGTCAAGCTAAGGGAAATTTTTCACGCATAATTTGTAATTGAGATATCCGTTTTCGCCTAGGTTCCTCTAAGCAATAATATTGGACTATTTTCCAGAATGAGTCGAGCCTAGTAGTGAGGACAAGTGCTTTAAAGTGTTCTTTCGCCCATTGGGTAAACTTAGCTATGCTCAGATTTAAGGGATTG
>JBCCQN010000288.1:0-8388 GCA_039024315.1 Bacteroidota bacterium
CGATTCGTTGGGTGATCTTGGATGAGACTGGCCGATCAGTTAGAGCCGCTGAGATTAGTGAATCCGAACAGACCATGGGCTTGGAAGTAGATGCCAGTGGCCTACAGTTTGGTCTCTACATCCTCCAAATCCAGTACGAGGATGGGACGACAGTGGCCAAGAAATGGCAGAAGATTTAGCAAAAAATTTGTTTCTTGGGATAAGCACTTAATTCCATGAAACAATTATTGATGATCGCCTTTTTGGCGCCCTTTTGTATGGCCCTGTCCCAGGAACAGCCTCTTGAATATTATGAATATTACTGGTATGAGGAGGCAGAAGCATGGCGGCCTCACATCGAAAAAAGATTTGTTTACAATGAGGACGAGCAGCTAGTCCAACGGACGGAAATCCAGTTTTTACCTCACCTTTCCACACCACGAGAAATTTGGAACATCTATTATTTAGATCCAAAGGGCGATACGATTCAAAGGATAAATCAAGTAAAGTTCCAGGATCAGGATCTTAAAAATTCGCGTAAATATTATCAGGATACCTTAGCAAATGGGGAGATCTTTCGTATAGATGCGACTTGGGAAGATGGTGAATGGCAGGATCAATCACGTACCTTTGAAAAAACTTCCTACGAAGGAGAAACAAGAGTAAGTGAAACGATTCAAGCATTCCTACATGAGGGCCAATGGGAGGAGTTGTTCAAAAAGATTTCTCATAAAGACTCATTGGGGAGAGAGATCAAGAAGATTTCTTATTCTTGGATACGAGACCATTGGAAGATTGAACAGCAGGCAGAAACCGAATACTCTCAATGGGGCCATTTTACTAGAAGATATACTCAAGGATTTCAAGGGAACATCCACGAATACAAATACGATCTAGTCTATGATGATTCTGGTAATAGAATAGAGAGTACGACATTCCATCGCGGAACTGAACATCCAGAATGGCGCGTCGAAAGTATGTCTTACTACCAATACGATAGCTTAGGACGTACAGTCAGAGACCATTACTTAAACAAAGCAGATTTACCAGCGGATCGGTTTCAGCGCTTAACTGAAATCTCCTATCGCAATGATACCATTAGCTTTACCACTTCCTTTTCTCAGGATAGTCTAGAGTGGAATTATCGTGAGAGGATCACAGGCGTCCCTAATCCGCAGCACTCCCGATATCCCATCTTTCAGCGCGAAGAAATCTATCAAGATGGGGAGTGGCAACTGGAAAATGAATATCATTATCACCTCTCCTACGACTCGCACGATAATCTCGAAGAAGTAAAGAGAATCGTCAATGATGGGCAGACCCAATATGAAGAAGGGGTCATAAAATACGAGCGAACCTATTCGCCTGAGGGAGCCATCACTTCTGAAATAAAGTATCATTACCAGGAAGATTTAGGCGCTTATGTCCCTATTCATAAAGAAGTTTGGCAATATGAATGAGGTCAATCATATCCGAATAGGGAAACTCCTCTCCGAAGCAGGGAAGACAATGGCTAAGAAATGGTAGAAGATTTAAAGTGAAATTTTTGTTTCTTGGATTAAGCCTCAAATTCCATGAAACATTTTTTACTTATCTGCTTACTGTGGCCTTTTTATGGGGTCCTGTCCCAGGAACGCCCCATCGCCTATTTAGAATATATCTGGAATCCCGCTCTCATTGACTGGGAACTGACCGATGAGTACCGCTACCAATATGATGGTAATGATAGTTTAAGTCAACAAATCCATATTCGTCCAGCTCCTCCCTTAGCTTTCAACGGCACCAGTTGGCGAACCCTAACCCAATTTGATGATGCAGGTAAAACAACTTATCAACTCATACAACATAAGACCGGGGAAGAGGATTGGAAAGGTTCTAAACGCTACCATTGGTTTACAGATGAAGCAGGTTATTATCATTGGGTAACGGAATCGTGGCGGGAAACCTATTGGCATTTAGCTCAGCGCCGTAGGATCAAAGAAATTCTTCAGGATAGCATTTTATTCGTCGATAGTTATTATGAAAACTGGAGAGAGGGAAGATGGAATAATCATACTCACGACAGTATCTATTTAGATCTTGAAGGGAGAGAAATCAAAAAGTTGAGTTATGCTTGGGATGGGAGTAGTGAATGGATACTCATTACTAGTTGGGAGCACGCATATTCTCCCTATGGGGATAAAACGTATTGGCGTCAAAACAATCATGCTCAAAACCCTCCTAATTTCTTAGCTCAGAGATGGACCTACGACTACGACCTGAATGGAGATGCTTGGGAGGAGATGAGTGAGCGGCGTAATACCTTTAATCCCAATTGGGAGATCTTGTATAGACACAAAACCCGTTACGATGCCCAAAGGCGAAAATTAAGTGATACTCGCCTTTATGAAGGGATTCAGAATAGCGTCAACAATTTTCGTAAAGAATATGAATACAGAGATGACACCCTCTTGACGAGGCTGTTCGAATACCATTCGGGCTGGGTGGGTCTCTCTCAAAAGTGGGAATACCCTAACCCTGACCTCCCGCCCTATCATTATTACAGCCGCATCGACTTACTTGAAAATGGATCCTGGCAACTGGCGGAGGCTAATCAATATGAATATAGCTATGATGAAAAAGGCTTGGTAAACGAAATCACAGAGCATTTTTTCACCCCTACTTTCAACGAAAAAAGAGGCTACAGACGTTTTTTTAGGAACTTTAATGAGGCTGGAGCCCAAACTTCCGTGGTCGAGCACTATTACGATGTGCTTCGCGCTAGTTATGTTCCTTACCAAAAGAAAGTTTGGGTGTATCCGTCAAAGCAAGAGGGTAGTGCTTCCGTATTTTCGATTTATCCGCAACCGACCAATGGCCCTTTTACCGTCCAGTTTACTCGTTGGCTTAGCCCTCCCGTGAAGGTAGCAGTCTATGATCTACAGGGAAAAGTGTTATTCAGCCAATCCCTTGATAATCAAGAACAAGTCTGGGAGCTAACGCTATCCCCCCCCAGCCAAACAGCCGGTCTGTATTTGGTCCGCGTTTTTTATGAGGACGGTAGTAGCCAGACGCAAAAGTTGCAAGTGTTCTAATACTAGCTCTTTCTATTCTTTAGCGATAGCCTTTCCGCTTCAAGATGAGGGCTCTTTGGGGGTTTACCGCTTCGCGGAACGCTTATCTCTTGGGTGCGGCATGCATGCGCGCACCTACAAAATATCTGATTGTAGGTGTGGCAGGTCTGCCACACCACAAGCACAAGCGTTCTGCGAAGCAGTAGACCTAAACCCGACTAATCTTATAAAACTTCAAAATCAATAAACTGCTGACTAGTCCTATCTGGCTCCCTAAAGGACTACGAGTATCGGTAGCCAGCAACTGGTCTATACCATCGAGCTGTTTAACAGCCATCGATCAAAGCGGCGCACCGCTTTCGTAGTTGTCGTGGAAAATATGATATATCTCAACCTTACTGATGCTTTCTGTCTCATTGAAAGGGAAGAGCAATCTGGAGAATATCCAAGCTACGGTTGTACTAAGTACAGAGTAAAAAGTGTGTAGTACAGAAAAAGGCCTAAATGAACCGTATCGCCCTATTTTCCTCGGACTAAATACTGAATACTATTGTCTAAGCACTTACCGAATCTATATTTCGTTACCATTTTTTACGAGGACGGCAATAGCCGAACGCTTATATGGATGCTACCGCTTTGATGATGAGTAAATGAGAAAGTAAATCCTCCATTTGAATTTTATGCTTAGTTTTTTTATTTAACAAAAAAACGTATAATCACAACCGTTCCTGAGATATTACCGTAATCTAAATAAACCCTCCCCTAAGATTGGTAATTAGACCCTACTTAGGTTCTGCGATATATCACTTGTAGCAAATGCTCCTGTAATTTGAAAACAATCAAATGCCAATGGTATTAAATTACCCTCTATGTTCTGCTTGCAAGGCTTTACACAACTGTTTTCAGTCAATTAGAGACTACCAAACTTATTCTCTTTAAGATACTCCACCTTACTTCCTAAAAATGTTATATCCATCGTATCCTCCCGCTGGGAAGAACTATTTGTTTATTGTTTCTATAGATGATTATAAATACCAAACTAAGCTCAACAATGCCGTCGCTGACGCCATGTTGTTTAAATCTACCTTATTAGAAAGATTTCAGTTTAAAGACTCAGATGTCCTTGAGCTACTCAACCAAAAGGCAAGCAAGCAAAATATATTTGAGCAATTCAAAAAGTATAAATCTATCTGTACTCCTAAGGACAGTCTAGTCGTCTACTACTCAGGTCATGGATACTTTGATAAAGAGTTTAATGAAGGATATTGGATACCTCATGATGTAAAGCATCCCGCTGATTTCATATCAAACAATTTTTTCACCTCCACGGCCATTCCTGCCATAAATACCCTCCACACCATTTTTATAGTGGACTCTTGCTACTCTGGGACCATGTTTGGAAACATCAGAGGCGGATATGAAGCTCTCCAAAGTAAGCCGTCAAAATGGTTATTTGCCTCCGGGCGAAATGAAGTAGTTCCCGATGGACCCAAAGGACAACATAGCCCATTTGCCCAATGTTTGGTGGACTTTTTAAACACTTGCCAAGAGCCAACCCCCTTTAGTAAGATCATTACAGAAGTTTCTGATAAGATAGCCGCTACACAAAAGCAATCCCCCCAATCACTAATCCCCATGCCGATTGGTGGTAGATTACAGAATTCTGGTGATAAGGGAGGCGAGTTTGTGTTTTTTCCAGTCTCCAATGCTCAGAATCAAGCAGCACCCGACGAACTAAAACAAACTATAGAGGCACCCAAAGCGCCGAAGATTTCAAGTAGCCGAGCCAAATTGCAGCTCCCAAAGGATAAGTTTGTCCCAGGAGGGAATTTTTACAAAAGGACTGATTCCTCTAGCACCCCTAAAAAAACCCGCTTAGATGACTTTTTTCTAAGTGAACACCCAATTACCAACAAGCAGTTTGCCATTTTCCTAAATCACCATGGAAATACCAATATCAATGGTATGCCTATTTATGGTGAATCAGGGACTATAGCGGGGATAGAGAAGAGTTCTGGGATCTATAGCGCGAAACCAAAGATGGGTAATCATCCTGTAAACTACGTTTCGTGGATCGGAGCAAACCTGTATATCGATTGGCTCAACAGTAAAACAGGCTATAGCTATCGATTGCCAACAGAGACGGAATGGGAATATGCCGCTTCTGATGGTTCTATGGGATTTAGAGAAAATGGACGACCAAAATCCAATTGGCTATCTCTAGACATGGAGGATATCAATGAGTTTTCATGGAATAAAACTAACTCCAATGGCAAACCTCATCCTGTCAAGAGAAGAAAAATTCAGCCTAACCTAGGCATCTTCGACCTCAATGGAAATGTTTGGGAATGGTGCCTTGACCAATACGATGCTTCGGGTCCGATTCCCTCAGTCAACCCAAACTTGAAAGCAGGTCTACAATATTTAAGGAACACCACCTATCCTAATATACAGTCGATGCACGTCTTAAAAGGAGGCTCATTTTTGGATGATCCTAGTTACCTAAGACTGAGTTATCGTACCTGCGCCCACGCCAAAGATGTTTTTAAATCCATCGGATTCCGCTTAGCTCGGAGTCTTTAGCCATACCCCTAAAACTCAAATCAATGAAAGCTGAAAGACCACTTACTGGAAGTATCAAGGTTTTTAGAGATCCCGAAAAAAAACAGGGACAAGACACCTACTTTTTTAATTTAAATGAAGGCATGCCGGTTGAGCTTGGAAATGGTTCCTTTGGAATTGTTTTCGCTGTAAGTGAAAGAAAGACAGAGGCTGATGCAAATAAAGGCAGCCATGCTTTAAAAATATTTTATTCCAAAGATTATAGAAATCGTGATAAACTGGCAGAAAAAATGCCAAAAGATGAGGAGGATACTCGCAAAAGGTTTACCCTCGAATATACTTACTTTCACAGAATTAATGATAATTGGCAGCAGTCTCACGCTCCTGATGGGCTGATCAGGCCCGAAGGTGCTAGCATAAATTTTTTGGATTCAGAGGCTTATAAAGCATTGTTTAAGCTTGAATCCATGAAGCATATCAAGGTGTCAAATTATGCGATCTTACTCCCAAGGTATCATGGCAGTCTCAAAGATCTTCTTGAAACCAGAATCGACAAAAACGACCTTACCGGTTATGAAGCACTAGAGAGGAGTCCTTACCCACTAAGAATTTCCGCTTCTATGCCATTCATAACTTCCATTGTTAGTGGGTTAGAAGCTCTTTATACCGGTGGGCATGCTCATCTCGACATTAAACCGGCAAACATTTTTTTCAAGAAAACTGGCCAGCAAAACTTTGAAGTGGTACTCGCTGATATTGGCTACATCAACCCATTAAAACTCTTATCAGATGTAAATACCCTAGATCATTCTACTATAGAATATGAAAATGTCATGCGCCTTGGTACTAGACATTATCGCTCTCCTGAGCAAAAGTACTATACCGATGTCTGCGAAGCGGAGATCAAAAAAGATCAAAATGGAGAGATTCATGTGATCATTAAGGACCCTAAATTCAAAGATACCTTGATCAATAAGGGAGACTATTTGAGCTTTAGTAAATATGATTCTGAAGCCTTAAAAGTCGTAGAAGAATTTGTTCCACAAGACCAGAACAGCAACAAAATCATTATCAAAGTTGGCAGAATAAGACCCCCAGAGCGAGTAGAAATAAAGTCAGAGCCCAAAACCCAAGTAGTCTTTTATAAAAGGCAATATATCAAGACTGACTTGTTTGGCATCGGCGCGATACTATTTGATCTCATTACTGCCGGTGAATCACCCGAATACTTCTACGAAAGTATTAGAAAGCTCGATACTAAAAACGAGAGTGTTGATTCAATTATTAGAATCTACGAGCAGGTAGTAAAGCAAAAAGGTAAACATCCAGCTCATCATTATTTTACGGATCTGAAGCATAAGAAAACGGGAACTTACGCGCCAAAACTGGCGGTTGAGTTTATCCTAAAATGCATGCTCTACAAAGCTAAAGGCACATACTTCCATCAGGAAAAGCTCGATAATGCCGACCAATCCGTAAATCCTGCTTTCGTTTTTAAAAAAATCAACGAAGAATTAAGTGAAAAGTATTTTCCCGAAATCATGAGTCTAAACAATCATATCAATAATGTGATTGTATTCACCAACAAAGTACCTAGGAGAATCCCCAAACCAGAGCCTGTAATTGAAGAGCCTGTATCACCAGTAAATCCTAATCCAGTCTTTGACTTGAAGCCAATTTCTCAAAAAGTAATAGACCGGATTACCAAAGTATTTATTTCGGATAAGGAAGTTGAGGATCTAAGGCCTGAGCCTACCATTGAAGCCGCTCCCCCAGATAAACAGCTTGACGATCCCACACCTAAGCCTACTATTAGCGGTGCCTTTAATCCCCCTGATAAACAGCTTGATAATCCTGACTATCCAAGTCCCCCGTCTCCGATTCGACCTCCAGAGGTAGAAGAAAAGTAAGGCTCCAAGGGTAAACTGGAACAATAAAATCCATTGAGCTGTGTCTTTGCTTGAAGGCGTAGATCAATGGATTTCTTTACTAAGGGGATAGTTCGCAATGTACGCCCCGATCTTGACTTTGGATGTACTTTCTATATTTCCGCTTCGCGGAACGCTTATCTCTTGGGTGCGGCATGCATGCACGCACCTACAAAATATCTGATTGTAGGTGTGGCAGGTCTGCCACACCTATGAATAAGCGTTCTGCGCAGCAGCTCCCCTACTGCACCATCACCTTCTGACTTTCTTGCCAATCGCCACCCTTCACGCGCACAATATAGAGTCCTGGACTCAAACGATCCGTTTCCATTTGGAGGAAAGTTCCCGCTTCCGGCGAGTCAAAATATGTCTCTGAGAGTACTTTACCACTTAGATCCAGAAATTGTGCGATACAATCGGGAGCCGTAAAGTTGACCATGACCGCCAAACGATTCCCGCGCTCGATTGGATTGGGGAAGATCAAGGGCAAAAGGCGAGTATCAGGCTCCGTGACATTGCCTGCAAAAAATTGCTTGGCGTAATTGAAGGCATCAATACCAACTTGCTCGCCAATAAAGCGACCCGGAATATCATCCGCCGGTGGGTGTATACCACCCCAAATCCGCGAGAGACTCGTCTGATCCGAAGCATCGCGATAAGTAGCCCACTGCAACTCGATATCTACACTAGGTCCATCCTCAAAAACCAAGAACTCATTCTTTGGGGCATCAAACACCCCCATGCCCCCAGGAAAAAAAGGATCTCCCGTCAACATAGTCAAAACCTCTGCCGCTGCTCTCGAGTAAGTTGAGTGCCCAGAGACATAACCCGCAAAAGGAGGGGTTACAAAACTAGGTCGCTGGTAA
>JBCCQN010000289.1:0-8334 GCA_039024315.1 Bacteroidota bacterium
GCAAATAAGCCCAACTTTTTGAGCTGTACATCCGAAGCCGAATGCGGCTTACGGTTGACAAAACGCATCGTTTGCCGGCCTGCGTGACTGATTTGGGCCCAGATATGATTGCCATGCCTCTTGCCCGCTCGCGCCATACGCTTGAGACCAGGCATGACTGCTTCATTATCCGCAACGACATTACCGCCCGACTCCAAATGTTTGGGATGGATCTGAAAATTACCCGTAATCAAAATACCGGCTCTCGTTTCGGCCCAACGACTATAAAGGTGAACCAAGGGGTCATTGGGAAAATGATCTGAGCCAGTCAATCGTTCGGTGGTAGCCGCCTTGACGAGGCGGTTGGTAATTTCAGCACCACAGGGCAATCGGAAGGAAGTGTTGAGCATCTTGTCGTCGTTTAATCACTTCAAGATAACACCCAAGATTGAATACTGAGGCCCAAGGCTAAGCAATCATCACTTTTTCTGATGCAGGTTTTTCAAAACGACCATTGACTTCTTTGATCGCGATGCGGTAAACGACCTTATTGGCCGCTTCCTTAGCAGGAGACATATCCGCAATCTCTTCCACCTTTTCGTTTCCAGCTTCGTTGATTTGCGCTTTCAGACGGGTAATGAGGAGCTTGATGGCTGCTACCGCTTCCATCCCACTGAGCTCTTCAAATTCACCTTCGATGACTACAGACTGCCAACGATTGAGGGCTTTGATATCAGAAATATTTACGGCGACTCGAGGGTCTTGCCGCAGCGCATCTACTTTGCGGCCTTCGGCCGTATAGCTGACCAGACTATGAGATTCCTCGTCGTAATAATATGTAAAGGGCACTACATAAGGTCCAGCCTCATCCACACAAGCGAGGTGCCCTGTATAGTGGCTCTTGAGAAGAATTTTGATGTCTTGGGGAGAAAGTATTCCAGTCATAATCTTCAAGTTTAAGGGTGATGGCTTATTTCCTCTAGTGAAACTGGAAATAATTAGCGCCGCCCCCTATCACTTGGGTCAGGGTGAGGAATGACTTTTGTCAAGACTCCTGCCCTAACCAAGAGAGTGCAGCCGGAAGATGTGGAGTCTCAACGGGCGGCAACTCCTTCGCATCAGAGAAATGGGGCAAACGAATTTCGAAAGTGGAGCCTTGATTGAGTTGTGAAATAACCTTGATCTGTCCAGAATGATGCTCGATGATCTTTTTACAAACCGAAAGCCCGATACCCGTGCCATCATATTCATCCACCGAGTTGAGACGCTGAAACAACCAGAATATGCGTTCGAAATTATCGGGATCAATCCCAATTCCGTTGTCGCTTACTTGTAGAACCAATTCTTTTTGATCTACCAAAGCATGGAGCTTGACCTGGGGTTTTTCGCCTTCGCGGCTAAATTTAATCGCATTGGAAAGCAGATTCTGAATCACCCGTAAGAGCTGGGTCCGATGACCAAACAATTGTACTGGGGGCACTTGCGTCAGCTCCAACTCAGTCCGAGTCTCCACGATCTGTTTTTGCAGTAGCTCCAATACCTCGTTCACCAAATTGGGCAAGGGTACCCAAGTTTTGGGCTCTTCGGTACGAGTAATCCGACTAAAATCTAGCAGATGCAAGATCAACTCGTTCATGCTCTTGGCGCCTCGCACGACAAAATCTAAAAACTCCTTGCCCTCATCATCTAGTCGGTCGAGATAGCGGCGCTGCAATAAATTGGCAAAACTAGAGATAGAGCGTAATGGCTGCCTGAGATCATGGGAAACCACATAAGCAAAGTTTTCCAGCTCCGCATTGGAAGCGATGTACTTTTTGAGCTCCTGATTTTTGCGGTTTAGTTCTAGCAGTTGCTGGATTTGTTCTTCTCGCGCTTCGATTCGTTCGGTGATATTTCTAAAGATCGCCTGCGTATAGGTTTCTCCATCAACCTTCATGCGGTTGAGGCTAATTTCAGCATCAAACAGGCTCCCATCTTTGCGCTTTTGTTTCCAGTGCTCATAATGTGCATCCCAGCGACTTCTCGCCAACTGCCGCAAAGCCTTCTCTTCTGACAATCGCCCATCTGGTTGGAGGTCGGGGTAGAGTTCGCGCAGCGAAATGCCTAAAAACGACTCTCTCTCGTAACCAAACATACGCCAAGCCTGCTCATTGGCATCTATCACTTTTTCATCCTTAATGATCATGATACCATCACGAGCAGATTCGAATAACAATCTATATTTTAGTTCGCTCTGTTGCAGGGCGGCAGTGGCTTTGCGTTCACGTTGGAGCGCCTCTTGCAAAGCATAGGTTTTGTTATCTACTTGTTTTTGCAGATCAGTCTCTTTGCGCGCATGAAACTTGGCTTTGATGCGGAGAGACAGCAAAAGCGTAAAAGCCAAAAATAATATCCCGACAAACCATAATAGTGGATTTAAATACCATGGGAAGCCTACATCTATTGGGAGCACTTGGCTTTCACTCCATTTAAAAGGGCCAAATCGCCGCGCTTGCAGTTCAATTTGGTCTTCCCCCGTCTTAGCCGCCCTATAGTTGATGGTACTTTCGCTGGTGATATACTTCCAATGAGGAGATTTACTTTGGACGCGATATCGGTACTCGACCATTCTTCCCTCCTCGATTTTCATACTAGGCCGGAGGGTAATTTGGGATTTTAGGGAGAGATTCAAGCTTTTTTCTAGCGCTAGCTGGCTATTGACCTCTTTCCAGATAGGGGCCGGCTTCGCCGAACGCTCATCCCAATCAGTCGCAAGCTGAAACAAACCTCTATGAGTCCCAATCAGCAGTCGGTCTCCTTGCAAATGGAGATTATGCGCCGCCAAGTCAGTGTTAGGCAAACCATTCCAGCGATTAAAAGCGTACTGTTCTTCTTGGACTGGGTTAAACAAAATCAACTCTCGGCCGCAGGCTAGCCAAATTTGTTTTTCGCTTTGCCATCTGATCGCCGAAATCGACGGATAGGGATTATTGGCCTGTAAGGGTTGAGGTTGGAGCACTGGATTACCTTTTTGCCAAAGGTATAGCCCCATATTAGTTGCTAACCAGATTTTATCTCCCTCGCCGATTGCGATATCTTGCACTTTGATCTCTTCTGGCAGGGGTTGACTGACCAGTAGATTGATCAATTGGTCCCGTTCAGGGTCGTAGCGATATAAAAGACTTGCTGGCCCTTGGCCGCCAAAATAAAGCGTTCCCGCAGGGCCCTTACGTACTACCGTCATCGATAGGCCTCTGGCATCTGGCGCAAGGTATAAATGCCTTATCTGCTCAGCATCAAAACGCGAAACGCCGGGACGATCCATATGACAGACCCAAACCCGATTGTCTTGATCATTGGCAGCCATAAAAAAGTCCCCTACCTCCCGATTGATCCATTGATAAGTACCGTTTTGCCAAGTCCTTAATCCATTGCGACTGAAAATCCATAGCTTACCTTTGGTATAGGCCAAACCCAATAAATAAGACTGTGTATCTTCTAAGATCGCTTCTGTAGCTTGTCCTTTGAGTTTTCGATATAAAGTGTAGCGATCACAATAGTAGATCGTGTCACCGACGCTGATGACAGATTCTAAATATCGATGGGCGGCGAGGTCTGAATGAGAAATAGGACGAATATGACGCGGGTAAATGAGGCCTAGTCCATTGTCGGTGGCGACCCAAACGTTGAAGGGATCAGTGGCATAAATACCGCTTATTTCTTGACCAGGAAAAGCTCCCGCTTGCAGGGGCTCTCCTTTTTGCAAAGAGCACATAAAAATATTGGCATTGTTGTCAGACCACCAAATCTGATGGTGAAACATAGCCAAACTTGTTACTGGATGATTTTGCTGTACCCAAATTCTACGATCATAGCGGCCATCTTGGTCCAAAAAGAGCTGCATGATCCCTTCGTTGGCCCCTAGCCAAAAACATTGATTATCAGCATCAAACTCAAGCCCCACTACCTGTGAAACGCCAAGCTCCGGTAACCATATCCATGAATCATTGACCTCCTGATAATAACCGACTTGTCCAGTATAACTCGCTGCCCAAATACGGCCATTTTGATCTTCGGTAAAAGAGAAACCATGGTCAAAGTCTTCGGTCCAGAATCGCCCCCCCAGTGGATAAGTATAGAGTGAGTCTGTTTGATAGCGATAGATATCTTGAATGCCTCCTAACCAGAGTCTGCCGCGAGTATCCTCAAAGAGATTTTTGCCATAATGAATTTTGCCCGCTTCGGTCTTGCTAGCCCCCGCCACTTTGAGTTCAAGCGTGATCGTATCAGCCTGTGGTTTCATTTGCATGAGCCCCATATCTCCTAGTAACCAAAAGATACCCTTTCGGCTTCGTAGCATACTTTTGGGATACTGCAACTGATTAGGCTTTTCAAATAGGCGGAAAGCGGGTTGCTCATAGCGGAGGAGTCCGACATCGGTCACCAGCCAAAGGTAGCCCAGCTCATCCTCTACCATAGATTTGATGAGATGAGACTGCAGACTCAAGGGATCTTTGAGCTGCAGTTGTTGAAATTGCAGCTGTACGCTATCCTTTCCCCACAGAGTTGTGGGGAAGATCAAAAAGACAAAAATACTTATGAGCAATAATGGGCTGAGAAGTATTGAAACCTCTTTCATATAGGACGAATCAATCAAGCAGATAATGTTCTATCGCAAAAGATTGTCCAACCATCAAAATATGTGCGTCATCAAAAATATAAAAAAAACTCTCTATACCAATAAGATGTAAGGAAATAAAAAAAAGGTACCTACTATTGATAGATACCTTTTCATTTTTTTTAGCGACAAGAAGTTTAGAACATCTTGATCATCGTGGCCTCAATATTGTATTTGGTGAGTACTCTACGAGTAAAACTCAGCTCTCCTCTCGGCACAAAGATTTTCAGTTCACCTTTCTTCATCGAAGCGAGCGTGGCCAATAACTTCCACTTACCGACTAACTTAACTTCCTCAGAGGTTCGTTTTGCCACTTCAATGTAGTACTTGCCACCGTTTTTGACCGCTGTAATATCAGGGATATATGCGTGTTCGTCGCTTTGGCGTACTAAGGGAGAAGGGTCTGGGTAATCCGGCAAATCCGCGCGGATTTTTTCAAAACCTTGTGATTCTAGGATCTTAACAATCTCGCTGAGCTTGCCGGCATATAATTCGTCGTTACGCGTTTCTGTAAGCATGACTCAAAGTTAAAAACTTTAAGCGGATTTTGCCAGACAAGACTAAAATTTATCAAATTGGATTATTTATTCCCAAACTTTTAACAGTTTTTTTTACACAACGTACCCTAAAGTATAGATATTAAAATTTATGTCAATAAACCTATCTGACAATCCCGTGAGGATTAGTCAATCCGTCGCTATTTTGATCGACGGCAACAATATTGAAATCGGATTGCACAAATTAGTGGGCAACGCCCAGGCGATGCTCAACTTTGATACCCTTATTCCCAAACTCGTTGTCAACCGCAGTCTTAGCCGCCTAATCTACTTCAGAGAAGGAGAAAGCATTTCGGCCAAACTCGCAGAACGTCTAAAAGAAAATTACCACGGTTCCGTGGTACCCTGCCATAAGTCTGCTGACATTCCGCTCTCGATCAAAGCTACCCAGCTCGCTCGTAAAGTAGATACGATCATTATTCTCTCTGGGGATGCCGACTATGTCGAACTCGTCCGCCACCTTAAGTTTGAAGGGGTCAGAGTAGAAGTAGCCGCCGTCGAGCATACTGTAGCCGCCATCCTCAAGGAGGAGGCTGACCTATTTATACCTATCGTAGAAGGAGACAGTTTTGTCTTTAACTCTCCCAAAGGCAAGGCCAAGGCTAAAGCCGCCGCCAAGGCGCGCAAGAAAAAATAATCATTAGAGATTGAGTGGCGAAGCCTTAGAGCAAAATAGGTTCGATAATGATGTCCACCCTACGATTGGCTAATCGACCATCCAAGGTCCGATTGTCAAAAAGGGGATTGAGTTGTCCGTTGTTAACCACATTGGGCGCGTTGAGCGGCAGATCGATTTTGTTGATCTGGCTGATCACTGATTGAGAACGCATTTGCGAAAGCCAAGCATTGTACTCCGCTCCGCCGATATTATCAGTATGGCTAGAGATCGTGATTTGCTGATGCTCGATATTGGGGATCGACCGGAGGAAGGTCTCAATATCCTGCACCTGCTTACCATCTATATAGTAGCTACCCCCACCAAAGTAAACGGAATGGACGCGCGTTTGCCCAGAAAGCAAAGCACTCGTTCCCATAAGCAGAGCTAGTAACAATAGACGTTTCATGAGCGGTGGGATTGGGAAAACAATAAGTTAGCGAATATCTTAAGGTGATGCTTGCGAAAAGATCGTAGAATTCAAGACTCACTCTTTCAACTATTCCTCATGCGCTACTACTTACTACTACCGCTAATTGTTTTTTGGGCTTGCTCTCCGAGCAACGAAACCAAGCGTTCGGCGAAGCCTGACAAACCCAATATCGTCCTCATATTTGCTGATGATATGGGCTATGGTGACCTCAGCAGTTATGGTCATCCCAACAATCGCAGCCCGCGCCTCGACCAAATGGCGAGAGAAGGGGCCAAACTCACTGGCTTTTATGTAGCGGCACCTGTTTGTAGCCCATCACGCGCGGCTTTATTGACGGGCCGTTATCCGGTACGTTGTGGTATGCCTGGCAATGTGGGCCCCGATAGTCCCGGCGGTTTACCTGCTAGCGAAATCACCCTAGCTGAAGCCCTCAAAGAGCAAGGGTACAAAACCGCAGCTTTTGGCAAATGGCATCTCGGGGCACGCACTGGCTTTTTCCCCACCGACAACGGCTTTGACGAATACTTTGGCATTCTTTACTCCAATGATATGGAGCCGCCTTACATCCAAACGGAGCGGCCATTGCATCTTTATCGCGATACGCTACCGACTGACGAATATCCGGTAGATCAGACCACTCTTACCGAGCGCTATACCGAGGAGGCGATTCGCTTTATCAAAGAAAGCAAGGATCAGCCCTTCTTTCTCTACCTGCCTCATGCGATGCCTCATTTGCCGGTCTCAACCTCATCAAACTTTTCCGCACAATCCTTTGGCGGGCGCTACGGAGACGTAATTGAAACCATCGACTGGTCTGCAGGTGCTATTCTTGATGCGTTGAAGGCTGAAGGGCTAGAGGAAAACACCATTTTTATCTTCACCTCTGACAATGGCCCTTGGAATAATCTCCCTCCCCGCATGTACAATTCTGAGGCAGTAGAAAAGTGGGATACAGGTAGTGCGGGTCCCTTCCGTGGCTCCAAGGCCTCGACTTGGGAAGGCGGCCATCGTGTGCCGGCGATCATGCGTTGGCCCGGTCAAATCCCAGCTGGTCAGATGCGCCCTGAGCTCATCACCAGCATGGACCTCTACCCCACCCTACTATCGCTCGCCGGAGCTAGCCTAGCTAGCGACCGTAGCTATGATGGCCGTGATATCTGGCCTCTATTGACCGAGGAGGGAGGTTCTCCGCATGAGTACTTTTACTATTTCTGGATTCGCGAATTGCAAGGGGTGCGTGATCAGCAGTGGAAGTTGATCCTCAAGCCACTAGAAGGCGGCGGCGAAGTAGTGCCTCAGCTTTATCATCTCGGCCGCGATCCCTACGAGCGTTTTGATGTATCGGCGGATAATCCGAAGATCGTCGAGCGTTTGCTGGGTCAGATGCGCACTTTTGCAGGAGAGCTGGAGGGAGCGAAGCTGCCGGAGGGTTTTTAAATTTTAGATTCACTCACAACCCACCCCACTCAGGCGATAAACGCCTTTCTCCTCGACTAGCTCATAACCTAAGGTCAGGGCTACCACTTCTAGCAAAGCGGCAGGATCGTCTTGCATGAAGCTGCCACTAAAGCGGCATTGGGCAATGCTTGGATCGCTAAGCTCAATGGCAAGATTGTATTCTTGTTGGAGGGCCGCAAAGATTTGGCTGAGGCGGGTATTAGTGAAGATCCAACGGCGATCAGCGCCGGGAAGGAAATCAAAATCTTGGTTTTCGCTCTTGGCGATGATTTTTTCCGCTTTGCGGAACGAGGCCTTATAGCCCGCGGGCAATTGGACTTTTTCGTTTTGCGAAGCAAAAGCTACCCTACCCGTCGCCACCTTTACCTCTACAGCAGAATCGGTATCTGCTACAGAAAAAGAGGTTCCTAAGACTTCAATCGTGGTCTCTTGGGCTTTGATCACAAAGGCTTTTTTCTCATCACGAGCCACTTCAAAAAAGGCTGCCCCATTTAGACTGACATCCCGCGTCTCACCATCGGCATAAGTCAAGCTACTGCCTTCGGTCAGCCACACTTGACTGCTATCTGGCAGCGTATGTAGCTGTGTCCCGTCC
>JBCCQN010000290.1:0-8212 GCA_039024315.1 Bacteroidota bacterium
ATATAGTATTTAGATGGAAGTAATAAAAAGTGAGAGAATCAATTCTCTTACCTACCAAATTCTATCTGCTTCCTACTCAATACTTCCTACTTAATACTTTTTTACGCTCTAATACCGCACCCAACGCCAAAGCTCCTTAAAACTTGGCTTCTTGCCATACATCAAGATCCCTGTACGATAGATTTTGCTGCCCAGCCAAATACAACCCAAAAAGCCCATGATCAATAAGCTGATAGACAAAAAGACTTGCCAAGCGGGCACTTCAGTCGTAGATAATCGCACCAGCATAGACATGGGAGAGGTAAAGGGGATCATCGAAAGCGTTACCGCTAAGGTGGAATTAGGGCTCTGGACGATATTCATCACTAAGATGGTCGGAATCAAGAGCGGCAAGGAAATCGGCAGCGTCAATTGTTGGGCATCTTGTATATTGTCCACACTCGCCCCTGCGGCCGCAAAGAGAGAGCCATACAAAAAGAATCCACCCAAAAAGTAGATCGGGAAAGCCCATAATAAAGTCCCCCATTGAAAATTTTCAACTTGGCCGAGCATCTTTTCAACCCCACCTTGGGCGAGTTCGGTTTCTACGGGTGAGCCTGTCCCTTGGGTCGCCATAATCTGCTCCGGATCGATCATGCCAGCGGCAAAGAGCCCTAGAATAAAGACAAGCAGATAAGAAGTGATCGTCCAAAGTAAAAATTGTAGTAAGCCCGCCGAAGCAATCGCCAAGACTTTGCCCATCAGCAGTTTAAAGGGTTTTACCGAGGACACCATCACCTCTACAATCCGGTTGGTTTTTTCCTCGATTACTCCCTGCATCAAGATCCCGCCATAAGCTGCAACTAAAACATACATCAATAAGGAAATCACCAATCCTACAATCATCGCGATGAGCTCACTACCGCGCTTTTCTTCCTTGGGACTAGAAACCACCGAATCAACGGAAAAGTCAAAGTCTAAGGCAGCCAACTGTTCGCTACTAATGCCCACATCCTGTTGTTTAAACTCCCGAATCGCATCCCTTAGATGATCTCTTACATCCGTAACCACACTCAAATTGAGGCTACTCACATTATAAAGGGTAGCATGTCCAGTTGGCTTTTTGATGATTTGCGGCCCGATTTCCAATAATATTAGCTTGTCATCGGCCCAGATTTGCTTTTTGAGGCTATCAACGGGCAGCGGACTTAATTTGTAAGTATAGTTTTCTGTTGACTCAAGGTATTGAGTAATCTCCGGCAAGCTAGTTTCAGGCACTAGGACGACATAATCATCCTGACTGATATTCAAACCCGCAAAAATTTGGATTCCAAATACCCCTGCCATTAGCACAGGCACCAAAAAGGTAGAAAGCCAAAAGCTCCGCTTGCGTACTAAATTCAGAAATTCTCTTTTATAGATTAATCGTAGCATTTCAATTTTGTCCTCCTACCAATTGGATAAAGATTTCGTTAAGTCGAGGCATATGCTGTTCAAATTTGGTGATCTCGAGCGGGCTATCAGCTAAAAGGCGAAGCAAATCGTTGCGATTTTGATTTTCCTGTAAAGCGACTTGAGCCTTACCTGCCTGGGAGGATTCGACCTTAATGCCAGCAATCTCACTTAGGGCTTCGACTGCGCCAATAAACTCCAAGTCAAAGAGGTTTTTTTGGAAGCGTTGCCTAACGCCCCTAATGGGATCTTCAAGGATTTTTTGGCCTTGATTCATCAGGGCGATTTCGTCGCAAAGCTCCTCTACTTGCTCCATCCGATGGGTGGAGAAAATGATGGTAGTACCTTCAGCGGCCATGCGCCGGATTTCTTGCTCAATGATGCGTGTATTGACCGGATCTAGTCCAGAAAAAGGTTCGTCTAAGATTAAGAGTCTAGGTTCATGACCCACGGTAGAAATAAACTGTACCTTTTGCTGCATGCCTTTAGAAAGGTCCATGGTCTTACGCTTAGCCCATCCGCTCAGGTCTAATTTTGCCAGCCAAGCATCAGCGGCCTTCTTAGCGGCCTTTTCACTCATACCTCGCAGGCCTAAGAGATAGACAATTTGTTCTCTAATCGGCATCTTTTTGTAGAGCCCCCGTTCTTCGGGCATGTAGCCAATCTTACGGGTATGCCGCTCAGCCAGAGGTTCACCATCAAACCATATTTGGCCTTGATCGGGAGCAGTGATACCTGTGATCATCCTGATGATAGAAGTTTTGCCAGCACCATTGGGCCCCAACAAGCCATAGATTTTCCCTTTAGGGATGCTCAGCGAGACATTATCAACCGCCAGATGTTGATCGTATTGCTTGCTGACATTTTCGAGACGTAAAAAGCCATCCATATCGCAAGTTAGGAGAATCAAACGGATTTGCCTTAAATTCCCCCAATGCAAAAAATCAGTGCGGACTACATCTATAGCCCTGAGGGCTGGTTAGAGGATCATCTTCTGGAGATTGACGAGCAAGGCGTGGTGCAAGCGCTACGGCCGATTAGCAAAGGTGAAAATTTTGACCGCCTGCGGGGAACGCTCAGCCCTGGCTTTGTCAATGCGCATTGTCATCTGGAGCTTTCGATGCTACAAGGCAGCATCCCTACTGGTACAGGCATGGTGGGTTTTATCGGCCAAGTAGTCAAGCAGAGGCAAGCGTTCTCCGAAGGAGCCCAAAAAGATGCCGCCCAAAACGCCCTCCTCGAGATGCAAAGGCAAGGAATCGTAGCCCTAGGAGATATCTGTAATTCGACGCTTACTGCTGAGATCAAGCGCGCTCATCCCCATTTTTTGACTTACAACTTCGTTGAACGCTTTGGTCTTAAGCCCGAGGATGTGGAGAAGATCATAAAAAGTGGAAAATCTATCGCAGCAGATTTTGTGCCCTCAGCCGCTTCGCTCTCTCCTCATGCTCCCTACTCCATGTCCAGTGAACTGCTCAAAGCGCTCTACCAAACTCGGCCGGAGAGAATGTCGATTCACTTGCTAGAGTCGCAAGAAGAACGTGCCTTATTTGATGAGGGCATGGGGTCATTTTTGGATTTCTTTGCTGCGATCAAAGCGCCTAAACCGGCGAACGCAGGAACAAAGGGCGCTATTCACCATATTTTGCAGGATCATCCGACAGATATTCCTACCCTACTCGTGCACAATACCGAGATCAAGAAGGAGGAGCTAAATTATATGATGGATGGTTTGCAGGAGCCTTGGTTATGTCTTTGTCCCCTTTCCAACCTCTATATTCATGAACGCTTGCCTGACATAGAGATGTTTTTGCCCTTCGCGCAACGCATCTGCTTGGGGACCGATAGTCTGGCCAGTAATCATAAACTCGACATCTGGGCCGAGCTACTTTGCTTGAAAAAACATTTTCCCTCCTTGAGCTGGCATCAATTGCTAACTTGGGCCACCTTCAATGGCGCGAAAGCCTTAGGCTTTGAAGATCAGATCGGCAGTTTTGAGCCCGGTAAAAAACCGGGCGTGGTCTTACTGCCTTTATTGATCGGAGCAGACTTGATTGAGGATCAGACGCTGCAACTAGTCCCCTAAAATCAAAATTGCCTCGCAAGAGCTTAGGCTATTGCGAGGCATACCATAGATTTTTTCTTATTGACAGTGTTTCTCTTTCAACTCCTTGACCTCGGGGCCATACTGCTTAGTAAAGCCATATTGTTCTGCGAGATTCAGCTCTTCACATGCTTGCTCATAATCTTCTTTTTCAATAAAAAGCAAGGCGCGATTTTTATATGCGTATGAGTTGCGTTCATCTAACTTGATGGCTTTTTTGAGATCTTTCTCCGCGCCTTTGAGATCTCCCATTTTAATTTTGAGATAGCCACGATTGCTGTAGCCATAAGCCGCTTTGGGATTTTCGTCCACCATGCGATTGTACCAAACAAGCGCTTCATCATATTCACCTAAGCACAAATAACCCCAACCGACGTTCCCCACTAAATTGATGTTCTCCGGTTCTAGCTCAAGGGCTCGCCTGAAATATGGTACTGATTCACCAGCGCGATCCATTTGTGTGAGGATGATTCCGATACTATTGAGCAGGGCGACATCATTGGTATCTCTCACCAGCACTAGTTTGGCGTCTTCCATCGCCCCTTCAAGCTCCAAGATGTCGAGACGAGACTTACTGCGCTCTTCCAGTAGCATATAGTAAAGTGAATCGCCTTCCTCTACATAGGTGAGCCCCTTGCTAAAGTCTTTGATTGCATCCTCGTCCTTGCGCGCTAGATTGAGAAAATAACCTCTCCAATAATAGTACTCTGGATTTTCGGGATCGAGGCGGACTGCCTTATACAAGTCATCAAACATCCCATCTATATTTTTGCGGTCTAGACGCGCAAAGGCGCGATGGTGATAAAGACTAGCTCGTAAAGGCATCAATTGAATGGCATCGTCTAGTAGGGCTTCGGCTTCCCTACTTTTGTCTTCAGCTAGTCTGGCTTTGGCTTCGCTTTCGAGTCGATCAACTTTATTGACAAGATCATTGCCGGACTGAGCCACAAGAGAGCTGACTCCAACCCATACTAGGGTCAGACATAAAAAAAAAGTCTTTTGCATCTTTGGTGTGTTTTTGATGGTGCTACGAAAAGGTGTCAGGTCATTTACGTACCTTTACAAAACTACGAAAAGAAAAATCAGATGTTCCCTATGGGCCGAAAGAAGAAAAGAAGCGCATTTGAAGGAGTCATTCAAATTAAGGATAAACTGATTAGCGGAGAAGTCATAGAGGAGAAATTTGCCTGCGACCTACTCAAATGTAAAGGAGCCTGCTGCGTAGAAGGTGATTTAGGAGCCCCCTTGGAGCGAGAAGAATTAGCCGTCATGGATCAAATCTATGAGGAGGTTGAGCCCTATATGCGCGAGGAGGGGAAGCAAGCCGTCGCCGAGCAGGGCAAATATCTGTTAGACTTTACGGGTGAATATTCTACTCCACTAGTAGAAGGAAGAGAATGTGCTTATGTCACCTTTAGCGAAAATGGCTTAGCACTATGTGCCATTGAACAGGCTTGGGCTGAAGGCAAAATCACTTTTCAAAAACCGATTTCTTGCCACCTCTACCCTATCCGCATTACCGCTTACTCGGATTTCGATGCCCTCAACTACGACCGCTGGGACATTTGCTCGGATGCCTGTAACAAAGGAGAAGCCGCAGGTATTAGAGTATTTGAGTTTACCAAAAGTGCGCTGATCCGTAAGTACGGAGAAGAATTTTATAGGAGCTTAGAGACGATAGTAGCCCAAAAAGAAGCCCAAGAATAGAATCTTCCCGAGACAAATTGCGGGATCACTGCGTTTTGTTTGAGTCAAAAATTGAGTTTTTGCCCCAATCAAACCGCTCATAGAGAGCCAAATTGTACATTTAGCTGACTAGGCACAAAAACACAGATGGTAAGTTCCGATCCAAAAAGCATTTTTCCAGCTAAAAGCATTATCAGAATTTGGGTTTAAATAAGAACCCCATGCGCAGATTCTCCCTTTTTCACCTTGCTGCGACTGGTTCTCTGTTATGCTTTCTTTTTCTTTTACCTTTTAGCTACGCCTCCGGCGAACGCTCAGTCGGAGACAAATCACCTCAGATTGTGCTGAGTCAGCACATCGGCCTCAACAATAAAGTCTTTTTGAGTTGGGAGGCCAATGCAGAAGTTTTGCCTAAATATTGGGTGGTCGAACGCGCCAAAATTAATGGTAGTTTCCAAGCGATCCAGCGAGTCAAAGTAGATGAGCCTTTGATATTTGTGGACGAATCTCCTTGGCCGAGTGCTCGCTACAGAGTGAAAGCCGTTTGGTCAAATGGTGAGCAAAAGGTTAGCAACCACGTTGCTTGGCGGAGTTTATCCCTTTACTTTCCACTAGAGGCAAAAACCGAGGACAATCAGCTTTTTCTTTCCTTCCCGCTTATCCAGGACAAGATGCTGCTTTGTATCTATGACGAAAATGGCAAAAGGGTCAGTAATCAAGTTATCAAGGCTTTTAGTAAGAGCTGTAAATTAGAGACCCAAGCGTTCTCCGAAGGAGTATATATCCTCGAAGTCCAATATCAAGAGCAAGTTTATCGCACCCGCTGGCGTAAATACTAGCGCCCGAGGTATAGCCCTACCCCAAATTGTACCGAACTAAGCGATAGACTAGCAGGACCTTGTCCGTAAGTGTAATAATCAAAATAGGTGTAAGTGCCAGCAGTGGAAGCTGTTTGTAGCCAACTCACAAAAAAATATAACGGCTTGATGGGTTGAAAGCTGGGACTGATACGAAAGTATGGTCTTAAGCTTTCTTCATCAGCATTAAAATGATAGCCGGTCCTCTCATCATTACAGCCATCTTCATAGTTTAGAGACTGACCAAGCTCCACCATCAAGCGGAATTTACGCCAGAGGACAAAACTGTGCACACTCATCCCTCTAAACTTCCGATCAGAGTAGCCCCAAGGAGAGAGCCCGATAGTCATATGATGATTGATGCCTAGCCCAACATACTTACCGATACGTAGCCCTAAGCCAAGGCTGTGACTTAATTCCATCGGTACACAGTGGGGATAGACGCTAAGACCCGTACCTAGCTCGGCGATAGCGTAAAAGGGAGCAGCTTTTTTTTCAGCAGTACTTGAGGTTTGGGCCAGCCCCTTCCCTCCTACCACAAGTAACATCGCCAAAAGACTGATCAGATAGGTGTTTTTCATCGTCGAATTGTTGATATTACATTTTTCAAAATACGAAGGGGCTGGTCAATTAACAATTTAATATCGTTGACCGATGAGAACACTGATTGGCACTTTTGCTTGTATGACATTGCTGGTCCTAGCTTGCCAGCCGGATCCATTGCCAGAACTGAGAGAGCAAAGCCTAGGACGCTGGAAGCTTTCGCTTTCGGGTTATGTCAATTATCCCTATGGGCTTAGGGATCGATATTATGTTTGGATGGATGGTTACGAATTGCTACTCATAGAGGATGGTACCTACACGATTAGTAAGGATACTATTTTTCGTGGTTTTTGGCGTCACGAGAGCCGCGACTTCATCACGATGGATATTCCAGAGGGCTTTCTTTTGCCTCATTTGGGTAAGATAGAGGCTGAGTTTACCAAAAATCAGAATATGGTTAGCTATCAATATTGGAATGGCTTTGGTAAGTATGAAACGGATACTGCCTCAATGGACGAAATAAAGGTTTACGTCGATTTTGATATGAGACGGATCCCATAAAAAAACCGGGACTGCCCTCCTAGACAATCCCGGCCACTACTACAAAAACCCTAAATACATCACAAACCATGCATCGGTTAGCTGCGAGTGCAGCCGCATATACCGATCAACTGCTTGCTTCAAAAATTTATACTATGCGTCCCTCTGACGCGTCGAATTCAACAATTTGGGGGAGTCAGCGAAGGAGCCTTGGCGTTCTCGGCACGAGTATCACCTCTAATCCTTATCCCTACTCTATCGTTCTCGAAACGAGCCCACCAAGGATCCTTCGTTCTTATTGACTCTTTATACTAAGCCCTAGCTAATCTCGATCTGGCGAGTACCCTTGTCTTGTGCTTCTTCTCTTTTAGGAAGGCTCAAGAACAAGATGCCATTCTCGTAGCGGGCGTTGATTTTTTCACCATCTACTGTTTTGGGGAGACTGAAGGAGCGACTAAAGCTTCCGTAGCGAAACTCGCGGCGGCTATACTTAGCTTTTTCGTCATTCTCCGCCGATTCTTCTTTCCATTCAGAAGAAATGGTCAAGGTCTTATCGTCCAATTTGATGTTGAAGTCTTCTTTCTTGCGTCCAGGGACAGAAACCTCAAGGACAAATTGTTCGTTTTCCTCTTTGACGTTCACAGCGGGAACATTGGTTCCGCCATTAAATGCGCCAAATTCTTCTCCAAACAAATCGTTAAACAAGCTATTGAAGCTGGGGTATTGGCGATTGTTTCTAACTGCTAATTTCATCGTGATCTATGTTTTTTTTTGTTGTGGTAAATGTTTGATTGAAATACACCATTAGGGAATCAAACTGTGTTCCATGCCCTATTTTTCTGCCGAATCGGCAAAAGGGGGCAAAATAACATGTCGAAATGGCAGTTTTTTAACTTTGGTCATGCCAAAACGTCAGCATTGGCATTCACCACAGAAAGATTTAGCTTTAAGCACAGTACAAAATGGGCTAGCACTTACCTATGCTATTGTTACAGGATTTTATTGATAAGCTTAACCTCGGCGAGTGGGGGAATGAATTTGTGCAGGAGGC
>JBCCQN010000291.1:0-8013 GCA_039024315.1 Bacteroidota bacterium
AGACGCCTATGAAAAATATAAGGATTACTTCCCCGGCCATAATCCAGTGCCGATGACTAAAGCTGTCAATGCTTATATTAGAAGCGTTCTGGGAAGCAGAACCGGCGAAATTATCCGTCAATATGAATAAACTACTCACTACTTTAAGCTGTATCATCCTACTGATGAGCTGTAACTCAGCCGAGCAGCAATCCGAAAGCAAAAGCAATCTTCCTCGCGTGGCAATCGCAGGTTTGGCCATTGAGTCTAGCACCTTCTCTCCCGCCCAGACTCACGAACCCGCCTTCCACGCTCGCATGGATGAGGAGGTCTTTACTTATTATCCATTTATGGAGCCCGACTCTTCTTGCCGTAAGCGAGCAGACTGGGTACCCACGCTGAGAGCACATGCCTTACCGGGCGGAATCGTGACGGCCGAAGCCTATGAGTCTCTAGTCAACAAAACCCTTACGAGGCTAAAAGAAAATGGCCCTTATGATGGTCTATTTTTTGATATCCACGGCGCGATGAGCGTGGTAGGTTTAGATGATCCAGAGGGCGATTTCATCGAACGCGTCCGCGAAGTCGTCGGACCGGATTGTCTGATTTCAACTTCCATGGACCTGCATGGAAATGTCTCCATTCGATTAGCCCAGCAATCCGACTTGATCACCTGTTACCGCCTTGCTCCGCATGAAGACGCGATCGAATCCAAAAGACGAGCCGTTACCAATTTGCTCGACCGCCTCGAAAACGGCAAAGGCAAACCCCCTTATAAGGCCTGGATCAAAGTTCCGATTTTGTTGCCCGGTGAAAAAACCAGCACCCGCATTGAACCCGCTAAGAGCCTTTATGGCAAAGTCGATCCCTTGACTAAGCAAGAAGGAGTGATCGATGCCGCCATTTGGGTAGGCTATGCCTGGGCTGATGAACCCCGCAATCATGCCGTAGTCATGGCTTATGGTGATGATAAAGCTACTGTCAGTGAGGCTGCAGAAGAACTAGCCCAGTACTTCTGGGATGTACGCGATGATTTCGAGTTCGTAGCGCCTGTGGCTTCTTTGGAGGAGAGTCTAGACATGGCCATCGCTCATGAGGAAGCACCTTTTATCATCAGCGATATGGGGGACAATCCCACCGCAGGGGGCGCAGGCGATGTTACTTGGACCCTAAAGGAGATTCTGGCTCGACCGGAATTCCAAGCCGAGGATGGCCCATCTTTGATTTATGCCTCAATCCCCGGTCCTAAGTTAATCGAGGCAGCTGTCAAAGCCGGTGTTGGTAATACCGTCGAGGCTGAGGTCGGAGCGGCGGTGGATGATCGTTATGCGAAGCCTATCCTCCTCAAAGGCACCATCCAATCGATAGAACATGGCGACCAACATGCAGAAACCGAAGTCGTCGTCAAAGTCGGCAGCGTCAATGTGATCGTCACCAAAAAGCGTAAACCTTATCACCACGAATCAGATTTCACCAATCTTGGCCTCAATCCGCGCGAAAGTGATATCGTGGTGGTCAAAATTGGCTACCTAGTGCCTGAGCTCTACGATATGCGCAAAGGTTGGATTATGGCATTGACCCCGGGCGGGGTCGATCAAGACCTCGAACGTCTCGGCTACAAACGTATTATCCGCCCTATGTTCCCGCTTGATCGAGATATGCCAGATCCAGATCTCAGCGCCAAAATGGTTCCGCTTTCTGAGGCGATTTAGGATTTTTACCGCTGCGCGGAACGATCATCCCTTTTTGCGGCCTGTGCAATACTAGACAAGCCGGTGTAGGGGCGTATTGCATACGCCCACGAGATAAGCGTTCTGCGAAGAGGAAACTCAAAATCAACGATCTCTCATGAAAATCATCATTTTCGGTGCCTCCGGCTCCGGCACGACTACTTTGGGGCGCGCCTTAGCTACACGCTACGAATGGTCCTTCCTCGACGCAGATGATTACTATTGGCAAAAGACAGAGCCTCCATACCAAATAAAAGTACCCCTAAAAGAGCGGACTCGGGCCCTAATGCAGGATTTGTTGGCGCAGCAATCTGTGGTTGTGAGTGGTTCTCTGGTGAGCTGGGGCGAAGAATGGCGGACAGCATTTGAGCTCGGGATATTTTTGCACCTACCGCCCGAAATCCGTATTCAGCGTCTCCAAAAACGAGAGATTGAGCGTTATGCGGAGCAGCTTGAACAAGATCCCAAAGTCGCCCAAACCTCAAAAGATTTTATTGCTTGGGCCCGCCAATACGATGATCCTAATTTCGATGGCCGCAGCATCACCCAACACAATAATTGGATCAAGGAAGTTTCTTTTCCCGTGCTGAGAGTTGAAGGGGCCTTTAGCGTGGAAGATTTGTTGGTACGCATCGATCGCTTTTTGGTGTTTTAAGGCTGCTGCGCAGAACGATCATCCCTTCTTGGGGCCTATGCAATACTAGACAAGCCGGTGTAGGGGCGTATTGCATACACCCACGAGATGAACGGTCAAAGATCCCGCATCGCATTTCATTTGTGCGGGATGACGTTTTGAAGTTTTTCCTAGCCTCTGGCAATAAAGCTATCCGTCATGCCGGAATGCGAACGTAGTAAGCATATCCGGTATCTTTTTATTTTTTCCCTGCTGCGCAGAACGCTCAATTAAGGGTTGAAGGCTTGAGCTTTTGAATTTCTGAATGGGAAAAAATCAAACATTCAACAAATCAGACCTGAAATCATTCTTCCGATTCTCATCTTGCAAAGCGTGAGGAAGCGATTTATCTTGCTTTTATGTGGGACAACTTGCTCGCTTTACTAAGTACAAATGAGTTTTGGCAATACGCCTCCATTCCCTTCGTCAGTGCGATCGTGGGTTGGGGGACCAATGTCATTGCGCTAAAGATGACTTTTTATCCGATCAAGTTCTTTGGGATTTGGAAGATCGGTTGGCAGGGGATTATCCCTAGTCGAGCAGGCTTTATGGCGGCCAAAGCGGTTGATCTTCTTACCAAGAATCTCATTTCTATCGAGGAACGCTTTACGCAAATCGAACCCGAAAGAGTGGCCGAAGAGATGGAGCCCGTCCTACAACGCCTTTCGGAGCAGATCGTGCGCGATACCATGGAGGAAAAGGCCCCCATGATCTGGGAAGCTGCCCCAGAGATGATCAAAACCCGCATTTTTCAAAAGGTATCTACCGAACTACCCGAGGTCGTTGAGGAATTGATGGAGGACGTCAAAACCAATATCACTGACCTATTTGATCTTAAGGGCATGGTCGTCGAAGAACTCGAAGCCAATCCCGAATTGCTCAACCTGATCTTTACCGAGTCGGGCAAGGAGGAATTTAAGTTTATCGAACGCTCGGGTTTTTACTTTGGTTTTTTGTTTGGACTCTTTCAGATGCTATTGTGGGTCTTTTGGCAAGAGGTCTGGATCTTACCGGCCGCTGGATTGGTCGTGGGTTGGGCAACGAATTTTCTCGCTCTCAAGCTGATTTTCGAGCCGCTCAATCCCAAGAAGTTTGGGCCTTGGCGTTTTCAGGGACTGTTTATCGCCCGCCAAGTTGAAGTAGCCGCTGCTTACGCCAAAGTAGTGGCTTCCCAAATATTGACCTCAGAAAACATCTTCATTCGCCTTCTTCACGGTCCTGCCCATGAACGTCTAGAAAAAATCGTGCATCTGCACGTCAAAAAAGCAGTTGATTCCAGCGCGGGCATTTCAAAACCACTCTTTCAGCTAACACAGGGCACCAAACGCTACCTGCAAATCAAGCAGACTGTCGCCCAACGCTTTGTCGAAGAACTCCCCCACTCTATCCATCACCTTTTTGGCTATGCCGAAGAGGCCTTGGATATTGAAAATACTCTGCGCACCCGCATGCAAGCCTTAGCGCCGGAAAATTTTGTGGGCTTCCTCCGCCCAATCTTCCAAGAAGACGAATGGAAGCTGATCTTGGTAGGTGCCGTATTGGGTGCATTGGCCGGACTGGCCCAGCTGATATTTATCTTCGGTGGTTTGATTATCTAAAGCAAAAGCCCATGCGATACTTAGCCATTTTCTTATTGCTATTGGCTTGCCAAACTCCAAACTCAGTACCCCAATTCGACGCGAAAGCTTCCGAAATAGTCGCTCAGGACACAAGAGAGATGCTACAGGACTATCACGCCGCAATTGATAAAGGTGGACTAAAAGCAGAATTCGCCTATTTGGATTCAAGTCGTCAGTTTTTCTGGGTGCCACCTGGTTATGAAAGTGCCTTAGATTTTGACTCCGTAAAAACGATTCTGCTCCAGAATGCTAAGGCCATGAAGCAGGTTACTTTTAAATGGGAAACCCTTAGCATTTATCCTCTTTCGCACGAGCTAGCCACTTTTCAAGGTATCGTCACCGGAAACATGAAAGATACCAGCAATACTGATTTCCCCGTCCACATCCTAGAGTCAGGCACCCTGATCAAACGCCCCGATGGCTGGAAATTGCTAAGTGGACAATCCGCCAATCTGAATCCTTAATCCATTGATCCGCCCATTTCGTGGAGTGGCACTCCTTTTTTCGCGCATTTTAGTGGAGATTATCACTCTAATCATGCATCAATGAAATACTTTTCCCCTCTCGCCACTCTGCTTTTATCGGTTTTCATCCTCAACTGCTCTGTACCAGAGAGGAGTGCTAGTGTAGCTGCTGCGCCGAACGCTCAATCGAGTCAAGCGTTCGGCAAGGCCGCTCTGACCGCCGCCAATAGGAGTCCGCTCTATGTCTCCTCCGACCAAGGCAGTACTTGGAAAGCCGTAGTCAGTAATCTACCGGAGGATACTCAAGTGTCCTTCATGGAAATGATGGGGGCGCATATGCTGATCGCAACAGATAATAGAGGCCTATTTATCGGGAATCAAAGCTTCACTCATTTCGAAATGATCAGCGAAGCCCTGCCTAGCCAAAAAATCAACGCCCTCCACCTTGATGGAGAAAATATCTATGTGGGCGTTTATCGCGAAGGCCTCTATGGGTCTGAGGATCTTGGTCAAAACTGGCAATCGCTCAACCATGATCTCCCCAACCTTCGGGTCCAAGCCATCAAGCATTACAACGGAAAATTAGTTGTGGGCACTGACGCTGGGATTTATCAGTTTGATAAAAAGTTATCAAAATGGGAAAATCTCTACCCTGATATCCAAGTATTGAGTCTCGAAAGCCTTCAGGGAGCTTGGATCGCAGGCACCAATCGTGGCACGCTCAAATCCACCAATCAAGGCAAAGACTGGCAGTGGATTCATGAAATGGGGGCAGTACATTATACCCATATCGTAGACGAGCAAATCGCAGAGTTTGTCCTGATGGAAGATGTCTATTTTTCTGCGGATCTCGGCCAAAGCTGGACCAAAGCCAACCTCAATCCAAAAGAATCCTCTTATGTCTATGAGGTCATCAAAAGCGGCAATAGCCTAGTTTTGAGCAATAATTACGGGATTCATCGTTCCACCGACGGTGGGAAAAACTGGCAACTCGTCCATGCCACGGAAGAGATGGGCTTTTTTGATCTCTACGCTCGAGGCAATCTCATTTACGGCGGCACGCGCGTCTGGGATGAGTTCAGAGGACGTTGAAACATTAATGCGTAAACCCTTTATTAGCAGTTCATAAGACACGAAATCAGTTTGATTTAGAAGGACAGAAAATCCTACTTTTCGAACAAATTTCTTACATATCAGCTTAATTCAATATCTAGGGCCCCATTCCCCTAATTTCTTGCACACTTTGTGGACCCTGCCTAAGAGTTAACCTGTACCATTATGAACTACAATGCTTCTGCATCTTGGAGGTTCCCAGCCTCTTGGTATGCCTTCACCCTACTCTTGCTCAGCCTACCCTCCTTTGCCTGGGCGGGCCCAACCACCACCCAAGCCCTGATACGTGTCGATCAGTTTGGCTACTTGCCTGACATGACCAAGGTCGCCGTCATTAGTAATCCCCAAACAGGCTTCAACAGTGCCGACTCTTACATCCCCAACGCTACTTTGGAGTTACGTGATTGGGATACAGACGGTATTGTATTTTCTGGTCCGGCCACTGCGTGGAACGCTGGTGCCACTCACGCTCAGTCCGGCGATCAGGCTTGGTGGTTTGATTTCAGTACGGTGGTCACTCCTGGCGACTATTACGTTTATGATCCGGTAGCCGATGTGGGCTCCTATCGTTTTACCATTGGCGATGATGTCTACAAAGCAATCATGGTCGAAGCCGTCCGCACTTTCTTTTATCAGCGCTCGGGCTTTGCCAAAAACACGCCTTTTGTACCAGCGGCTTGGTCAGATGGAGCTAGTCACCTCGGAGCCGAACAAGACACTGATTGTCGTTTGGTAACGGATCCCACCAATACGGCGCTGTCCAAAGATCTATCTGGCGGCTGGTATGATGCTGGCGACTACAATAAGTATGTCAACTTTACTTATACGACCCTGCACGATCTGCTCGGTGCTTATGACATCAATCCCGCCATTTGGACCGATGATTTTAACATCCCCGAGTCTGGCAATGGCGTGCCCGATTTGTTAGATGAAATCAAATGGGAACTAGACTGGTTGCTCAAAATGCAACAAGCTGACGGCTCTTGCCTCAGCAAGGTTTCTGTCATAGACTTCGCGGCCGCGAGCCCTCCAAGTGCCGATACGGCACCCAGACGTTACGGACCAGCAACGGCCTCCTCGACGCGTACGATCTGTAGCATTTTTGCGCATGCCTCCATGGTTTACCGCACTGTAGGCACCGCCGCCATGACAGAATATGCAGACACTTTGCAAGCCCGAGCCATTAGAGCGTGGAATTGGATTGATGCCAATCCCGCCACTTCAAACTACAACAACGCTGGCTTTCAAAGTGCCAGTCCAGAGATCAGCGCTTATCAGCAAGATGCCGTTTTATTAGGTGCTGCGGGCTATCTATTTGCCGCTACTGGCAATGCGACCTATCGCAGCTACTTTGACGCCAATTATGCAAGCATGCAGCCGCTCCAATGGACCTATTGGTATGCCTTCGAGTCTAGTTATCAGGATGCCATGTTGTACTATGCGGCCTTGCCGAACGCTACTCCCGCGGTGGCCACTGCCATCCAAAACAACTGTATCGCTTCGACTGGCACTAATCATGCGCAGATGCTACCCGCCTATCTCAACCAAACGGATCCCTATCGCGCCTCGATACAAGACAATGATTACGTTTGGGGCAGCAATAGTGTCAAAGCACACAGCGGTATTATCCTCGCCAATATGCTACAGTACAATTTAGATGCGGCCAACCAAGCCAATTATCGTGATGCGGCGGCAGGCTTTGTACACTACCTACATGGCACTAATCCCCTCGGTATGGTCATGCTCACCAATATGAGTGCCAGTGGAGCGGAATCCTCCGCCAACGAAATGTATCATGGCTGGTTTGGCCATGGCACCGACTTTGACAATGCGCAGACCTCTCTCTACGGCCCAGCGCCCGGCTATGTAACCGGTGGCCCGAACCCTAATTATACTCCAGCCATGGGCTATTTCTCTCCACCGCAGGGTCAGCCTGCGCAAAAGAGTTACCTAGACTGGAACACCTCTTGGCCGGAAAACTCTTGGGAAGTAACGGAACCCGCGATTTACTATCAGGCTGGCTATATCAAATTATTGTCGCAGTTTACCCGCAATAGCAGCAATCCTCTAGCCGTGGAGTATGATTATTTCACAGCCTCGCCCAATGAGAAAGGCGTTCAGCTAAGCTGGAAAACCCTCACTCAAGAAGGCACTGATCGCTTCATTATCGAGCGCAGTCAGGATGGCTTACAGTTTGAAAATATTGCTACGCAAAACGCTTTGCCTACTGGCCTAGCCTATGAATATCTAGACGAGTTACCTCCTGTAGGACGCCTTTGGTATCGCTTGACCGAGATTGAGCTGAGTGGCGCACAAAATCGCTCCGAAATTCGTGAGGTCAACTTTCAGATCTATCCCAAGTTTGAGTTTTGGCCTAATCCGGCCGCGGACGTGCTCAATATCCGCTTTTATCATCAAGAGATTAACGAATACCG
>JBCCQN010000292.1:0-7986 GCA_039024315.1 Bacteroidota bacterium
AACACCGCTCCCTCTTGGTTGAGAAGCTGATACATATAGACTCCGGATGGATATAAATTCGTTTTTCGCACCAGCTTTTGTTGATTGGGGGCCACTTCAATCTGCTCTAAGAGACGGCCATTGGGACTGAAAACGCGTACCTCTGCGACCTGTTTACGCTTATTGCCAAGATCTTCCCAGCTGATATTGAGCGTGCCATAAGAAGGGTTGGGATAGAGTTGAGCACCGAAATCAAAGCCTCCTCCTTCGGTTTTTAGCGCAGTAGGCAAGCTACCGGGTAAGGAATATACCTTTACCCCTTGAAAAGCTCCGGTCAAGGTATCTCGAATACCGAGAGCCATTTTGAAACCTTCCTCAGTCAGATAAGGACTTGCATTAAGATCCGGAACTACCTGTAAAATACCAGCCCCTTTTTCTTTAAACAGTAAAGTACCACTTTCATTGAGGATATGCGTCTCGACAAATGTTATCGTGGCACCTGAAGTATCACCAGGGGTAGGGTCAAAAGTACGTCCATAAACGATTAAGTATTCGATATTGGTAGAATCTAAATCAAACAGGGACTCTGAGACCCCATATACATTGCGATTGAAGGTTCCGAAAGGCTCCGGTGGTAAAATGATCTGCTTGAAAAGACTACCATCGAGATTATAGAGATTTAGCTCCAGTTGCTCCAACTTGGAATAGTCCATATACTTTGTACCAGAGTGCTGGAGCTTTATCACTTGAAACTGAAAGCTGCTCAATGTTGGATCGGCAAAGTCTAAAGTGATCTGAGCAGATAAGTCCGAAAAGCTAAATAGGCAGCCTAGCAAAAGGCCAAGGAATAAGCGTGACATATTTATTGTGTTTAAAGAGTGGACAATGCGGTGCTAATCGTTAATATAAGCAGCAATTGTAACAAAGGCTATCTCCAAGCGTTATGATGCTGAATCATTTTTATATGAAGTTTTCCAGATTATTGCCCCTTCTCGTTTTTGTCTTGAGCACGCTTTCTGTCTTCGCTCAAAAGCCTAAACCCGCCGACTTCGGCATCAAATCCAAAAAGGCCCTCAACCTCTATTTTGAAGGACGCCAACAAGAACAATGGCGGGCCCGAGCCGAAGCCATCAAAGCTTATGAAGCCGCTTTGGAGATCGAGCCAGATTTTGCGCATGCGCACTATCGTTTGGGGGTCAATGCCTATGTCAGTAAGCGAGATGAGGAAGCCCTGGAGCATCTAGAAGCTGCCTTCCAACTCAATGCTGCTGAGTTTGCCAATATTGGTTTTTACTTGGGAGAAGCCTATTTCCGGAATGAGCGTTATGCCGAGGCAGTACCTAAATTGGAAGCCTTTTTGCAGCAGCAGCGGACACGCAAAGTGGATCGCGAACAAGCCCAGGAAAGCCTCAAGCATGCGCGTTTTGCTGCGGTCGCCATACAAGCGCCCGTCAATTTTGAGCCCCTCAATATGGGGGAAGCCATCAATACGGATCGCGACGAATATTTGCCGCATTTGACCGCTGATGACCAATTTTTACTCTTTACTTCCAAGCGTCCTGAGAGCATTGGCGGCTTCAATAGAGCCCTCAAAGACTACTCGGAGGACTTTTATTATAGCGAATTCGCAAATGGCGAATGGAGCCCTGTCAAGAATTTGGGCCTACCAATCAATACGCGCGGCAATGAAGGTTCGGCCGCGATTACCCAAGATGGTCGTACGATCTACTTTACCGCTTGTAATCGCCCCGATGGACAGGGAAGCTGCGATATATATGTTTCCTATCGCGAAGGGGATAAGTGGAGCGAGGCCGAAAACTTAGGCCCCCGCGTCAATAGCGAAGGTTGGGAATCTCAGCCTTGTCTTTCTCCCGACGGGAAACGCTTATACTTCGCCTCTAGTCGTGTCGGTGGCATGGGTGGTCGCGATATCTGGTATGTCGAACGTATCGATGACAAATACTGGTCTATGCCCGTCAATCTTGGTTCGCCCGTCAACACCAAGGGCAATGAATATAGTCCCTTTGTTCATGCTGATGGGCAGACGCTTTATTTCTCTTCAAACTATCATCCCGGCTTCGGCTCGCAGGATCTTTTTGTGAGCTATGCGCAGCCCGGCGATAAGTGGGCCGATCCCATCAATTTAGGTTATCCACTCAATACCAAGGCCGACGAAAGTAACATTTTTGTCAGCGCCAATGGTCGTACCGGCTTTATCAATTCTTATCGAGACGGTGGTCTGGGGCAGAGTGATTTGTATCAGTTCGTCCTCGACGAACGCATCCGTCCGGAGATCGCGACCTTCTTGCGAGGCATCACGATTGATAGCCTAACCCGTGCCCCTGTGCAAGCTCGCTTGCGCTTGGTCGATGTAGAGACTGGAGATACGCTTCGCGATATGCAAACGGGGCGTAGCGATGGTAAATTTTTGATGAGTTTGCCCCTTGAGCGTGAGTATGCAGCCTTTGTCAGTGCGCCGGGTTATCTTTTTGTCAGTCAAAACTTCTACCTCAAAGACCTGGATGAGGAGACCTATTTTGACATTACGATCCCTATGATGAAGGTCAAAAAGGGAGTGCCTGTCGTCTTGAAAAACATCTTCTTTGAAACGGGTAAATACGAGCTAAAGGAGACTTCCACAGCGGAGTTAGGCTTCTTGGTTTACTTCCTCCAGCAAAATCCAGAGGTTCGGATTGAGATCGGTGGGCATACAGATGATGTCGGCTCCAATACCGACAATCAGACCCTCAGTCAAAGAAGGGCAGATGCGGTCAAAGCTTATCTCGCTCAGCAGGGCATTGAGGCTGGGCGGATCAAAGCGATTGGTTATGGGGAAAGCCGCCCAGTGGCTAGCAATGATACCGATGCAGGCAAGGCCAAAAACCGTCGTACCGAATTTGTAATCGTGGACTAGTAGCGACGCAGCATTTTGCGTCGTTTGGGGATATACGATCGTTTTTTTGATCACTGCTTCGCAGAACGATTGTCTCTATGGTGCGGCATGCATGCGCGCACCTACCGGATAATCATTTCTCGTCGTCCCGATTCACAGGACTCGCTCGCGGCTAGTTTAGCGACTAGGCACTGCCTTGTCGCGTGTTGGGATAAGCGTTCCGCGTCCC
Organism: Bacteroidota bacterium; assembly: GCA_039024315.1. GTDB lineage: Bacteria > Bacteroidota > Bacteroidia > J057 > J057 > JBCAWW01. The sequence goes on from JBCCQN010000292.1 coordinate 3,102, forward strand.
GAAAGCTTTCGGGAGTAAAAAAAATAAAAATCCTAATCTAGCGCAGCTTCAAAACCTTTTCCTGTTCCTTGATGAAGTTTTCGATTAGGCTCAGTACGTCTGGTCCGGGCTCGTTGTGGGTGAGGCGCTGCAATTGGAGGGATTCGACCATAGAACGCAGGGTCGCGTCGAGGGTCATTTCCTGCAAGTATTTCTTGTAACGCATTAAAATCCAGAACTCAAGCGTTCTTTCTATGCGGTCCATGAATTTTTTGGAGAAGAAAGCAGAGAAAAAACCAAAAATATGACCAACGATGTAAAAGAAACGAGCGTACCAAGCGGGACTAACGCCTCTTTTTCGCAACAAATCGCGCAAAAATGCAGTATGATGGGCCTTTCGTTCGCGTAAGTTTCGTAGTTTTTCCTCATTGATACCAAACTGACGATACCAGCCTAGGCGCATAGTTTCGCGGGCGTGTAGGTCTCTAATAAAAAACTCGGTTCGTTTCTTGATGTCAACGGCAGGATCCATACAAAAATCTCATCATTGTGTGAGGCGCAAATTTACGCTGATTTTGATCAATTGTGACCATTAATTCCTTCTTTATATTATACTTCTACAATATATTGAAAGTTTCAAAAATTATAAAACCATATTGAATGAATGGTATCTATGTGACACCTTCCATACTTTTTCGTTAACATTCACGTAAATTCGATTCATTTCAGGAGGAAACGATCAACCTATGCAAAACTCTAGCTCCCGTATCTTTGCATTTATTGGCATACTACTTTTTGGTGTGCTGAGCTTATCGGCACAAGTAGTCGGTAATCGCTATGCTGCTTATTTTGACGAAGCTTATCGCCGCTTTCCTAGTGTTCCCGAAGGTTTGCTAGAAGCGGTAGCCTACACCAATACGCGTATGCAGCACCTCGTACCACGAGAAAGCTGTCAGGAGTTACCTGTTTTTTACGGCGTCATGGGCTTAGTGAAGGATGGTAAAAATTATTTTAACAATAGCCTCGAAAAAATTGCCTCCTTATCCTCCTTTAGCGAAGAGGAAATCATCGAATCTCCACGCGCTTGTATCCTAGCCTATGCCGAAGCCTACGCCAAGCTGCAGCAAAACAAACGTATGACTACTCGTTCTGTCTCTTCGCATGAACCCATCATTGCGGATTTGACCGAGATCCCGCAAGACAATAGCGCGATCAACAATTATGCGACCCATCAGCAGTTTTACTCCATCCTCACGGAGATGCAACGTCCGCATGTCAATTCGCGGCACCGCAGTCGTCAAGTCTTTAACTATGAACAAATATTTGGCAGAGATACCTATCGCGTCCTGAGTTCTAAGCGTGTTACGATATCTACTAGAGGGATTACTTCTGAAAATGGAGGCAGTATCAACAATCGCTCCGCGAGTTGTACCGCTAGCAATACGACGGTAGACTTTTTTGGGGCGATTTGGAGCCCTGCCCACCCCAACAACTACAGTTCTGGTCGAGGAGGTAAGGAAGTCAAGTACGTAACCATTCATACAATTCAGGGCTCCTATTCAAGTGCGATTTCTTGGTTTCGCAATGCGCGGGCCCGCGTTTCGGCGCATTATATTATTCGCGCCTCTGACGGCCAGATAACACAGATGGTCTGCGAAAAAGATCGTGGTTTTCACGTTCGTTCGGATAATTCAGAGGCCATAGGGATTGAGCATGAGGGTTTTATCGATGATGGAGCCACTTGGTACACCAATGAGATGTACGAAAGCTCTGCAGAGCTTGTCCGTAACATTTGCAAACGACACAATATCAATCCACTACAAACCTTTGGCGGACCGCCAACCAGTGGAGTAAGGGCCCTTGGTAACCTTTGTTACCGAATCAAAGGGCATCAACATTTTCGCGGCAATGATCATATTGATCCCGGACCCTATTGGGATTGGGATCGATTTTACCGTCTGATCAATCCTGAACCAACGCCCGTCATGATCACGGATCGGAAAGGCGATTTTTATGACGATGGAGGCAAGAGTAATAATTATCCTGACCAAGCCCGCAAAACTTGGCTCATCCAACCCAAAAAGGCAACTTCTGTAAGCCTGACTTTCAAAATGATTGACTTGGAAGGTACTAAGGATAAGCCCTATGACTATCTGGACATCTATGACGGTACCGATATCAATGGTCGCTATTTAGGTCGTTTTACCGGAGATGAGTTGCCTGGAACGATAATAGCGAAGTCAGGTGCTGCTTTCATAGAGTTTCGTTCAGATTGTCAGATCAATAAACAGGGCTGGCATATTAGCTATACTTCTACTCGGGAGGCGGCCGCTTGTGCTTTGCCCAATAGCCTACTCGCCAGCAATATCAGCCCCATGTTTGCTACCCTTAGTTGGAATCCCGTGGCTGATGCGGAAAACTATGTGGTTACCGTGCGGCGACAGCTTGGCAGTAAAGTGGGCCGATATGCTACTAAGCAATCTTCGATTACGCTGACTGGTTTAGGCGCCAATGGGCTCTATCAATGGCAAATCCAAGCGATTTGTAATGGTGATAGTTCCGCGATCAGCGGCGAAAGCTTTGTAACGCCTAATATCGCTCGTAGCCCTAATGCCAAGACCTATACCACCAATGCCAATGCCGGACGCTTTTACGATTCTGGTGGAACCTTAGCTGGTTACGGCAATAATGAGGCCTGGGTCTACCGGATTATTCCCGCCGATGGCGGCAGGGTGGAGCTAAAATTCTCTTCCTTCGAAACCGAAGCAGATCATGACTTCCTCGAAATATTTGATGGCAAAGACACTACTGGCCGCAGATTAGGTGTCTATGATGGCAAGAACTTACCGCTTAATCGTTCCTTTACCTCTACGGGTAATGGATTGACCCTGCGCTTCCGCGCAGATAATCGCACCAACGGACCCGGTTGGACGGCTTCTTGGCGCACCAAGGGCGGAGCAGTAGTCGACAATGGTAATGTGGGCGGTAATACTGGCAACGATACTAATAATGGTAATAACAATACCGGCAATACGGGCGTAGCGCTGCCGCCTCCCATCTTTGACGGCACTTTTGATGCGAAGTTGAATTATGCCAGCTCAGCGCCAGAAACCAAGCCATTGCTGCAATCTCAATACAATGCGTCCTTTGATCTTCGATTTGAGGATAAGGACCGCAGCGGTCGAGGCATCGTTTCCAGATTTTATAATCTCGCCCAGGCAACGCCTGAAGGTTATCTATCAGAGACTTCAAATGGATTTTTCTACGACAACTTTGACAATGGCCTCAGCAAGCGTTGGACGGCCAAGGCAGGGACTTGGAAAGTGCAAAACGGCCAACTCTTACAGAGCAATACTTCGCTCGGTAATACCAATATTTACGCAAGTCTGACCCAGCGTAGCAATGAGACTTATCTCTATCACTGGCAATCTCGCATGACTGGTAATACCGGTAATTTGCGGCATGGGCTGCACTTTTTTGCTAGCTCTCCCGCCAATGAAAATCGTGGTAATTCCTATTTCATTTGGATTCGTGAAGGCAGCGCTGGCGATTACATTGAGATCTATAAAACCTTCAAAGATCAATTTGATCGCAAAGTCCAAAAATCAGTCCAGCTCGATAAAGGCAAAGTTTACGACTTTAAAGCCATATATAATCCCCAAAAAGGGCGTATCGAAGTTTACCTTAATAATCGATTCACAGCTTCTTGGGTAGATCCCTATCCGCTGACAAGAGGAGAAGGAATTTCCCTCCGCAGTGGTAATTGTATTGTGGCTTACGACAATCTGACGGTTTACAAAAAACGAGCAAGTAGTACTGTAAAAGTGAGCGTCGGTAGCCGAGGCGACTTGGATGTCAATGGCAGTTTTATCGCTAACTCATTGATCGTAGATCGCAATATCCGTTGGTCAAGACCGGGTCAAGCTTCGGCTCAAATGGGGGGAGCAGTGGCCATCAATCCTGGTAATAATAGCGGTAATACCCCCCCTAGTGGAGATAGTGGCTCGATTTTGAGCTTTGGCAAAGACTTTAATTATACTCTGAGCAATACCGCCAATGCCCAGCCTTTTTATTTGGTAGCAGATTTTGACGGCAAGAGTTGGGGTGCGAATGATGATCTTGGCTTTTTACTAGATGAGTTTGATGGCAGTCGTATCAACGGCCGTTGGACAATGGCAAAAGGAAGTTGGAAGTTTGTAGATGGTGTGCTGGAACAGACCGATAGAAATGAAGGCAACGGCAACATATACGCCAGTCTCAAGCAAACGGGAGATGAAACCTATTTGTACCACTGGCGGACTAAGCTCGTCAGTAGAGGGGACAACGAACGCTTTGGGGTACACTTTTTCGCTAGCGATGCCAAAAAGGACAATCGAGGCGATTCGTATTTCGTGTGGTTCCGTAACTATAATGCAGTTCAGGACAAGGTTGAGATTTACGAAGTGCGCAATGATGTCTTCAAACAAGAAGCGACCGAGATCATCTCTCTCAATCCGGGTAATTGGTATGACTGTAAATTGACCTACTCGCCCAAGTCTGGTTTGATTCAGGTTTTCCTCAACAATCAGTTGGTGCTGAGCTGGACGGATCCAAGCCCGCTCAAAACGGGTAAACATTTCTCCTTCCGGACCGGTAATAGCGATGTGCAGTTTGATGATCTACAGGTATATCGTCAAGCAAGTAGCAGCAATCCGCAAATCAGTGTTGGGGGTGGCAGCGATATGATTCGTTACAAGAGTCAAGGCGATCAGCCCGCCGCGAGGATCTTGAGCATTGCGCTAGGCTCAGACAAGCGCTGGTCGGTGATCAAAGACGAGAAGGTGATTATCAAGTAAGAAGATTTAGGTTTTGTTTACTCCCGAAAGCTTTCGGGACGCGGAACGCTTATAACAAAGATCCCGGCTCT
>JBCCQN010000293.1:0-7921 GCA_039024315.1 Bacteroidota bacterium
CCGGAAGCTCAATGTGGTTTGGTGGACCAATATTCGTTTTGAAAAGCGTTTTACCTCAGACCTCTGTCGCTTGCTCAAAGCCTCTGGCTGTATTGCCATTTCGGGTGGATTGGAAGTGGCTTCTGATCGTTTGCTCAAATTGATCAAAAAAGGCGTTACCGTCGCGCAAGTAGCGCGGGTAACGGATGCTTTTACTCAGGCGGGCATCATGGTGCATGCCTATTTGATGTATGGCTTTCCGACGCAGACGGCCCAAGAGACGATCGACTCCTTGGAGATGGTGCGGCAGTTGTTTGAGCAGGGCGTCTTGCAATCAGCCTTTTGGCATCAGTTTGCCATGACGGCCCATAGCCCAGTGGGCTTGAAGCCTGCGGCCTTTGGCGTAGTCGAGACAGGTCCACATTTTGATGGCTTTGCCGATAATGATCGCTTTCATGAAGATCCCAGCGGTGCGGAGCATGAACGCTACAGTGAAGGCTTGCGCAAGTCGCTCTTCAACTATATGCACGGCATCGGCTTTGATTTCTCCCACGATGAATGGTTTGATTTTAGCGTTCCCTCGACGACGGTAGCTCCCGACTATATCGAACAGGTCTTGGCAGAGGCAGAAGACAGGCCCGCCGGCAACGCTCAGATCGTTTGGGGTGGTCCTTTACCAGAGCTAGAAGCGCTCTCGCCAGAAGTGGTGCAGCTCAATTTTTATTTCAAAAAGGAGGTATGGGGCTTAAAGCTACCCGCCTCTATTGGCTACTTTTTGCAAGAGCAATTAGCTAACCTCCACATTTTACAGCCGAGCACAACAAAGTTCTCTGCTTTCAAAGCTCTATGGTCAGAATCTGGCCTTGGGGAGCTGGAAGCAGGCAAAAATGCGGCAATATTTGAGGTGTTGAGGGAAAAAGGACTTTGGGTAGTGTAAGCAATAAAATCTGAATGTTTTCAAGATTTTGCCAATTCGTGTTACATTAGGGTTAACTTCTTGTACTCCAAAGTTTTCCCTAAACATGACCTACTCCCATTTATCAAAACAGGAGCTCGTTGAATTATTAAATATTAGAGATCGGGACCTAGAGAAATTGACAAAATCCAAAGCCCAAATTCAAGCGCAACTTCAGGATCAACTTCAATTTCAGGATAAGCTTATTTCCTTCTGTCCAATTCCCTACTTTGAGATAGATGAAACGAGGGATCCAAGCGAGCCAATCGTCAAAAGAGTCAATAAAGCATTTGCTGATCTGTTTGAGCTGGATTCTGAATTAAGCTCGGGCAATCAGAACATAAGTTTGAAACAGTTTTTAGACTTAATGGCTCAAGAATACTCACTTGACTTTGAAGAAATTACCATTAATAACGGCAGTGAAACATTTTCTTCTACCCTCCCTAGAATAAATCGGAAAAATGATTTGGAGTATCATCAAACCTATTTTTCGTCTTCTAAGTCCTCAGGTGTAGGGAAAGGCATTATCGGATTTATTGTTGATAATTTGGAAGTACGAAGAGCTCAGGAAGAAGCAAAGGCACATTTTCGTCGATTTTTTGAGACGGGTTTAGTGGGCATGACAATCACAGACTCTGACAAAAACTGGATTGCGTTCAATGATGAATTCTGTAGGATGTTGGGTTACAGTCGGGAAGAGGTAGCAGACAGGACCTGGGTAGATTTGAGTGCCGAGAGTAATCTGAAGGAAGATTTTGTTCAGTTTGAAAGACTGATAAATGGTGAAATTGATGATTATAAGCTAGAGAAGGAATTTATCCATAAAAAAGGGAGTCTAATTCGTACTAGAATTTCAGTAACCTGTTTTCGTAACCGGGATAATAAGGTTGAGAGAATTTTTTGTGTTTATCAGGATTTGACAGAACTAAAGAATTCGAAAGACAATTTTCAAAAATTAGCCGAGGCAACATTTGAAGGGATCTTGCTTCATGAGGGAGGGATTATTGAGGAGGTGAATCAAAGATTTTTAGATATTACGGGCTACAGTAGACGAGAGGTTATCGGAGCAAAGCTAGTGGAGTTCGTAATCCCTGATCACATTCCACTGATTACTCGCTCAATAGAAGTCTATCACAGACCCATCCCAATACAAGTAAAAACATTAAATAGGGGGATTGTCGAAGTAGAGGTTCAAGCAAAACGGGTGGTTTTAGGCAAAAACAAAAAGACTCGAATAGTTGCAATCCGTGATATCTCTGCAAGAGTAAAGGCAGAAGCGGAACTGGACAAAGAGCGCAACATGCTGAGAAGCATTATTAATAATATTCCTGATAGGATTTACATTAAAGATAAAGAGAGTCGATTTATAGAAATAAATAAGGCCCATGCGGAAATCCTGATGGGGATAGCACCAAGTATTGTATCAGACCCCAAACAGATTAGAGGAAAAACTGATCATGATATTTATCCTAAAACCATGGCGGATCAGTATTTAGATACTGAACGTGAGGTTATGGAGAAAGACAAAATGATTCAACTACTTGAGGATGGACTAGATAAGCATGGGAACATGGTTCAAATTTCTACCGTAAAAGTTCCTTATAAGGACGGCAATGGGAATATTATTGGTATTGTTGGAATTGGTCATGATGTTAGTGTGCTAAAAAAAGTCGAACAAGACCTACAGAAGGCAAATGCTATAAAAAGAAATTTCTTGGCAAACATGAGTCATGAAATTAAAACCCCTCTAACTGCAATAATGGGCTATTCTGACTTGTTGACGCGAACGGAATCTTTACTTGAAGTAAGGGACTATGCTAGGAGTATCTATTACAATACTACCACCTTATTAGAATTCGTCGACGATACTCTTGATATGGCCAAAATTGATGGTGGGAAGTTGATTATCAATAACTTGCCAACTGATTTGAGACAAATATGTAAGGAAGTATCATATCTATTTAGTTTAAAGTTAAAGGACAAAATTCTTTTCTATAATCACAACATAGCTACCGCATTACCTCCTTTTATTGAATTGGATAAAGTAAGGATTAAGCAGCTATTAATTAACCTTATTGGTAATGCGATTAAGTATACAAATGAGGGAGGATCTGTCAAACTGATAATAGAAGCAAAAATAAGTGAGAAGGATCCAACAGAACTTCGCTTAGAAATCTCAGTAGAGGATACCGGGATTGGTATATCAGAGGAGGATTTAGAGTTATTGTTTGAACCTTTTGACCGTGCTAAGCATGATAAGGCAGAAGGTACTGGTCTAGGCCTTTCAATCTCAAAAGGAATTGTCTCAGCTATGGGGGGGGAGATTTTCGTAAAATCTAAATTAAAAGAAGGCACTATCTTTAAATGTATCTTCCCTACTATAAAGATTTCTTCGACGCAAGTAGAAACCCACTCAAGATTGAGTGATTATTTCGATGATAAAACCATTAGATTTCATCCCCAGACTATTTTTATTGTTGATAATTCAACAGATTTTCGAGACCTAGTAGAAGACTTTTTTAAAGGCACTGGAATAAACTGTATTCCCATGCAAGGTGGTCAAGAGGCTATAGAAGCCGCGAGTCGGATAGCTCCAGATTTGATCTTAATGGATATTAGGATGCCGGAAATGACAGGGATTGAGGCTACTCGAAAAATTAGAGACATTGAGGATTTACAGGAAGTTCCCATTTTAGCAATAACGGCAGATAAAGGGTTTAATATTGATGTTTCTGATAATTTATTCGATGAGATCTTCTTCAAACCTATCACAAGAGACCAACTTTTGCTTGGTCTTCTGAAATACATAAAATATACAGAAATAAGACCACCACTAAATCAATATCTCGACATTTACGGATTAGTTAGTAGAATAAAAAGAGAGTCTCTAACGCCTTCAGAATGGGAAAAAGTCATGCAGTCCTTGACTGCGGCTTATAAATATTGGGAAGAGATTGAAGGAGAAAACAATCTCAATAAATTCGAAGAGTTTGGGAATATGATCGTTGTAGTAGGAGAACGATTTGGGCTCTCTCCTATTACAGAATTTGGAGAACAGGTAAGAAGGTCCGCTCAAAACTGTTCTGTTGACAAGCTACGCTCATCAATCAACGCTTTCCCCGATTTTTTCTATAGAATACAAACCCTTTCGTTATGAAAACATTGATTAAAGAAAAAAAAATCCTGTTAGTAGATAACGATCCTAAAATTCTGCAAGTACTTGCAAGTTTCCTCAAACGTGAAGAGTACGATATCTCATATGCCCAAACAAAAGAGGAAACCCTTGAGCTAGTTGGTAAAAATGACTACGATCTAATTTTATTAGACATAATGCTCTCTCCAAACGGACAAGACGGGTTTGAAATATGTAAAAGTTTAAAAGCGGATCCTGCAAAGAAGAATATTCCAATTATATTTCTTACTGTCAAAAAAGATACTTTAACCAAAGAGAAGGCATTTAAGCTTGGGGGCCAAGATTATATAATTAAACCTCTAAATGCAATAGAATTATTGGCAAGGGTTCGTACCCATTTAGAACTCAAAGAAATTAATGAGGAACTGTCGGTCAAAAATCGACTTCTAGAAAAAGAGATTGAGGAACTTCAATTACAACTAGGTAATATTTCATCCAAAGAATATCCCCAAGAAATTCAAAATGTCTTTGAAAAGTTCAGATTAGCAACCAATGAGCTTGTTAAACTAGAACAAATAAAAAATATAAAAATTGCTCTAGCATCAACTGAAGATTTAGCCAGCGAACGAGAGAAGCTGGAGTTACACTTTCTGCGTAAAAACAACAAGTCTATCCGAAAAAATGGTATTCAATTCTCCCCCAAAGTCTGGACCGAACAATCAATAGCTTTTAACCCCAGAGCACCTAAACAAGAGGAATTCAATCAGTTTATTCGAGAAAGTGACTTTGCGATCTTTATCGTCAAGATCAGAATTGGTAGGTATACAGAGGAAGAATTTAAGGTTGCGATCCAACATGCAAAAGAATTTGGTAAGCCCAAAATCTACCTGTTTTTACAAAAAACAAATACCAATTTGCTAGAGGTTGATGTCGAAGAATTAAAAAGATTTAAAGAGTTTCAGCGTGAGATAGAGCAAGAACTCAAACAAGTTTATTGGGTGTATGACTCATTTGACGAAATGGTCTTAAAAATTGAAAAAAGCTTAGCTCAGGACTTAGAAGATTTCTAGTCCCTATGGTATTAGTATGGCTATGCTTCGCTTAATCTCTAAGCAAAATCGTCGTCCATACTGATAATGAGGATTTTCTCCATGGGTTCTAGGTTTGTGATTGTTCGTGGTGTTGTTAGATACAATATACACAATTATTCTGGGCAATCACTACCGCTTACTTAATTGTGCGTCAGAGGCTTAGGGAATGCTGAATGTCGAATTTCGAACGCCCAATTGAGTAGGCTGCGCTCTGTCGAAATAAAATCGGGGGTGATTTAGCGACAAGGTACCACCTTGTCGCCTGCTAGAGACAAGCGTTCCGCGCTCCCGCATCCCGACCATCGGGATCGGGAGGCAAAAAACAAAAAAGGCCATCCCTAAAAGAGGGACGGCCGGGGATTAGTAAGCTAAAAGACGTAAAGCTTTATTGCTTGAGGATGCGGAGGCTTTGGCTAGCTTGCTCGCGATCTGACATCCGGAGGACATAAATGCCATTGGGAAGGTCGGAGAGGTCGAGCTCGCTTTGAGTGCCGTTAAAGGTTTGCTTTCGAAGGATACTACCGCGCATGTCCAGCAGCTGCAATTGTAATTCTCCGGGCTTTTCGCGCTCGATGGAGATGCTATTGCTCGTAGGATTGGGGTAGACTTTGATGATACCTAGGCTAGCTACGGGATCGCCAATCGAAGTGGTACTGAGACTTGGTTGGTGAAATCCTTGGGTTAGGACAAGGGTGCCTGCATATTCAAAGGTCTCGGTCATGATCTCGCCTAAGGTCCAATCGACATTGAGGGTATTGCTGGTGTAGCTATCTCCGGCGCTGGCCACTACTTCGGGCGTCAGCTCTACATTTTGCGCTCCCAAACTCAAGGCAGCGAAGGTGAGGACTAGGCAGCTGATTAGATTTTTCATTGGTCTTCTTTGGTTTGGGTTTCGCCTCCATCAAGTAAGTACTCAGGTCCTTTGCCATAGCCTTCAGGGTAGAAGTAGCGACCTACATCATGCGGCTCTTTGTCTTGTTCGGCTTGATAGGGATGATCTTGGGCCCAGGGGTCGTTTCTTGTGGCGCTGACTTGCCAGGAGACCTTCATTCCGGGCTGCCCACCTGCGATGCTAAACTGATTGTTTTGTATCTCCTCGGCGATAAATACCTGAGCAAAACCACCGACACAAGTCAATTGATAATGAAAATCAGTATTGAGCGCTTCAAAGTAGCTTGGCAGACTCACTACTGCATTGCCATTGGCGTCAAGTTGCACGGTGCCGTGGTAATAAGTGACATGATCCGGAGATTCGACGGCATTGTGGCTGAGGGTTTTGTTGGCGGGATCGAGCGGGTGATCGAGGATGAAGTTTTTGCTACCCGTTACGGAAAAATCACCTGTAACTACTACATCGGCATCGTCCTGGATTTGCAAAATATTATTGCCATTAGCTCTTTCAAAGTTGGCGATAATAGTGTTGGTGCCCACATCTTTGTTTCGCACCTGAAGGGTAACATTGCTGGTGATCCGATTGATCCCGACATTGCGGCCACGCCCTACCTCAAAGATATCGTGCCCAGTAGTATCCTCAATTTGCAGTACTGTTGAATTCCCTGGCTGGTTGCGGACATTTAGGTCGATAAAACTAAATACCTGATTGATCCCTACCTCTTCCTCAAATCTCACGCGACCATTATCGAAGAGCTCAATATCAGCATCACGGCTTGGATTTGCCGCGAGACTTATGCCACTAGCGCCTACCATCTGGCCTATGCCTAAGAGACTGGAATCCTCTGCAAGGCGAATGTTGCCATTGACAAAAAGCTTATTGTCGTCAAGGATGCTAGTGCTGTCCCGGAAACCAATGGCCACCTGATTGCTATCCACAAAAACGAGATTGCTATCGAGATTCCAGAGCGAGGGCTTGAGATTACTGATCACCCCATTATCAATTCTAATCCCATCGCCGGCGGTCAGGCTGGGTAAGCTCAGGGTACTGCCTTGGCTGATAGAAAGATCATTGCCATTGAGCGAGATGTCTTGTAATTCATTGGCGGGATCGGCGTCGGCGTCATCGACATCCAAAGCGGTGCCAGCGGTGCTGGCAAATAGGGAGTAAGGCACAGAAAGCAGTTGACTGGTACCGAGGACGTAATAGTTGGTGCCGCCACTTTCATCTACTTCGATTTGCAAAAAGTGATCATAACTCTCGAATTGGATACCCGCAAAAGTGCCAGAGAGGACAGTGCCTTCACCGAGATTGAGAGAGACGAGGCCAAGGGCTGAGGTCGTAACATTATGGGCTTCTTGATAAACCGCGCTACCATTGGGGGAGCTTTCGAGGATGCTGATGCGGATGCTTACGTTTTGCCAAGCTAATGGTGCATTGTTGGCATCGCGGACGACGGCTTGGTATTTGAAGGCTTCTGGGCTTTGGGCGAAGGAGTGGTTGAGCAGCGCTAGGGAAAAGACGAAGCTGCATAGCAGGGCTTGCCAAAAATTGCTTTTGAAGGTTTTCATAAGGCGTTTTGATGAAAAAGGTTATGGATTGTTTGCTGTCGTTTCCTATCCTTCTAGAAGACTGTTGCCTCGATCACGGATTGATCAGATCCCCCAAATCATCGGGTGGTGCGAGAGCTTAGTCCGGCCACTGCTAGGAAACGAGTTTGTAAAGTGCATTAGCGCTAATACGCCCTTATACTACTGCATTCGCAGATATGTAGTTGAGAGAAAGATGTCGAAAAGGGTAATGCTCCCGCTTAGTCAGGAAAAAGCCTTGGTGAAGCTTTGGGGTTTTGGCCTCCTTATAACTGAGCGTTC
>JBCCQN010000294.1:0-7737 GCA_039024315.1 Bacteroidota bacterium
ATCCGTCAAACTCCAACCATAGCCGTAATGACCACCATAATCAGGATCGGAGATTTGCTGGCTAAAGATCTGCGCTAGGTAAGCCTTCGGCAATAGCTTCTCCTCATACAATGCTTGATCCCAAAGCCACAAATCCTCCACAGTAGAATAAATCGCACCCGCCGAGAAAACGCTAGACATGTCCACGTAATTGGCGTTGTAATACGTTCCCCAAGCTTGAAAATAGCCAGCAGCTCTGTTTGCGCTGAGTGGTCTATGCTTTTCGATGCCGGTATTTTTCATCCCTAAGGGTTGCAGGATCTTTTCTTCTAGGACTTGCGCAAAAGACTTTTCCGTGATTTGCTCGATCAGGTAGCCGAGGACCACATAGCCAGAATTACTATAGCTAAAGCGCACTCCGGGGGTAAAATCAAGCGGCAGGCCAGAGAAAACGGCTACCAAGTCTTGGGGCCGATAATTGTCCGGAATAATCAAATCTGGTTTATCGACCTTAGGCTTAGGCGAATCATAATTATTAGGCACACCAGCGCTATGGGTCAGCAATTGATGGATCGTAATGCGCTCTGCATTTTCTTTGGGATAATCAGGTAGATAGCGAGCCAGCGGAGCATTTAATTCAAGTTTGCCTTCTGCCACCAGCTGCATAATCAGCATGGCTGTAAACTGCTTGCTGATAGAACCTAGCCGAAATTTGGTATCCGTCTGATTGGGGATTTCCCACTCCATATTGGCCAAACCAAAGCCTTGCTTATAGACTAATTCCCCCTCATGGGCGACGAGAATCGCTCCGTTGAATTGTCCGTATTCGGCGTAGGTACTGACCAGTTCATTGATAGCCTCTAACTTGGAAGACTGCTCTTTTGATTGAGCCTCGCAAGCAAAGGAGAGGGCAGCTAGGGCGAAAAGGAGTAAGGCTGTACTGAGATAGTTTCTTCTAAATATTTCCATTGCGGAAAGCTAAATAGAAGCATTATCGAGCACCGCTTTTGCTCTGTAAAAGAATGTAAAAACAGGGTAAAAATTTGCTAGAGCGACCTGTTATTTATCTAAAACTTATCCTAGCTCAACTTTTATTTGGGGGATCTTTTTTTGTATTACCTCCCGAAAGCTTTCGGGAGCGCGGAACGCTTATCTTTATGGGTGCGGCATGCATGCGCGCACCTACATTAGCATTTTGTAGCGGCCTATTGCATAGGCCGTCAGAGTTAATCGTTCTGCGCAGCAGCCCAACTAAGACGACAAGCGCCGGATCATCTCCAAGCACATACGCACATTGTGGTAGGGAGCCTTCCAAGGACCGGCTTTATTTTCAGTACGATTGACTTCCCGCTCGGCATTGACGCGCCAGTGCCATTCACCTTTTTCCTGATCTTTGAGATATCGCTCAATGATCTGCCAGCAGTTTTGAGCCGCTTGAGCGTAGTCAGTCCTTTTACTCAATTCAAAGGCATTCCAAAAACCGACGACTGCCTCAGCCTGAGGCCACCAATGTAGATCAGCATCCAAATGATCACCATCCAATTCGTTGAGGACGCCGCCCTCATGGTCTAGGCCCTCTTGTAGGGTAGCCTCAGCCATGCATAGCACTAGAGGAGAGAGTTCGGCGCAGACGGCCTCATCCCCCAACACCTCCGCTGCTTCCCAAAGCAACCAACTACACTCGATATCATGCCCATAGGAAATTGCGCTGGACTTTGCTTGCCATTGCTCATCAAAAAAGAGGGTCTGATGTCCCGTCGCAGGATTGATAAAACGAGTTTGGATACAGTCAATAATTCGTCTCAGTGCTATCGCGACTTGGGCTTGAGGGTAAGCGCGATAGAGATTGACGTAGGCCTCCATAATGTGGAGGTGGGTATTCATGGTCTTGGCCTCATTGGCGTCCTTATTGCTCAAACGCAAGTCTTCTAATTCGTCCCATTTCGCCCCAAAGGCCTCGAGGTAGCCTCCATAGGTAGGATCATAGCTATGGCGTTCGATCAAAGCAAAAAGCTCTAGGGCTAGGTCCAAAGCTTCTTGCTCTCCTGTGAGCTGGTAGTACTCCGAAAAGGCATAGATCGCAAAAGCCTGCGCATAAATTTGCTTACGTCCATTGATGACTTGGCCGTTTTGATCTAGCATCCAGACTACCCCTCCATTTTTCAGGTCTAAAAAGTGGGTTTTGATGTATTCATACATCTGCTCTGCCACAGCACGGTACTCACCTGAGTTGAGCGTTTGGCCAGCCGCAGCAAAAGTCCAGAGCACTCGGGTATGCATGATCACCCCTTTATGCGCTTGTGGATAAAGGCGGTTGTAGGCATCACGCCGACCATAGCAACCCCCATTTTCAGCATCGAGCATCTGTGTCTGCCACCAGTCTAGGAGTTGAGTTGCCTCTGCGCGGAACGCTTCTCTCCATTGTGATTGGGTTCTGAGCGAAAGTTTTGGGGTAGGATCAAAAACAGCCATACCTGCGCTTAGGATTTGATCAGTTGGAGATTTTTGCGAATGAGCGCGCTTCTTTGAGCCACACAAGCGGCGGAGCGCAAGGGATCTTCTGGCGTATTTTGCACATAGTCGAGTAGTTTTTCAATGGTGCTAGTCGCTACATGCATGCGTGTATCCGAAGAAGCATAGTAGATAAAGACTTCTTCGTTTTCATTGACGATCCAACCGTTGGCAAAAGCCACATTGGAGACATCTCCTACTCTCTCGCCCCCCTTGGGCGCGATAAAATGACCGGAAGGCAAATGGGTAATTTCCCAAGGCTTGTCCAAAGCCGTCATGAAAAGGTAAAGCGTATATCTAAGACCAGCAGCGGTATTACGCACCCCATGGGCAAGGTGTAACCAGCCCTTTTCGGTTTTAATCGGTGGAGGCCCCTGGCCGTTTTTGGCTTCTTTGATGGTGTGGTAGATTTTCCCATCTACGATTTGCTCCTCCTTGACTTCAGCATTTTCCATACTGTCGCTTAGGCCCCAGCCGATGCCACCACCGCTACCCACACTGATAAAACCATCTTGCGGACGGGTGTAGAGAGCATACTTGCCATCGATAAACTCTGGGTGTAGCACTACATTTCGCTGCTGCCCAGAATAAGTCTTAAGATCAGGCAGTCTTTCCCAAGTGATTAAATCTTTGGTGCGAGCGATGCCGCATTGGGCTTCTGCCGCGGAGGTATTGTTGGGCTGGGTTTTGTCTTTGCGTTCGGTACAAAACAAGCCGTAAATCCAACCATCTTCATGCTCGGTGAGACGCATGTCGTAGACATTGGTATCAGGTTCGTCCGTTTCGGGCATATTGACGGGATAATCCCAAAAGCGAAACTGATCGATCCCATTGGGGCTTTCGGCTACTGCGAAAAAAGATTTGCGGTCGTCGCCTTCGACTCTTGCTACTAAGAGATATTTGCCTTGCCAGTAAATGGCTCCGGCATTAAAGGCTGCATTGATACCCAAGCGTTCCATCAGATGGGGATTGCTAACAGGATCCAGATCGTAGCGCCAAAAGAGCGGAGCATGAGCAGCCGTCAACACTGGGTTTTGATAGCGGGTATAAATGCCGTTAGTGCTGGCATGAGCAATATTGGGCTTGGCGATCAAAGCATCATGCTCTGTTTGCAAGCTTCGCAGTCTAGCGTCAAAAGATTGGTTCATTAGTCGAGTGATATGTCTTTGGGGTAGTCTTCGAGTTTATCGTACCAGTTGTATTTCAATATTAGGGTACAGATTGCAGTTATCAGTAGCGCAATGCACATGCGTTCAAATTGCTTGATGATCATAAAGATGGGGGCGGCAGTCAGGCTGGTTTGCCAGATGATGCCGACAATCACATTGATGGTATCGCGTCCAAATTCGCGGTTGGGCTGGATCTCTGGATTTTCCTTTTGCAGCTCTGCAAGCACAGGCTTCCAAAAGCCCCAAGGGCGTGTCTTGTGGTAAAACTCTTTGAGAGTCTCCATTTCATCGGGAGGCGTCAAAAGACTACCCGCAATACAGCCGATCAGAGAAAGTAGCAGATTGAGGGGGAAGGCTTCTAAAGAAGTGACCGACTCTGGCAATACCAGCGGTAAGATCATGGCGGCGAGTATACCGCCAATCATCCCAAAAAAGTAGCCATAGCTATTGAAGCGCCACCAATACCATTTGAGAAGGTTGGCTGCAGTGTAACCTCCATAGAGTGCGGCGACTAGCCAATCAATCACATTGTTGAGAGAGCCAATTACAAAGCCAAAGAGGGTACCAATTACCACTACCACTACCGAAGCGATATAGCTCATGCGTACATACTCTTGATCAGTCCCATCAGGATTGATCAGGCGTTTGTAAATATCATTGACGATATAAGCTGGCGCGACATTGACGATACCAGCAAAGGAGGACATAAAAGCTGCCAAGAGCCCTGCGATAAGCAGTCCCATCAGTCCTGCGGGCACGAACTCTCTAATGGCAAAGGGTAAAATCTGCTCAAAATCTACCTCCGAGCCCATGGCGATGAGATCATCGCTAAAAAATACTAAGGCGAGGACCGCCAAACCCGCAATGAGCATATAGCGAGGAAACAGTAGCACCACATTGACAAAACCGCTCATCTTAGCAGCGTCCTTGGGGCTACGCGTCGAAAGCACTCGTTGCATATCATAATTGGGGGCAGGGCCAGCCATACTTTGCAAAATACCTTTGAGCAAAACCATCATAAAGAAGATCCCGAATAGCTCCCAGCCGTCTTCGGTGATTTTACTATTGGCCTGCTCCATAATCCCTGTCCAATCCAAATCGAGTTTCCAGCCAAAGCTGATTTCATCCCAACCAGCAGGAATATGCTCCGCCAGCATATCAGGAGAGACCAATTGCATGGCAATCACGCCAATCGCAATACTCGCTACGGTCATGATCGCATACTGCAAGACTTCTGTGAAGACCACACTAAACATCCCGCCTTTCACGGCATAGATAGTCGTCAGCACGGTGATGATGAGTCCATATAAGATCTCGTTGGTCGCAGGATCGGCCGATAGCTCCCATGGCAAAAAGACTACAGCAAACTTACCAATGCCGATAAAGCCGTAGGCGATATAGGTCACCACTACAATGATGGCAAAGATCACCACAATCATATTGGACATCTTGGCTCCTTGCCCCTCACCAAAGCGAAACTTGATCCACTCTGCTCCCGTCATTACGCCCGAGCGCCTCAACCAGATCGAGAGAAAGACCATCATAAAAATTTGATTGAAGACGGGCCAAAGCCAAGGAATCCAGACACTTTTGAGGCCATAGATAAAGAGTAGCGTAACCATCCACATGGTACCACTAATGTCAAACATGCCGGAGGCATTGGATAGCCCGAGTGTATACCATTTCAATTCATTGCCCCCGAGGAAGTAGGACCGCAGGTTACGACTGGCGCGTTTGGAAATCCAAAAGCCAATCCCCACCGTCGCCACTAAATACAGGCCAATGATGATGATATCGAGTAGTTGTAAATCCATAAATCCTAAGTATAGATTAGAAAGTACTTAGTAGTAAGTATATAGAGGCCCTGAGAGAGAGAATCGTATCCCAAACTCTTGATACTCTCTACTTTTTTCTCGCTACTTAATTAGCGCATACAGTTGGCCAAATGATGGCACAATCCAGTAAAATATTGCTACGATAAGTGTTTAAAGTGAATACATAGGGGGTAAATCGTTCGCGAAGAGCGTAAACTCATCCTCAGCAAATCGGGTAAAATCAGCCGCGCTGCTATGACCGGGATAGGGCGCATAATGATGATCCAAACGCGCATTGCGCCAAATCATCATATAGCTAATACGCGAGGCGACCGGATCATTTTTGATGGGTTCGAGTATGGTTTTCGTCCACCAATCTTCCTTGGGGATGGTTTCGTATCCCGTCTCAGAGAGGGCAGCGATTTTATTATGTTTTTCAGCTAGCTGAACGACTGTCCTCAAGCGCTTCAATAGCGCCTCCACATCATTCTTTTTGCCGACATCATGATAATCATCGACACCCATAATATCGACGTATTCGTCTCCGGGGTAGCGTTCCATATAGTGGGCCTCATCCTGAAAAACATCAGGCGAATAGCAATAAAGGATATTGTGGAGGCCTTTTTGATCGCGCAGGTACTCTACTGTATAGCGAAATAGGGCTTTGTACTCCTCCGGAGAACAATGATCATTGCCCCACCAAAACCAGCTACCGGTATGTTCATGCCAAGGCCGCAAAATGATGGGGATTTTTTTCTTGAATAAGAAACCCACTTCTAGCTCGTTGACAAAATCGGCAAACAGATCCAGCTTCGCATTGAAGGCCGCATGATGCTTACCGCCCGGCAAAATCGTTTCCACTACCCGTTCGCCGACATCCCAACTGTCGCCCCCCGTTACAAAATTGTCGACATGCCAACTGATGGTATTGATGCCTCCCATCTTATAAACCTGCTTCATCCAGCCCTGCATTTGGGCAAAATTGACCGAGTCAATATTGACAGGCCCCTGCCCCAACTTACTCATCTCCCAACCCACCAAGGCAGGATGCTGACCTACGATATCTTTGACATCTGTCCGCTTTTTGTGCCATTCTTTCCATTGCACGCCATAGGCAAAGGCATCTTGATGGCCAAATACAACGTGCCCTTGAGATAGTCTTCTCAGATTTTCATACAGCGCCTTGGTTTGATTAGTGGCAGCACTATCAACTGTTTGGATGCTATCATAAACCTTTTGGTCAGGCGAGAGAAAACCCACTGAGAAAAAGAGCATAAATGCTAGGATTGAAGCAGAAAGAAGTCGTTTCATAGGAATAAATGATCTTACCAGCCAGGATTATTGGCATTGATGAGCGCGTTTGCTGCGATTTCTTCACTAGAAATTGGGAAGAGTTTTTGATATTCCAAACGCGGACGATTAGCCGCGGCCATTGTTTCGAGCCAAATCCCCCAACGAATCAAGTCCCAGCGACGCTGAAATTCGCCATAAAGTTCATGACGACGTTCATCGCGAACGGCCTGTCTAAAGTCTTCTTGACTCATACCTCCAGCAAGGTCAGCCAGTCCGGCCCGACTGCGTACTTGGTTGACCGCATCATAAGCGATAGTAGTGGGACCATTCACTTCGTTTTCAGCCTCAGCTAAAAGCAGCAACACATCTGCATAGCGTAAGATCACCGGATTACTACCGTTTTCATCCTTGACTTGGGAGCTTTCGTCCACGTACTTTTTGATGTAAAGCCTAGGCGTCGCGAAGACTTCATCGCCATCAAGGGTCTGATACTTATTGTTTCCTTGACGCCCAAAGCCATTGTCAAAGACATTTTCGGATAACAAACCGACTACATTTGATGGAATAGATTTGAAATGATAATACTGCTCCCCGTTGAGATCGACCCATTCATCAAAGATGGCCGAACCAAATTCTACGCGCTTGTCCCCATCCTCAAAAGTATCGTAGAAATCTTCTCGCATCGAGATCGCGCCAATTCCTCCGCCACCAGAGAAAGGGGTATTGCCGGGCGTATAGTAGCGCGGTAGCTCTGGGCCTTCGTTGGGTTGCTGGGTCGCTTGAATAGAGAAAAGCATTTCACTACTCATGTCTTGGACCGACTGCTCAAAGTTGGCCATATAATCGCTTTCCAAGGCGGGGAAACCAGAAGCAGCTTGCTCAAGCACTTTTTGCGCAGCGCTAATGGCTTGAGGATAATAGCTAGGATCTCCAATCTCTGCACCAGCAAGGTGCATATAGACTTTGGCCAG
>JBCCQN010000295.1:0-7563 GCA_039024315.1 Bacteroidota bacterium
AAAGACGGGGTTAAGGAAGTTGGCGTGTGGATGGGTTTCGACTTGGTCGAACGTTAGGCCTATGTTTTTGTTGAGAAGTTCTCTAGGGTCAAATAGAATACTAAAAATGCCGATAGAGCCGGTAATCGTATTCTCTTGGGCAAAAATATGATCACAGGGAGCGGCAATATAGTAACCTCCGGAGGCAGCATAGTCTCCCATTGAGGCAACTACGGTTTTAACTTTTGCACACTCTTCTACTTCATGCGCCATCATATCGGCGGCTAGGGCCATACCTCCCGGGCTATTTACCCGTAGGACTACTGCTTTTACATTTTTGTCTTCCCTTACTTTACGAAGGGCTTTGACAATGCTTTCGGATCCCGCTACTCCCTGGCCGCTTTTGCCAGTTTGAATGGTGCCTTCTGCAAAGATGATAGCGATTTTTCCTTCTCCTCTTTTACGTCTTTTGGGAACCCGTAAATATTTGTTGAGGCTAATCAGTCTTAAATCTGCTATTTTTTCCCGGGATGAGCGTTCGGCAAGGACGGACAAAACCCCATCCTCATAATCAGCTTGGTCGATCAAGCCTACCCGCTGAGCGGCACTGCCACCTCCGATCATAAAGGTGTTGGCTATTTCATTGAGCTGATCTTGACTCATATCGCGTGCCGGAGCTACCTCTTCGGCAAAGGTCTGCCAAATATCATTTAACATGACTTCGATCTGCTCTCGGTTGGCAGGACTCATGTCCTTACGGGTATATTGCTCGGTTGCTGCCTTGAATGTCCCGACTTTAAATACCTGAGGAGAAATGCCGACTTTCTCAAATACTCCCGCGTAAAACATTGGACTACTCGCTAAGCCGTTGAACTCCATACGGCCCTGATTCGGCATATAGATCGAATCGGCCACAGAAGCCAAATAGTAGCTTGGCTCAGTATAAATTTCAGAATAAGCGTATATAAACTTGCCTGATTCCTTAAAATCTACCAAGGCTTCTCGAATGCTTTTTAGACTCGCCCAGCCTGCTTGCATCGCAGGGCTTAGATTTAGATAAATGCCATCAATGTTTTCGTCCTTAGCGGCTGCCTCAAGGTTTCTTACAATTTGGTAGAGACCAATCTGGTTGGCAGAGACATCAACCGGTAAGGGGATAAAATTGCCAATATCTAAATCTAGGCCGCTGGGGCTAGCATCTTCTACAATTTGTTCTTTGAGTTCGATTTTTAAAACTGTATGAGGCCTAATTTCCACCTCCTGCTGGCCCGCACTTGCAATCGCTCCAAATATCCCTGCTACCAGCATAAAAATGATTGGAATCCCAATTAGGATTCCCAAGATCACCGCGAGAAAACTCGCAAAAAATGTTTTGAAAAAATTCATACTCAAATATACTCTCTAAGCAGCAAAATTGTTGAGTTTAAAGGCCAGATGAATGGAAAAGCCTATCTTTACATATGATTTTTATTGGTTTGGGATCAAATGAAGGAAATCCCGCAAAAAACCTGCGCCAAGCGCTAGTACTTTTCCCCCAATATGGGATTGAATTGATCAGATGTTCTGCTTTCTACCGCACCGAACCTTGGGGCATTACAGAGCAAAACGTCTTTGTGAATGCGGTAGCTGAAGTGGGCTATGAGGGGGAAGCGATTAATTTATTGGAAGCCCTGCTAGATATCGAAAAGGAGATGGGCCGAATCCGGCATTTCAAGTGGGGCCCGCGATTAATCGATTTAGATATTTTAGAATTTAATCGCCAAGAAATAAACACTGAACGCCTGCAAGTGCCGCATCCTTACTATCCCGAAAGAGATTTTGTACTGGTACCTATGGCCGAGCTCGAACCAGACTGGGTCCCAACGGGTTTAAACCTAAGCCTGAGCGAAAAAATCGCCGAATTAGAAATTCCCACCATGCCTTTATGGGAAGAAGACTGAGAACCGCATATGGATTCTTGCAATTATTGAGCATCGATGTCATCCTCGGAGCTTTGCTTTCAGGTATGATGCTTACTCGTCTACTAGCGGTTCAAATGCCCCATTATTGGTATTGGGTTTTACCTCTCAGCGTTTGGGTGATTTATACTACAGACC
The DNA here is from genome assembly GCA_039024315.1 of Bacteroidota bacterium. Classification (GTDB taxonomy): domain Bacteria; phylum Bacteroidota; class Bacteroidia; order J057; family J057; genus JBCAWW01. Next base: position 2,076 of record JBCCQN010000295.1, read on the forward strand.
ATCTCATCGACGCACGCCGCCTTAAAGAAAATGCCCATACCCCCCGGCACTTATTTCATTACCGTTATTTCCATCAAATAGGCCTAGTCTGGGCGCTGGGAATTGCTGTTTGTACGCTTTATGTACCTTTTATCATCAGTAAACCTATACTGTATTTTGGCTTCGCTATGGGGGCACTGGTCCTTGGGCACTTGGCTTTGGTGTGGCTGATTGGTAATCGTATTGCTTGGTTTATTCATAAGGAACTTGGGGTAGGTCTGATCTACGCGGCTGGAGTTTGGGGAGCGCCACTTGTCTTGTATGAATCACCGATTACTAGCTGGATCATCAGTGCTGCTGTCCAATTCTTTTTGCTAGCGCTCCTCAACTTATTGATCTTCTCTTTTTACGAGCGCGAAACTGACGCCTTGGATCAGCATACGTCTTTTGTTCGGGCCTTAGGAGAGAAACGGACCCGTTATTTGATCGTTCTATTGACTGCTGTAATCCTAGCCTTAGGCATTTGGGGCAGTTTTGAACATGGATTAGCTCCTTTTTACCTGATTGTCCAAGCGGTTTATGCTTTGATGTTAGCTGTCCTGCTATGGGTGTTTTTTGATGAGAAGCGTTTCCGCTTCGCGGAACGCTACCGTCTGTGGGGAGATGCGGTCTTTCTGTTTCCTCTGCTAAGCCTGCTACTATGAATTTCGATTTCATCGCTCCTTATTATGATCGCCTCGCTCATTGGGTGTTTGGCGAGCAGTTAGCAAAAAGTAGGAGAGCCCTCTTAGATGAAATTCCTCAGGTGTTGAGAGTTTTGATGCTAGGAGCGGGTAGTGGCGATATGCTCTTCAGCTTCGCTGAACGCTCAATTGGAGCGCAAATAGAATATGTAGAACCCTCTGCAAAGTTTGTGAAAATCGCCAGAGAAGCATGGGAGCACCATTATCCAGTTAATGCTCATCAAGTAAATTGGGTGGCGAGCCCTTGGCAAAAGTATGAGCCAAAGTATACCTTCGACCTTATTACAACCGATTATTTGTTGGACTTATTTCCGGAGGAAAAAATAGAAAGACTTATCACGAAAATCGCTTCTCTCCTAAAAATTGATGGACTTTGGCTCTATATCGATTTCTGCCAAAATGAAAAAACAGCTTGGTGGTGGCGCCCATTAAGATTTCTCATGTACCGTTTCTTTGCGCTAGTGGCAGGCGTTCCGGGACGGAAAATCACCAACATAAGAGCCATAGCAGAGCGGCAAGGCTTTGAAATCATGGCAGAAAAAACAATGGCAAAATCTGGAATAGAAGCAATCCTCTTTAGACTAGCGCCTAAATCACCCTAGTTTAGTTCATCCTTGATATCGCAAAGCAACTCCAAGGCTTTTTCATATGGGATGATGTCTTCTTCTCGATCAAGCGTTTTGGGAACCAACAAACAAAGCTCCTCATCATAAATAAAGAGCAAAGCTGCCTCATAATTGGAGAATATCTCGTGCAGGCTAATCCGAATATCATCCGAAAGCACGAGGCTAGAGAATACTAAATCATTGGTTTCCATGATCAGCCACTTGCCGATGTCATGCTTGATATTGAAGGGGTGGTCGATGACCGCACGGCTGTCCAAGGAAGGAGCAGATTCACTCTTTTTGGCGATTCGCAAGGCCTTACGGTTGGGATTGATCATCTCGATAGTAAAAGCGCTATACAAGACCTCATCAATCAATTCTGGCTTGACGATTACCTTATAATCCCGATAGCTACCGTAAAATTGGAAGTTGTCTTGATGAATAAAGCTGACACTGAGTGAGCGACGTTTAGCAAAACGCTGATGGAGCATTTCCCACCGGTTATAACGCCGATGACGTCGGTAGCCCACGATGATGGCTGTCAAAATGACAAATACGATGACTCCAAAAGCGATATACGTTCCCATAGAATCCCTAATTTGCTAGCGAAAGTACGACAAAGCAACCAATCTTGCCCTTAGATTGTTGAATCCAATATGGCCAATCCTTCTAATTTTTCACCAGCACCTATTTATGCTATTCCCGGTATGGGGGTGGATGGTAGAATCTTTAGAGAACTGAGATTGGATCGTCCGATTGAGATTTTGGAGTGGATGGACCCCTGCGGGGAACGCGAAAGTCTTCAAGCCTATGCGCGGAGGTTAGCAGAATCCTTGCCTGATCATCCATTTTTGATGATGGGCCTTTCTTTTGGCGGCGTGGTTTGCCAAGAGATCGCCCGATTCAAACCCGTCAAAGGGGTGGTATTGCTCTCTAGCATTAGAGATCAAAATGGACTTCCCTGGTATATGGAACTCATGCAAAAAGTACCTTTTTATCACCTTTCACGTGGGGACTGGCGTATCAAAAGCATGCCTTATTGGGGACCAATTTTCGGACTCAAAGACAAGGCCGAAATCGCCTTTCTTCAAGACTTGTTCTCAGATTTTAGTGTGCTCTACCGCATGTGGGCGATCAGGAGCTTAGTGCATTGGCAAAAGCCGGCAGAAATTGAGGATCTCCCTCTTTTTCATATCCACGGTAGTAAGGATGAGATATTTGCCGCTCGCCTGCAGCAAGCTGATGTCATCATCAAAGGCGGAACGCATTCTATGGTTTTTCAGCGAGCAGAGGAAGTTTCTCGCGCAATTCAAGCCGGAATCCAATATATTGAGAGCCGGACTTGAATACTATGATGGAGCTACCCATAGTCCCCGGCCGGGGACTCAATACCTATTCCGCTATCCAATCGCGACTCAATTACCTCCGCAAGGCAGGCTTGGAAATTGATGATATTGCACGACATGCCCTGGACCCTGCTGATATTCAAAAAAACATAGAATCCTTTATTGGTTCTGTCGAGATGCCTGTTGGCATCGTGGGACCGCTATTGTATCATCCCAAGGACCGTAAGCCTGAGTTGGTTTTTACGGTAGCGGGAACCTTGGAAGGAGCACTTATTGCGAGTATGAATCGGGGGGCAAAAGCAATCAGTAAAAGTGGAGGATTTCAGGCGGTAGTACGTCATCAAAAAATGGTACGAGCTCCGCTATTTCTCTTTGCAGAGATGAATGAAGCACTAGCTTTTGAAAAGTGGGTAATAGACAATTTTGAGGAAATCAAGGCCCAAGCCCAACTTCACTCCAATCATGCAGCGCTTCAAGAATTAGACATTATCGTGATGGGCAAAGCGGCCCATGTGAAGTTTGTGTATAAAACAGGGGATGCGGCGGGGCAAAATATGACCACTACCTGTACTTGGCATGCTATGCTTTGGATGGCTGAGCATTTTCAAGAAGAGAGTGGCTTTGCTATCCTTGACTATGTCATCGAAGGAAATGGATCCTCCGATAAAAAGGTATCTCATTATTCTATGGCCAAGGGCCGAGGTACGCATGTGGTAGCTGAATGTGTCCTCAAGGAATCCGTCATCAATCGAGTGCTTAGGACCAATTCCCAAGCCATCTTGGATTGTTTTTATCCCTCAGTAGCCCTGAGCAAAGTCGATGGTATGATCGGTTACAATATCAATGTAGCCAACGCCATTGCCGCCATTTTTCTGGCTACAGGTCAGGATTTAGCCTCAGTACATGAGTCTTCAATCGCCATCCTGCAAGTCGAAAAAGTGGAGGAAGGTCTTTGGTTTTCCTTAACCTTGCCAGCCTTGGTGATCGGTACAGTCGGTGGCGGTACTCACTTACCGAAACAAACGGAGGCCTTACAATTAATGGGTTGTAGGGGCAGTGGCAAGGTGGAGCGTTTTGCGCAGCTGATTGCAGGTTTTGCGCTCTCATTGGAAATATCTACCTACGCCGCCATCGTCAGTGGTGAGTTTGCCAAAGCCCATGAAAAACTGGGTCGCAATAAACCGGTTGACTGGCTGACGCGCTCCGAAATTGATGCCCTCTTTGTGCAAAAATGCCTAAGCCCAAAATGGCGGGAGCAAAGTGTGAAAAACATCCGTTTCCTTGGAGAACAACGGGTAGACAATGGGGTGATTACTACCCTCACGAGCAGAGTGAGCAAAAAGTTGATGGGCTTTATCCCGCTGGAAGTAGAATGGGAGGATGAGCGTTCCGCGCTCCCGATAGCTATCGGGAGGCAACCAATACTCCTCAAATCCAAGGCCTTGGACATCGAAGTCATCAAAGGCCTACACCTCATGGCGGCTTCTATTGATCCAAAACTCTCAGATCTCCTCAATCGCTTTCGCCATCAACTCGAATACGCCCATTGCCATCTCAAAGAAATATTGCTTTACGAAAGCCTCGATCAAGCAGGCTTTGATTGTACACCTCAATATTATGGTAAGCGCCTAGATGAAAAGCGGCAGGCTTACTTGTTGATGAGTGAGATGTTGGATGAGGAAGCATTGGCCCATATCAATTCTCAAAAAGCGCCAGAGCTTTGGACAGAGACACAAATCAAGCGGGTGATCAAAGAGATTGCTGGGGTACACCAGTATTTTGTTATCCCCGAAAACCGTAAGAAACTCGATTGTATACATGATTTTGAGCCTTGGCAGGCTGAGCCATTGTATGAGAAGTTAGTTTCCATCATGTATACTGAAGAGGACCGACCCTTTGTTAAGGCACGACTCGGACGCCTTTTTTCTTATCTCAAGGGCTTGGAAGAGGAGAGGAAGGTTCTCGATATCCCTAATACAATCGTACACAATGATTGCAACTCACGAAATATTGCCATACGCAAAGATGGGCGGGCTTGTATCTACGATTGGGAGTTGGCGGTTTTGGATGTGCCGCAGCGCGATATCGTAGAGTTTTTGAGTTTTGTCTTGGTAGAGGACTTCTCCGAAGAACGCTTATTCGATTACCTAGAATACCATTTTGAACTCCAAGCTGAGGGGACAAATCGCGACCAATGGTTTGCTGGCTACCGCTATGCGCTCAAGGTGTATCTGTTGAGTCGGGTGTCCTTTTATGAGGTGGCGGGGATACTGGATCGATATGCGTTTTCGGATCGGATTCTGAGTAATGCGTTTCGGATGTTGGAGTTACTAGAGCGCTAGGGGAGCTGGGAGGCTCTTTTTGGCGGGGCTGCATTGTAGGATTGTTCCAACGCCAAGTTACGATGCTGGTAATGATACCGGCAATCGTAACCACTATGCGAATCCACATCTGCTCGATAATCCAAATTTGACCGACCACAATCGAAACCCACAATTGACTGATTACCAATATTTTGAAACCAACAGGAACTGTCTGCTTAGATTGGAAATCACGCAGCATCTTGCCAAACCAACGATGATTGAGCAACCAATTGTACATGCGGTCAGAGCTGCGCACATAGAAGTAAGCAGACAATAATAAAAAGGGAATCCCTGGTACACCTGGAAGAGCCGCACCCACATAGGTCATCACTAGGGAAAGACTCCCTAGGACAAAAAATATAGACTTTTTTGCTTTCCGAGATAAGGGTTTAGCCATTTGCTAAGCGTTCGTAAAGCGCATCCAAATTAGCGGTATCATTTGCGTCAATACG
>JBCCQN010000296.1:0-7534 GCA_039024315.1 Bacteroidota bacterium
ATCCGCTTGACTTAGGACTTTACATCGCCTTTTTTCCGCAATTGATTGCTGGTCCTATCGTGCGCTATGAGACTTTCTATCCCCAGCTCAAAGAGCGCAAGATCGATTGGGAGCAAAATCTAATAGGCATCAAACGCTTTGTGATTGGCCTGGCCAAGAAGGTCCTCATCGCCGATCCGCTAGCTTTAGTCGCGGATAAAATCTTTTTGCTGCCAGACGATAGCATCAGCCCTTGGCTTACTTGGTTGGCGATGATCGCCTATAGCTTACAGATCTACTTTGACTTTGCTGCCTACTCTGATATGGCCATTGGCCTAGGTAAGATGCTAGGTTTCGAGCTGCCTGAAAACTTTAACTTCCCTTATATCGCTCGCAGCATTCGGGAGTTTTGGCAGCGTTGGCATATTACGCTTTCGACTTGGTTTCGGGACTATTTATACATTCCGCTTGGCGGCAATCGGACGCATCTCTATCGCAACCTATTGCTGGTGTTTGTGCTCTGTGGCTTTTGGCATGGTGCGAGTTGGAACTTCCTCATTTGGGGCTTATTTCATGGCCTGTTTTTAGTCCTTGAGCGTACTGCTTGGGGCAAAGTCCTACAAAAACTGCCTCGCTGGTTGCAACATATCTACACCCTCTTGGTGGTGCTCTTTGCTTGGGTTTGGTTTCGGGCCGAGGATGTTTCCCAAGCCCTGCTCATCTTCGAACGCTTGCTAGGTTTTGGCGCCAATACCCAAGCAGACTACTATACCCACTTTTTGCTGACCTATGATATTACTTGGCCGTTGATCCTTGGGATAGTGTTTGCCATGCCCTTTTTCCCCTTCGTGGAACGCTTAATTGAGCGTTCGCCGAAGGCGCTAGAAACTACTCTCTATCTAGGCTTGACGATAGTGAGTCTCTTTGCCGTCTTGACTAATGCCTATCACCCTTTTATCTATTTCCGCTTTTGAGTCGACCAAACGCACATATCGCCGCAAAAATCTGGAGCTTTGGCTTCATCCTCCTGCTTTTGAGCATGGGGATGCGCGGCTTGTGGCTGGCCAAGCAAGACGGGAAAAACCTCTTCCATAAATTTAGACTCGACCGCCTTTCGATTACCACTGCGGCTTTTGATGCAGAACTTAGTCAATACGCCGGTGGCGATCAGGATTTGTTTCAACCGATTGCGGCGCTCAATTATAAGCTACGCAAGCGCACGTTGAGTCGAAAGATCTTGCTGGGCCAAGACGATTGGTTATTCTTGTGGAGCGATCAAGCTGATATTGATCCATTGGAGCAGCGCTTGGGACTGAGTCGTTTGAGTCCCTTACAAATGCGTGAGATCGTCCTGCAATATCAGCAGCGGGCTCATTGGGCCACTCAACACAATATCGAGTATCTCGTCTTACTAGCGCCAAACAAAGCCAGCGTCTATGGAGAATATTGGCCTGAGGGTTTACCGCTAGCAGAGCAGACCTTTTTGGATGAGGTATATGCTGCTTTGCAGAACGCTCAACTCCCGGTCTTAGACTTACGCTCTCCGCTCCAAGCTGCCAAAGCCGGAGCCTTGCTCTACTATCGTCATGATACCCATTGGAATGATCGCGGGGCCTATGTGGGCACCCAAGCCGTATTGGAGCGTTTGGGAGTAGATAAATTGGCAACTGCCCGCTTTCGGCTTGATGCTATCAATGGTGGCGATCAATTAAGGATGGGGCGTTTGAACCCCCAAGCCTTTGTCGATTCAGCATATCGCCATTTGGGGGCAGACACGATTCCTTTTGCTGTGCTTGATGATCCGACCGGCCTCCCCAATGACTTGCCCTACAAAAGCAAAAATGATCAACTCAATGGGCCGAAGTTGCTGTTGCTACATGATTCTTTTGGACATGCCATGCGACCTTGGTTTAGCTATGCCTGCCAGGAGTTTAGTGCCCTGTGGACTTGGGGAGAGTTTCGCCCGATTGTGATGCGGCAGTACAAGCCCGATTATGTTGTGGACGAGATCATCGAACGTAATCTGGCTCGACCCTTTCCCGGTAATCATGTGGAGACGATCAAGGCTTATTGGCTGGCTCATTGGCCGCAGGCAGGCGCTAAGCGCTATCAAAGCGAATTTGGCTTAGGACAGCTTCAAGCTTACTTAGCGGCTCAGCCTAAGGATCAATTACTGGTCGTTAAGCTCAAAATTATGGCCGAGGAGTCAGGCAATATGAGCCTAGAGAATGGGCTGAGGGTGAAGCAAGATTATGTGTTCGATCAAGGCGAACATACGCTCATCTTTCAAGTCAATCCTAATCGACCCTTACGAATGGAGCTTAATGCGAAGGCGAGCTTTAGTGAGATGGAGGTGATTGGGCTTGATTAGGGGCGATAGCTATCGTGGAGTAATCCCAAACCCTATCCTCATTGCGAGACTTTCGTATCTTCGGGCATGCGATATTTTGGTTTGATCGGGCAAAAGCTAGGGCATAGCTTTTCGAAAAAATATTTTACGGAGAAGTTCGAGCGCGAAAAGATTGAGGGGCAGTACGAACTGTATGAGATCCCTACGATAAAAGAATTGCCTGCACTTTGGGCGCGCGTTCCGCTCAGCGGTATGAATGTAACCATCCCTTACAAACAAGAGGTCATGGATTATCTGGACGAAATCTCTCCAGAAGCGGCGGCAGTGGGGGCGGTGAATACGGTGCTGTTTCGGGAGGGGCGTAAGATTGGTTATAATACCGATACCTATGGTTTTAGGGTCTCCTTATTGAATTTTCTAGGAGATACAAAACCCGAGCAAGCGCTGGTATTGGGCAATGGTGGCGCGGCTAAAGCAGTGCGCTATGTGTTAGAACAGCAGTTAGGGTATAAGCCTTGCTTAACGGTCTCGCGTTCGGCTGCAGGCCCAAACCAAATCACCTACGCTGATCTAAAAGAGCTAAATCTGGACGATTATCCTTTGATCGTCAATACGACTCCTTTGGGCATGTACCCTTATGAAGAAGATGCGCCCGCGATTCCCTACGAAAGATTGGGAGAGGGACATTTTGCTTACGACCTGATCTACAACCCCGCTGAGACTCGCTTTATGCAATTAGCGGAGCAGCATGGCGCCCAGGCCTGCAATGGCATGGAAATGCTCATTCTCCAAGCCGAAGGGGCTTGGGAAATATGGAATAGCTAGAATTTTAAGCTTCTTTGGCGGCTTCGGTCTTCTTGTGCCAGTAACGTAAGAGACCGGCCACGCTCATATAAGAGGGATTCGCTGCCTCATATCGAGCCGCCCCCTCTTCATCAAGCCCTGCCGCGATCAACTGCTGGTGAGCGTAGGCCTGAAATTCAGGTACCACTTCGGGAGCTTTGCGACCGGCATCATAATGCGGCTTCATCCAGTTGGCCCAATCTTGTAGGATGTTTTCTAGCTCGGTGAGATGCTCCTCGACATTGTCGATGGGTCCGAAGTGGGTAAGATAGAGGCGCTTTGGATTTTGTGCCCGCAAGATGTTGATGGAATCTACCCATTGCTCGACATTGATGTCTGGCGGAGGGCAAGGCGGAACTACTGGGCCGCCATCGATTTTACAACCAGCCACGTCTCCGGAAAATATCACGTCTCCCACTTGCCAAGCAATATGATGACTCGCATGTCCGGGAGTATGCCAAGCTTTGAAGGTGGAGTCGCCCACGGTGATTTCGCGTTCGTCTTCGACGGCCTCCAAAAGATGCTCGGGGATGGCTTCCATCAAGCCCCAAAGCGACTCCATCATGTCTCCATAGATGCGTTTGGCGGAGCCATACAGACGAGTAGGATCAAGCAAATGCTTATACCCTCTAGGATGGACATACACTTTGGCGCCTGCCTGAGCAAAAGCCCAAGCCGCTCCAGCATGATCAAAATGGATATGAGAGAGGAAAACGTGCTTGAAGTCCTCCATTTTATAGCCCAGACGATCAAGTTCTGATTTGAGTCGGGGCAATACGGAGTGAGGGCCTGTCTCTACCAAGACGGGCCCTTCACTGGTTTCTATGACGAAGGCTGCAATAGCCTGTTTTACTTGAAATTCGAGATCGAGTGTATGTATCATCTTTGCTTATTGTCTCACTAATTTGTGGTGCCAAACGCGATCTCCTTGCTCTACTTGCAGTAGATAAACGCCTTTGGGATATGCACTGAGATCCAATGATAATTGGCTCCCGCGCGTCTCGCGGCTCAAGATCGTCTGCCCAAGACTATTGCGCAAATATAAGCGATACGATTGTTGATTGGGGTTTTGCAGTTTGACCTGAAATCTTCCTTCCGATGGATTCGGGAAGATGATTGGACGAGCCGGATCTTGGTCGGGGTTAACGGAGAGTGGTGGAGTTACGGTACGTGAACCCTGTACCAATTGTAAACCGCCGCGGCGATTACCTACTACAAAACTGTGGATACCCGAAGTGTCTAAGACCGCAATTGCTGGTGCTGAAAAGGTGCCGAAATCGTAATTGAAAGGCATTGGCTGCGCGATCAGCTGTGCACTTAGACCAGCGGATAAATTGGTGTAAAGCTCCAAATAGCCCTGATCACCTCCGACAAACATTTCGGCTTCGCCATCACCATCATAATCGACGATGCGTGGCTTACTATTACCGGAGAACATACTCCCAAAAACGTTGGAGAGCTTGATGTTACCAAAGGCACTAGATACCTGTGTGAAAGCAAAGCTTTGAGTACTACCGGTATTTTCATAATAATTGATCCAGCCATGTTCCTCACCGATGAAGAGGTCGAGGTCTTGATCACCATCGAAGTCGTATAATTCCGGTGCACTGAGATTACCGATGTCGATCGTATCTCCGGCAGCATCTCGTAAGGCTTCTGTGATCTTGACATAGACAGCACCTTGGCCTGGCCCAGCGGCATTTTCATAGTAAGCGATTTTTCCCGCTTGATAACCCAGCAATAAGTCATCATCGCCATCACCATCGAGGTCGCCAGCAGCGATCGTAAGGTTTGCCAAAGGCACACCCTGCGTTCCAATCCCCAAAAAGTTGGAGTCAGCTAAAGTGTAAGCAGGATCTGCTAAAGTACCGGTATTGCGGTAAAGGCGGAGCTCATAACGAGTATCTAATCCATTGTTGGTATGATAACCCGCTGAGCCGTGGCTCACCAATATGTCCATTAGGCCATCACCTTCATAGTCAAAAAAGGCGGGCGAAGAGAAGTTACCCAAGTCGATTTGTTCATCTACGATAAAGGTTCTCCCTCGGAACTTAAAGTCTGGGTTATCATTCATCCCATCGTTGTGGTACCATGCCATACCCCGGCTGGTTTCTCCGCCTCCTAAGGTTTCGTTAGGGGCTAGTATGAGGTCATTGACTCCGTCATTGTCGATGTCTTCGTAAAAAATCCCCGGAAATATATCCACATCAACGGGAACATCGGTTTGGGGATAGCTAACCTCAACAGAGTCCATAAAAGCATAGTCAGAGCAGCCATTGTTGTAGGTCGCCACTACGGTTGAGAATGAAATATCCCCCAAGAGTAGGTCCTTTAGGCCATTGCCATCCAAGTCGAGAGATAAGAGGGTAGTTCCTGCATGGCGAGGATTACTGATGTGAGTCGGGGGTGTTGTCCGAATTTTGTTTTCGGGGATACAGTTGATAAAACTGGCCGGTATGGTACAATTGGAGGTGTCGCCAACAAAGAGGGTGTTGTCAGTACTACTTTCAAAAAAGTGCCCCCAACAACCCGTTGCCCGATTGAATACCAATGTATCACAGCGACCAAAGTTTTCTACTGCTAGATTTTGCAGGTAGGTGATGCTTGTAAACACATTTTGAGGAGTCAAGATATCGAGATCTCCATCATCATCCATATCAATAATGGCCGGTATGTCATTTTTGGGGACGGCCAATGGGATATAGTTTTGAGTATATTGAGCCATTAGTGGATCATAGGCCAATTCAAAACCTACGGAATCCCCATTATAGATTACGTTTTCGTAAACCAGCAACAGACCCGTTTGGGTGCCGCAAAAGATATCTGCTCTACCATCACAATTGTAATCTTCAAATAAGGTCCAAGTAGAACACTTACAGCTATCAAAGCGGGTCCTATACTCAGGGGCAAAGCGAAAATCTACTTCATTAGCTGTGCCCCCGTTGAGGTAAACGTTGAATGTCTCATCAGCGCGGTCAAAGAGTACGATATCTGGATTGCCGTCCAGATTGATGTCAACCGAAGACACTAACGGATTATTCATTCCCCCATTCCAAGCGTAGGCTTGGGTGTTGCCGACAAAATCAGTAACCGGAATTTTTTGACTTGGCGCATAGGTGATTTGCGCACTTGTATGAACAAAGAAAAGCCCCAGAATAATAAAAAGGATTGATCGCATGATATTGAACATTAAATGGATGTGCCTTACTTGGTAAATTTACGGATTTGTCAATGTAATAGTGTTACTTTTGTAATATGACAACTGAAGGCCTATTAGACCTATTTTTTCGCCATCGTTCTGTAAACACTGACACACGCAAAGTGAAGGATGGGGATATGTTTTTTGCGCTTAAAGGAGAAAGATTTAATGGTAATCTTTTTGCTGCCAAGGCCCTTGAAGCGGGGGCAAGTTATGCCATCGTAGATGAAGCCGAAGTTTGTGTCGAAGGGGATGAGCGTTACCTTTTGGTTGAAAACGTACTTTTAGCACTTCAAAATTTGGCCCGCGCCTATAGACGAACGTTTAGTATTCCCTTTTTAGGCATTACGGGCAGCAACGGTAAGACCACTACTAAGGAGTTGGTTTTTGAGGTCCTAAATACCCAAAAAAACACTTTTGCCACTAAGGGCAATTTCAATAACCATATTGGAGTCCCGCTGACTTTACTCTCGATTCCGGAGGAAACAGAGATTGCGATCATCGAGATGGGGGCTAATCAACCAGGCGATATCAAGGAGCTAGCAGAGATCGCCGAGCCTACGCACGGTCTTATCACCAATATTGGCCAAGCTCATCTCGAACGTTTTGGTTCATTGGACGGGGTGCAAAAAACAAAAGGGGAGCTTTTTGACTTCCTGCGGGCGAGTGGAGGCGTCTTATTTGTCAATCTTGCAGATGAACGCGTAGTCAAGGCGGCAGCTTATCAAAACTCGGATATCAGTTTTGGGACCAAAGAAGCGGATCATCAGATCGAATTGCTCAACCATCATCTCAATGGGATGAGACTTAGCTACACCAGATCTGGAGCCGAGCCTTTGAGTCTAGATACCCAGCTCAGTGGGGAATATAACGCTATGAATATTTTGGTGGCGGCCATGCTTGGCGACTATTTTGGCGTTCCGCGCAGCGAAATACAAAAAGGAATCTATGGCTATAAAGCCACTAATAATCGGAGCGAAATTGTCAAAAAAGGCGATAAAACCATTTTACTAGACGCCTATAACGCGAATCCCTCCTCAATGCGGGCAGCGATTCAAAACGTATTTAGCTATCCTGACAAAAAGGTCCTGCTCATATTAGGAGATATGTTAGAAATGGGCGAAGAAGAAGCTGAAATTCACGCTGAACTGGGCAGATTTATC
>JBCCQN010000297.1:0-7525 GCA_039024315.1 Bacteroidota bacterium
GCGGAACGTTTATGACTGAATCTGTTTTCCATATTTTGCCTGCTTTGTCTTGATTTCCTCTAATATCATGAGCTGTTGGTTCAGAATCTGCATCTGGATCATCAGGTTTTGGATCATCGCATTGACGATAAGGTCCTGATCTTCAGCATGAGTCAATTCTGCTTGGAGCTCAACATAATTATCGTTGAGCATTTCCATTTGTTCGTACAGAGCTTCATCTAATACAATCCCTTGTGTCTTGAAGGATTCAATACGCGCCTTTTGGGCGGAGATCTGCTCTGAGTAGTAAGTTTCTACCTCTGTCAGTTCGGCAGTGTAGAAGGCCTGAGGGTTAGTGGTTACAGCTGGTTGATCGGGATCAGTTGGCGCAACAACTATTTCCGAAGTAGATGATTGCAAACTCACCCACCAAAGTAGTGCCCCCGCACTCACGAGCATCGCGATAGCTGCGGCTACTTTCCAGCTTTGAGACCAGAAATTGAGTTTACGGACGGGTGCCTCGTCTTCGTGGAGCTCACGATCAATGCGCTCCCAAAGGCGGTCGTCCGGTTCAAAAACGTCCAACTGGTCTTTTTGACTAAGGATATATTTTTCCAGTTGATCCTGCATAAGCTTTGTTTCGCTTCTGTTAAAAGTTGCGTGTGATAGTTAGTAGTAAGTATTTAGTAGCTAGTATTTAGACTATTGTACTCTCTACTTTATACTCTGTACTTTATACTAAGTACTATTTACTAACTACTTGAAAGAACGTCAGGGGTAGGCGTCTCGCGCCATTGTTTCCCCCAATATTTGTCGAAGTTTCCTTTTGGCCCGGCTAAACTGGGACTTAGAGGTTGCTTCGCTGATACCCAAAATATGTCCGATTTCCTTGTGGTCATATCCGTCTATCAAATACAAACTCAATACTACTCGATACCCTTCGGGTAGTTGAGTGATGGCTTTTCGTACTAGCTCGATGTTCCATGCAGGTGCGGGGGTTTCATTGATTTCCTCCGGTACCTCTAGGCGTTCATCATCGATGCCCACGAACTCAGCCCTGCGCTTTTTGAGGTGGTTAATGGCGGTGTTGATTACGATCCGCTTTAGCCACGCGCCAAATGTCGCGTCTCCTTTGAAGCTGGTTAGATTGCGAAAAGCACGTACAAATGCTTCTTGTAGCACATCCTCGGCCTCCATGTAGTTGTTCGTAATACGCATCGCTACATTGAGCATAGCCTTGGAATATCGCTTGTAGAGCTCATATTGAGCCTTTCGATCTCCTTGCTTACATCGTTCGACCAGTAACTCCTGGATCTGTATGTTTTTGGCGCTCGTCAAAAATTTTCAGTCTTCGGTCCAATGACAAACAAATATTTCTAAGGTTGCATGCAACCCATTCGGCAAGCTGACTGTCATATAAGCAGTCTATAACATCAAACCTACCGAATAACCATCAAGAAACCTTAATCTAAGAAGTTGTTATGAAAAATCTATTTAGTCTATTACTTCTTGTTGGGTTGGTATTTGCGCAAACTGCGTGTGAGTATCCCCAGCAAACTCTCCCTTGTCAAGATGGCGTTGGCGAACGTGTAACTGAAGTACGCGATTTCGAGGCCTTTGATAAGGTGATGATTAATCTCCCAGGTGATGTATATCTACATCAATCTCCTGAGTCCCGCGTTGAGATTACGGCTCAGGACAACATTTTAGAGTTCCTTTCTACTGAAGTATTAGAAGGGCAACTAAGCATTACAAACAATTCTTGTTTGAATGATTTTAAAACGATCCGTATGGACGTTTATTTGCCAAGCTTGGAAATGCTTGAGATCCAAGGTTCCGGTGATGTTTATAGCGAAGAAGGTTTTGAAACTCCTTCTGACAACCTTAGCATCAATATCAAAGGTTCTGGTAATGTTGAGCTTAACGCTAACGCTAAAAACGTGATCGTTGATATCATGGGTTCTGGCGACGTTACTTTGAGAACTCGTGCTGAAGTGATGACTTCTACCATAGAAGGTTCTGGCGATCTATTGCTTCGCGGTAATGTTGACAAGCACAGCTTGCAAATTGACGGTACTGGTAACTCTCGTGCTTTCGAGCTTATCAGCCGTGAGTCTGCTATCACGATCACAGGTGAAGGCGACTGCGAAGTTTCTGCTGAAGAAAAGCTAATCGTAGATATCCGCGGCGCTGGCAACGTATATTACAAAGGAAATCCAGTATTGGACGCAACTGTAACAGGTACCGGACAGATCATTTTTGTTGAATAAAAGTGATGTGTTTTTTGGCGCTTATTACCGATACCGTTCCGCGATTGCGGAACGGTTTTTTTTTGTATTGATGTGATTTGAAACTAATGCGCCCATTTTGAGTTAAAACTATAGCGGCAAAGCATCAAATTCACTCCCTATGAAAGTTCTACTAATCGAAGATGAGCCAGGTGTATCTACCTTTATTCGTAAAGGTTTAGAAGAGGAAGGCCACGAGGTACAAGTTGCTTTTGATGGTCAAACAGGGCTAAGTCTAGCTCGCCAATTTCCTGCAGATTTGATTATTTTGGATGTGATTCTTCCCCATATGAATGGAAGGGAACTATGCCGTACCCTGAGGGCTGAAGGGCATACAGAACCCATTTTGATGCTAACGGCGCTCAATAATACCGATGATGTAGTTAAGGGGCTAGATGCTGGAGCAGACGATTATCTCGCTAAACCCTTTCAATTCAAAGAATTACTAGCGCGTTTTAGAGCCTTGGCCAGACGCAATCGTTCCGCAGGCGGGCCCAATAACACACTCAGCCTCGCCGATCTAGAAATGGATCTCAACGGGAAAAGCGTTCTCCGAGGAGGAGAAGAAATACGCCTCACCGCTCGAGAATTTAATTTACTTGAATATTTGCTACGCAACAAAGGCCGCGTAGTCAGCAGAGTGGATATCCTCGAAAACGTCTGGGAAATCAATTTTGATCCTGGGACTAATGTGATTGATGTCTATGTCAATTATCTTCGTAAGAAGATCGACAAGAGCCATGACCAAAAGTTGATCCACACAGTAGTGGGCATGGGCTATGTCATGAAGGAATCCTAAGATGAAAATCCGCCAGCGCCTAGCCCTCATTCATACCTTTTCAGCCTTCGCCGTACTGCTGGGACTAAGCTTATTTATTTACTTTTTTTCGACTGATTTTCGCAGCGACGAGTTTTTTAATCGCCTGCGGGAACGGGTAGTCATTACCGAACAGCTATACGTGGAAGCCGATCGTCTCGATCCGGATGTATTACGAGACATCAGGGAGAAGTTTCTCCATACATTAGAGGAGGAAGAAGAGTACGTGATTAAAGTGCCTGAAAATCAGCAGCCACTAATTGATAGTTTAAAGAATATTTATTTGTCCGCCTTCGTCGAACGCGTATTTAAGGACCAGATAGCAGAGTTTGAAGACGGAGATCGTCAAGGCGTAGCGCAACTTTTCCACGATCCCAAAGGAGACTATCTCATCATAGTAACGGCTATTGATGTATACGGCATCCGTAAATCCACTAATTTAAGAGGAATCATCTTAGTCGGTCTATTAGCCAGTTTATTACTGCTGTTTCCCATCTCCTTGATTACAGCCAAGCGAGCACTACAGCCGATCACGCAAAAAATCCGCAAGGCGCAAAAAATCACCGCTGACAATCTACATGTGAGGCTTCGTGTCTTCAATGAAAAGGATGAAATTGGCCAGCTCGCCAATACCTTTAATCAGATGCTTGATCGGCTGGAGACAGCCTTTGAGATGCAAAAAAACTTTATCAGCAATGCTTCTCATGAGATCCGCAATCCCATCACAGCAATCCAAGGCGAATCAGAAGTCATTCTCCAGAAGGAGCGTTCTCCGCAGGAGTATCAAGAATCTCTACAAACCATCAATCAAGAATCTAACCGATTAGCAGCTTTGGTAACCGCCCTGCTCGACTTAGCCAAAACCGGCTTTGATGATGCGAAGTTGCAGCTAAAGGCAGTGCGATTAGATGAATTACTTTTTGATATTGTCGCCGAACTCAGTCAAAGGAAAAATATTTCTCCTGTCCATTTTCTTCTAGAAGATCTCCCAGAAAATTCGGATGAACTCATTATCCAAGGTAATGCCCAGTTACTTAGGGTTGCCTTTTTGAATCTGCTCGAAAACGCGGCCAAGTTTTCCTATCCCACCCCAGTTGAGCTATCCTTGAGCATCAAAGATCAAAAACAGGAGGTGATCATTAGAGATCATGGCATTGGTATTCCACAAGAAGATCTCAAGCACATTTTAGAACCGCTTTACCGCGCTCAGAATGCGAGAGCCTTTAAAGGATTCGGGATTGGTTTGGCCATGACAGACAGGATTTTGAGGCTCCATTGTGGGACTTTGGCTTTTACTTCTAGAGAAAATGAAGGGACAACTGTTAGGGTGAGCTTTTGTTAAAGGCATTAGAGGTTCTAATCTCATTTTAATCTGAGATTAATATGAGATTAAGCTATCGGAGGCATCTTATTGTTATTGGAAAATAAGCTCACTAAATCAAACTTTATGGCTCCGCACCCTACAAATTTCATCAAAGAGATGAAACACGACATCCCTGCAGGATTAGTGGTTTTTCTCGTGGCTTTACCCCTTTGTCTCGGTATCGCCCTCGCCTCAGGGGCACCGCTATTTGCTGGTATCATTGCGGGCATAGTCGGTGGCCTAGTAGTATCTCTCTGTAGTGGTTCGCAATTAGGGGTTAGCGGCCCTGCTGCAGGTTTAGTCGTCATTGTTCTTGCTGCTATCCAGTCTTTAGGCTATGAAGCTTTTTTGCTGGCGGTATTAATCAGTGGTTTAATCCAACTTGTCCTAGGCTTGTCTAAGGCCGGCTTTATCGCATATTTCTTCCCCTCATCAGTGATTAAGGGTATGCTTGCCGCAATTGGGATCATCATTTTCCGCAAACAGATTTCATATGCTTTGGGGTATAGTGGAGATTTTGAGCTAAGCTTTAGTTTACTACAAACAGGATGGCAAAACCTCTTTACCGAAATAGGAGATATCTTTAACTACATTGGAGCCGGTTCCATCATTGTTAGTTTCCTCTCTTTAGGGATTTTGATCCTCTGGGAACGCCCATTTATGAGAGAACAGAAGCTGGTGCAGTATCTTCCGGGAGCTTTGATGGTAGTATTTACAGGGATCGCGCTCAATGCAATCTTCAGCAATTTTGTCCCTTCCTTAGCCATTCCCGCCGAACTTTTGGTGAACTTACCGGTAGCAGGAAACTTAGGTGAATTTCTGGGTCAATTTACCCTACCTGACTTCTCGGCTATTTCTAATGGTGAAGTTTGGGTAACAGCAGTTCTACTTGCAACCGTTGCGAGTATTTATTCTTTATTGACTAGTGAAGCAACCGACAAGCTTGATCCATATAAGCGTATTACACCCGCTAACCGCGAGCTGATAGCCCAGGGTCTCGGAAACTTCATTTCAGGTTTGATTGGAGGGCTACCGCTCACACAGGTAATCGTTCGAAGCTCTGCTAACATTCAGGCGGGTGGACGTACCAAGATGTCGGCTTTTTATCATGGTATATTCTTGTTGGCTTGCGTAGCCTTGATCCCCAGTCTCTTGAATTTGATCCCGCTTGCGAGTTTGGCAGCAGTACTTATTTTGGTAGGATATAAACTAGCTCGCCCCGCCTTATTCAAGCAGATGTACCAAAAAGGGGTCATGCAGTTTGCGCCATTCTTGATTACCTTTTTGGCGATTATTTTTACTGACCTATTAGTGGGTATCGGTATTGGTATCTTATCTGCAATCTTCTTTATCCTACGTCATAACTTCATCACTCCCTATTTCTATGAGCAGCATGAAGAAGAAGGGGTAGTTACGCTTACTTTAGCTGAAGAAGTGAGCTTTCTCAACAAAGCGGCGATTCGTAATGCCCTTTCTATGATGCCAGATGAAGGTAAAGTTATTATCGACGGTAGTCGTTCAGTTTATATCGATATGGATGTCATGGAGGAGATCAAAGATTTTGTTTTCCAGGCTCAACATAAAGGCATAGAGTTAGAACTAATCGGTTTCAAAGGTCAGGATAAAATGAAAGCGTACCACCCACAAGAAATAACTCCTAAAGAAATTTCGGTCGAACATGCACCTTTGCGGAGGAGTCCTTCCGTTACCAAAAAGCTAGCGTCCTAGATCGATAAATTATGACTATTTGGTTTTGGCCAAAAGCGCGAGTCCTTCCTGACTCGCGCTTTTTCGTTTTAAGGTAGCTGAAAACTAAATTTTCTGACTCTAAGGGCAGTAACTTTCCCGACTCATATATCTTCAATTTCCCTAAGCGTCTTAGCAGCAATGGAGATTGTTTTTAGCGAAAATAGCCATCATTTTGAAGCACCATTGCGAGAATTTGTCTTTACCCCACAATAAACCGATGCGAAACTGCTAGGACAGGTTTTTGTTAGAGAAATTAGATTTTCTAATCTTATTCTAATGAGATAATAATATTAATTTCAGCTACTAAAGGCAATTTGCTACTTATTGGAAAGATTAGCCCTTTAAAAAAACTTTATGTCTCCGAACCCAACGAATTTTATAAAAGAGATGAAACACGATATCCCCGCGGGGTTGGTGGTTTTTCTCGTGGCGCTGCCGCTTTGTCTTGGTATCGCCCTTGCCTCTGGCGCACCTCTGTTTGCTGGTATCATTGCCGGTATAGTCGGAGGTACTGTGGTGGCACTTAGTAGTGGGTCGCAATTAGGGGTTAGTGGACCGGCTGCCGGTCTAGTGGTCATCGTACTAGCTGCGATTCAATCTCTGGGCTACGAAGCATTCTTGCTAGCAGTATTAATCGGTGGTTTGATCCAGCTCAGCCTAGGCTTTGCCAAAGCCGGCTTTATCGCATACTTCTTTCCCAGCTCAGTAATTAAGGGGATGCTTGCAGCGATTGGTATCATTATCTTTCGCAAGCAGATTGCGTATGCCTTTGGGTATAGTGGAGATTTTGAGCTAAGCTTTAGTTTACTGCAAACAGGCTGGCAAAACATCTTTATCGAAATCGGCGACATCTTTAACCATCTTGGTGCAGGTGCTATTATTGTCAGTTTCCTCTCTTTAGGGATTTTGATCCTTTGGGAGCGCCCATTTATGAAAGAACAAAAGTGGGTGCAGTTTATGCCAGGTGCATTAATGGTCGTGTTAACTGGTATAATCCTCAATACTATATTCCAAAATTTTGCTCCTTCACTGGCCATTCCCGTAGAGCATCTAGTCAATCTGCCTGTAGCTGGTAACTTCAATGAATTTATCGGCCAGTTTACCTTACCAGATTTTTCGGCGGTTTCAAATCCTGAAGTTTGGTTAACTGCAGTTGTATTAGCTGCCGTTGCTAGTATTGAAACCTTGCTCACAAGTGAAGCGACGGATAAGCTCGACCCTTATAAGCGGATTACCCCTGCCAACCGTGAGTTAAAAGCCCAAGGGCTAGGTAATTTTGTTTCAGGCTTGATTGGCGGCTTACCGATCACGCAGGTAATCGTCCGTAGC
>JBCCQN010000298.1:0-7521 GCA_039024315.1 Bacteroidota bacterium
AAGCTGCTGGTGCCTCAGTAGCCAGGGATGGGACTGATGGAGGCGAACAAGACAATAATGCGACCCTCAATAATTATGTTCTATCAGAAGATCCTACGACAGCTTTAGTCATTTTCCCTGTAGAGTTCTTGAGCTTTACGGGCGCTTGGGACAAAGGAAAAGAAAAGGATGCTGTGCTTGAATGGAGTACTGCCGCCGAATTGAACAATGATTATTTTATCGTTGAGCGCAGCTATGATCTCAATCAATGGACAGATGTGGCCAAGGTAAATGGTGCTGGTACGAGTCAAGGGACACGCTATTATACCACCAAAGATCAAAATGCCGCAGCTCTCCCATTCGATGAGTACATCTACTATCGACTACGTCAAGTAGATTTTGATGGTGCGTATTCCTTCTCAGATGTGATCCAACTAAATCGCCTTAACCTACAATACAACGTTAAGGTTGGCCCGAACCCTTTCCGATCTCAACTGGGCATTAGCTCAAGTCGCAATCAAAAGATTGTTGAATTACAGTTGTTTGATGTCCGTGGTAGTAAAGTCGCAATTCCTTTACAGAGTCATCTCAATGAAGAGGAGATCGAGATCAAAGGACTAGATAAGCTTGCTGAAGGCTACTACTATCTTGAAGTAACCTTTGAAGGTGGCTACAAACAAAGCTTTAAACTCCTGCGCGAAAATTAAAACTTACTTTTCCTGATATCTAAATAGATCAGCGACACAGTTCCTTGTGTCGCTGTCTTTTTTAATCATACTTAGAGATTGTCCAGTACTTCTTGCGGCACCTCTTCTCTGGCTTCGTATTCTTCTGCGGAGACATGCGGATAGTCTTCTTCTTTGAGCCCCTGCGGGAACGCCCCGGTCGCTGCTCCTAGGCTACGCGTTTTGGGTGCAAGCATAAAGGAACCTCTCTCCGCCGAAAGCTCCCCTCTTTGAAAAGCACTCTGCACCACATCGGTGCGCTTATCAGCATGGGTAACCGAGGAGGCTAGACGCAGTGGGATATAGGCATTGATCAGCGCCATTTCCTCATTCATGGTCCACTGGGCCGGATTGGTGTTTTCGAGCTTGGCGTCTTTCATGGCCTGCCCAATGATGTCTTTTTTGCCGATGGCGTACTTCATCAAGTGGCCCGGACGATTGACATGGTGGTCGAGTAGGAGAGCTACCCCATACTCAGAAGTCACCAATTGATCGATATAGAATTTGTTGAGCGGCGTATAGCTCGAATGGTGATAGAAAGAATAAATGCGCGAAAGCCCGTGCAATATCTCCACAATCTGCACCCTCGGATCAAGACCAGCTTCCCAAAAGCGGAAGGCCCAATCGATGCTTCTGAATTGTTCCTTGGAGGAGGTAGATCGCAAGACCGTACCATTGTAACTCATATAGCCATTGACCTCATTGGTGTCTGGGGCCACATCAAGGCCGTAACGGCCAAAATAGTTTTCAAAGGCAGAAGGATCATTGTCTTTGAGACGCTTGAGCAAAGCCGCGAGTTCGCCTTTGCCTCCGCCACGGCCCAAAGTCCACTGAAACATGCCCAAGGAGATGTAGCTATCATCCCAAGTATTGACGGCATCGAGATTCCCTTCATTTTTGGAGACCGGCATCATCACCCTAATGGCAGATTCGGTCATGCCGTTGTTTTTCAAAGCGGAGTTAAACATTTGGATAGTCGTACTCGCTTTTTCATTACCGGCGGTGTAGAGCCCGCGTTTGTATTTGGTAAAACGACCCCGGAGGTAATCGTTTTTCGCTTCGATACGATTGCCATTTTGGCTCACTTCTAGGGCTGACTGACGACGCTGATTGGCTTGGGTGCGGTTTTGCGCCTGGGGCCAAGCGTTCCCGTAAAGGGTAGAAACCTTCTCCAACAATAGACGCCCGATAGTGGCGTCGAGATCATTGCCTTCGAGCGTACGACCTTCTGCCTTGACAAAAGCGTGTAAAGCCGCAGCCGTGCCTTGATCCATAGTGCCATGGGCCCCGACATTGGCAAAATTCATCAGCTCTCCATAGCCCAAAGCATTGAGCATAGCTTGCATACCTCGAATGGCATTTTCATCTGCCGTAGCCACAGCATAGGGGGCCATTTGGTTGGCTTTGAGCGCTTCCCAGAGTCGTACCATATGTGTAAGCAACTGATAGCGCTCGAGCATCAGTTTTGCCGTAGCCGTATCGACTACTTCACCATTGCCTTGGAGACCGTTCTTTTGTAAGAAGGCCGCTACCGCTTTGGTAGTTCCTCCTCCATAATCCCCATCTGCCCGATACTTATCCCAACCTAGCTCCTTGCCAAAACCGAGTTTGAAGAGCAGCACTTGCAGTGAACGGATAGAATGCTTGACGGTAGACTTTCGGTATAAGACGCGATCGGCCACATTGGCCTGGACGAGAGAAGCAATGGATTCTTGATACAACATAAGAGGGGGTCTTTGGCTAAGGATCAGACTTAGAGGGAGAAAGTTTAAACTAAAGATAAATCAGGGACAGTCCAACGAGCAAGGGTAATTTCCCCCTTTCGGAAATTAGCGTAATATCCCCTATCTTGATCAGCTTCTTAGCTGCCTAAAGCCTATTTTATATCAACAGAACCCCTATGAAGCTCTACACGAAAATTTTGATCGGCATGGTCGCCGGTATTATCGTTGGTTACATTTACAATGTTGCCGGCATTGATAGCTTTACGGTTTATACCGACTGGATCGGCAAAATCTTTATCAATCTGGTCAAAATGGTGGTGGTACCATTGGTAGTGGTTTCTTTGATATTGGGGGCAGCGAGCTTAGGCGATATCCGCAAAGTGGGCAAGATGGGAGCCAAGGCATTTGGCTTCTTTATGTTTACTACGGCGGTCGCGGTAACGATAGGTCTAGGCGTAGGTAACATCCTCGCTCCAGGTGAAGGTTTACCAGAAGACAAGAAGACGGTACTCATGGCAGAGTATGGGGATGATGCTAGCAAAAAGACCCAGAATGACGATGCGGAAAGCTTCAAAAAAGAGTTTGCCGAAAAAAGCACCGCTGAAAAGTTATTTGATCTCCTCATAGACTTTGTGCCCACCAACCCGCTCAAGGCCATGGCCGAAGGGCAGATGCTAGGGGTAATCTTTTTCTCCCTCTTTTTGGGGATCTGTATTACGATGATTGATCCGGGAAAGGCCAGCTCCTTGATTCGAGCCTTTGACGGTCTCAATGATGCGGTCATCAAGATGGTAACCTTGGCCATGGAAACCGCCCCTTATGGCGTATTTGCCTTGATGATTGGGGTAGTGGCGAAGCTTGGGCTGGATATCCTAGGACCATTGGTCATCTATGGGGTGGCGGTTCTCATTGGTTTGATTTTACATGTAGCGATTACACATAGCAGCTTCATTTTCTTTTACACTAAACAAAGCCCGCTGCTCTTTTTCCAAGCCATCAAGGAGGCGGTGGTGATGGCCTTTAGTACGAGCTCTTCGAGTGCTACGCTGCCGATTAGTATGAATCTTGCCCAGACCAATCTAGGTGTTTCTAAGCAGGTGAGTAGTTTTGTATTGCCGCTAGGCGCAACGATCAATATGGATGGTACGGCCTTATACCAAGCCGTGGCAGCGCTCTTCATTGCGCAGGTATTTGATATCCAACTCGACATGTTGGCGCAGCTGACGATCATTTTGACGGCGACTTTGGCCTCCGTAGGCGCCGCAGGTGTACCGGGAGCCGGTATGGTTACTTTGGCTTTGGTGTTGGGTACGCTAGGGATCCCAGAAGAAGGGATTGCCTTGATCTTTGGGCTTGACCGTATCCTTGATATGTGCCGTACGGTAGTCAATATTTTTGGCGACTTAACCCTCACCATGGTGATGGCCAAATCAGAAGGCGAAAATATCGACATCAGACTCGATCGGGATATAGTTCCAGGTTAATATTTTAATGAACTTTCGGGCTTGGGAATCGTTATTCAAACGGATAACGAAAGATATATATGTCCGAACAGAAGAATACACAAGATAAAATACCTACTTCCAAGATTTCTCGTGCAGGTCGCTTTGTCAAGACAGGCTTCAAAGTGGGTGGCAATTACGCCAAACACTATGCAAAAAAGCTTGTCAATGGCGAGGCCGATAAAGATGCATTAGACCAAAAAAACGCGGAAGATATATACGAGAGCCTCAGTACCATGAAAGGCAGTGCCCTAAAGGTGGCGCAAATGCTCAGCATGGACAAAGGCGCTTTGCCGGCAGCTTATGCCAATCAATTTTCCCAAGCGCAACACAAAGCGCCGCCTTTGTCAGGTCCGCTGATCGTTAAGACCTTTCGCAAGTACTTTGGTAAGTCACCCAGCGATCTCTACGACAAATTTGAGATGCAGGCCGCTCATGCCGCTTCTATTGGGCAGGTGCACAGGGCCTTCAAAGGTGATAAGACCCTAGCGGTGAAGATCCAATATCCGGGCGTTGGGGACAGTGTACTCTCTGATCTCAAGATTGTACGGCCTATCGCGCGGCGCATGTTTGGCTGGAAGGATTCTGAAATAGAAATCTACTTCGAAGAAGTCAAAGCGAGGCTAGTTGAAGAAACGGATTATGACTTAGAACTCGAGCGCTCACAGTTTATCTCCGAGAAAGCGGCTCATATTCCCAATCTGGTATTTTCGAATTATTATCCAGACTTGTCTTGCGACCGTATCATCTCCATGGATTGGCTGGACGGTTTGCATATGGATGAGTTTTTGGAGACCAATCCTTCGCAGGAGATTCGCGACTCGATCGGGCAGGCCCTTTGGGACTTTTACAACTTCCAGGTACACGAACTACGCATCATGCACGCAGATGCACATCCTGGCAATTTTCTGTTTAGACAGGACGGTTCCGTAGGAATCTTGGATTTTGGCTGCGTAAAAGAAATATCTGATAGCTTCTACAAGAGCTACTTCAAATTGCTCAATCCAAAGGTGCTGGAAGATGATGACGCCTTCCTCGAAGGCGCTAGAGCCGCTCAAATCATCTTGGACAGCGATACGCCCAAAGAGATCGCCACTTATAGCGAAATCTTCCGAGAAGCGCTGCAAATGGTTACTAAGCCCTTTCACGCTGATAATTTCGATTTTGGGGATGAGGTCTTTTTTGACGCCATCTACGAATTTGGTGATCGTATGGGTCGCAATCCCGCCATGCGCAACTCTGCCCCGCGGGGGGACAAAGATGGATTGTACATGAACAGAGCCTATTTTGGCCTCTTTTCTATTCTCAACAAACTCAAAGCCAAGGTAGAAACAAAACGCTATATGCCCGCCTTTGACTAGGGGGAAGCTAGAATGAAGAGCGCCCAATGTCCCATTTTGAAGGGGATATTGGGCGTTTTGCTATTGGAGGGTTCTGTGGGGGTTTTCGCTGCGCGGAACGATTATCCCTGGCACGCGACAAGGCGGTGCCTTGTCGCAACAGCAGCCTAAAGACAAGCGTTCTGCGAAGCAGTAAAGCCAAAAAAGATACCGGATATGCTCGTACCTCACATTCCGGTATGACGGCTTTCTTTATTGCCAGAGGCTGAAAAAAACTTCAAAACGTCATCCCAGCCGAATGAATGAGCAGGAGCGAATTCATCGAGCAGGGATCTTGAAAGACAAGCGTTCTGCGAAGCAGTAAAGCCAAAAAAGATACCGGATATGCTCGTGCCTCACATTCTGGCATGACGGCTTTCTTTATTGCCAGAGGCTGAAAAAAACTTCAGAACGTCATCCCAGCCGAATGAATGAGCAGGAGCGAATTCATCGAGCAGGGATCTTGAAAGATAAGCGTTCTGCGAAGCAGTAAGGCCAAAAAAGATACCGGATATGCTCGTGCCTCACATTCCGGTATGACGGCTTTGTTTATTGCCAGAGGCTGAAAAAAACTGCAAAACGTCATCCTAGCCGAATGAATGAGCGCCCAGCGAATTCATCGAGCAGGGAGCTTGAGAGACAAGCGTTCTGCGAAGCAGTAAATACCCAAAATCCTTCCTCATTCGGCATTGGACGTTCGAAATTCGACATAAAAAAAGCTCCCGGCCAAAGGTGGGAGGCCGGGAGTACAATAGAAGGGAGGATAGAGAAAAGTTGGACCTTTTTATAGGATAAGCATCACTTTACCCCGCTGGCTCATCTTACGGCCATTGGGCGTCTGATAGCTGATAATCCAGACGTAAGCTCCTTCGGGAGCAATCTCGCCGTCATAAGAGCCATCCCAGCGTTGGTCAACGCGATCGCTTTCCAAGATCAGTTTGGAGGCGCTATCATATATGCGCATCGAAAACTGCTCCGGTTTACATTTATATTGAAGTTGAAAATAGTCGTTTACGCCGTCGCCATTAGGAGAAATAGCGGAAGGAATATAGGAGATACAAACGGGTTGCTTTACGTTTGTAGTATTAGCAGGTGTTGAAATCGTAATGACAGGTGAACAAAGTAGAAACCAAAGGATAAGACCTATAAGCTGTTTCATTTGTGGCATTGAAAAGAACGTTTAGAAACTAGCGTAATTGTAAGGGGTATTGATTAATTACACTACAAGAATACGGAAGGAGAGAGGCGAAATCTAGGCTTTTGCGCTGAACGGCAGATATAGCTGTCTGAATGAACCTGAATCAGAGACTATACGGGTAATCGTAACTCTACTTGGGTCCCAAGTACCTCGCCCAGCTCGCTTTTGCGCTCACTAAATATGAGGCTAGCTTTGGGGGAGTAGTGATGTAGTCTAGAGCGCGTTATTTCCACTCCACGCGACGTATGGGCCGATTTTTTAACAAATTGCGAGGAAAACACACCGGGTCCATTATCATCAATACGTATCCGTAAAGTATCTTCGTCGAGCATTTTTAATTGGACGTGAACCCAGCCTTTGGTTTTGCTCTGAGCGATACCATGCCAGATGGCATTTTCGACAAATGGCTGCATCAACATGGCCGGAATCATAATTTCTTCCGTATCAATCTCTAACGACACTTCAAGTTGGTAAGACATCTTATCGCCAAAGCGAAGTTGCTCCAAATCCAAATAAATCTGCAGGCGATCCAGTTCTTCGTCCAGTGGGGTCAGAGGCTTTTGCACCACCTCCATGTTGAGGCGAATCAATTGGGCAAAACGAGCTAAATACTCGTTAGCATCAGCGGTATCATGCTGATTGAAAAAATGCTGAATCGAATTAAGGGTATTGAAGATAAAATGTGGATTCATCATCGCTCCCAAAGCTTGTTGTTCTAGCTCGGTGAGCTTCTTCTGTAAGTAGCGTTTTTCTCGTTCTCGCCTTTTAACGTTTATCACTCTCCGCCAAGCCAAAAAGCCAATCAGCAAAACTGCCAGCGTACTCACCAAAGCGTAGAACCAAGGACTCTTCCAAAGCGGGGGAGAGATTTGAAAATGGACACTTTCAATTTCGGACCAATTAAAGCCATCATTGCTTGCCTTTAGCTCCAGTAGGTAATCCCCATCTGCGAGGGCAGCTAACTGTAATTCTTGGCTGCGGATTTCCTGCCAGGAAAGACCATTGAGGCGATAG
>JBCCQN010000299.1:0-7515 GCA_039024315.1 Bacteroidota bacterium
CTTGCCCCATTGAAAAGCGTCCAGTATCATATAGGTGAATCGCAATTTCAACTCTGAGCTCCTCAGCGCTAATCTCAGCTTGGTTTAAAACATCTTCCTTAATCAGTAAATCCATAACAATTCTTATTGAATGAATATAACGATTTGTATAGTCTACTTCAACTTACTTACTCAGTACGCAAACTTGCATCCAAGGATTCTACGTTTCGAGGTAAAATATGGCTTCTCTAGCGGGTCAACAACACTCCCGTAACATATTTGGAGTGGCGGGACTGACGAAAAGGCAAATGCTGGGTAATCTGTTCTACTAATGAATCGTCAGCCGCTTCATATTTGATCTCGAGTATCAGGGCAGGATCGTGCATGGGTTTGGCGATATCGAAAGCGCCGGAGTTGAGCGTTCCCGAGTAGGGGTAAAAACGCATATCCCGATCAATCGTAAGTCGAAAACGCTCATCAAAAGACATCAGGTAAGAGCGTTGATAGGTATTGATGAGACTGGGTCGCAAAAACGGAAAGGTAGGATCCAATTGCGGCAGTTCTTGACAAATGCGCTCGATTTCCTCCATCCAAAAATCAGGGATACTAAAGCTCTTTTTAGTACCCAGTTCGTTGTGTTTGATTTTTAGTTCTAGCTTCGCTGAACGCACATCTCGCAAATCCTGACCATACCAGCGGATACGGTATTTTTTGCGTTGGTTGACCCCATAGATATTATCGTTCCACGTAGTGAGCTGAGGCGTATCGAGGTAAATATTATTGATTTGACGATCAGGGTATAGCTCCTGAAAAGAAGCGGGATGCAATTGCAAAATCTGTTGCAATGCCGCCACACTCATGTGCTCAACTCTAAATTTGCGTTCGTACCTCATTCTTGCGTCAACAATAAGCTATCAAGGTCCAAAAACTGCCAATCCAAGAGGCCGCTCTCTACCTCATAATCGAGATATAGTATTTTGTCTTTAGGCAATAGCGCCCGTTTATCTGGATCACGTTCGGTGCTATTGTTGATACCCGAAGCCAAAAACCAAATGCCATCGGTGGTTTGATGCTGATAAAACTTATCGCGTTGACCACCATCCCCAGCAATTACGACCACTTGCACCCCTCTGGCCTGGACTTGTTGCAATAAAGGATACACCACAAAGCGAAACTGCGTCAAAGGGGCGCATTTATAGGGTAACCAAGAGGCACCGGCATTGCCAGCGGTTTGGGCATTCATGCCAGGCTCAACATCGCTCCAAGTGACGTGATGGCTTAGGACAAAAAGGTGAGTAGCTTGACTGATCGTATCACAGACGTTTTGGATCATATCAAATTGATCGAGCCATTGGTCGCATTCGGTATCACCTTTGTAATTAGTATTGGTTACCAGCACGGTCATGCCGGGATAATTTTGTACATAATGCAGCTCTCGTCCCGTTACCTCACGCAGCCAATCATGATTCCCATTGCGGATATCGTGATTGCCATAGGTCCAGAGGGTATTGGGAGAAGAAAGATCAAAGAGATCGTCTAGGTAATCAAGGGTTTCTCGCTTTTCGGTAGTTTCGGCGCAGACATCCCCACCCAGCCAAATGTATTCATAACATTCGCGATTGAGCTCTTCGATGCGTTCATCCACTTTTTCGCGATTGGCGCCTCGGTACGTATGCCCCAAGAAGATAATGCCTTGTTTGTCTTTTGGCGGCGGTTGAGGCTTGGGGACTACATTGGGTTTGGGCTCGCAGGCAGAAAGAAGAATGCAGAGTGAGAGAAAGGCGAAAGTCCACTCTTTCCCTTTAATCCCTCTCCAAAGGGAGACATGCTTCGCAATAGATAAGGGTTTAGTTTTCATATTGCTTCTACGGGCTTGCCTTTGATGAGCAGTTCTGAGCCTTGCTCGATCAAGTGGAGATATTTGCTGCCTTCTGCAGAGTAATTTTGGACGCGTATTCTAGCCCCGCCATACTCGGGCTTCTTCTGATAAGCCGAGAAGCCAATATTGCAATCCTTGAGGACGATATTGTTCACATCAACCGTAGACAAATCTTTGGAAGCGAGGCCAATTTTGGCGCCTTCAATTGTAGCGGACTGGACTTTGATCGTCGATTCTTCGCCAACGCTAATGCCTTTATCCCCCGGGAACTCAACTCTCGAGTCGTAGACATTGAGTTTGCTGCCAGAGAAGTCCATGCCATCGTTTCCGGTACGGAGACAATAGAGATTACGAATTTCCCCCTCGCAAAAGTCTGCGTCTAAGCCATCAGCAAAAGTGTGGCTGATAATAGAGTTTCTGAGCGAAAATTTAGAACGGATGAGGTTAAGAGCATCCTCACAATGATTGCGCGTGAAAACTGCGTGATCAATGTGCACTTCGGATTCATAAAATGTCACCGCCCCTGTCAATTTCCAATTGCCGTCTTCCATGGTGCCAAAGTTTTCAAAACTCACTTGCTTCAAATTAGAAATTCCCTGTGCCTGAAGCACGGTAAATCCTTTTGCACTCTTATCGGAAGAGTAGATGCGAATCGGCTGCTCTTCCGTACCCAACATATCCACAGGCGAGGCACTTAAGAAGCGAGCACCCTCTTGAAAATCTATCTCAGCACCGGCAGCAAAGACAACTTGATAGCCCTTGGGTGCTATGACATCTTCTTTGACTTCATGCTTCCCTCTGACCAAGAGTTGCTGGCCTTGTACTTTCCAGAGCGCCTGCTGGCGAACGTCTACCCCGCTAAATACTTCTTGACGAGGGATACTAGGACTCGCCACCGACCATGGCAAAATCCGGCAATAGTATTGCTTAGCGTGCCCTGGCAAACGAAAGAATAAATACTTGGCATTCACTGGCGCCTCCATTTCCATGAAACGAGGGATGTCCGTTCGCCGACTAGGCATCAACCACAAAGGCTGCGCTAGGCTATCGGTCAACTTATCTACTTTTTTGCCAAAGCCGATCACCTCTATGGGGAGGATATGGTGGTTTTTGACATTGACGCGACCATTGTCAGCTTTGAGCACCCGCAAACTATTGTTGTTGAGTGGGAACATGAGCCGCTGAATCTTAGCTGCCTGATCGGTAACTACTGCTGGATTGTAATTGTAGTTGGGATACTCTTGGCGCAGCAGATTGATCTTTTGCTGCATACTTGGCCCAAGATCTAGCCAGAGATTGTCTTGATAGGTCTTTTGACTGAAGGCATCGAGATAGTAGAGGTAGCGTTCGACGAAGTCGGCATCCAACATATGCTGCCGTAATAAGTCATCGCCAAAATCTCCCACCAAGCGGTGTACATCAGCGCCAATAAAGGCTTTGCCCAGTTTATAAATTCCTTCTTCGGTGTAGCCATCGTAGCCTATCGGTTCGAGGCGACTATTGACGGGATTGAAATAGAAACGCTGGTTGTGCCAAACGGTCGCATGGAAGGCTTGGCAGATATCGGTAATGGCGTAAAACTTGGCCAATTGCTCGATGTCAAAGACTTCAGAGGTAGGTTTGAGGCCAAACTTATATTGCTGCATCAGGCTACGCGCCATCGTAAACTGCTCGGCAAGCACTGGAGATTTGGTGGTTTTCCCTTCTTGAAAGGGAAGGATAGAGGAAGCCTCATAGCTATTAAGGGTTTCCTCAATTTCCATAGCGCCTGCTTCGAGGTCCAGCCAACGCTTGCGAGCGTTCCAAACGCCGTCCTCTGAGAATTTCAAGATAGGACCTTCGCGGCGCGCCCGATATTCTAGCAATTGCTTTTCAAAATGCTCTTCGTAGGCGTAGAGCCCTTTTACTTCATCATTGAGGGTAACATTGACAAAGTCATAACGCGTAGTCAATAGGCCTTCTTTTTCGAGCCATTGGTGGAAAATCCATTCGTAAAGGAAGCCTCGATTTTCTGGCCGTTGGATGGAGAAGGTCATCATTCGACGCCAGGCATTTGGTTCTTTGACCTTGACTCTAAAGGACCATTTGGAGTGAGCCAGATGATCCATCCAGTCGCCTTTAAAACGCAGTTTTACACCAAATTCGTCCTGATCTCCGATCAGCTTTCCTTTTACCCAATCATCGTCTGTAGCGAAGTAAATGCCTCGATTCAAGGCTTGCTGGCGACGTTCTTCTAAGTGCAACATGCCGGCATCGGTGATCCTTAGGTGGAGATGGGCGAGGCTGCTATCAAGGGCTAAACTCTCGGCACTAAGGCGCTCGATTTCCATGTCGTCAAAATAGACAGGCATCTCACCGCCGTAGACATATATTTTAATGGGTTTTTGGCGGTAGTTGTCAGGGACTTGAAAGACAATCTCGAGCTTTTCCCACTCTTTATCGTCCACCGCTATGGGCTGCCCCATCTGCTGGTAGAACTGGTATTCACCTGTATCAGCGATGCTTACCACCAAAAAACTGCGGGCCAGCTTATTGCCTTGCCGCCAAACCGAGGCACGGTAACGATCTCCTGGCTGGGCTTTCGGTAGATTATAGGTCAGACCAAAGTTGGCCTCTTTAGTAGTTTTGCTAGAATACTCTCCGGTTCTGGCCGCTTCGTCGCTTTGGCTATTGATGTTGTCAAATAATCCGCCGCTGCCTTGGAAGACCATTTTCCCTTCGTGCAAGACCTTTTCTTCGGCGCTACAGCTGACTATACCCTCTATGGCGTCTGACTGTGTCGAACGAGGGATATAGCTCAGGCCGATGCCAATAATCGCCAAAGCCAAGCCCCACCAAAGCCATTTGATGGCGAAAGGTAAGCGCCTTTTTTGGCGAGGAGTATTTAGCTGCCTTACAATCATATTACCAATTCTGGCTGATCAACCATGGAAATGCTAACCGCAGGATCTAACGCTACTAAGGCTTTGCGACCCGCATCTACATCGGCGACAGAACTAGACTGAACCCGAAAGGAAAGAGAAAGGCCTTCCCCTTGGGTGTCCATGCGCTTGAGTTCCACGAAGGGGAAAACACCTAAAAGGGTATCACTGATCTTAGCCAAATCATCTAGCTGAGTGTGAATATTGAGGTACATATGCTCCTCTTTTCTAAAGGCCTGAAAGCCCCCCATGCGGTGCATCGCAAAGAGGATCGCAAGGATAAAGACAAAGGCAATGAGGGCCACGATCACCTGACCAGCACCAGCAGCAAGACCGATCGCAATACTTAAGAATAGATAAGTAAGTTCCTCCGGATCTTTGATGGCTGCGCGAAAACGCACGATAGAAAGTGCTCCCACCAAACCCAAGGAAAGGGCGATGGAAGATTTTACGATGGTAATGATAAGCAGGGTAGTGAGCCCAAGCGGTAAGAAGGTATTGGCAAAGCGCTTCCGATTGGAAATAGCATAGCCAAAACGAACGTAAAACCAGCGTAATACCGCACAGAGGATAGCGGCAATCACCATATTGAGGAGAAAGTCGGTCAAATCGATCGACTGCGAAAACTCCTCCAAATAGGACTCAAATATGTTCATGCTCCTAGTAAAGTCAATTTGAAACGCTAAAGTAACAAATTGGCAAACTAAGTGAGCATCAAAAGCCTAAAGAGCTGATATATTTTTCACTTTTCCGTCATAAGGTAGGAAGTAGTAAGACAATAGTATAAAGTGTTAAGACGCCTTGGCTTCAGGCGCTGAGAGTCTCCCTATTTTATACTCTCTACTTAAAAAGGTAATGGCTCGCCTTCAGTTTCGGTTTTGGCTCTGAATAGCTCTGTCAATCTAGCTGTCATAGGGCCAGGCTCTCCATTTCCGATCTGGCGACCATCAATCTCTACGACAGGGGTTAATTCACCCATTGTACCTGTGGTAAAGACCTCATCTGCACTGTGAAACTCTGACAAGGAGATACGTCTTTCGTGCAGAACGATATTATTTTCTTTGGCGAGATCGATCACTAAGCCACGTGTAATGCCGGGCAGACATGCTTCTGGCAGAGGCGTATGCACTTCCCCCTTGCGGATCATAAAGACATTGGTGCCATTGGCTTCGGCTACAAAACCGTCGATATCGAGCATCAAAGCGGCGTCTCTTCCGGCTACATTGGCCTCGATCTTGGCGAGGATATTATTGATGAGATTGTTGTGATGGATTTTGGAGTCCACCATCATCGGTGAGTTTCGACGGACGCTAGCGGTGATCAGTTTTTGGCGCTGGCCCGCGTAAATCGGTGGTTTCCACTCTGCCAGTACGATCAAGGTCGGCCCAAATTGATTGAGTTGGGGGTCCATTCCTGAGGTAATCTTTTCACCTCGGGTCAAAGTCAGGCGGATATGAGTATCATCCCGCATGCCGTTGGCCTTAAGGGTATCAAAGATGGCCTGCTTGATAAAATCATTGCTGGGTACATCTACAAAGGCCATGGCCCGAGCAGACGCCTGTAAGCGATACAAATGTTTATCTAAGCAAAAAATACGGCCATCATAGACTCTCAGCCCTTCCCAGACAGCATCTCCGCCTTGGACGACACTATCAAATACCGATACTTTTGCTTCTTTACGAGGAACAATCTCCCCTCCAACGTAGACTTTGATGTCTGCGTTTTTTGGATAAAATTTTTGCATGCTTTTAGGCTTTTATTGCGTGTTTAAATAAGGCGTCATAGTAAGGTTGGCTCTCTTCGAGAACGCTTTGGGACTGAGTCGCCACTTGGACCTCTTTGGCCTCATAGGGCTGAAAGTAAGTAGAACGGTGTACCGCATCATACCAATAAGGGGCCCAAATCCCATCCTCTGGTCGAGCGCCCGCTTCCCAATGAAGCATTTCTTCATAAAATGGAATCCCTAGTTTATTGCAGACCGCCTGCAATACTTTTTGTGGGTTTTTACGTAGTTCTGGGCCATCAATCACTACCGGTGTTTGCCCCCAAGCCACTAATTCTTGGTAAAGCTCATACTGCGTCTTGATGCCAATGTCATATAGTTTGGGCTGAGGGATCACCTTAGAAAAAGACACAATCACTTCCGCAGGCTGCCGGATCAGGAGGAGGTTTACGGTCTCTTCGAGGAACGCCCGGTCAAGCTCCATGAGGTGATGAGCCATTTGTTTGAAAAAAACCACTGGCTTTTCCCATTCACCGAGCATTTGTGCTACCACTTTAGCGCCATCATTTTCCTGATCTGCCAAAATCTCTTTCCAGCCAGGATGCTTCTCACCGCTTACCCTCAAATAATGAGCATAGAGCGGTTCATCGACTACGAGCGTATCAGGGCGTTGGGCAAAGCTATACATCAGGGCAGTCGATATATTGCGAGGTCCAGACCAGAGACAGAGTTTTTTGGACATAGGAGTCATTGTTGCGTAGTAATCTGACCAAAAACCCAACAGATCACCCAAAAACGGACAGAAATATACGCTAATTGAACGGCTAGAACCTATAAAGTTGAAAGGTATTTTTTTAGTAACTTCTCCCTCATTAGGACTTTGCTAAATCTATCCAAGAAGATAAAATGGACAAATTTATTCTCGCATTGGACCAGGGAACTACCAGTTCTCGGGCCATCATTTTTGACAAGAACTCCAAAATTGTCGGCACCTCTCAACAAGAGTTTACTCA
>JBCCQN010000300.1:0-7471 GCA_039024315.1 Bacteroidota bacterium
GGAGGAATGTGCTAAGTCCCCTCACTGCCTGAAAGTCATGACTCTCAACCCATGACTCTTGAGATCGTCCACTCTCCTTATGCCTGTCCGTTCGCAGTGATACTTGGCACCCTCCGGCATTTTTGTCCTTATTCAGTTAAGTTGAAATATCTACTATTTGGAAATTGGACTAGGGGCCTCGATATTAGCTTTACTAACAAAAACTAATCTAGGCCAAATGAAATCATTCGGTATTCTTTTCTTTTTATTGGCAGCCACTGTAGCAATCGTTTGGTTGAGTAGTTGCCAAAAGACTACGACTCCCAGCACATCAACTTTTGACAAACCGCGCGTTCCCGATTGGCATAAAAATGCCACTATCTACGAAGTCAATCTGCGCCATTATACTCAAGAAGGCACCTTCCGCTCTTTTGAGACCGAATTGCCTCGTCTCAAAGCAATGGGAATCGACATCCTATGGTTTATGCCGATCAACCCTATCAGTATCAAGAATCGCAAAGGCGAGCTAGGTAGCCCTTATGCCGTTGCTGACTATAAAGATGTAAATCCGGACTATGGTACGATAGACGATTTTAAGCATATACTAGCGGCCATCCACGAGCAAGGCATGTATTGTATCATTGACTGGGTACCCAATCACACGGGTTGGGACAATCCTTGGATCACCGAACATCCAGAATGGTATACCCAAGACGCTGACGGCAATATCATTGACCCTATTGACTACAATACGGGCAAATCTTGGGGTTGGACCGATGTCGCCGATCTAAACTATGATGTCCCAGAAATGCGCAAAGCGATGATAGAAGCCATGAAGTTTTGGATTACAGAGGTTGGCATCGATGGCTTTAGAGTAGATGTAGCCCACGGGGTACCTGTAGATTTTTGGGCAGAGTGCTCAGACGCGCTTTATGCTGAGAAAGCCGTATTTATGTTAGCAGAGGCTGAAGTGCCTGCGATTCGTAACAATGGCGCTTTTGTAATGGATTATGGCTGGGAGATGCATCACCTTTTGAACGAAATAGCCGCCTCTCAGGGCGCTAATCGCGAAAAAGGATCTAAACTCGTACAGGGTAATCTGGTAGAAGGGGAGTCAGAAGAAGCTGAAAAAAAGAATGCCCTAGATATCGATGCCATGCTAGCCAAGAAAGCTAAGGCTTATCAGTCAGGCTACTTCATGCAATTCACCTCCAACCATGATGAAAACTCTTGGTCAGGTACCGAGTTCCAGCGTATGGGAGATGGGCATAAAGCCTTTGCTGTCTTGACTGCAACTTTTGATGGTATGCCATTGGTCTATACAGGCCAAGAATCAGCCATGGACAAGCAGCTAGAGTTTTTCGTGAAAGATACCATCGAATGGGGAGATTATAGCTATGCAGATTTTTATCGTCGGCTCTTTGAACTCAAACATCGTAACCAAGCCCTTTGGAACGGCGAACACGGTGGCGCTTTGGTCAAAGTCCCTACGGGCAATGATGAGAACATCTATGCCTTTATCAGAGAGAAAAATGGGGACAAGGTCATGGTGATGATCAATTTGTCTGCTGCTTCGCAGAACGCTCAACTCAAGAATGATCAAGTCAACGGGGAGTACAAAGAGATATTTACCGAACAAAACGTCAAACTCATCGAGGGCCAGGAAATGGAGCTAGGGCCGTGGGAGTACCGTGTTTTGGAGGGCAGATAAACTAACTAGCCCATTTTTGTAGACTAGCAATTAAGCGCTGGGGTGCTAATGGCTTCAAAAAGTAGCCGTTAGCGCCCGCATCTTGAGCAGCTTGTTTGGCAAAGTACTCTGATCGGGCCGTAAAAAAGAGGATGATCGGTTGACGTTCCAGCTTCGCAGAACGGATGTATTTACAGGCATCAATGCCGTTCATTTCTGGCATCATCAGATCCATGATCACGAGATCAGGTCGCTCTAAACGAGTCAATTCGATGGCTTCTTTTCCATTTGAGCTTTCAATGACATCATAGCCGCTCTTGACCAAATTGTAGGCTAGCAGATCGCGTAGATCTGCTTCATCATCAACGATCAATATTTTTTTAGGGTATGACATCAGCTACAGACTAGGAAAAAAGGTTTTCTAGGTCAGACTATTTCTAGTAGCAAAATAAGGTCATGCTTGTTACGTGTAGGTTAATCGCAAGTAAACTTTACCCTAATTGTTAGATTTTTCAGCATTTAGCGCATGATTGTAGCTAGATTCTGCTCCTTGATTTGCGAACATTCTTTGGTATTGGCCAGTCGGCCTAAAATCTTTACCGTTCGGCACCGCCGCACCAAAAAAAGCCTAATCCTGCTCTATATTTGTATCAACAGGTTAAAGTAAAGAATGAGCAAGGGTTAGGGTGGCTCTCCCAATATGGGATCGTAGCCCCCTAATTTTTTTATGTCTCCTCCTAAGAATTCGCTCTACTGCCCTAAGGGCAACCAGTTCCCCTCTCGGTTTAGATAGCTGATTTTGCCTTTTTGATAAAGTTGAAGAATAGACGTTCCGGGAACCGGAGCTATAGCAACATAAGGCTCATCCAAGACTGGCTCACCTGAGCGATCGTACAGCTTGACGGCTTGCTTTTGACTCACAATTACAATGCCCTCGGCAGGGCGATTGATTTGCTGCATCGCTACTGGAAAAACGCTATTGCCCTCTTGGTCCAGCATTAACATACCTGTGGGTAAATTTGCGAGTGCGTATTCGTTTTGATGGGCTGTTCCATCGATTATTTCCTGCATACGGATCGGTATGCCAAAGGGATCTACATACTGAGCTGAACTAGTAGAGCGAAGCAAATAAACTTTCCCTTCCCCTAGAATAAGCTCCTTATGGCTGGGCGGCACAATAGCACGACCACTCTGGTCAATCAATCCCCACAAACGATCTCGACGAGTTCTACCTTGCACCGCTACTGGAGCCACGCCATTTTGAAAATCTCGAGCCTCGACATAACGCGCCTCAATGACGGTATCATTGTTTTGATTGATATAGCCCCAGCCGCTACGCATCCTTACGGCAGCGAGGCCTTCATTAAAGTGGGAAGAGCGGCGATACTGGGGTTCGATTACAACTTCTAGATTTTGATCGAGAAAGCCACAGGCATTGTCTTCTAGATAAGGCAAAAGGCCTTCCCCCCAATCTCCGAACCAACTGTATTTCGCAGGGATCAATTCATTACCGGCAAAATCGTAGCGACTATATAAGCCCTGATTACGAATGATATAGCCATCTTGATGGGCGATGATTTTGCGGTAGCGGGCTTTGATGAGAAATTTTCCTTCTGTATCGATCACACCCCAATAGTTTTTCTTGACAATGGCTCCTCCTTGGCGGAAATCACCGGCTTGCTCATAGCGAGGCTTGACTATCCACTCACCATTTGGATCGAGATAGCCCCAAGCTTTGTTGGTTTTTACGGCGGCTCTCCCTTCGACAAAGGCACGCGCTTCTTTGAAGCGGGGCGGTACCACCCATTCTCCTTGGTGATTGATGTAGCCCCAATTGTTGCGCAATTTGGCAGGGACAAGGCCTTCACTGCTCTGGCCTAGGGCTACAAATTTGTAGGGAAAGAGTAATTTACCCTCAGTATTTGCCAAACTCCATTTTCTGCCGGATCGTACCGGAACGACTCCCTCACTAAAATAGCCTACTTCTTCTGGCGTTTGGGGACGCTTGCGACTACTGTCTTGCGTGATTTCTATACTGGCTAGATAAGTCCCGTCCACATCATAGATTTCTTGCTCAGATTGATCCTTACTGATAATCAAATAAGGGAACTGAGGACCGGGGTCTTCGATGAGGCTATACTGGGGCGCTAAGATTGCCTCGGCCTCATAATTCATCAACCCCCATTTGTCTCGCTTGCGGAAGATGGCGCTCCCATCACGAAATTCGCTGATATAACTAAGCATTTGCGTGTTTAGGCTATCGCTTAAGCTATTTGCTTGGTTATTGAGCAAAAACCAGCGCCCTCGCATAGAAATGAGTTTTTCTTCAAATTGGGGGCCTTGAATTTCGGCTAAACTAAATGGCGCAGTTTGCCCCCCAAAGTAGGCGATGCGAGCAACATTATCTCGAAATGGGCCAATAAATTGGGTCTGCCCTTTGGGTATATATCGAAAGCGGTGTAAATCAACAATGGCAAAATAACCTTGCTGGTTGATGATGCGGACATATCTACTCTCCGCTATGTCTTCTGTAAAAACATGGGTGATAATCGGGCCGTTGAGTTTTTTGGCATAGACATCAAAGCCGAAGCCAAAGTGATTGAAAAATTGATAAGCATCTTGTAATCCTTTTGGGGTTTCAAGCTGATAGACTCCTACACTAATTTTATCTCCCTTGAGGATTTTTACATCATGAAAAATGGGTTTTGCCAGCCAGCCTTCGTCATTGGGGTTGATTAAGCCCCAGCGATCTTTCCCCCCAAAACGCACAAAGCGCCAGCCCATTTGATAAAGTTCATCTTTGAGGGGGTGCTGGGTATAGACTTCTTCCACAAAGACGTAGCTTTTTTTAGTGGGCTTTTTGCTGACCAGGATCGCACGTCCTCTTTTGAGGCGACCGTCTTGATCAAACCGAATTTGCTGCACCGAATCTTTGAGATCTCTAGCTCTGGCCAAACCTTCGGTAGGAAAAACCTGAATAGCTTTATATTGAGGCTCAGCCAAGACCTCACCATATAGATTGATTAAGCCTTTTAAGCTGTCCTGACTGGTGATAATGGCCACATTGCCTTGGAGGTAAGGAAAGCGGGTCGATTCGGTACCAGCCAGCAAATTACCCGTCGAATCCGCCACTTGCCAGAGACGCTTTTTCTGGACAAACCAAATTTTGCGAAAAGCCAATAAGGTATCATACTCCAATGGCAAGCTAGCTACTCCATCCAAACTTGTCAGTCCCCATCCACTTTCTTGATGTAGCATCAATAGACCCGAGCGTTCCGCGAAGCGGTCATAAAGCGGAGAGCTAATCCGTTGCAGACTGCTATCCATCAAGCCAAAAGCGAGATCCTGCTTATAGATGATGTTGCCATTGCTAAGACTTTGCTCTAATTCATAGGGCACCTTTTCGGCAAGAATAGAACCATAGATATCAAAAATGTCATGCTTGCCATCGACTAAGGTCCCAATAATCCGCCCTTCGCCTAGCTCCTCTATCGCTTCGACTTTCTGGTATATAGGCTTCCTATTAAGGCCGCAATCTAGGCATTGTAATCCCCAAAGACCTTGTTCATTATACTCATAGAATGAATGGGTGAGATGGCGAATTTTGTCCTTATTGATCGGAAGTAATAATTTACCGCTGCTATCGGCCAACCCCCATTTGCCTTGCTGGATAAGAAAGAAACCACCTGTAGGCAGGGGCATGATCTGGTCATAGAGGGCGGGAAACAAAATGCCCTGCCCCAAGACAAAGAGCCCTGCTTTGTCTCGTTTTTTGAGCCAATAGTGAATTCCTGAGGCATTGGTATAGACATCATCGTACTGCGGTTCAATAAGAGTTTGTCCGAGACTATCCGCTAAACCACGGCCCTCAGGCTGGTATATTGGCAGCACCTGAGCCGATAGGAGTTGACAGGAGAATATGAGCGCACAGGCCCACCATAAGTGTGCTTTCATGAGCTGGGAGTTTAGGAGTACTCCTGCGGAGAACGTTAGAATGATTATGATTAGGTGCCGAGAAGTTTACGCATGTTTTTGGTGTTTGCCTCACCGCTGGGCTTTAGTTGGAAAATATGTCTCTCTCCAATGTTTCCTCTGCGAAACTGCGCGTTGCCAAAGGTGTAAAGTATCCCGCCGATAAAGGAAACCAGCATATTTTTTTCCCGCTTGAAGAAGCGAAAATCACTGCCACCATAATGAACCGACTCAGCTGTCTGCTCATAAGGGATGACTGCATTGGCGTCCTTGACAACGTGATAAACCAAAGGGATCTCATGCTCGAGTTCTACGCCCTGATAGGTAATTTGGGCTTGTACGACTTTAGCCTTTTTGAATTTGTAATAGCGATCAATATTGTAAAAGCCAAATTTGCCAACAGAAAATAGACTGCGGACTTTACTTTGTTTTCTCACGGCCGCTGCTGCGAGTTCATTGGCGCGCTTTGCCTTCAAAAATGCGGCTTGCCGACTCTGATAAATCGCCATGGCGTCCTGAAAGTTTTCATCAGAAACAACGGGCCTTACGATCATGCGTGCTTTTTTATTGGGGCGACTGAGGTCAACGTAAAAGGTGTTTTCGCTCCCTTCTCTGGCAGATATCTTAGCATCCGTCCAAGCTTCGGCAAATATCCAAGTACTTTGGTTAGGATTTAAGGTGCCCGCTTCTACTACTTCGGCATACTCCCACAGGATATTTTTGAAACTGGCTAAGCTAGGAAACTCCTGATAGTCAACGGCAAAGTCAAAGGCTTCATTAGGATTGCTTGCTTTGCGGGGTTTGGCCGGCTCTACAGGAAGCGGAGCAACGTTTAGATATTTTTCCGATCTGAGCGGATTGGCTTGAGGCTGGTCTTGGGCTTGCAGGCCTTGCCACTGGCCGTTGGCTTCATTTAGATAGTATTGGCCATAGCCTTGAGTGTCTAACTGCTCTCTATCTTCGGCAAAGCGATAGGAAGCCATTGCTACCTTGATCGGCTTATTGGGATCGACAGATAGTTGAGCGCCATTTTGCTGGGCACGAATTTCCATCATTCCCGCAGTTTGAAAAACTTCCAGTTTGTCTCCATCGGTGACACCCATCGGTATGCCACTAAACAGAACATCTACCACATCGTGAAACTCTCGGTATGTCAATTCGGCCTCTCCACTAATAGGATTGCCTTGAGCATCGAGTAAGCTATTGGCTGGAATGGTGATTTGAGTGCCGTTTTCAAGCTTTATGACCTTTTCTTTGCTTGCATTTACAGAAAAGTTCATGTAGGCAAGTTCTTCTCCAGGTATGGGAGGACTTATCTGAGCAAGCTTGCTTATGGTAGTAGATTCGGTCTCTTGAGCTTCTAATTCAGCGGGAATTTGGCTGGTCTCTTGGGTACTTGTCTGGCAGGCTGCGAACAGTATCAACATAAGCAGGACTGCCCCATTGTTGTAAAGGGTTTTCATGGAATTGAGATTGTATGAAGAAAAAGTGTGTATGACCTAAGGTAAGAAAAAATACGTCATTTTATGCATTTTGGGCGTATCATTCTAGAGGTGATTTTTCTTCTCTTAAATCTGAGCTTTCTCGCTTAAATTGGATACTTTTCTTCACTGCTACCGATACCCAAGCTTCTGCGTCCACATAAGCGAGACTACCCTCAGGGGTTGCAAGCAATAGCTCTCCTGCTATACCGGCGGGAAAATAAAGCGTATCGCTACGGAATTGACCACGATAAAGGGTGTTGTCCTCTTGAGCCAGTAAAACGGGTTGTTTACCAGAGGCTAATAGCTCCCCATTGAGGGGATGACCCAAAGTGTCAATTAGCCAAAC
>JBCCQN010000301.1:0-7468 GCA_039024315.1 Bacteroidota bacterium
GTTCGGTTCTTATCTCAGATGGAATTGCCTCTTACTTTTGAAGATCCCAATATGGAGTATTCCTTCTCAGATTTTGGTGGTAATTACTCGAACTTAGGGGTAGATCCGATGGATCCTACAAATGTGGTGGCAAAAACTACAAAATCTATATCAGCGCAGGTTTGGTCAGGCACTAGTGTTGGAAATAGCTTTGGCTTTGGCAACCCTATTCCCTTTAGCGCTACAGACACAAGATTGGGATTGAGGGTTTTTTCTCCAAGCGCTGGTATCCCAATAAGGATGAAAGTAGAAGATTCAAACGATAGCAACATATTTGTTGAAACAGAATCCTCCACAACTCAAAGCGGAGGCTGGGAAACAGTCGTATTTGACTTTAGTAACAACGTTCCAGGAACCGGCCCGCTAGATCCGAATAATTCCTATGACTTAGCCTCCCTTCAATTCCACTATGGAGCAAATGGGGCTGCTGCAGGAGCTGATACAGTTTTTTATTGGGATGATTTGCGATTTTTAAATCAGATTGATCTTCCCGTCACTTTTGAGGAACTAGAATCTGATTATTCTGTTAATGATTTTGGCGGTAACTATTCAGCCTTAGCCTCCGATCCTGTATATCCTGCCAATACCGTGATGAAAACAACGAAGTCCATCACGGCCCAGGTATGGTCAGGTACCGGAGTCGGTCTAGGAGATGGTTTTGCAAACGCCATTCCTTTCACCCCAAATGATACTAAACTTGGTATCAAAGTCTTTTCTCCTAATGTAGGCATCCCGATTAGGGTGAAAATTGAAGATTCAACGAATCCGGCAATTTTTGTTGAAACAGAGGTGTTCACTACGCAAGCAAATGTATGGGAAAGTCTAGTCTTCGATTTTAATAATGCAGTCCCCGGTACAGGTCCACTAAATACTGCAAACTCCTATAATCTTGCTTCCATATCTTTTAACTATGGGCTCACCGGTGTCGGGGCAGGAGCAGATACGGTGTTTTATTGGGATGATGTCCGGGTAATCTACCAAATTGATCTGCCTGTTACTTTTGATGAGTTGGAGTTTGATTACAGTCTAGAGGATTTTGGTGGAAACTATTCTTTTCTAGCGGTTGATCCGCAAGATCCCAGTAATACAGTGGCAAAAACCACCAAATCTATTAATGCCCAAATTTGGTCTGGAACTACTATTGGACAAGCTAATGGATTTAGCGGTCCCATTCCTTTTACAAGCAGTTCGACAAAAATTGGCGTCAAAGTCTTCTCCAGTAATGCGGGAATACCCATTAGGATGAAAGTGGAAGATGCGAATAACAATACTGTCTTTGTAGAAACGGAGAGTTTTACCACTCAATCTAATAGCTGGGAGGACGTCATTTTTGATTTTAGTAACCCTATTGCGGGTTCAGGGACTCTGGATCCTAATAACACTTACGACCTAGCCTTACTTCAGTTTTACTATGGAACAGATGGTGCTAACGCCGGATCCGATACTGTTTTTTATTGGGATGATGTGCGTTTGGTTTCTCCCATAGATCTTCCGGTGGATTTTGAGGAGTTTGCCGTTGATTATACGCTCACCGATTTTGGGGGGAATTATTCTGTACTTACAAAAGACCCTCTCAACCCTGAAAATACAGTTGGAAAAACTACGAAGTCAATCAATGCTGAGGTATGGGCAGGTACAAGTATTGGGACCCCATCTGGTTTTACGACTGCTATCCCTTTTAGTGCTTCTGAAACTAGAATGAGTATGCAAGTTTACTCCCCTGCAGCAGGGATACCCCTGAGGCTTAAAGTGGAAGATTCTAATGATGATATGATTTTTGTTGAAACCGAGACTCTAACTACGCAAGCTAATAGTTGGGAACTGATTG
This sequence comes from Bacteroidota bacterium, assembly GCA_039024315.1. Classification (GTDB taxonomy): domain Bacteria; phylum Bacteroidota; class Bacteroidia; order J057; family J057; genus JBCAWW01. Next base: position 1,868 of record JBCCQN010000301.1, read on the forward strand.
TATTCGATTTCAATAATCCAGCAGCTGGATCGCCCGCTTTAGATTTAAACCAGACATATGATCTTGCAAGTGCATTTTTCTTTTTTGGTACAGCAGGCAGCGGCATTGGGGCAGATAGTGTCTATTATTGGGACGATGTAATATTTGGTGCTCCAGGGCCCAATCTGGATCAGATTGATCTACCCGTAAACTTCGAAAACCCAAACACGAACTATTCTTTAACTGATTTTGGTGGCAATTATTCTGCAATTACTACCGATCCTGTAGATCCAAACAATTCGGTCGCTCAAACCACTAAGTCTATTGGTGCTGAAACTTGGTCAGGAACGAGTGTAGGCACTCCGGCAGGATTTGCTACCGATATCCCTTTTACTATTAATCAGACCAAAATGCAGGTGCGGGTTTTTGCTCCGGCTGCAGGTATTCCTATTAGACTGAAGGTCGAGGATTCTGAGGATGATAATATATCTGTAGAAACAGAAGTCCTTACCAATATTGGAGGTGCTTGGGATACCCTGGTTTTTGACTTTAGCAATCCGGCGGCGGGCTCTTCCAGTTTAGATTTCAATAGTCGCTATAACCTCGCGTCATTATTCTTCTTTTTTGGCTCAACAGGGGCAAATATTGGGGCTGACTCCGTCTATTATTGGGATGATTTGCAATTTGGTGCAGCTGCTGCTAATCTAAGCCAAATTGATTTACCTGTCTCATTTGATGATCCAACAGTTGATTACAGCCTAATTGATCAAAATGGGGGGCAGACTAGCTTGGTATTTGATCCATTTAATCCTAATAATCCAGTTGCCCAAACCATTAAAGGAAATGCTGCTTCGGATGACGCAAGTACCATAATCGGTAAATCCAATGGTTTCGCCAATGCTATCCCATTTACCATATCAGAAACAAAAATGAGTATTCGGTTTTTGAGTCCAGCTGCTGGTATTCCTGTACGGATGAAGGTAGAGGATGTAAATGACCCTGGAATAAGCGTTATTACGGAGACTGTTTCAACTATAGGAGGTGGATGGGAAACTATGATTTTTGATTTTAATCAACCGCTTCCCGGAACGCTTACCCTCAACCCCAATAGTACCTACCAGCTGGCTACAATATATTTCAACTTTGGTACTAGTGGGAGTGCAGCAAATGGTGATACTATTTTTTATTGGGATGATGTACAATTTGGCGAACCACTTGTAAAATCTCAAATTGATCTTCCTGTAAGCTTTGATGACCCTTCTGTTGACTATACCTTATTAGATTTTGGGGGTAATCTCTCCGAATCAATAGTCGATCCATTTGATCCTAATAATATGGTTGCCAAAACGACCAAACCTTTCAACGCAGAGATTTGGGCTGGAACAACAATTGGAACCTTAGTAGGATTTGCCAATCCGATTCCTTTTACGGCAAATGCCACCAAAATGAATATGAGGATATATTCTCCTAAGGCAGGTATTCCTATACGGATGAAAGTAGAAGATTCTCAAAATTCTAATCTTTCAGTAGAGGTTGAGACCTTCACTACTGTCGCAAATGCTTGGGAAATTTTGGAATTTGATTTCTCAGATCCTATACCTGGTACGACAACTCTAAACTTTAACAATTCTTATGATCTCGCCAATGTTTTCTTCTATTATGGCTTTAGTGGACAAGATATTGGTGCCGATTCGGTATTTTATTGGGATGATGTCAAGTTTGGAGCTGCCTTAAGTATTTCGACTCTTGATAAATTTGATTTAAGCTTTTATCCTAATCCTGTTCAAAATGCATTTTACATAGAAGCAAATCGCAATATCGAAAGCCTTGTGGTCTACGATGCTTTTGGCAAAGCCCTTCTTCGAGAAGAATCATTGGCTCAAAAAGTCCAATTAGATTTATCTCACTTCCCGTCAGGTTTTTACTTTGTTAAAGTATCAATTGACAGTCAAATAGGAGTAGTTAAGATTTTGAAGAAGTAAGGCTTTTCTAAGCCGGGAAAACGAAAAAGGAGTTACTTTGGTAACTCCTTTTTCTTATTAAATACCTAGACAATAGTATTCAGTAGCAAGTACAGAGTAGAAAGTATCCCGAAAGCTCTCGGGAGTATTTAGTATAAAGAAAAAGGGTCTCCCTGAACTACATAGTCCACTTTTCCTGGGTCTTAATACTGAATACTTTTGTCTAATTACTTAAATTAGCCCTGTCCAGAAAATACTAATATCTATAAATCAAGCAGATTACTCCCTATTGTGAGCATTAAAAGGGGCTATGCTGCGCAATGGGATAGGTTTTCTCCCTCTTCGATACCAATTCCTACCCTTTGAGATTAAGGAATTGATTATAAGCGAAGCTTTCTAGCAAAGGTAATTCCCCCCAAGAAGACGGCTAATCATAAATCTTTGTTTGAGTCATAGGGGGGCAATTCCTATCTTCGAATTGATGATCAGCAACGCTACTTCTTCTCAGCAGGTAAAGTCTATTGCAGTACTCCCATTTGTCAATATGAGTGCGAATAAGGAGAACGACTTTTTTGCTGATGGCATCACAGAAGAGATTATCAATGCGCTCACGCGGATTCCCGGTTTGAGAGTAACTTCACGGACTTCTTCTTTCTTTTTTAAGAATAAAAACCTACCCATCCATCAAATCGGGGAAAAACTCAAGGTTGCGCTCTTGCTTGAGGGAAGCGTTCGGCTAGCCGGAAATAAAATGAGAATCACGGCTCAGTTGATTCATGCAAAGGAAGATTTCCATTTTTGGTCAGATACTTGGGATCGTAGCACCGATAATATTTTTGAGGTACAGGATGAGATAAGCCTGCTGATTGCAGAAAAATCGCGTGAATTTCTTGGGCATTTTGAAATTCAAGATCATCTGGTAAGTAAGCAGACAAAGAGTTTAGACACCTATTCTTGGTATCTGAAAGGCCGTTATCACTTTCGAAAGTGGAATCCAGAAGATGCGCGTAAGGCTGTCGATTGCTATGAACAAGCCTTATCGCAGGATCCTCAGCATGCTGAATCTATGCTAGGCTTGGCGGATGCTATCAGTTTTTTGGCCACGACCAGTAATTTACCTCAGGAAGAGTATATGCCTCGTTATGAAAATCTAATTCGAGGGGCGTTGGAGCTAAATGAGAACCTTCCTGAAGGATATTATCAGCTTTCCCATCTCTATTATTTTATTTATGGTGATTTTACGTCTTCGCTTAGGACGGCCAAACGGTCTTTTGCACTGAATCAAAATTATCCAGAGGCCAATCAGCAGATCGCTTTCCTTTATTTATGTGCCAATCGGCCTGATTTAGCAAAGCCTCATATCGAGCGAAGCTCTCAAATTGACCCTTTGTCTCAGGAGGCAATGTTTTTTAAGTCTTATTACCTCTACCGAAAGGGAAACTTTGAAGAAGCCTTGGCATTACTAGATCAGTCCTTAGCAGATAATCCCAACAATGTGCCCTCTCATAGCGTCAAAGCTTATTGCTTGCTAAAGTTAGGGCGATATGAGGAAGCACTCCATTATTTTGATCATATGCCACCGGAAATAGTAGTGGAGGAAGACCGTTTAGGGATTCAAACTTTGGCCTGCATTCTTCTTGGAGAGGAAGCAAAGGCCGATAAATTAGTCAAAGAGATGTATGAGCAGGCCCAGAGGCCAGAAGGCTTTCGAGCTAATTCATTCTTATTGTTTTTGTATGGTGTGCAAAACGATAAGGAAAAAGCAATCGCTTGGATAAAAAGAGAAATGAAAAATGCTTCCTCTTTTTTGATGCTTCACTATTCCGATCCCTTGATGGGAGGACTGTTGCAAGATCCTGACTATCTTGCCTACGAGTCTCAAATCTTTGATATATCTAGTCTTCAAGAACCCAAAACGCACAAAAAAGAGTTAATCCCTACAGATGAAGTGGAGGCCAATCTGCAGAGGCTATATGATAAAATTAAGGAGGAATCTCTTTTTCTTGATGCAAACCTCTCCTTAAAATCTCTTGCTGCGAAACTCAACCTGCATCCCAATCAATTGAGCTGGCTCATCAACGAAAAAACTGATAAAAACTTTAATCAGTTTATTAATTCCTATCGGGTTGAGGCCTTTCAAGCCAAAGCTTTAGATCCACAATATTCGCATCTGAGTATACTAGGCTTAGCATTGGAGAGTGGTTTCAATTCCAAAACGGTTTTTAATACCTACTTCAAAAAAGAGCTTGGGATGACTCCTAAGGCTTGGATAGATAAAAGTTCTGAATTATAAATCCGGCCCTCTAGCTTGTAATCTCGAACGCAGCCTGCCTTTGCGCCGCCTATGTTTGTATCAGATTCTTAAACGAAAAAAATACAAACAATATGAAAGCGATTATCCATTCCCAGTACGGCGGCCCAGAGGTGCTCAAATTAGAAGAAGTAGAAAAGCCACAAGCAGGTCCAAAAGAAGTACTCATTAAAGTTATGGCGAGTTCTATTACTACCGCCGATAGCATGATGATGACAGGTAAGCCCTATATCGGGCGCTTGATATTAGGCCTTTCTAAACCTAAGCACGCTATTCCTGGTACTGGCTTCGCGGGCATCATAGAAGCGGTCGGGCAAGAAGTTACTAGCTATAAAGTTGGCGATGAAGTCTTTGGGGAAAGTCTTAATACCTTTGGTGCCCAAGCACAATACCTTTGCTTAGCAGAAGATGACCTTTTTATGCACAAACCCGCATCGGTAAGCTTTGAAGAGGCTGCAACAGTTGGAGATGGTGTGATGACTTCCCTTAATTTCCTGCAATTGGTAACCGAGGTAGAGCCGGGAAAAAAAGTATTAATCAATGGTGCGGCTGGTAGCTTGGGTTCAGCGGCAGTACAAATTGCCGCTCACTACGGTGCTCATGTTACAGCAGTTTGTAGCAGCAAAAATGCTGAATTTGTCAAAAGCCTTGGGGCCCAAGAAGTCATTGATTATTCCCAAGAAGATTTTACCAAGCGAAGTAACCAATTTGATATCATTTATGACACTGTAGGGAAAAGTAGCTTCGATGCAGCCAAGAACAGTCTAACAAAGGATGGCGTCTATGCTTCACCAGTCCTCGACGGGAAGCTTTTACTCAAAGTATTGTGGACCTCAATTTGGGGTAATAAGAAGGCCAAATTCTCAGCTACTGGATTTATTTCCTTAGAAGCAAAAAGACAAATACAAAGTACTGCTCGGAACTTAATGAACTTGGGATCCGTAAGGCCTTACATCTCGAAAAGATATCGTCTAGATCAATTCCAAGAGGCTCATAGCTACATTGCCTCAGGGCACAAGAGAGGGAATATCGTGTTTACCCCATTTCAATAGATTCACCAAAAGCTTTCCGAAGTGAAATTCTCAGACATTCATCCGCATTCGCCCACCTTTGGGCGGATCGTTGGAAGCCTCTATTTTGTGATTGCGATTATTGGCTTCTTCAGCATCATGTACGTACCCGGAGAGATCATTGCAGAGCAGGCATCAGACACTGTGAAAAATCTCCAAGAAAAAGGCGGATTATTCCAATGGGGAATCGCCGCAGATATCCTAACCTTTTCGATCGAAATTGCCTTGACCTCTATGCTCTTTCAAATATTTAAGCGGCAAAACGAAACCCAAACGAGAA
>JBCCQN010000302.1:0-7407 GCA_039024315.1 Bacteroidota bacterium
GGTACCGCCCAACGAAAAAGGCGTAGGCTACCCAGATCTTGTTGATTATCAGCCTGCTTTTCGGATTTATCCGCACTTTTTTTGATATTAATCCAAAGGCCTGAAACAGTAATCACGATTGCGATCCCGAGCACTAAGAGGTCTTTTTCGCTCATAATTCCTTGCTTTATGAACATCCTTGTCCCCCTCAATATACCGAATGTTCTCTCGCTCTATCGCTTGTTCTCTTTCCCCATCGTCCTTGGGATTGCTCTTACGGGGTACGAAGAGATTTTTGTCGTGCTGCTCTGTATCAACTTGATCACAGACATACTCGATGGTATGATTGCGAGACTGTTCAATATGAAGACCGAAATTGGGGCACGCTTGGATTCAATTGCAGACCTTGGGACCTACCTTCTTGCTATTCTTGGGATATTTCTGTTCAAGTACGAAGCCTTTGCTCCCCATATGATTTCATTCGGAGCCTTTATCTTTTTGTTTGTCTTTAGCTATGTACTCTCTTTGATCAAATTTGGCCGCTTCCCTAGCCTTCACCTTTATTCTTGGAAGATCGGTGGCTACATCCAAGGCTTTTTCTTTTTCGTGCTTTTTGTCTGGGGCTTCCAGCTTCCCTTTTATTATGTCATGGTGAGTTGGGGGATAGCCGCCTTTGTCGAACACATCCTCATTCAACTGATGATCCCTGAGATGATCAGCAACGCCAAGGGTTTGTATTGGGTGATGAAGACGAGGCGTTCTGGATGATGATTAAGCCAATTTCTTAGCGCTCTATTTTTGCCAACTCTTCAAGAAATTGACCCGCATTGATCAAGTTCACCTTCGGGAAGTCCAACTCCTTTAAGACGTTGAAGTGCTTATCATTGCTGACCAGATATTCCACACTTCCGGCAATCGCACAGTCAACTTATTGTCATCGGCGTCTGCCTTGATCAATCGCCATTTATAGTAGCGAGTTATAAAATATACATTAGGAGCAGTCTCAATTAATTGAAGCACTGTCTTGGCGAGGTTTTGCCCAAAGAATTGCGCAAGAATTTCCTCGTACTCCATCAATATGTCGGTGGTAACACAAAGTTGAAATCGTTCGTCAATAAAAGCGTCAAAAATGGGTCGATATTTAGATCTAGAAGATATTGCCGCTACCCAAACATTGGTATCGAGTACTACATTCAAAGCGACTCAATTATTTGTTGGGATCGTAGGGAGTTCTTTGCGGACTATTGAGGATTTTTTCCATATCCGCTTGCGTCCACTTATTGTTGGCCCAAACTTCATCGGCGATTTTGCTAGCCTTTTGGGCGAGATACTGGACGATTAAGCGTTTGATTGCAATGAGATCTTCCTCTTCCAGATCCCTAGAAAACAACTTTAGGATCTCTAGTTGGTGCTTGTTGAGGTTGCTATCTGATTTAACTTGGCTCATTTGCAGACTATTGCTGATTTTTCAATACTAATATAACGAAATTCAGCGAAGGAAGATTCCCTCTTCGCAAAGCAACTTAACTGCACATCCAATTATTAGAAAATATTTTCTAAACCTCCTATTTACTTTCTATTATATGTTAGTTCTGCTATACTTGTGAAAAGACCTTAAAAGTATGGTAGCCAAATCTAACCGCATGGCACGGGGTTCCGTCACATGCGACAATACAACTATGCACTTACTGAAGGCTAACGATTTTGTAGCTGACAGTATCCGTCGCAAAATGGGGGAGCAAAAAACCCTTCTTCTCAACCTTACCTCTTCCCCCGGTAGCGGTAAGACCACTCTCCTTCAAGAAACCGTCAAACGACTGGGCGATAAAGTCAAAATAAAAATCCTAGTCGGAGATCTCGAAACCGAACGCGATGCGGATAGATTACGTGAGGTAGGTGCCGAGGCAATGCAAATTGTTACGGGTGGTATCTGCCACTTGGAAGCCCAAATGGTTTGGCAGGCTATGGAGAATTTTGATATCTCCGATACGGAATTACTTATCATCGAAAACGTTGGGAATCTAGTCTGCCCGGCCTCATTTGACCTAGGCGAAGACTTTCGGGTTACCCTCATCGCCACTACTGAAGGAGACGATAAGCCGAAAAAATATCCCAAAATGTTTTTGACTAGCGATATGATGCTGGTTTCTAAAGCGGACCTCCTCCCTTACTTACCCTTCGAGCTAGATGCTGTAGTGAAAGACGCTCAAGAAATCAATCATGAACTCGAATACATTCCTGTCAGCAGCATATCTGGTGAGGGCTTAGACGAGTGGTGTGATTGGGTTTTGGCAAAAGTCAAAGCAAAACAAGCTGCTGAGGCTGTTCCTCAATCCTAATGCAAAGCTGGGAAATCCACATTACTGGCATCGTTCAGGGAGTGGGGTTTAGACCCTTTGTCTATCAACTTGCCCAGCAAAAAAATTTAAAAGGCACGGTCAGCAATGGGAGTGCGGGCGTTAAGATCTGCTTTAATGAGTCTCAGGAAAATGCTGAGAAATTCTACCAAGCGGTTTTAGCCCAAAAGCCTAGCATTGCCCAAGTCCGTTCCAGTCGCTTGCAATCCGTTGACAAGCGGTTCTTTGACAAGTTTGGTATTATCGAAAGTGAGGAAGAAGGTCCTAAGACCAACTTTTTTGCTCCTGACTATGCTCTTTGTGAGCAGTGTCGGCAAGAGATGCGCGATCCCAACAATCGCCGCTTTGGCTATCCCTTTATCACCTGCACCCAGTGTGGACCTCGCTACTCTATCATCTCCAATTTGCCCTATGACCGTCCTTACACGAGCATGGCAGATTATCAGATGTGCTCGTTCTGCGAAGCAGAATATCATAATCCACTCGATCGAAGGCACTACTCGCAAACAAATTCTTGTGCCAGCTGTGGAATCAAACTGACCTATTACGCCATTGGCGAACGCTCAGATATGCTCCATAATCCTCAGCAGATCATCGCTGCGGTCTGTAAAGCCTGGCAAGAGGGCAAGATCATCGCCATTAAAGGTATCGGAGGATTTCTCTTGACTTGTGATGCCTCAAATGCGGAAAGCATCAAACGCCTTAGGGCACTAAAATCTCGTCCGAGCAAGCCTTTTGCGGTGATGTTTCCGGAACTAGACGCCCTCGGCGAACGCTCAGTTTTGGAGAGAGGGGCATTGTTAGATGAGGTTTCTCCTATTGTTCTGTTAACTCCCGATAGCTATCGAGAGCGCGGAACGCTCAGCCAAGCAGGTCTTATTACCGGAGGTCTTGATCAGGTAGGAGTAATGATTCCTTATACGCCTCTCTATCAACTGCTACTTGATGCTTTTGGCAAAGCCATCATTGCTACCAGCGCCAATCGAGGCAATGCACCCATCTGCTACGAAGATGAATCTCGGCTAAGCGAAATCTGCGATTTTGTCCTCAGCAATGACAGAGCCATTCTCGTCCCGCAAGACGATAGTGTGATCCGCTTTAGTTCTAAGCATCAGCAAAAGATCATTATCCGCAGGAGTCGGGGCATGGCGCCAAGTTTTTTTCCTGCTGATCTGGCCTTGCCGAACGATTGTATCCTAGCCTTTGGCGCGGATATGAAGGCAAGTTTTAGCCTCCTTCATCAAGGCAACATTTACATCAGTCAGTACTTGGGGGACTTGTCTCATTATGACACCCAACAACAGTTTACTCAAGTCTCTGAGCATATGATGAGCGTTCTGCGAAGCAGCCCTACTAAAGTCCTTCATGATCTACATCCCAATTATGCTTCCACACGTCTAGCCACGGACTTTACGCAAAAGCAGCAAATCCAAAACTACGCTTATCAGCATCACAAGGCTCATTTTGGCGCTGTTCTAGCGGAAAATGGACTGCTAGACCAAGACGAAAAGGTATTGGGCTTTTGCTGGGATGGCACAGGTTACGGATCGGATGGGAATATTTGGGGGAGCGAATGCTTTAGCTATCAGGACCGAAAAATCGAACGGCGGCATCACTTGGATTACTTTCCAGTCATCGGAGGGGATAAGTTATCTCGTGAGCCTCGCCTAGCCGCTTTGGCCATACTGGGAGAGATGGATGCAGTAGCTGATAAGTTTAGCGAAATGGAGCAGAAGGTCTACGCTCAACTTCTCCCCAAAGCAAGCCTGCAAAGCAGCAGCATGGGACGTTTGTTTGATGCCGCAGCCTCGGTTTTAGGCATATGCGATCGCCAAAGTTATGAGGGAGAGGCAGCAATGAAACTTGAAGCGCTGGCTACTCGCTTTTATCAGCAAAATCCCCGCAGCCAAGCGCACTACCCTATCGATAATACCTTCTCGGGCAAAGCATTATTGCAAAGCATGAAAAATGATCTGGAACAGCAAATTCCGCTGGAACAAATCGCCTTTCGCTTTCACAATAGCTTTCCCGCCTACCTCCACCAGCAAGCAGTAAAGCACCAAAGTCGTCATCTCTGTATGAGCGGCGGTGTCTTTCAAAACGCGCTTTTGGTGGACCTAATCATTGATCAATTAGGGGCTGATTTCCAGCTCTGTTTTCATAAACAACTCAGTCCCAATGACGAGAATATCTCCTTTGGGCAGCTGATCCTACATCTACTCGAAACCCATAAGACAAAATAATTATGTGTCTGGCTATACCTGGTAAAATTCAATCAATCGAACACAAATTCGATGGCCTTGTGCGCATGGCCCAAGTCAGTTTTGGCGGCATCATGAAAGAGGCCAGCCTCGAAATGGTCCCAGCGGCCAAAGTAGACGATTATGTGCTCGTGCATGTAGGCGTAGCCATCAGCATAGTCGATGAGGAGGAGGCCAAGAAGACCTTCACCTATCTCGAACAGATAGGCGAGCTAGAGGAATTAGAGGAGATAAAGACGCATTTACCCGATCCATCCACTTATAGATAATACGGCCATGAAGTTTCTATCAGAATATCGCGACCCAGAGCTCGCCCAGCAGTTTTTGGAAGAAATCCATAATACGGTCACTCGGCCATGGAAAATCATGGAAGTATGTGGGGGACAAACCCATAGCCTCGTTAAGCATGGCATTATCAATGTCTTACCCGAGGAAATCACCATGATCCACGGGCCTGGCTGCCCCGTCTGTGTTACGCCTTTGGAATTGATTGATAAGGCAGTGCATTTGGCGCTGGAAGAAAATGTGATCCTTTGTTCATTTGGGGATATGCTACGCGTTCCCGGCAGTCAAAAAAGCCTCTTACAGGCCAAGGCAGAGGGCGCAGATATTCGCATCCTTTATTCGCCGCTTGAAGCGGTGAACTTGGCCAAAGAGAATCCCGATCGTGAGATAGTATTTTTTGCGGTGGGTTTCGAGACGACCGCCCCGGCAAATGCTTTGTCGGTTTTGCATGCGCAAAGACAAGGCATCAAAAATTATTCTATCCTTACCTCCCACGTCTTGGTACCTCCAGCCATGGAAGCCGTCATCAATGATGATGAAAGCCATATTGACGCCTTCCTTGCGGCAGGTCATGTCTGTACCATCATGGGACTAGAGGAATACTACCCAATCGCCGAAAAATATAAAGTTCCAATCGTAGCCACTGGTTTCGAGCCGGTAGATATTCTGCATGGGATTTTGATGACGGTCAAGCAATTAGAAGCAGGCGAGCATCGACTCGAAAATCAATACAGTCGCGTGGTCAAAGCCGAAGGGAATCCCGAGGCGATGAAGGTCATCTATCAAGTATTTGAGGCAGATGACAGAGCCTGGCGAGGCATTGGTGTCATCCCACAGAGTGGTTATGAAGTGCGTGAAAGCCTTAAAGATTATGACGCAAACCTAAAATTCAATATCCCCATCGACAAGGTCGAGGAACCCAAAGAATGTATTGCGGGTCAAGTGCTCAAAGGCATCAAGAAGCCACATCAATGCCCTGCTTTCGGCAAAAAATGTACCCCACAAAATCCACTAGGAGCGCCTATGGTCAGCTCAGAAGGAGCTTGTGCGGCCTATTATAACTTTTCCAACGCGGCGCATGCCGCAGTAGTATGAGTGAAGCTAAAATCCATATGCGTCTAAGCTGCCCCATGCCCAAACTCGATTATGAGATTATCACTTTGGGGCATGGAAGCGGTGGCTTGCTCACCAATCAGTTGCTTGACAAACTGATCTTCAAAGCGCTGCACAATCCGATACTTGATAGACGTCATGATGGGGCGCAGCTTGCCGTTTCAGGCAAAGTAGCTTTTACCACCGATAGCTTTGTGATCTCGCCTATCTTCTTTCCGGGCGGGAACATTGGAGAGCTAGCCGTCAATGGTACGGTCAACGATCTAGCCATGAGCGGAGCGACGCCCAAGTTTTTATCACTCAGCTTTATCATTGAAGAAGGCATGCGGGTCGATGAGCTTTGGATGATTCTTGACTCGATCAAGCAGGCCTGCGAAAAAGCTAATGTGCAAATCGTTACCGGCGATACGAAAGTGGTGGAGCGAGGCAAAGGAGATAAGATTTTCATCAATACTTCCGGCATAGGCGATATCCATCCCAAGGCACAAATAGATGTCAATCGCATCGAAGTGGGGGATAAAATCATCGTCAGTGGTCCCATTGCGACGCATGGCATTGCCATCATGTCAGTGAGAGAAGGCCTCAGTTTTGGCACCACGCTGGAAAGCGATACCCAGCCGCTCAATCTGGCAGTCGAGCCATTATTAGAATCGTTCGGCGAAGCCGTAAAACTCCTCCGAGACCCAACCCGAGGAGGTGTCGCAGCCAGTCTAAACGAAATCGCTCGCGACCGCCATATCGGGATCGAACTCAAAGATCATAAACTCCCAATGCTCAACGAAGTCAAAGGAGGCTGCGAACTATTGGGACTGGATCCACTCTATGTGGCCAATGAGGGGATATTTATAGCGGTGGTAAAAGGCGAGCAAGCAGAGCCATTCTTGCAACAGCTACAAGCTATGCCCGGTTTTGAGCAAGCCAATATCGTCGGTGAAGTAGTCGAGGAGCATCCCCAGCAAGTGATTTTGCACAGTGGGATTGGCGGAAAAAGAGTAGTACACATGCTAGTCGGCGAGCAATTGCCCCGTATTTGTTAGGCATTTAAAAACGAATCCATTGCAGCAATCAAGAGCAATCAATACAGCCCTGGTCTCAAAGATTCAGGTTTTTCAAGGCGAAAAGGACAATCCTTTTTTGGCCCCAAGAGGGGTTTCCTTGGTGGGTGGTAAACTCATGGTTTCGGACACAGGTCAAAATCGGGTTTTTATTTGGAATGAGGTGCCGAAAGACGAATTTCAAGCACCAGATATCACCCTTGGGCAGGAAGCAGCTTCTGGGACTGGGAGGAATGCTGGCGGGAAGGTTTCGGCTTCGACCTTGATGTATCCTTCGGGTCTTTGGTCCGACGGACAACGCTTAATCGTAGCAGACGCTTGGAATCACCGTGTTTTGATTTGGAATAGCTTCCCGAC
>JBCCQN010000303.1:0-7364 GCA_039024315.1 Bacteroidota bacterium
ATAGCATAGACCATCAAAAGGTTATAGGCGTTGAAACTCCCCACTAGGCGGCACCAAACCTCTTCTCCATCTAGCTCCAATTGAAGACCCTCAAAGGTATTTTCAATCAATCTCGCCCGGTACTCAGCCATATGCCTCAGTCCAAATCGCTTTTTTGTAGCCGCAGTATTTTGCAGCATCACTCTGCCATTTTTGTCGTCAGCATTGACCAAAGCCGTAGTGTTCGCTGCAAGCTGATCAAAGAGGATTTTTTTGGCGAGGATATACTCACGAAAGCTACCGTGATAGTCTAAGTGATCATGAGTGATATTGGTAAAGGCCGCTACGCGGAACGCTACACTCGTCACTCTATGCTGTACCAGGGCATGACTACTTACTTCCATGAAGCAATACTCACAACCCGCTTGTACCATCTCTGCCAACATTTTATGGAGAGATTTAGGATCTGGAGTGGTATGAGTGGCTGGAATTTCTTCGGTGCCAATCAGATTCCGAATCGTAGAAAGCAAGCCAACTTGATAGCCCAAATCTGTAAACATTTGATACAGCAGGGTTACGGAAGTTGATTTACCATTGGTACCCGTTACGCCCACCATTTGGATTTTTTTAGCCGGATGTCCGTAGAATGCAGCACTAACTCGTGCCAATTCTCGGCGGCTATTATCTACTTTGAGGTAGGTAACGCGCTCTACTTTTTGCGCGGGTAACTGCTCACACATGATTGCAGTTGCTCCACTTGCGATCGCCTTGTCAATGAACTTATGCCCGTCTGCCTGTGTACCACTTACTGCAATAAACAAGCTTCCCTCTTCCACTTCCCGTGAGTCAAACGTAAAGTCGACTATCTCTTTTTCTTTCGATCCTATCGATTCTAGAATCGGTATCTCTTGGAGTATTTCGCTTAGTTGCACTCTCTGATCAAGTTAGCTGCAAAACAATGTGATCTGTGCGCCTTCACTTAGCCGATAACCCGGCAATAGGGATTGTCGCTTGACCCGGCCAAAGCCTTGTAGGCGAACGCGAACACCCATTTTCTCCATAAGATGTATAGCATCCCGAGCAGACATTCCCTTTAAGTTGGGAACACGATCCTCGGTTTCTAATTCTTTCAAATTGACCTGATGGCCACTACTTTCTGTGGCAAGCCATTCAGCATCTGGTATTCCAGAAGCAGTGATCCCTAATTGCGGGTAAACCACTTCTGCAGTTTGCGCAAACACCGCTCCATCAACCGGCTGCTTGCGTGCTTTGGCATCTTTGGTAGCAGGAGGACGAGCTAATCCTTGATCCAACTTGTAGATGTCATCCGCGATGTCTTTAAAAATTGGTGCAGCAACCGTACCACCACCTGAGGTACCTCCGTTTGGTTCAGAAACCATCACGAAGAGGGTAAATCGAGGATCATCGGCAGGAAAAAATCCCCCAAATGATGCTCGATACTTACGCACGTAGCGACCATTTTCATTGACACGAACCGTACCTGTCTTTCCTGCTACTGAAAATGGTAGACCTTTCATTGCCTTATAGGCGGTCCCATAATAGCGGTCGACAACACCTTTCATCAATTCGCGCATTTGGGCTGCAGTTTCCTCAGAGCACATTTCTTCATTGAGTACTTCAGGACCAAAGCGTTGCACTACGCTCGCATCATTACGGATCTCATCGACCAACCAGGGGCGCATAAGTTTCCCCCGGTTGGCTAATCCATTGTAGAAAGTGGCCATCTGAAGGGGCGTAACCATTACCGAATAGCCATAGGCCAGAGAGGGCAGGGTAGCGATGGTCCACTGTGTGGTGTCGTGTGGTTCAATAATTCTTGGAACAGGCACTCCTTTAAATTGCTTAAAAGAGGCATCTTCAAATCCGAAATTCTTGAGGTGCCAGATATATCTTTCAGGAATTGCAACATAGTTATTGTCAATGGCCATAGCCATATAGACATTTGAGGAACGCGCAAATGCTTGCTCAAAGTCCAAACGACCATAGGCCGCGCCATTATCGGTGATCACCTTATCATCGAAGGTCAATTCTCCATTTCCGGTGTTGAGTGTATCGCACATCCGAATAAGTTGATCCTCTAGCAGAGCTGTGGCAGCTGCCGTTTTGAAGGTAGAGCCCGGTTCATATTGATAGGCTACTGCATAATTATAATCTTCAGGATAGTTAGCAATTGCTTTGATTGCCCCTGTCTCAACCTCCATCAAAATGGCCACGCCAAACTTGGCAAAGTTGTTCTCTACACCGCGTGCTAAGGCAGTCTCCACTACATCTTGCATATCTACATCAAGCGTAGTCCGAATATCAAAGCCATCTTTTGCCTGCGCCTCGCCATACTGGTCTAGCGGAACATAAGAGCGGCCAACTACTCGCTGAGCAAGGATATAGCTATCGCGTCCACGTAACTCTTGATTGTAAGCAGCTTCAATTCCTCTGATGCCCAATGTATCATCCACCAATCGCCCGAGGGTAATTTTGGCAAGGTCTCCCATAGGATAGAAGCGTTCGTTTTCAAACTTCTCTTCCATCAAACCGCCTTCAAAAGCAGTCAAGGACATAATGGGCCACTTTTTCACCATCTCCAGCTCACGGAAATTGATTTTCTGGCGAGTCAGATATAGGTGCTTGTCCCCACTCGCAATCGCATTTCGTACCCGATTGTAGTAAAGCATGGTGTCCTTCTCTTCTCCACCGAACTTATTGGCGAGGTTAATTGCCAAAGTCATCAAACTGTCGTTGAAATTGAGAAAGGCACTAGTATCCAAACGAGAAGGATCCATCGCAATGCGATAGAAAGGGATACTGGTAGCGAGGATAGTCCCGTCTTCAGCTAGGATGTTACCACGATCGGCAATCATCTTCTTGAAGAAGATTTTTTTGTCCATCTCACGCTGAACCCAAGAATCCTTTTGCCACTGTAGGCCTACAACGCGCAGCAGGACTGCGACTCCAAAAAGGAGAAACAGCCCAAAAAGGATGTAGATTCTACTCAGTATGTCATTTGATACTTGCTTCATTGTCGTTCATCAATCTGCCGTTGTAGTTGTTGGGGATCGATCTCTGGATTAATTTTTTCTATTTCAGCGAGGGTTTTGCCCTGAACAAGTTTGTAGACTGGTTCATTTTGAGGTCGTAGTCCAAGGGTATCCACGACTGTTTTGATCTCAGAAAGGCGAGTTCCTGCACTTAGCGTAGACTGCTTTAGTAAGTAGCGGGCCTTGAGGCTTTCTACCTGTGTTTGCAAAGCAGTCTCCATTTTTATTTTTTTCTCGGCTTGGTGAGAATTCCACACATAAGCCAAGCCTATTACCGCTAAGAAGAGCACAAAGCGTAAGTAGTCATCCACCAAGCGGAGGGAGAGTCCTTTCTTCTTGGTGCTGCTAGCTTGAGTCCCAATGGGAGATTTGCCTAGACTATTACGAGTAATAATGCGCATAGCAGTGTTAGTGATTCAGTGGTGTATATTCTGCAGCTCTAAGCCTAGCACTTCGAGCCCGAGAGTTTGTTTCGATTTCGTTTTCTGGTGGTTGTATCGCTTTTCGGGTTAAGAGTTTCCAAGGAGTAATAGGATTACCGTAGAAGTCTTTTTGCAACTTTCCGTCTAATCGACCACTTCTGAGAAAATGCTTTACCATTCTATCTTCAAGAGAGTGGTAAGAAATAATAACTAAGCGTCCACCCGGTTTTAGCACCTTTAATGAGGAGAGAAGGAGATTTTCTAAAGACTCCAACTCGCCATTAACCACAACGCGAAGAGCTTGATATACTTGAGCCAAGTATTTGGCGCGTCGCTTGGGTTGAATACAGTTTCTGATCGCATGCTCAAGCTGAGCGGTCGTTTTGATGGGTGAGCGTTTTCGAGCGTTAGTTAATTCCCGTACCAATTTGGGTGCATTGGGGATTTCTCCGTAACGACGAAAAAGGAAGATCAAATCTTCCGCCTCCATTTCATTGACCAAGTCAGCAGCGGTTTGGCCTTTGGTGGGATTCATTCTCATATCAAGTGGACCGTCAAAGCGAAAGCTGAACCCTCGTTCTGCAGTATCAAATTGATGAGAAGACACACCTAGATCAGCCAATATGCCATCAACTGGTGCTAACTGACGCTCATTGAGCGCCGCTTCAAGGAACTTGAAATCTTGAGGGATGAAAGTAATTTGTTCATCCTCGGGTAGATTTCGTTTTGCATCTGGATCACGATCAAAAGCAATCAATCGACCGTATTCCAATTGCGAGCGTATTTCTCTGCTATGGCCTCCCCCACCAAAGGTTACGTCAACGTATTTACCTTCCGGACGAATGCCTAAGAGTGAAACACTCTCTTTTAGTAAGACTGCTTGATGGTACATTACTCTTCAATGTCCCCCATCACCTTCTCGGCCAATGCTTCGAAGTCTACTTCTGCATTATCAAGCCAGTCTTGATATGTTTGGGTATCCCAGATCTCGATACGATCAATCTGCGATACCAACACGATTTCTTTTTTTAACTCCGCAAATTCCATCAAGCGCTTTGGCAGCAAAAACCTGGCGTTCCCGTCTAGGGAAACCTTACGCGCTCCGTTGAGATACATCCGCTTAAATGCACGATTGTCCTTAAGGAAAAAATTGCGCGATTGGATGTGCTCTAACTCCCGGTCCCAAACACTCAATGGATAGATCACCAGGCACTTATCTAATCCACGGTTGACTACAAAATCGGTCTGTTGATCTTCGGGCAATTGCTTCCTGAGATCCGCGGGTAGCATAAACCTACCTTTGGCATCCAGCTTACAATCATACTCGCCGATCAGTGACTTCATTTCAGAGTACTTCTATCTAACTACGTAAAGCTAGATAAAAGTTACCACAATTCCCCACTTTTTACCACCATTTCCCCCACAAAAAGTCACAAAATGAAACAGGTGATATTTTTATTAGTCTTTCTTGATACAAGTCTAAATATATTGGGAATAAATTCCAAATAAATTAGCATTTTGAGGCAAAATTTTTAGTATACTAGCCCACGAAGCCTGAGGCTGTGGGAAAAACGATTAGCAAAATGTTTTCTAAAATTTTTAGCGACGGCGCAAAAAGGACTCTACCATAAAGACGCCACTTAGTTGATGCTCTTGTCCATCTAACATCACAACTGAGTTAAACTCTCCGTTTACCACTCGATTATCAGGGGTGATCAAAGTGTACAAAACCTCTCCCCCAATGAGCGCGGATTCGTAGCTCTTTTCTCGCCACACAAGCGAGTAAGTAGAATTGATATTGTTCGCATCAGGATTGATCAGTTGACTCTTGCGATCAAGTCGAGGTACCTGCAGGCGGAATGTCGTAGGATAGGGACTTACCTCATCTTGAATGAACAAATAATTACGGCCCCCTTCTTGGAAAATTCCTTCCTTAGGCTGAAGATATAGGTAGAAGGTTTTTCCCTCTGGGAACAAAGGTCCAAACATCGTCAGATTGACATAAAACTCCGTCTCAGGATTACCTCGCCAATCAGCCGTCTCGTCAATTTCTTTTGGTTGAGCAAAACCGCCACCATTTACTTGCTGTTGAGATTTGCAGCCTGCGGCAATAAAGATGGCTATGAGGAGAGGGAGAAATAAACGCATATTAGGCTTTCCGATTGAAGTCATTCATGGTACGTTGAATACCAATAGTAGTAAAGGACAAAATACCTTTCACACAGCGATCCAGCAAATCTGGAAGGGCATCAAATTCTGCATCGGAGAAATCCGAAAGCACATAATCAACCTGCTGCCCCTTGGCAAATTCATTGCCGATGCCAAAGCGAAGACGAGGATACTTAGTGGTACCCAATAAATCCTGAATGTTTTTCAGTCCATTATGCCCACCATCAGAACCCTTGCCCTTTAGCCTCAGCGTACCGAAAGGCAAAGCCAATTCGTCGGTAATCACCAAGAGATTTTCTAAGGGCAGCTTATTTTTTTCGACATAGTAGCGGACGGCCTTTCCACTTAAATTCATATAGGTAGTTGGCATAACAATATGAATGTGGCGGCCTTTATATTTTCCTTCTGCGACATAGGCATGTCGCTGTAGTTCTGGGGTAACATTGAGGGTCTCGGCTAGACGGTTGGCAACCATGAAGCCAATGTTGTGGCGAGTGTCCACATAGTCTGCGCCAATATTGCCGAGTCCTACAATTAGATATTTCATATTCTAATAAAAAAAGCCAGGCCCAGTAATCCGGGCCTGGCAAAAATATATCTTTTCCCGGAGGAAAAACTTTCGTGCTTAGACTTCTTCTGTAGCTTCCTCTCCAGCTTCTTGTGCTGCAGTAGCAGAACGAAGAGCACGTGGGATTTCGACACTCGCTACACCAGCAGACTGAGAAGTGATTACTTGAAGACCAGTAATACCAGCATCAGATACTTTGATAGTACCTCCTAGTTCAAGTTCAGAAACATCAATTTCTACAGAATCAGGTAGATTTTGAGGAATACCTTTTACTTTGATACGACGAAGCTTAGTTACAAGCTTACCACCTTTTGATACCCCGGCAGGCGTACCTACTAGGACTACAGGAAGCTCTAGAATAACCTCTTTGTCAGCACTTACACGCATAAAGTCGATGTGAAGTGGCTTTTCAGTAACACGGTGGAATTGAGCTTCACGAATGATCGCTTGCACAGTTTCACCACCTTCGATGGCTAGGTTTAGGATGTAAGTCTCTTTGGTGTAAACCGCAGGACGAAGCTCCTTAAGGTTGACAGCTAGGTGAGTAACGCTAGCATTGTCGTACAATACGCCAGGGATACTACCCTCGCGACGAAGTTTTTTGTTGGAAGCTTTACCGATACTGGTACGCTCAACTACTGGTAGATCTAAAGTTTTCATTACAAATTTAAATTTGGTCGGCGGTTATGGCCTTGGCCTCCCCCCCATCCGGTGTTATTATTAAGTTTGAGTTTTTGATTTGTGGAAGGGATGAATACCCTATTCCACAGATCAAAAACTCAAAGCTCGATTCCTTAGATAAACAATGAGCTGATAGACTCATTATTGTGCAGCTTGCGGAAGGCTTTAGCAAAGATCTGTGCGATGGTTAGCACTTTGATCTTTTCAGATTCCCGTGATTGAGGAATCGTATCTGTAGTAAAGACTTCTACTAGCTGGGAAGCTTCTATCCGATCGATGGCTGGACCCGAGAATATCGGGTGTGTCGCCACGGCGCGAACGGAAAGCGCTCCTTCTCCCATCAATTTATCAGCCGCTTTGCAAAGCGTACCGGCTGTATCGATTAGGTCATCAATCAAGATGATATTTTTACCGCTTGGGTCTCCAATTACTTGCATAGAAGCAACTTCATTGGGACGTTCACGATGTTTGTCTACCAAGATCAACTCAGCG
>JBCCQN010000304.1:0-7346 GCA_039024315.1 Bacteroidota bacterium
CAAAGACAGGCGGAGCAGCAGGACTGAGAGAATCAGCCTTAAGGGAAAGGCCATTGTGTCCTAACACGATAAATTCCCCTTCGTCAAGCTCAGAAGGATTTTGTAGCCTGAGTACTGCTTCAGGCGATTGGTTTCGACTATCATAATGGCTTAGACAAAGGTTATTTTCGGCCTTACCGAGGCCCACCAAATCATGTACAAAATGGGGATTGGTAAAGGCAAAATGGTTATTGACCGGTAAATCTAAGCCGTATTTGAGCGCTAGATAGGTTTGTACGGAATCAAACTTCTCGGGCGCTAAAATGCCTTGATAAATGATCATTTCAGACAATAGTCCGCGCCAATGATTGGAAGTTTCATTGTCTGCACCGCCGCCGTCAAACTCTTGACCGATAGAAGCCCGATCTGCCCCACTACTATTAAAACCTTGCCACGTATTGACCTTTTGGCCTTCGACCCAAGCCGCCACGCTATCGTTAGGATAATGTCGCAAGCCTACCAAAACGGCTTGCTGATCATAAATCTCGGTGTCAAGCGAAGGGGCATCATCATCAAAGATCAACTCTCCATTTTTTCGTGAGCCAAACTTGATCCGATTGCTCCCTCCCAGATGAGTGGAAAGATAATAGCCATCATCATTATCCATTTCAGGCTTCATCACTACAAAGATAGTACTGCTATCGCTCAAGGTGGAGGCCAAGGCATTGAGTTTCATCCAATCATCGCTACCGTCAAAATACAGTCCGCCATAACCATTGATTTGGTTGGGCCTGAATTGGGCTTGTAAATTCATTTCGCTTTGAGTGGCATCGTGCGATAATCCACTTTGATCACGCCAGCGGCGAACGCTTCCCCCCACATCTCTTTCGATGCTACCAGCTTCAGCTTTGAGCCAAAGGCTTAGTTGGGGCCTCCCTCCACCTGGATGCCTACTTACTTCATTGGCTTGCCCTGGCGTAATGGCCCCACAACAAGTTTTCCAATGATAGGCTTCATTGTTGTCTAAATAGGTATCGATGAGCATTAAGCTTCCTCCTTCACCATCAGCTGCCTCGGGCCAAGGGGCTTTATCGTTATAATCGACCTCATCGACTAAGGCCCCATTAGGCGCAAGCAAGCGAATATCCTCGCCTTCGTTGGCGAGAGAGCCGCTTTCCCATTGCAATACAGGTACTCCCAAAGCTTGATATAAGGTCGAGTCCTTAGCGATGATCAGATAACTTTGAGGCGCTATCGTGATCGGGGGAAAGGTCTTTTCGATCCCTTTGCTAAAGCGGTATTGATGCAAATCGTAAGGAGCAGTGTGCGGATTGTAAATCTCAATAAATTCTGCGTTTGGATTGTCCTGAGGATGATAGTGAATCTCGGTGATTTTAGGGCCAGGGATAAAGATAGGCGTTAAACTAGTATCGCTACTGCCAATAAACTCAATGGTATCTTGTGTACTACCGCTTTCCAACCAATGCGAAAAAAAGCTCCCTTCTTGCGGCACCGCTACCACCTTTATTGGTAAATTTTTATAGTACTGGCCGCTATAGTTATAAGGCACGGCAAAACCATTGCTATGAAGCTCAACATTGCCGTATGAAGTCTCATCATGGGGAATACTCAATTGATAAGTCCCACTTAGGTTGAAGTAGTTGACCCAGTCGGTCCGCAGCTCTGGTTTGCGATTATTAACAAAGTTTTTTCGCGCGTTGAAGGAATTATTGTAAGTATTCTGGCTAAAGCCACCACTCGATTGCCAGCGGCTTACATGAGCAGAAATTTCAGTATCGACTAGCGCCTTGATGCTATCAGCAATTTCCGCAAAACGGTTACTGTTATAAACTAGCTCCATATAGGTTGCCTGCCGTTGCAGATATTCGGCTCTAAAATCCTGGCGCCCGTTCATCAGCGTCCGGAAAAATATCGCGGCATCTCTGTTTTTCCCCAAAGCATTGTTGAGATTCATGGATCTCTGGAGGGTGTTGTGGGTAGGTGTCCGAAAGGCAGACTCTAAATCAAAAGTGCAATAGCGCCACTTGCCCTTAGGGCCTCTCTCGCGCCATATTTTGACATTATTGGAGATCCAATCCTTTTGGGCGACAAAGATACCATTAGCATAGAAGTCGATCATATTATCGATATCTATTTGGCTTTGCAGATATTCATAGACGCTATCTTGGCTCACATCATGGCTTTTGAGATAAGCTTTTAGAGCCGAATAAGCTAAGGTATCCCCCTGAGTGGCTCGTTGCTGCGCTTCGGTTCGTCCTCCATCCAGTCGGCCCGGATTGCGCACGATGTCTAGGCTATCATTGTCTATTTTTTCATTTTCATAAGCAAAACGAAAACGATCAAACTTTTCTCGCAGACACATCATCCCCCAATATTGCCCATTGAAATAGACTGCCACGGGTAGGAAGCCTTGGGAATCAAGGTTAAGCCTTCCCTCTACCAAAGTTGCAATCATGGCATCATCTACCATATTGGATTTGAAGCCCGCACCAGCATTGCGGAGATAGAGTCGTTTAAAGCGGTCGATTTCTTTATTGGGAAAGAGTTGGTAATGCACCTCATTATCGCCGGCGGTACTGTATTCGTCCCTAAAATAAAAGGTCAATGATTTTAAGGCATATCTCCGACTACAATTACCGCCTATTTTGATACCGATGTCATGTGATATCGGTAGGTCTCCATTAGGCATCATGAGACTCACATGTGCCTTTCGTAGCCATTCCTGATTATAATTTTTGGGTTGATGAGCATTGGGATTATCCTCACAATAAGCCAAACGGCCATTATTACCAGCGATATAGATACCGCTACTACTAGAAAACAGATTATGGGGATCGGTAGCCAACATCAACACTGGCAGGCTATGACCATCATCAATCATATAACTTGCGGTGGCCACAGGACTAGGCTCAAAACCATTTTTAAAGGCGCGCACCCGCAGACTTGTATGCTCATCAATACTGATTGCACCATTGTATAAGGAATCCGCTTGGGTTGGCTTTGAACCATCTAAGGTGTAATAGATAGTAACCCCAGCAGTAGGGCAAGTAAGGCTAACACTTTGCCCCTCAGCATAACGACCTGAGGTGAGGGAGATTTGAGGAATACGCACCATCGGTACACTAGCCGCATTGCTTGCTGCGGGGCTGAATTGAAGCAAGGCTTCAAAGTCCCCTATCCCATCGGTGATGCGGCCATAACTGATATTTTCAGGTAGGGCAGGAATACGGACAGAATCTAAGATCGTTACCGTACTCCCAATTCTTTGCACGAGGGCAATCCATTCGCCCTCATTATCCAGTTTGAAATTGGTATGTTGGGTGCCTTGTTCAGGATCATCGTCAGCCCAAAAGTTGACATATCCGCCGGGCGGAACGCTTAGGTTGGTGGCAAGCTGCCATTTGGTGAGTTCATCTTTGTCATCTGTCAAAAATATCCCGCCAATATCAAGGGCCGTTGCTCCATGGTTATAAAGCTCGATCCAATCTTCGCGTTCGCCGAAGGCGTCCACAATGACTGTATCATTCATGGCCATAGCTTCATTGATCACAAGCCCTGTAATCGACTGCGTTTCGGCAGGTAGGGTACCATTGGTATTTAGCGGTGTCGGCATCCCTAAGTAGCCCCAATTAGGATTGGCGTCGGTGAGACGGCCAAAGGCGATATCAGTATTTTGAGCGGGAAAACTAATTGAATCCAGCAAGCCCCCTTGTGGATCATATAGCCCTAGCCATTCTCCCGAGGCACTGAGTTTGAAATTGAGGTGATTAGGTCCTTGTAATGTTTCATCATCGGCCCATAGAAGGAGATATCCGCCGGGCGGAACGATAGTATTTGCGAGGAAGCCTGCTGGAATGATAGATTTTTGAGGATCAAGCTTATCGTCACTCAAACTATAATTGGCCAAATCAACGGCTACAGCTCCGGCATTGTAGATCTCAATCCAATCGTCATAATCACCTGCGCCGTCTGGCAAAACATTGGCATTGGAAGCCATGACTTCATTGATATAAAGCTGGGCTTGGACAGGACGTAGTCCCATCAAGAAAAGCACAAAAAATACCTCAAATGCCAATCGTAATCGCATCAATGTGTCGGTCTTGAACCAATCACTAAGATAAATCAATCGGCTGATCAATCTAGGTCCCCACTCCTATTTGGGGGAATTCTGAGTCTGAATGGTACGAAATCTTGAATATAAAGCCGAGGCCTAGGGTAATTGGGCCGAAAAAACATAATTGCGCGCAAAACTAGTGTTCAATGGATAAGTAAGGACATTGATAAAGATGGGACTCACATCCGTACTACCGCCCTGAAAGATTAGTTGCCCATCTAAGTTAATGTCGCCGTTTAGGTAGCCACTGATCACATAATTACGAGCAAAAGTGCTATTACTAGGAGCGCTCATAACATCGAGAAATATTTTGGTGGGATCATTGTTAGCACCTTGAAAAATCAGCTGCCCATCGCCATTGCTGTCGCCTCCCCAAAGGCCATATTGGCCACTACTCAAGAGTTTTTGGGCGTGAATGCCAAGGGTGGTTAGCGAACGAAAATCGAAATCAGTAGCGCTTTGGCTCAAATAAGTAGCGCCTGCCGTCATAACACCAAGATGATTACGGTGTCGTAATGAGACAAAATAGTAGCCAGCCTTGATGGGTAAGTACAAAGTACTATCGCCATAAATATCCAAAAGGCTTCCATCTCTAGCGATTAGCAGAGGTTCCTGCCAAAGAACCAACGAAGAATCAGAAGAAGAACGCAGTTCTAGCATAACCCAATCTACCACCGCTTTGGGGCCAGAAATATCTAGGACATGGTCCGCAACTGAGCGTTCCCCGATGTAGGGGTCATCCAAAGGCAGCCAATCCCCTAGCCGTAAATCATCCCTCATCAAGCCATTGCTGGCCTCCCAAGCAGCCGTCAGGATCGCTTTGGCAGATATTTGCACATACTCCTGCAGCCCAAGGCTGAAGTAAAGCGACTGGGACGCTTCCAGACCGTAAACCTGTAAAATACCATTTACTAGACTCAGGCTGTCCCCGGTCCAAATCTGGGCCTCGGAAAAGTTGCTGTCCTCAGAAACTAACAATTGCCAAGCAGGCAGCTCGTTGATGGGGCCATTTGAGCCCCTTAGATCAATGGCAAGTGTGAGTGAGCTGTTGAGCAATGGTGCTTGGACAAACCAAGTCCGCGCTAGTCTCTTTTGGATCCCTGCGGGAACGTCTAGTTTGGCCTGGTTGGTATCTAAACTTGCCCCATTGGTACCCCAAAGTAAGTAGGCACCCTGCTCCAAGGTACTTTCGGCAGTAAATCTGACCAACGCACTGCTATCAATATTTTGACTACTTAGCTGCTCTAAACACATGCGATCATCTCTGCCAATCCCTCCTTGATGCATCAGCCAAGGAGAATCCAGCAGTTGAGGATTAGCCACACTGAGGCCGTATTTGAGCCCCAAGTAGCTTTCGACCCCAGCTAATTCTGCATCGTTTAGCAGCCGAGGAAAAATCATCAATTCCGCTACACTACCTTGCCAAAACTGTTCAGCACCAGCTCCCTCACAATTATTTGCCTGTCCTCCTTGACCACTGGGGCTGAGGATTTGATTCGTAATGAGCAGTTTATCTAGGCGTGTACCATCTTCACGGCTGGCGATACTCAGTGTATGCTCCCCAGCACTAAGGTTCCAGACCACTCCCTGGCTGCCGTTGAGTTCGTCATGGATTTGATCCCAAATAAAATTATTATTCTTTTGGATGCCATTCCATCTGGCCCAACTACTATTGTCTATTTTTACCCAAAATGAATCATCACTGCCATTGGGGGCTCGCACCAAACCGTAGGCGCGGTAACTGCCAGCCTTACTGAGCTTAAAACTATAATGTACCTGCTTGCTCGTATCACCGGGACTGTTATAATCGTTATTGCCAGATTGGATCTCGAGATAGCCACCATTTGAAGCACTTGCGTCACTGAGCGCTTGAAATTTACTCCCTCTTTGTCCACATTCGGCCTCTAACCAAATGATAGTATCTGCGGCAAGTCCTTGGCTACGGGCGATAAAAACAGAATCCGCACTTGACAGGGCCTCTTTGAGTTTTAGACTTCCGACTAGCTTACCATTAACACGGGTCTTGATACTTTGCGTGGGTACATATTGGTAGCTAGTAATAATCGGCTCTCTATCATAAGTCTCGGCGGTGATCTTTTGTCGGTTTGGATAAAGCAAGTATCCTTCTTCATCATAAGTGATCTCAAATCCACCTTCACTGCTGCTCAGAACGCTTCCCCCTTGTCCACTTTCATTGGCGTGTAGGGCGATGATGGTGCAGCTGTCGTTGAGTAAGCTAGCCACATCATCGAGATAGAAATACTGGCTTTGCCCATCAAAGTTGAGCCAATCATTGCCGTTGAGGGTATCTTGGCCGTATTGGGGCTGAGTATTGGGGCTAAGAGTCAAAGCGTCTCGTCCGTTTGCGCTTTGATCACCCCATTGGGGAACGCTTGTGCCATCCGCTAGCGATTGATCGGCTTTGTACCAAAGTGCTGGCGGACTGACGCTGAGCCAAGGCAAACAGTTTAGCTGATTGGGTGTAGCGGGTGAGCTAGAGGAGATCCCCCAATGTTGCCCCAGCGCATTATCCCAATTTAGGTCCATAAGGGCAATGGTAGTGGTTTGATCCTCTGCCAAGGACAGCGGCCAGGGAAACTGATTGTCATAAAGCAAGGAATCGATCAGACATCTAGTATCTGAATAGAGCAGCAATCGTTCTCCTCCATTATTGAAGTTGAGTTTACTACTGCCAATAAGCCTACTAGTGATAGTAGGGAATTGGCTTTGGAAGGCACCTATATCTTCCGCCACAATTAGATAGTCCTGAGCGCCAATATTGGTCCCTGCGGGGAAAGTATAAACGCTGTCTTCATCCATTAGCATCCAAGCACTCAGATCGACTGTCTGGTTGCTCGGATTGTAAAGTTCTAGCCAATTGCCCGCGTCTGCTGTGTCGGCAGAGCGATAAGAAATTTCGGAGATCAGGATACTAGTGGGATTTGCGGTACAAGGTGCGGGAATTTGATTGGCCATGCCAGGGGTACCGGTAAGGGCTCCTCCCCAGGTGGAGGGCGCCCAACTACCAGCTAGGCTATTGTCCAAGGTAGCTGCCATTAGAGCCAGCGTAGGCCCCTGACCATCGGCTTCAACCGGCCAAGGGGGAGAATCATTGTAGCGGACCTCATCGATGAGACAACGGTTTTGGTTGAGAAGCACGATCCGCTCTCCATCCCCACTAAAACCAAAATTCCAGTCTCCCAATCCATTAACAGCGTAAGGAAATATTACA
>JBCCQN010000305.1:0-7298 GCA_039024315.1 Bacteroidota bacterium
CAACCAATCAACTCCGGGCGCAAGCGTAGTTTGGGACTTTGGTGATGGTTCTCCAACCACTACTGATCCTAATCCAACGCATGTTTATGCCTTTGATGGTTCTTATACCGTAACCTTGATCGCCACTAACAACTGTGGCTCAGATACCACGACTATCGTGATCGGTAAGGTAGATATCGACGATCTGTTTAGCCAGTCTATTGATATCTATCCAAACCCAACGAGTGCTAACTTCTACATCAAGTCTGCTGAGTTACAAGCGGAAAACTTGAAAATTGAAGTTTATGATGCCAAGGGATCGGTGATTTATCGTAAGCAACTCGGCCGTGTCAACGGCATTGACGAGCAAATCGATCTATCAAGTCATCCTGAAGGTGTCTATATGGTTAAGATTACAGATGGAACCCGTAACGCTTCGAAGCGAGTGATACGTGAATAAATTCTGACAGATGTAATATGCGCCGATCCATTTGGGTCGGCGCTTTTTTATGGGCTTAGCTATTCCGAAAATCGGATCATTTCGCTACTTTTTGAACTCTCTATTTTTATAACTCTCGTGCAATATTCCGACATGAAATACCTCCTCCAACTTTGCTATTTGCTCGTCTTAGCCTTCGGCGCAGCCGCCTGCCAAACCAGCGCTACTCAATCTGAACCTGAACAAAAATCCATGGCAGTGCAGACTCCCAGCTTTGAAACCCAAACCGGAGTCGGCATCGAAGCTCCCGAAAATGCGCTGATGTTGTTTGATGGTAGCCGTGAGATGCTAGACGCAAACTGGACTTATTGGGAGGGGCCGAGATTGTCGGCAGAGCTGCCGATCAAATGGCAGATAGTCGATGATCCGGTAGATGAAGGGACGGCTGTCAATACCAATGACCCTGCTTCTGCGGGTGGGATTTATGGCGCAGCGGATATTGTGACCAAGAAGAAATTTCGGGACTTCCGCGCCCATGTCGAATTCCTCATTATGGCCCCCGGTGGCAATAGTGGGGTTTATCTGCAAAATCGCTACGAAATACAGGTGTTAGACGGTGATTCGACCGATCATGGCCTAGGCGCGATTATCAATGAATCCGAGTCGCCTTATCAGTTTTACAATGGCCTTGGTCAATGGAATTCCTATGATGTTGTCTTCAAGGCGGCTCGCTTCAAAGACGGTAAGCTCAGCGAAAAAGCTCGCGTAACGCTTTACTTCAATGGGGAGAAAGCACATACTGACCAAGCCATTCAACAAGTTTGGGGAGGCCCTAACTCTGGGCTAGACGGCGGCAATGATGGCGGCAAAGGCATTACAGATACTCCCGGCGGCCTCAAGTTTCAAGCCGAGGGTCATGATGTACTCTATCGCAATGTCTGGATTCAAGAGCTCGATTTAGACGAGGCTGGTACGGATTTTTAGCAAGATTTTTGGGCTTATTACTGCTTCGCAGAACGTTTATCTCTAGTGGGTACAGCATACCTGCCGCACCTACATTGGCTCTGTTTATCACAATACCTCATAAATCATGAAACCAATCTTTATCCTTTCGATTTTATTTGGCCTCCTTGCCTGCGCCACTCCCAAGCAAACAGAAACTCAAAACTACGCCGACAACGAAGAACTCAAGCAAATTTATAAGGAAGATCAAGGCGACCGCCAAAGCGGTAATTGGTCTGAGATCATGAAAAATGATAGCGTGCGCTTGGCCAGAGTCTATGCGATGGTTGATTCGGGTTTAGTGCGTACCTCAGAGGACTACGCTAATGCTGCGATGGTTTTTCAACATGGGAGTGATACGATGGCCTCGGGCATGGCGGTCAGGATGATGCGCAAAGCCATCGAACTTGACAGTACTAGAAACAAATGGCTCTTGGCCGCCGCCATCGATCGAGACTTAATGCGTCGCGATGAGCCCCAAATCTACGGCACCCAATACATCCGCACTTCCATGGACAATCCTTGGGAGCTCTACAAAATTGACACGACCCAAATTACTGATGCCGAAAGACAAGCCTATGGAGTCGAGACCCTCGCCCAGCAGCGTGAAAAAGAGGCCTTGATGAACAAAAAGGAGCTCATGCAAATGCTTAATGAAGGCAAGAGTATAGAGGAAGTAATAGCGTTCTGCGAAGCAGAGGATCTCAAGTCCTCCGAATACAACCTCTCCCAAGGCGGCATCAATGAGTTTGGCTATATGCTCATGGGACAAAATCGAGACGAAGAAGCTCTCAAAGTCTTCGAACTCAATACGCGCCTTTATCCGCAAGGCTTCAATACCTTTGATAGCTACGGCGAATGCCTCGTCAAACTAGGCCAAATCGAAGCGGGTATCGCTGCATATGAAAAGTCGCTCGAGCTTAATCCAAAGAATGATAATGCTAGTCGGGTATTGGAGGATTTGAAGAAATAAGCTGTCGTTTTCATTTCTCGTTGCCCTATCGACCTCTGTCGAAAGGATGCGTTCAAAGGTCGAAAGGCCTATATCATTTCCTCCCCCTAACCCCCTCCAAAGGGGAAATGGTTTTGCAAACCGGAGGTTTTGTCCCCTTCGGAGGCTACGGTTCTGTCACAAATATTTAGTAGGTTGATTGATCTAAATTCAATCAGAGATGAGCGCTAGTTTTTCTCCCTTGGTACGTTCCAAGGAATTTTTAAAAAAGAGGCGGTCGCTATATTCGGCGACTCTCGTCTAGAAGATCGTTTTGATCAATTATTATCTGATATGGTCAGTCATGGAAGTAACGTGATCCACCAAATCAGTTCTTCTCAATCCTCGGAGGTTGCCTATTATCGCTTTTACAAGAATAAACGGGTGAAAATTGCCGATCTGATTAGCCATCTAGTTGCGCCTACTGCTTCACGGGTTCGCGGGCGGCATGTGTTGATTTTGGGAGATAGTACCGAGATTTCTCTCAAAGCTCAGCTCGCTCATATCCGTGATCAAGAACGAGTGGGCGTGCTGAGCGATAATAAAACGCCCGGTTTTCATATGCATGTGAGTATGTGCCTCGATGCAGAAAGTGGTCATGGTCTGGGCCTTAGCGACCTGATGGTGTGGAATCGGGCCCCAGCACAAGGGAGTAAACAAGCGCGAGATCGCGCACGTCGTTCGCGGCCCTGGTCAGAAAAAGAGTCCTACAAATGGGCCTTGGGGATCGAAAAGAGCCTAGAAGTGCTCTCCGATGCATCCTGCCAAACCTTCATTTTTGATGCGGAGTCCGATACATTGGATGTCTGGCAAGGCCTTCAAAAGTGGCCTGCAGAAGCCATCATTCGACTCAATCATAACCGTAAGGTGATCGGCCATCAAGCCAGTGAGACAGGGATGAAAATCCGAGAATATCTTGCCGCTCAAGCGCCTGCTGGACAATATAGCTTTGCCCTACGGGAACTCAAACGGCGAAACTACAGTCGCAATCAAGCACAAAAGCGGCAGGCTCGCCAAGCCCAGATGGAAGTTCGTTTTGCTCAGGTAGAACTGGATGGATTTCCCCAGCATCAACGCCCCTATTATCTCGTTCATGCGCAGGAATTGCCCCAGAGCGTCCCGGAAGGGGAAGATCCTCTCGATTGGCTCTTGTTGACTACCCATCCGATTGGCACGTTTGAGCAGGCCTATCAAATTATCCAATGGTATGGACAAAGATGGATGATTGAGCAACTGTTTCGGATCAGCAAACGAAAGGGATTTGCCATCGAAGAAACGGAGTTAGAATATCTAGACTCTATCCTCAAGCAAAGCCTGACGACGATCAAAGCCTCTTTTGAGGTCATGCAGCTCTTATTAGCACGCGACCAAATGGAGGGACAGCCGATCGAAACGGTTTTTGAGCCCCAACAAATACAATGCCTCAAGGCGCTCGATCGAAAATACCAAGGCCGAACCGCCAAACAGCAAAATCCTTACCCACCTGATCAATTGAGCTGGGCGACGTGGATACTCGCAAGAATGGGCGGATGGAAAGGGATTCCCAGTCGAAGACCGCCTGGACCCATTATCCTGTTTCGTGGGCTCAAACGGTTCAACATGACCTTTGAAGGATGGCGCTTACTAACCAATGAAGGAGATGTGACAGAACCGTAGCCTTAGGAGGGGGATTAAGGGGGAGGAATCAATCATATAGCAAAAATAAGCGTTCTGCGAAGCAGTCCCCCAAACTAGATCATTGCACCTAATCAAGCATACCTACTTAGCCAAGGCCAAATTGAAGGGTATCTCGTGCCAAAGGCTTTCTGGATCATCAAAAAGCTTGGAGATAGCGTTGCGGTAAAGCGAACCATCCTCTCGACTCGCTTTGATCGACCAAAACTCACGGCCCAACAAAAAGTTATCTGCGAGCTCCCGCCAGCTCGAAAAACGGCTCTGTAGCACTTGGGAAGCCGCATGCATAGCACTTTCGGCTTCCTCTAGCGTCAAATATCCAGCAAGATAAGCTAGGCGACAATTGTCGAGATACCGTAGTAGATCCCAAGCTAAAAAACCATTCATACGCAAGCGCTCCGCATCTTCCTTGATCAATCTGAGACGATGGATAATTTCCTCTGGCTCAGCTCCGTCCTCGAGTGTACGAGTACCAGCCTGCACCTCCTGTGCATACATCAAAAGTCCCTGATCAGACATTTGATCGACCGCATTGACGAGCGCACGAAAGCCTTGCCGATGACCAGTTTCCAGCAGCCAATCTTGAATCTCTTCGAAGTCTTCGAGATCCGAGATTTCCCATTCATCACGGAGGATGGTTTTGGCCATGACGCGGGCCTTACTCTTGAGCTGAAGGGTATTGTCCTTCCAGCCACGGAGTCTAGCATAAAACGCAATCGCCGCCAGCGACCATAACTTCACTTCTTCGGCTTGGACAGGAATGTCTTTGAGAGGCTTTTGTAGGGGTTGTAGTGCTCTTTCTTTGGTGTTGCGCAGCCATGCCGGTACCCTTGCCAGCAAAAATCCTAGGCCTACAATCCCTATCACAATTGCAGCCAACCAATACCAAGGATAAAACTCCAACAATTGTCTAACTGCTAAGACAAGAAATAAAATCGCCCCGAGCACGTAAGCCGCTACCCTGAGATAGAAGCGAGGGTCTTTGGTACTCTGCTTATTGTAGGTCCCTTGTACTTCCCCACGGCTTATGCCACGCCAAGCCAGCCAAGCCAAAAGCAGCGCAGCACTTATGAGGATAAATGGGATCATTTGTGGTTCCACACCCAAAAGTACGGAAGATTGTGGTATTTAGCTTGTCCGCTGCGCGGAACGCTTATCTCTGGGTCCTTAGCGATATACCTCTACCATCGCGTATCTTTAGAGGCGATAGATCCCACCTTTAATGATAAACGTTCTGCGCAGCAGGTATCTCCCAAAAGATAGCCCATCAAACCACCTCTCCAACCAGTTGCGATACGCTTTCATAAACCGCATCACGTAGTGCTTTCTCACGCGGATCATCGATCAAATAATATCCCATCCGGTTCATCGCATAGGCAAAACTAAGCTCCTTATCAGGATCGGCAAAGGCAAAAGACCCGCCCGCACCAGGAGTGCCAAAGGCGTTGGTACTACTGCCAAACTGCATACCAGGGGCAGGCTTGCAATAACCCAAAGAAAAAGCAGTATCAAACCGCAAAATTTCATCTTTTGCACCTGCTGGTGGAATTTGAGCCGGCGGATATAAGGCTGCCAAAGTTTCGTCTTTGAGGCCCAAAACTTTGCCTCCAGTAGCAAACTCACTGTAAGCTTTGGCGATACTGCGGACCAAACCCACTCCATTGGCTGCCGGCAATTCAAAGTTTTGCCATTTGCGGAGATTGAGATTATGGAGATTACGGAAGACGGCGGGATTGCTAAAGGTCTTGGCGGTCTGGGTCCAAGGACGGATCATTTGCATCGCAAACTCTCGCGGCAACTTATCCATATTGAAAAGCATTTTCCAAATTTTCAAAGGCTTGAGTTGAGCAATACGACTATCGGGAATCTCCGCTGGCAGGCCAATGTAAAATTCTAGGTCGAGCTTAGCGGCGATTTCATCGGCAAAAAAGGCCCCGATACGGCGCTGCTTGGGATCTACTCTGCGGATCAACTCACTCTCGTACCAACCAAGACTGATACCGTGATAACCATGCCTAGTACCGGCTTCCCAAAGGGGCTTTTGCGCTGCAATGATACCCGCTAGTCGCTCAGGATCTTGAAAGTCTTCGTATTTGAGCTTTTGGTCAATGACCGGCAAGCCTGCTTGATGGGAAATCAACTGGCGCACAGTGATCTTTTCTTTGCCATTTTGGGCAAACTCGGGCCAGTAATGAGAGACACGTTCGTCGAAGTCGAGCAACCCCATACTATGCGCCAAAGCGATGCTCATAGAGGCAATCCCTTTGGTAGTAGAAAAGACGAGTATTAGCGTATCTTCTTCCCAAGGCAACTTTCTTTTGTGGTCTCGCAAGCCCCCCCAAAGATCCACGACTTTTTGACCGCGATAATAGGCACAGCAAGCTGCCCCAATTTCACCTCTACGGGCAAAATTTGCTTGAAAAGCCTCCGCTACGCGCTCAAAACCGGGAGCTACTGTCCCCTTTATATTTTCCATTTTCATGATTGATTTATTTGCTAGCTTAGTCGTGGTTTATTTGCCGCTAATCAACAGCCTATTCTTAATATAGCAGGATTTTGACTTAATTGGAGATTTACGACCATTATGAAAATTCAAATCCGACAAGAGCAGCCAATCGATCATACCGCGGTATTCTCACTTATCAAAGCGGCTTTTGCCAATGAAGAGTATAGCGATCATCAAGAACAGTTTTTGGTAGAACGATTGCGAGCTTCCGATGCCTTTATTCCGGCTTTGTCGCTGGTCGCGGAACGAGGGAAGCAAATCGTAGGATTTATTCTCCTGAGCAAGATTCATATCCAAGGAGCTAATCAAAAACACCCTGCTTTGTCCCTAGCACCGGTTGCGGTATTGCCCAAACAGCAAGGGCAGGGGATTGGAGCTATGTTGATAGAAGAAGCGCATCGGATCGCCCGATCACTTGGTCACGAACGCATTATTTTGTTAGGACATGCTGATTATTACCCCCGCTTTGGTTATCAAATCTGCGCCAACTATGGTATTAAGCTTCCTTTTGAGGTCCCTGATGAAAATTGTATGGTCATAGGCTTGAAAGAAAATGCCTTGACGGGCGTAGGGGGTGAGGTAGTTTATCCAAAAGCCTTTGGCTAGAAAACACCTAGGACTCTTTCATAAACCACTAGTTATCAAGCCAAAGCACAAGCATCATCTTTGTTTCACCGCTACAACTCATCTCAGCTGTCCTTGGGTAG
>JBCCQN010000306.1:0-7280 GCA_039024315.1 Bacteroidota bacterium
TCCGGTGGAAAAACCTATTTGATTTACCCCTTACAAATAGATCTTGAACAGTTACGATAGAACAAACTTTATGCCAATTTGAATCAACTTATTTCCATAGTAGGCCCGACCGCTGTAGGCAAAACCCAATTATCCCTCTTTCTTGCCCGCCAACTCCAAACGGAAATCATATCTACTGATTCCCGACAGATTTACCAGGGTATGGATATCGGTACCGCTAAACCTAGTCTTGAGGAATTGCATCAGGCTCCCCATCACTTTATCAATCACCTATCGCCAGAAGTGGACTACAATGCTGGTATTTTTGAAAAGGAAGCAGATGCATTGATCAAGCAGTTATTCCATCAGCACCGCCATTTGATTACCGTAGGCGGCTCTACGCTTTATATCAATGCGCTTTGGAATGGGATCGATCCAATGCCCAAAATCTCCCATGAGATCCGTAATCAATTGAGAAGGGAGTGGGAAGCCGCTGGCTTAGGTCCATTATTGGAGGAGTTGGCCAAAGTTGACCCTGAGACCTTTGATAAGATCGATCGCCAAAATCCAGTGCGGATTTTACGTGCTTTGGAGGTTTACCGCACTTGCGGAACGCCCATATCCGTCTTTAGGAAAAATCGCAAGCTCAAAAGCACCCACTATCAACTAATTAAGATCGGCCTCCAAGAGGAGCGAGCCCAGCTGTATGAGCGTATCAATCAAAGGGTAGATCAAATGTTTGAAGAAGGCCTCATTGCTGAGGTCGAAGGCTTGTTATCCGCCGGTATCAGTAGAGAGGTCAATTCGATGCAATCCATCGGCTATCGAGAGGTAGTGCAGTACCTCAATCACCAGCATAGTTTGGAGGAAGCAAAGCGGCTGGTCAAGCGTAATTCAAGGCGGTACGCCAAGCGCCAAATGACTTGGTTTAGACGCGATAAGGATATCAAATGGTTTAAAGCAGGTCAAAAAGAAGAAGTGCTCCAATGGCTCGTATCGCAAGCACCGAATTAGCGTTCTGCGCAGCAGCCTCTAACCAAAAAGCTTCCCAAAAATCCCTTTTTTTCGCGCTTCAGCCTTAAAGCCTGCGCTTTCTACCAAATGGATAATTTGCTCTTCTTGCCAACTTTCTGATTCTACACTGAGAATTTTGTCAGCGTGGGTGGTGTCCACTTCCCACTTTTTTATGTTTTCCTCTCCATCGAGGAACGCTTCTATTTTAGCGACGCAGCCGCCACAATTTATATTGGTTTTGAATTGATACTTCATGTTAGTGATTTACGTTTGAGTCTCAGTGAATTCCCAATTACAATGGCATCAGATAGGGCCATAGTAGCAGCGCCAATCATAGGGGTCAAAAAGCCAAGGGCTGCCATAGGGATCGCCAAAACATTATAGAAAAAAGCCCAGAACAAGTTTTGTTTAATGGTCAAAACTGTGTGTTTGCTGATTTTAAACAGCTCTGGAATCAATTGTAAATTTTCGTTAAGTAAGATAATCTGAGCTGATTGAATGGCAACTTCAGTAGCATTGCCAAGGGAAATCCCTACGCTCGCTCGCGCTAAGGCAGGGGCATCATTGATCCCATCCCCAATCATTGCGGTAGGTTTTTCGGCCGCGAACTGCTCTATCAAGGCTAACTTTTGTTCTGGTAGCTGTTCAGCATAAACTTGGCTTATCCCCAGCTCTTTGGCGATGTTTTTACATTTTTCTTTACGATCGCCGCTTAGCAAAACCGTCTCTATGCCTTTGCTCTTTAAGTAATCCATCATGGTATGAGCTTCAGGACGGATTTCATCTTGTATTTTAAGTTTGGCTTGGAGGACAGTGTTTTTGAAAAGATAAAGATCATAGCCGGCTTCTATCTCTTCGGTTCCAAGCCAGCGAAAACTGCCTAATTGATAATGATTACCCTCATCATCATAAGCCTCGACTCCTTTACCTTTTACTTCCTTGATTCCAATCAGCATAGCTGCCTCATGATCGCTCAAGGCTCTGCTTAGCGAACGAGCGATTGGATGCGAAGATCGCTGCTCTAAAGCTAATATGATAGATTTTGAGCGTTCGGCGAGGCCGTCCTCAGCCTCAAAATCGGCAATAGTAAAAGCGCCGGTAGTTAAGGTTCCAGTCTTATCAAAAACCATTCTTTGGACCTTGCCAAAAGCCTCTAAGGTTCTGCCTCCTTTAATCAAAATCCCTTTTTTGGAAGCTCGACCAATCCCCACTACTACAGCGGTAGGAGTAGCTAAACCCATGGCACAGGGGCAAGAAATCACCAATACAGCGACACTGTTGATGATGGCTAATTGTAAGCTCAGGTCAAAAACCAAATAAGACAGTAGAAAGGTCAATAAAGAGATCGTAAGTACGGCTGGTACAAAGACCGCACTGATTTTATCCGCTAACTGCTGAATATTGGGTTTATCAGATTGGGCTTTTTTGACCAGATCAATAATCATCGACAAGGTAGTTTTTTTGCCAATGGCAGTCGCTTCCATTTTCAGGTTGCCCGAAACCAAAATCGTTCCGCCGATCAATTTATCTCCAAGCTGTTTAGGCACGGGCAAGCTTTCACCACTGATCATAGATTCATCGACTTCAACCTCACCCGCAAGTAGAATGCCATCGGCGGCAATCTGATCGCCCTCGTTGACGATCAATACATCTCCTTTTTTGATCTCTTTGCTAGCAATTTCTTCTAAGCGTTCCCCGGAGGGTGAAATAAGCAGACGCTGAGCCATCGTAGGCTGTAAATCGCTCAGATCTTTGATAGCAGAAGTCGTTCTCTGTACCGATTTTTGTTCCAGCAAATTACCGAGTAAGACTAAGCTCACGATAGTCGCCGCAGTCTCATAAAAAAGGAAGTCCGATCCAGCCTCCGTCATTGTGCCATAAAGACTATAACCAAAGGCAGCCGTGATACCAATAGAAATGAGCACATCCATATTGGGAACCCCCGATTTTAAAGAAAACCAAGCTGAGCGACCAAAATGATACATTCCCAGCAGATACACTGGTAAAGCGAGTCCAAACTGTAACCATGGATTATCTAGGATTCCAGGGGGTAAAAACATGGCTAGGATCAGCAGAAAGGTAAAGGGAAGACTGATATAAAAATACTTTTCCACCGCACTCATGCCGTTGGCTTGTTCATCGTTTTTAACGACTTCAAAACCTAATTTTTCGATTCCTTTGATGAAAGCAGGCAATTTGTTGGGTTCTACCAACTCGAAGCTCACTTCCTCATTGCCAAAATCGACCTGAATATCGTTCAGACCTTCCTTTTTGAGGTATCGCTCAATGCCCATAGCACAATTGGCACAAGTCATGCCTTTGACATTGAGTTCTATATGTTGAGTTGTCGGTTGCGACATATGTTCAATTTTATATTTACAAATATACTAGCTTAGCCTACTATTAGGGATATAAATATCTAAGCAAGCGCTATGATTTTTGATTTTGGGTCTCTTTTAGCTCAGGATATTGACGACAAAAGATATCTTGTATTAAAATTGGGGCCATCATTTTATTTATACGGGCAAAAAAAAGAAATGATGGGATGCGAATTAAGCAAAGAAAACGTTAGAGAATGGGAGCAATGCAGTTCGGATATGCTCTAATTTTTATTTATTTGCGGTAATAAGATTAAACTATAATCATGAAAAAAATTTCATCTACGATTTTTATAGCATTTAGCATGCTATTGATGCTAAGTAGCCAAAGCCTTTTTGCGCAAACGGCTGATCAAGTCAATGTAAAGAAAGAGCTCAAGTCGGTATTGAAAGAAATGCCCGAGGAGATGCAAATGGAAGTTTTGCGTTATGCGACTCGTAAGCGCGATGCTTATGTGGCTATGGAAGCGAAAAAAGCTGAGGCCGCTGCACGTGCGGAAGAGGCTCGTCAAAAAAGCGCCGCCGCTGCCGAGCAACCTCAAGCTACTCCGCAACCCAAACCTGCCGCAGAAGTACAACTTGCGCCCCAAAGTAGTGGCGTAGCAGCTCAACCAGCCAAGCCAGCAGCACCGGCACAGCCTGCTTACATTCAACAGGCTAAGGAAATGGCTCCTACTTCTGTAGAGTGGTTTGAGACTCAACACGACTTTGGTAGCATTACCCAAGGCGAAACTGTCAGCCATACTTTTCGCTTCAAGAATAATGGTACTGAGCCTTTAAAACTCACGCGTGTCAAGCCATCTTGTGGTTGTACAACTCCAGAGTGGTCTCGTGAAGAAATTGCCCCAGGTGAAGAAGGCTTCATTGAAGTGAAGTTTAACTCTACCGGTAAATCTGGTGTTCAAAGCAAAGCGGTAACAGTTACTGGCAACTTTGAAGGCACGAACCAGATTTTGCGTTTCCGCGGTGAAATCAAGAAGCCTGCCGCACCTGCCGGTGCTGGAAGTAGCAACAATTAAGCATAATTTAAGGACAGAGTAGAAAGTATCTCTGAACCATATAGCTAAACTTTACTAGGTCTTAATACTAACTACTTTTGTCTAAGTACCTAATTTAGCAAAAGCCCTGTCAATAAAAACTGACAGGGCTTTTGCTATTTAGCGCTCAAGGCAAATGAATTATTTTCTAGATTTATCGGCATCAAGATCCAGCTCCAGTGCAGCCCTAATTTGGGCTTCGACCCCTTCACCACTTGGGCGATCGGGATTGGGCATATTGATGGTTCCGTCTCGATTGATCAGGAAGTAATTGGGGATCCCTTCGACTCCATATGAAGTAACCACCTCTGTTTGCCAGCCTGGAGTCCAAAGCTGTACACCTTCCATCTCATTATCCTCTAGTCCTTGGACCCAAGCCTCCTTCGTATCGTCAATCGAGATGTAAACAAAAACGACATCCTCACCCTTTAGCTTTTCTTTAAGCTTCTTGCCATAGGGCATTTCTGCAATACAAGGGCCGCACCAGCTAGCCCAAAAGTCCAAATAGACTACTTTACCTTCAAAATCGGCGAGAGAAACCTCATCGCCGTCCTTGCTCATGAGTGTAAAGCTAGGAGCAGGATTTCCCGCAGAAAGGGCTAGTGTAATCTCATAAGTAGGTCTTACTTCGGCAAGGAACATCTCAGCATAATCTTGTTTGATGTACTCTGGATAGGCTTTAAGACCATCCTCCACCTTGCTATACTTCATTTCCTCTACGATCAAGGTTCCTTGTACATAGCCTAGAGTACTGCCTTCAAAAAGATTTTTGGCAGTCTCGAGCAAGGCAAATAAGGAGTGTTCAGCATCTTCTGCTTGCTCCTGCTGGTGCCTATAGTTTAAGTAAGAAGTCGTAAAAGAGCGATAATCTCCTGAGTACAAAGCTTGGTCATCCTGCGTTTTGAGATCATTGAGGAAGTCGTAATAATCTTCTGGCAATGGGACTTCTTCGTTTTCTTCTAGCTTTTGATAATAGGCATAGTACCTCGGGTAGGTGAAGAGGAAATTGGCGTAACCATAATTGATATGATCTTCCATCTGTGCCAAAAATGATGCAGGTACCGCTTCATTGGCTTGCCATTCTTCTAACCAAGCAAGCTGTCGTTCTTTCAATCCTTGGGCATATTGGATCATCTTTTCGGCGGAGGGACTTTGCAAGTATTCTCGCTGCTCGGCACCAATAATCGCGCGGCCAAATTGCTGCTCATAGCTCATCAAAGCTTGGGTAGCAATCACGCCATCGCCAGTACCACTGACCTCTCCTTCCTTACCAAAATTTTCGAGATCAAATGACAATTGCAGATCAGTCTCGGGATAAACATAGATCGCTTGTCTCTTGCCATTGTAAACCAATAATAATTGTCGGCCTCGGTCAAGGCTCATCTCGAAAGTAAACTGCCCATCTTCACTCAATTCAGCCTTTAGCTCAGCCAAATTGTAGCCTACCAAATTTGCATTATAACTGAGAGAGATTTCTCCACCACTAGCATTAAGGATATTGCCAGAAACTGTAGCATCTCCTTTAGCAGCTAAGGCAAAAATTGCCCCAATCATGGCCATTGAAAAAAGCCAAAATCTTAATTTCATAGTTTTTAGGTTATGTTAGAAAACAGAACATTAGGTAAAATACGCTAAAGCTACCTAACTTGCTACAAAGCCAGTCTATAGATATGAAAACTTATGATGCTCATAGTGCCGAAGCTCAGCTCAAGGAGCTCCCCGGCTGGGCGTTCCGCGACAGCGGGATAGAAAAAACCTACCTCTTCGAAAACTTTATTGATGCTTTTGGTTTTATGGCAAAAGCTGCGATTTATGCCGAGAAAGCCAATCATCACCCCGAATGGTCAAACGTTTATAATAAAGTACACGTTCGTCTCAGTACACATGATGCTGGCGGGCTAACTGATTATGATTTTCAATTGGCTCAACAACTCGAAAAATGTCTGTAACACGCGTAAAAATCATCAATCGCTCGGATAATCCGTTGCCTCATTACGCGACTCCGGCCTCTGCAGGGGTCGATCTGCGGGCCAATAATGAGGAACCCATTGTGCTAGCCCCTATGGCGAGAACGATGGTGCCTACCGGCCTTTTTATCGAATTGCCGATCGGCTATGAAGCGCAGGTAAGACCAAGGTCGGGTTTGGCGATCAAACATGGATTGTCCATCCCCAACTCCCCTGGGACCATAGATGCAGACTACCGTGGGGAAATCAAGGTTTTGTTGATCAATTTGGGTCAAGAAGATTTTGAAATCCAGAAGGGAGAGAGAATTGCTCAGATGGTTATTGCCAAACATGAGCAAGTGCAATGGGAAGAAGTAGAGGTATTAGGTGAGACAGAAAGAGGAGCAGGTGGCTTTGGACATACCGGCAAATAGTATGTATTTTATAAGATAAACCTTGGAGTTAATGCGCTTATTCGTTTTATATATTTTTTTGCTGGGCAGTCTTTTGGCCTGTAAAACTACGCAGCAAACTACCCAAAGCCCTAAACCACAGACTGTCAGCAAAACAGATCCTAATGTACTGGACGCCAAACAAGTAGAAATCAGGCAGCAGTATGTTGAAGCTACCACCCAAATGGTCAGGGGTGATTATAGTAAAGCCAAGGAACTTTTTGAATCAGTAGTGAGGCTGGACCCTCAAAATCATGCCGCTAAGTATAATCTAGCTAAACTAAGTTTGGCCCAAAGAGAATATGAACAGGCAGTCATCTATGCCAATCAGGCGGTAGAGGGTAATCCAGAAAATTACTGGTATTATCAAATCCTCCAACAAGCCTATGAAGAAAGAGGCGAATATAAAGATGCCATCGCCGTTTTAGTAAAAATCACAGAAAGATTTCCAGACCGCCCCTCCGAACGCATTCA
>JBCCQN010000307.1:0-7150 GCA_039024315.1 Bacteroidota bacterium
CAAGGCTCCTTGCGGCAGATCCGTTTGCGTCTTTCCGACCAAGACGCCATAAAGATAAACGGCTTCCCCCTTGGCTAGCGCCTCTCTGGTAAACTTCTGTTTTTGAGGGATGCGTTCCACGAGTGGAAAAACCAACTCACCATCGCCATACTCGTAACCAGCCTCCAAATCACTGAGGGCCACGAGAAGATTATCTTTGGGATGGATGCGGAGGACGGGATTTTTGATCATATCGGTCTCGAAAATTTCAAAGCTAGACGCTTTTACTAATTTAGCAGAAAGCGCAAAATAATATGAATGTCCATCAGGCGGTAACGGTTGCGGAACAGAAGATCAGACCTTATATCCTCGAGACTCCTATAGAATATTCGCCTTGGCTTAGTCAGGAGACTGGGGCTGAGGTCTGGCTCAAATTGGAGCATTTGCAACGCACGGGTTCCTTTAAGCTACGTGGGGCGGCCAATAAAATCCTTTCGCTTTCGCCTGAGGAAGCCGCAAAAGGGATCATTACGGCTTCTACCGGCAATCATGGGGCTGCTGTGGCCTATATGTCGCAAAAGCTCAATGTGAACTGTCAAGTCTATGTTTCCAATGAAGTTTCTCCTTCCAAGGCCGCGGCCATGGAGATTTATGGCGCTCAATTGATTTATCATGGCGACGATCCGATAGAGTCTGAGTTATTGGCTCGCAAAACCGCTGAAGAACAAGGGATTCCCTTCATTTCTCCTTACAATGATCCTGAAATCGTCGCGGGCCAAGGCACTATGGGCTTAGAGATCGATAAGCAGATGGAAGGATTAGATGCAGTTTTTACCCCAGTAGGTGGGGGAGGACTTATCAGCGGAACCGCTGGTTATCTCAAAACGGCTCGTCCGGAGGTACTTCAAATCGGCTGCCAGCCCGAAAACTCGGCTGTAATGTACGAATCCATCAAAGCAGGCAAGGTGGTGGACATTCCCTCATTACCTACGCTCTCTGACGGTACAGCTGGTGGCATGGAGCATGATAGTATCACTTTTGGGCTCAGCCAGCAATTTGTTGATGATTATATAATGGTAAGCGAGGCGGAAATTCGCGCGGCAATGCTATTTTTGCTCGAAAAGCATTATTACCTCGTCGAAGGGGCGGCCGGACTTTCTATCGCTTCCCTGCGAAAACGGGCTTCAGATTTTGCTGGTAAAAAAGTAGTACTTGTCCTTTGCGGCCGTAAAATCGGTCTTGAAAAACTTAAAAAAGAAGTGTTGCATGGATGAGGAGTTGATGTTTCCCCTCAACCCATCAAAAATTCA
Source organism: Bacteroidota bacterium (assembly GCA_039024315.1). GTDB lineage: Bacteria > Bacteroidota > Bacteroidia > J057 > J057 > JBCAWW01. Next base: position 1,290 of record JBCCQN010000307.1, read on the forward strand.
CCCACTCAATAAATCAACAAATCATTGGAAACCTTCATTCTCGAGCGCATTCAGTCTCTCTACGAAAATACCGTTGAATACAATTTGACGGAGAGTGGCGTGCACCCCTATAGCCTTAAAGAACTGCTCAATCCCGACGAACTTAACGCTTTGCTGGAACTTTCTCTCGGTTATGGGCAAACCAATGGCTCCATTGCATTACGGGAAGCAATCGCCAAACTTTACCCAGAAGGCAGCGTTGATCGTGAGCAAGTTTTGGTAACCAATGGTTCTTCAGAAGCCAATTTCGTAGCGATGAAAAGCCTGCTCAAAGCGGGGGACGAGGTATTGGTGATGCTGCCCAATTATTTGCAGATCTGGGGCATCGTCAAGGATATGGGTTGTGAAGTGAAAGGCTTTAACCTCAAGGCTGAATTTGACTGGGCACCCGACATCAGTGAACTCTTTGAATTGATCAGTCCGCAAACCAAAATGATCGCCCTTTGTCATCCCAATAATCCTACGGGGGCGGTTTTGACCGAATCTGAGATGCAAGAGATTGTGCGCTTAGCGGACTCGGTCGGTGCTTGGATTTATGCCGATGAGATTTATCGCGGTGCTGAGCTAGATGGGGTAGAGCGCCCCAGTTTTATCGGCATGTATGACAAAGTGGTCGTCAATGGCGGCCTCTCCAAGGCTTATGCTTTGCCGGGTTTACGCGTTGGCTGGTTAGTCGGTCCTAGAGAGATTATTGATGAGGCTTGGAGCTATCACGATTATACTTCGATCACGGCGAGCGTCTTGAGCCATAAAGTGGCCGCCAGAGTGCTTCAACCAGATTTACGATTGCAGATTTTGGATCGTACGCGCCACTTACTCAATCAAAACTTGGATATCCTCCAAAACTGGCAGGCAGGTTTTGGTAATTCATTTGATATGATTCCTCCTCAGGCAGGGGGGATGGCTTTTATGTCTTATCGCTTCGCAAAACGCTCAGCCGAAATCTCTGATTACTTGCGTGAAAAGCATAGTGTTTTTGTGGTACCGGGTAGCGCCTTTGGCATGGAAGGCTATCTGCGACTCGGCATAGGCGCGGAGGAAAATTATTTCCGTGAAGGCCTCGCTCGCATCAAAGAAGGCTTAGCTGCCTTGCAACTTTTGTAAAGAAGGCGCATCCTTGTGATGATGCAAGCCCTTAAGCTCGGAGCCTACTTTGGCAAATCCAATCGCCGCCTCAATCTACCTGATCTCCTGCTCACAGATTTGGTTTATACCCACAATTATGTGGATTGGCACTATCATGAGCATGCTTATTTTGCCTATCTGCTGACGGGGCAATTAGGCGTTACAGACCGTAAACAAACCCATCATTTAGAGACGGGCAGCCTGCATTATCATTATTCAGAGGAAGCACACTGCAATCATAAGCCCGATGTTTTTACCAGAGGCTTTCAGCTCGAAATCCATCAAAACTGGTTTGCCCGCTACGATCAGAAGCCGCAAAAAGAAGTGGGCAGTCGCTTGATCAAACATCCCCAGCAACACCTACTCTTTGAGCAAATCTATCGAGAGTTTTTGCTATATGATGAAGAAGCGAGTCTCAGTATCGATGCGCTGGTTTTGCAACTGATGGGGGAGGATTCCAAACAAATTTTTCAAGGCCCTTCCTGGCGCAATAAGTTGCAAAATATCCTCCATGAAGAAACCCAAAGCCTGAGCCTGGAGGAGATCGCCAAGTTTTTGAATGTGCATCCTGTCTATTTGTGTCAGGAATCAGCTAGGGTTCTCGGCTGTACCATGGGCCAATATCGACGAAAACTGAAGCTGAGTCGGGCCCTGACCGCTATGCGGAACGCTCAATCTAGTCTTACCGAAATCGCCTATAACAGCGGCTTTAGCGACCAGAGTCATTTTTGCCGCACTTTTAAGCAAGCATTTGGCTATTCTCCTCTCCAATACCGCAAAAAGTTTTTGCAAGCTTAATCCTGTACAATTTTGCCAATTCTCAGTTTGTGTAATTGGAATGGAAACATTTCTCTATCGGCTACGGTAGAGGAGAAAATCAGCATGTTAATTCCTAGCTATGAGATTCATTACAAGCCTCTTTCTACTCCTGATCCTCCAAAGTCTTTTTTCTCAGTCCGACTATGCAAAATGGGAAGGGAGCTGGAAAGGGCAAATTCAAGATCCCCAAGCCTTGTCATTAGAGGTGATGGCGACCATTACTGCTTTCAATCAGTACCAAATTGAGCTGGTCCAAGACGGTAAAATTCTTTTGGAGTCCCCCGCAAAAGTAGATTCAGGGGGTATAGTTGAAGCAAAACTGGGCCCACTCCAATTTAAGGGTCAATGTGATGAGGAAGGGATGCTTAAATACGCTTTCATCCGCGGACTCGGCTGCTATGAATACTCTTTACCATTGACTGGCCAAGGAAAAGCCTGGTTAGGGCGCTGGTGGCCTTGGCATACGCCCCTAATGGAGCCTGCAACTGTATATATTGCTATTGAACTAAGTGAGGGAGTGCCGAAGATTTACCCCTTTTTTGATGAAGGACGCTTTCCCGGCACCTTCGCTACTGGATTTGAGGAAGATGCCGAAGGCGGAATTCGCTTTTTTGATTTTTTGACCGGGATGGAGATGAAGGCGACTCTTGCAGAGAACGGCATGACCCTCCAATGGCTAGTTGGTGATCAAGTGCTAACGGAAACAAGTCTCACTCCTTTTGAAGGTGATTTTCCAGTGGGCTTTGCCTACCCCGATTATGCTGCAGATCCCTTCCAGCCAAAGGCCATCGACCAATCGTTCCCCGCAGGGGTAGCCAAAAATCTCGATCCGGCCCCTATGCAAAAAATGGTGAAAGACATAGAAGCAGGCACCCTGACTTTTACCGATGCGGTCCTAATCGCCCAGGAGGGGAAATTGATTTACGAAAACTATTTCAATGGCTATGGACCAGAAAATCCTCATCAGGTGCGCTCTATGCAAAAAAGTATGGCTTCAGCCCTAGCAGGGGTGGCAATCGCAGACGGATACATCTCGGGGGTAGAGGCAAAGATGGCTGATTACCTGCCGGAGAAATACCTTCCCTTATTGAAGGACGATAAACGTAAATCAGAGATCAGTTTGTATGACTTGTTGACCATGAGCTCCGGGCTTGACGCCATAGATTTTGGCATCGATCGCACTTCTCCAGGCTCTGAAGACCAATATCAAAATACGCCTGATTGGACCAAAACCATCCTCTCTGTGCCGATGATCAACGAGCCCGGTGCGGTGGCTAATTATAGTTCTGCGAATCCTGCTTTGGTCGGAACCATGCTACACGAAGCCACGGGCAAGGATTTGGGGATGTATCAGCACGAAAAGCTTTTTCATCCTTTGGGGATCGAAGCTTATGTCTTGCAGATCGCTCCTGACAATCAAGTTTATCAAGGTGGCGGCATTCTCATGCGTCCAAAAGATATGCTCAAGTTTGGTCAGTTATACCTCAATCAAGGACTTTGGGAGGGAGAGCAAATCCTGCCTGCTAGTTGGATCGAAGCTTCTATGCAAAACTATCTGCCACTCGTCAACACCAATGACAAAAACGGCTATGGCTATTATTGGTGGCACCGTAATTACGAAATCAACGGTAAGACGATTGCGTCGGTGGAGGCGCGTGGGGCGGGAGGTCAATATGTTTTTGTGATCGAAGAGTTAGAACTGGTAGCGGTCATCACATCGGCTAATTATCGTAATGGGCGCTTTTTTCAGCCAGAGATCATCATGCGAGATTATATTTTACCAGCGATCTTGAAGTAGGAGTTTTTCTATCGGTTCGGCTTTTTTTAAGGTTTACTCGAAAGCTTTCGGGACGCGGAACGCTTATCCCTCTCGGCATCAAAGCCTCGGTATTGAGGAAGCTATGGTGGCAAACAAACAGAAGCTTTAGTTTTCAGTTCAAATAGTCGCTGTAGCTAAGAGAATTTCCCCCTATCTTGGGAGCTAAATTGATCGAATTATGAAGTTTTTGCTTGCGCTTTTGCTGTGTTTGCCCCTTAGTATTTCGGCTCAGGATATCTATCTGGTGTATTTCAAGGATAAGGCAGGCAGTCAATACGATCCGCATAGCTATTTAGACGACAAGGCGATTGCACGCAGAGAACTTGAGGGCCTAGATTTGTGTGATGAGTCAGATTGGCCTGTTTCAGAGGCATATTTGACTGCATTAGGTAACACGGGCGCTGAGATCCGCCATCCTCTCCGTTGGTTCAATGCTGTCAGTGTGGAGGCAAGCCCTGCGATTGTCACTAAAATTAAATCGCTTAAATGTGTGGCTAGCATTGAAGCCTTGAGCCAAATGCAGCTAACCCAAAATCCGGTTTTGGAAGGGATAGTTGGCAATGCGGAAAAGCTGCTGAGGCAGCAAAGAAGGCAGATGGAATTAAGCTACTTTGCCAAGCAGGGCTTAAGCGGGGCAGGGGTGCGGATAGCCGTTTTGGATGCAGGCTTTAGCGGCGTCAATATCGATCGTGGTTTTGATCATCTCTACGAGAACGATCAAATCATTGCTACGCAGGACTTCTATCAAGGTGATGACAATGCGTATGCCCATAGTCGCCATGGCACCAATGTGTTGGGTTGTATCGCGGGTAAGTATAATGGCGGTTTGATTGGGGCAGCTCCCAATGCGGAGTTCCTCTTAGCCAGAACAGAACATGGTATCTTCGAAAAAGCGATTGAAGAAGATCATTGGTTGGCCGCCATGGAATGGGCGGACAAAAATGGAGCTGATATGATCAGTTCTTCTTTGGGGTACACCAATAAGCGTTATTCGACTGAAGATATGGATGGCAAAACGGCTCCTGTCAGTCGCGCAGCAGGAATGGCTGCGGCCAAAGGCATACTAGTGGTCAATGCCGCAGGCAATGATGGAGATGGTAAGTGGCGCTATCTCAATGCCCCAGCAGATCATCCTGACGTTTTGACCATTGGCGGTACTGAGGCTGAGTTGCCCATTCATATTAGCTTTGGATCTTACGGACCAAATGCTGCCGGACAACGCAAACCTAATCTTTCGGCCCCTGGGCATGTGGCTACCTTGGATGGGCTTTCCCCGCTTTCGGAGACTTACGGAACCTCCTTTTCCACGCCATTGGTGACGGGTTTTGCCGCCTGTGTGAAGGAGCGTTATCCAGATTTAACTTTAAAGGAGCTCTTTCAGAAGCTAGAGCAAAGTGGGCATCTCTATCCGTATTATGACTACGCTCATGGCTATGGAGTCCCCCAGGCTACGAAAGCAGTTGGACTCAAAGCTCAACAGTATAGCAATCCTGCAAAATTTGACGTTCAGCTAGCTGAAAATAAAATTACGATCCTCCTCCCAAAAACTGAGACTAAGCGTTCTGCGAAGCAGCGCACCATCTACTATCACTATGAACGACCTGATCGCAGTGGCTTAGTTGAATACAACTTCAGGGTCCTCAAACCAGAAGCGGCGGGCTTTAGTTTTCCCCTTCCGACACCGATTATGGGATCAGGTCGAAAGGGGATGTTACGAGTTTGGATGGATGGATATCTTTGGGAAAAAGAGTGGTAGAGAGGAATTATTGAAGGGTTGAAGGGTTGAAGGGTTGAATTATTGAATCAACAACTAAACAACTCAACAACTCAACAACTCAACAACTCAACAACTCAACAATTCAACAATTCAACAATTCAACAATTCACTCCATCCGCTCGAATTCAAGTCCCCAGACTTTGATGTAGCTTTTACCATCGCGCTCATAGGCAAAGACAGTTGCTCCACAATTGCGGCCGAGACCGTAGACCTTGGCTTGCTCATCATTTAATGGATTGATGCCCATCTTCAAGTCTTCGCCTTCGCCTTCATGCCCTACGG
>JBCCQN010000308.1:0-7080 GCA_039024315.1 Bacteroidota bacterium
ACGAAAATCATCTAATACCAAGGCAAAACCATCAGTGGTCGTATGACGAACGGCGATATAGATGTCTTGCCCCTTGTATTGATCGAGGCTAGTGGAGCGATAATTGAGATCGGAACCTTCACCCTCAACTGTCGCCAAAGCTGGTTCTGCCAAAAAACCTGCTTCGTCAGGGGTAGTGGTCGAAACGCGAATCTCATAGCTTTCAGGGAAATTAGGATCCTGTGAATACGCATACCAAGAGAGACAAACCTTTGCTGGCACGGTAATTTGCTGGGGGGAGATCAACCAGTCGTTGCTTTGGCCAACCGTGTCTTGGTACCAAGAAGGGGAAGCCATGGCTCTATTGGTGGAGTCTTTGAAATCAATGATCGACTGCCAACCACCCTGAGGGAAAATAAATTGAATTTCAGATCGTGGGGTGAGATTATCCCCATCTTGTGCTGTCCAACCTGTGGGCAGACCCATATCCTCAAAACCTTCGTCTGATACCGTATTGCCGCCACAAGGGAAGCTGCGCAAAAGCGCTTTAGACTCCTGTGGTGCTGTGGCGCCGGAGCGGCTAGGTATTTGAGCTTGAAGTTGGGTGGTCGTCAATAATAAAAAGAGAAAAGCGATCAGAAACTGCTGCATAGCAAAGCCTTGTTTTTGGGATTATACCTATTACATCTGACAAAGAGGGGCCTAGGTTGCCCCAAGAAAAACAAAAGCACCCAAATTACCAGCGTAATTTGAGTGCTTAATATTTTATTAACAGAATTGAATTAGATCTTGTGACCTTCAGCACGTAGCTCTTTCACGACGGCTTCGATGCCGCGTTTGTTGATGATCTTCATACCCTTAGCGGAGACCTTGAGCGTAACCCAACGGTCTTCGTCTGCAAGAAAGAAACGCTTCTTCTGAATGTTGGGTTTAAAAACGCGTTTTACCTTGTTGTGGGCCTTAGAAACGTGGTTTCCACTGATGGTACGCTTTCCGGTTACTTGACAAACTCGTGCCATTATATTCTAATTCTTTATGAGGTTCTAATTACAGGACTGCAAATATCTATATTCTCTCTCGAAAATCCAATATTATCGATAAATTATTATGGTAATTGACCACTAATCACATAGTTACGATTAAATCCAGTATTGGCAGGGAAAGAGAGGATATTGACAAAAATCCCCGTCACATCTGAGCCTCCTCCTTGGAAAATCGATTGCCCATCCATATTTACATCCGTCAATTCATAACCGTTAACGACATAGTTACGGGCAAAGCTGGTATTGGCTGGATCGGTCAAAACCTTTAAGAAGATGCTCTGAACGTCATTTCCGACTCCTTGGAAAACGAGCTGATGGTCTTGATTAACATCTCCGGACCAAAGTCCCATGGTAGTCGCGGATAATGATTTTTGGGCATTTTCTCCGTAAGTAGGACTACTCGGATCACTAAAGTCAAGACTTATACTCGTCGCGCTGAGTGCCACGGAACTCGCTGTCATAACCGGCAGGTGGTTACGATGCCTGATCGCCACAAAATAATCACCAGCTGCTACTGCTGGAAAAAATACGGCAGAGCTTCCATCGATATCTACGACATCTCCATCTCTTTGCAATAAAGCGGAGCGGGTAGCCAAAACTTGGGTGCTATCGTGTACATCTCTAAGTTCAATAAAGACCCAGTCCACGATCGCATTGTTCCCTGCAAGGGTAAATACGCTAGGATCTACCGTCTCTCCGCCTCCATATCCGATATGTGTATAGCTTGCCATGGCCTCATAGGGCTCCCTCAAAGGTAGATATCCGTTGCTGCGCAAGCCATCATTCATAAATCCAGAAAATAGGTCGTAAGGTCCGGATAGCATCACTTTGGGGCTAATCTGGATCCCTTCGCCATAAGCGATTGTGTAAAGGTCCCCATCGGCAAAATCAACTTCTGTAAAGCGTAAATTAGTGCCTGAGATAGTCGCAATATTGCTATTGGCAATTTGTGCGTCTGAAAAATCTCCATCTTGATCCTTGAGTAAGAAGAAGCGACCGGGCTGTCCTAAATTTACTCCTAGGCCGTCCATGTCAAACTCAAGGCTGATCGTCCCGACATCTCCAGTTTCTGCTACCTTATAGATACGGTTAAGCCGTCCTACAAAGCCAAGCGGTACCTGAGTTGAAAAAGGTGTAAATGGATCCCCATTATCTCCACTAATTAAAAACTCGCCTTCATCTAGCTCAGATGGTTCTGAAAAACGCACCCGATTATCTGGCATGACACTTCGGCTATTGGTTTTTTGGAGACAGAGATCCGCGAGATTTTGTCCTATCCCAAACAATCGATTATCGTAGGTACCATCGGTATAGTAGTTATGAGCGGCAGCAGGGATCTTAATACCATATTTGACCGAAAGGTAGGTCATGATCTGCCCAAACTCTACCCCACTCAAGTCTCGTTCAAAAACTAGGACTTCGGCAATTTCGCCTTGGAAGTCTGCTAGGTCATCATTGGGATCTTCTCCCAAGGTAATCTGTTCCAAGAAAGTGCTAGAGAGTGGGTCCGCCGTTAAATTGACAGAATTGTGAGGATTAGCATCGAGCGTAGCCTGCAACTGATCGTTGACGTTAAACACATCGATGACATGATATTCACTGCCGGTACCCACATCACTTCCTATCAGGAGGGTCTCATTTTGGGTATCTGTCCCCATAAAATAATAGTAACTCTGACCTTCTTTGTAGATCTGGATGTAGGGCTTGTTGGGGCCTGAGGCACTGGCTAGGATCGCTTGTTTACTGACGGCTGGCGCCGAACGCTGGACTATCATAACACGATAAGTGTTTTCTTGCCAGTTGTCGGGCAACTCAAAGGATCGATTACTCCCAAAACTGATGCCTCCACTGCCGTTAAAAACCCCTGTTGCGGTCGGTTCGGTATATATAGGGCGCTTACCGGCGATTAGCTGCTGGGCATCTCCTCCCGCGAGGGCAAAGTTTTGCCAGCGTGCTACTCCATCTCCCGTTTCGGCAGCATTGCTACCGTTGTTTTCATAAATGCCTTCATCCGCTTTGTGCCATACGGTGATTGCGGCGGCATCGGCGATTGGGTGACAAGTTTCGGGTAATTCAAAGTTGACACAAAGCACTGCTTGATCGCCTGATTTTTGGTCATAAGCACGTGCCCTGCGGAGGCCACTTCCACTCACTCGATAGGTAATGGGTTGATTGAGTTGATAAGATGGATGGCTGACGTATTGCTCTATTTGATTGGCTAAATCAGGACTTTGTTGATCTATGGTCGCATCACCAGCATTGGCCCAAGTAGGCACGTTCCAGCTTACAATACCGCCCTGATAAGTCCGTCCTGAAACTTCATTGGCTTGATTGCCAAAAGGAGCAGAAGGAAAGGCTTCTTCAATTTCGAAAAACAGTAAGGTAGAAGCGGTATGGACGGTATCAGCAGTAAATTGGATATAGGCATCATTGATGACAGCCCCAGGGAGAATATTGGGTCGCTCAAAACGGAGCCCTATCTGCTGACTACCGTTATTATTGATCATACGCAAAGCGCCATTACGTAGGTCCATTTCGCCCGCCGCGTTTTCCTCCACATCATTGCCTCCACTACTGATTGGGATACAGATACTAAAGCTATTGCCTACAAACAGGCTAATCGGCTCTGAATAACTGACAATGCCATCATCATCAGTAGCTACGGCTACGATTTCATAAATCCCATTTGCGGGCGGTGTCCATGCCTGAGTCCACGGAGCCGTCAGGTCAGTGCCGACGAGAGCGCCATTGACCATAAAATCAACGCTCAGGACATTGCCATCACTATCGGTGGCGTTAGCCGTGATAGAAACGTTCTGCGGAGCAGGAATCACAGCCCCATCACTAGGCGTAAGCAAACTGACTGCAGGTGCTTCACCCTTGATGATCTGAAAATGATCAAATATATTACCGGTGCTGTCTAAGAATTTAAAATCTAGCGTTCGGTCGAAGACCTCCAAAACAGATGCCCCCATCTTAGAATCACCTTGATACATAATAGGATGGCCATAGTTTGCTGGACTAGTTGTACCCGCAGAACCACTGACGACATAGACCGTACCGAGTCCATTGTTAGGGGATTTGGCATAGGGGCCATCGATAGCCGGGTTCCCCGAACGCTCAGACAAGATCATACTATCGGTCAAAGTCTGGGAGCTGCCATAATGGCCTTGGCTGAGGTAGGAACGTTCGTATCCTTGACTATGCGCACCCAAGACTAGATCTACCTTATAAGTATCTAAGATTGGCAAAATATTTTGTCTGACCGCTGCCATAATACTAGTGGTGTCAGAATCAAAAGTGCCCTTTGAATAAGGCGAATGATGCAAGAAAACCACGGTCCAATCCTGATTGTTGGTGGCGAGATCTGCGCTCAGCCAGCTTTGCATGCCGCCAGCGGGGCTAAGATCACTGCCAAAAACGTCCAGAGACACAAAATGGACATTACTGTAATTGTACGAATAATAGGCTTCTGTTCCTGAGGCCATACCCCCAGCTTCGCCATTACGAGGCAGATCAAAAATGTCATAATAAGGGCCTAACTCAGTATTGGAATCAGTAAAGCCATTGGCAAAATCGCGTTCACCCGGACTGGTCCAGAGCACTGTTCTGGCTAACAACTCCTCGTACATATTTTCAAATATAGCGGCCTGATAATCATCTTGGGTACCATTGGGAAATGCATTGTCTCCGAGCATGAGGATCATGTCAGTATGTTTGTCTCCCAGATAATCATAGTAGGCATCTCTTACAGCACGTGCATCACCATTGCCCGTCCCTGCATCTCCTAGCACCCATGCTCTCACCGTATCAATGGTAGTTGAAGTGGGTGCGGTCTCCCAATATTGGAGATTAGAGGCAGGAGCTACGGCTTGTCCTCCTACTCTGACTTCATAGTAGTAGCGGGTATTAGGGGTGAGTCCCTCAATCGGGAAACGATGATCCACCGCTGCCGTGCTACTGATGATGTTTTGATTTAGGTTGGCTAAACTTGTACCGTAACGTAGCTCAGTCATTTTGGCTCCCTGTGTTTGGAAGCGAACCACAATGCTAGTGTCGGAACCCGATTGGAGGTAGGGCCCTCGGGCTAAGGGAAGTTCTGGTTTATACTTGATGACTAATTCCGCCGCTTGGTTTGGATCGCTGTCAAAAGAGTGAGCGGCCCGCCCTCCCATACCAGACATAATGAAACTGAGGGGGCTATTGTCTGACCAATTAGGGTGATTGACCATTTCTCGCACCAAGTCTGTAAGATCTGGAGTACGTTGTCTCGGCCCCGATTCATCTGGGACGGTCCAAATACGTGGTCGCCAGTTGATAGATGCTTGCGTGAAGCTACGACTAGAGATATTTCCGTTTGTGTTTTGCAGGAGATTTGAATTCGGCTCGTATTCGCCTCTAATGTTGATGTCGATAGGATGATAATTGAGATTAACATTTTGAGTAGCAAATTGAATATAAGCTTCATAGATATGGGCCCCAGCAGGGATTTGCAGGCCACTAAAATGAAGGATGACGTATTGCTCTCCGGCGTTCTTTTCCTTGACCAATTGTATCGATTGGTCTGTGATTTCGACAAAACCTAGCTCAGCTTCTTCCCCATCGGCATTTGACTGAGAAATCTGACCATTGTTGGTTTGGACCAAAAGGGTATTATCTACCTCGATTTGCAGGGTGTCGGCAGCACTAAGTCCACCGTCGTCGCTAACCGTTGCGATGACTTCATAACTACCATTTGCTCCCGGTATAAAGCTAGTTTCGAACGGATATTGGGTGTCAGTGGCGAACGTTACGCCATTGATCGTGAAGACGACCTGACTGATTTCTCCGGTAGAGTCTTGTACATTCACGGCTAGTGGAATCACTGTCAAATCAATCCGTTGCAGGCTTGAATCATAGTCTGTAAATGCGATACTCGGGGCTGTATTGGCGGTAGGATTGAGGTCTGTATAAAAGATCTTCAGCTTTGCTGCTTTGGTGGAATCGTTATCGTGGGCATAGGCTGAACGCTTCCCTTCACCAGCGATAAAAAAGCTCATTGCGTTACCGTTGGCCCATCCGGGGATATCTATCAATTCTTGGACCAAGGGGGCGATATCTGCGCTTCTATGTTCGACCGCAGCACTGGGCCATGGCGCAGGGGTCCAGCTAATCATGCTTTGGGTGCGAGGGCGATCACTTAGGTCTCCTACGGTATTAGTAAAAGGAGTAGGATTAAAATTATCTTCTCCATAAATCAAGAGATCAACAGGATCACGGTCATCTGAGCCTCTACTCTGGAAAATTAAAAAAGCACTATCTACCTGAATGTTTGGCCCAAGCGGAATATCGGTGAATCGATAGGCCGCTAAAACAAAGTCTTGGGGGCCTTTCTCAGCCATTTCAATCCAATCATTATCTAGCTCAATTTGGCCATCTTTCATTTCAACGCCATCGTCGCCATTCATATCTACTTGAATCTCAACCATATTGACGGGTATCGCAGAGATGGAGAATTGGATGGTATCTGAAATCGTAGAATTACTCTGATTGTCGGTCGCGATGGCATAGACATCGTAGGTTCCATAGGTTGCATTTAAACCGATCTGCCAAGGGCTAAAAAAGGAAGATCCAACGGAGATGCCATTGACATAAAACTGCACGCTAGTAATAAATCCATTTGGATCAACCGCACTGGCTTGGATATTGACAATCTGAGGAGAGTTAAATACGGTCCCATCCAAGGGAGAGATGATACTGACAATAGGTGTAGTAATTGGTACACTAAATTGTATGGTAGCCGAAGTCGTGTTGTTTCCATCGTCATCAGTCGCCACTGCGTACACATCATAAGTACCGCTAGCGGGAATTACATAAGCCAATTGCCAAGGGGCCGCGTTGACTGTGCCTATGGAGAGGCCATTGACGAAGAACTCTACGCCAGTAATACTCCCATCCGCATCTGCCGCATTTGCTGCTAAGGTAATCGCCTGCGGAGCAGGGTAGATGGTGCCGTCATGCGGCGCACTGATTTTAACTGTAGGCGGCGTTTTGGCGGTAAATTTAATGGTAGCCGAAG
>JBCCQN010000309.1:0-7035 GCA_039024315.1 Bacteroidota bacterium
ATTGGATCAATTAGCTCAGGAGGGTACTAGGCTGGATCAATTTTATGTGAGTCCAGTCTGCGCGCCGACCCGCGCTTCTCTCATGACCGGTCGCTATCACTTGCGGACGGGGACCTTTTGGGTAACCCGAGGCACCGAAAACATGCGCGAGGAAGAACTCACCCTGGCCGAGGCCTTGCAAGCAAATGGCTACCGCACCGGCTGCTTTGGTAAATGGCACAATGGTGCTCACTACCCGCTCAATCCCCTCGGCCAGGGCTTCGAACGCTTTGTTGGTTTCACCTCTGGCCATTGGTCCAACTACTTCAACACTACCTTGATCGAAAATACTGGCTCTCTCAAAACTGAAGGTTATATCACCGATGTCTTGACGGACCAGGCCATCAACTTCATAGAAGAGCATCAAAAGGATCCATTTTACTGCTACATCCCTTACAACGTACCGCATAGCCCTTTTCAAGTACCCGACAAATACTTTGACAAATACAAAGCTCGCGGCCTGACTGATAAGAATGCCTCCGTTTACGGCATGGTGGAAAATATGGACGAGAATATCGGCCGTTTGCTAGCACGTGTGGAGGAGCTAGGTTTGACCGAAAATACCATCGTGGTTTTCATCACTGACAATGGTCCCAACGGTAGCCGTTACAATGGCAATATGCGCGGTTGGAAGGGAAAAGTCTATGAAGGTGGGGTGCGTGTTCCTTGCTTCATAAAATGGCCGCGTAAAGTCAAAGCAGGCCAAAAACTCAACTATCTTACTGATCACATTGACATTTTGCCGACCCTCATGGGGCTTACTGGCCAGACCAAACCAGAAGGCCTACCTTTGGATGGCATGGATCTAAGTCCTTGGCTCTTGGGCTCCGAGCAAGCGTTCCCTGCAAGGGCGCTCTACTCCCACCAAAATCAAGGAGACCAGCCCCTCACCTACCCCGGTGCAATGCGCAACGAGCAATATCATTTCATCATGCGAGGAGATGATAGGGTAGAACTTTACGACATGCAGGCCGACCCTGCCGAGACTACTAATATTGCCGATCAGATGAATGATTCGGTGGAGGTATATAAGCAGCGTTATCTAGATTGGTATGCTGATGTTACCGCAGCAGGTCCTACTGATCCCTCCATCCCGATTGGCTATGATGCCTCGCCTCAGGTAGAACTACCGGCCCATGAAGCCCGACTCGAAGGAGAGATTACTTATAAACGAAATCCTAATGGATGGGCTCACGATTGGTTGGTGAGCTGGGAAGAAGAATCTTCTAGCGCCAATTGGGAAGTGATAGCAGCGTCGGCTGGCACTTATGATTTTAGCATTTTGTATACCTGCCCTGCAGAACGCTTAGGCTCAGAATTACAATTGAGCGTTGGAGAGCAAACGCTTAGCACGAAGATCGAAGAAGCCTTTACTCCTACTATTTTACCCAACTACGATAGAGTCGATGGAGTAAGAGCAGAAGCCCTCGAGCAAAGCTGGGCCACATTAACGTTGGGATCTTTGGAGCTCACGGCTGGCAAGCAAAGCGTTCGCCTGCAGGCGCTCAACATATCGGGAGATGAAGTAGGAGAAATCAAGGGGGTGATTGTGAGGAAGCGGTAAGGGGTTTACTCCCGATCCCGATGGTCGGGATGCGGGAGCGCAGAACGTTTGTCTTATTTGTTGAAGGGGAGAATGCTTGAATTGTTGAATCAACAAATCAACAAATCTTAAAATCAACTCTTTCCTTACTGCTGCGCAGAACGCTTATCATTAGACAACAAAAAAAGGGACCGGCCAGGCAAAGCCGATCCCTACCACTAAACCTCTAAAAAATGGGCGGCTTGCGCACCGCTCACGATACGAGTTCTTACAATTCAAGCATAGCACCAAACTGGAAGCCAGGGAAGACACTGACACGTGTCCGGCCACCGTCGGCAAAACCATCTTGATATAATTCATTAGGGAGCAAATCAGATCCGATTTGTCCTTCTCTGTTTGTTCTTTGGGAGATAGCGGCGTTCATAGAGACACCACCGTAGAGTGAAAATCCGCCTAGTAATCTGAGTTGTAAGTTACCAGAAAGGCGGTTGAGCATATTGAGCTCATCTACATACCAGGTACCATCTTCAAATAATTGGTAAGCAACTGCCTCCACTTGGAGACCCAGATTGCGATCGGGATTGGTCATCATACCGAGACCATAACCTAGCGACCAAGCGTTATTAGCGTTCTCCACCGGAGCCCAGCCATAAGAGACAATATTGTAGAAAGCAGGTGCCCCTAGACGTAGCGTCGCTTCATAGTTAAACATATCTGAACGACTCAAGCCGATGGCTCTCACGCCACCCTTGCGCACGATACTGATCAAACCGATGGGCGCGCCGCTTTTGAGTTCGTCAACATAGTTGACTACCCCAATCTGTACTCCACTGAGTTTTTTAGCCACATTGAGGAAACCCGAAAGCTGTAGACCGCGAACATGTCCACCAGAGATATTGGCAAATCCAGCGGCCTGTACGCCTCGAAAATCTTTTCCATTATAGTTGGCAAAGCCTGCCCCTTGGATACCGCGTACATCCTTACCTGCCACATTGACAAAGCCACTAAACTGGCCGCCACGGACGTTTTTGGCCGCTACATTGCTAAAGCCGGCAAATTGCATTCCCTTAACGTTCTTAGCCGCTAGGTTGGCAAAACCAGACATTTGCATGCCGTTGGCATTTTTGCCAGTGGTATTGAGAAAGCCTGCCATCTGGATACCATTGAGGTTCTTACCGACTACATTGGCAAAACCCGACATTTGGATACCGTTGGCGTTGTGTTTGATCGCATTGAGGAATCCTCCTACTTCAATACCATTGAGACCACCATTGTAACCCGCGATCATATTGAAGGAAAGACTATTGCTAAATTTGGTCGCCTTGGGTCCATTGGTACTCAGCGGATAAATCAATGAGACTTGAAATGGACGATGACGTAAAGCAATATTGTCCTGAGCCTTGAGGAGCGGGAGCACGAAACAAAGGAGCAGAAGAGAGGAAAGGCAACGTTTCATGATTAAAATCTTTTATTTGGGTGTGAACCGGATGGGTCTTCGGTATTAAGTCACGGCTCGAACTACCCCACCCCTATTCGAAAAAATATTTTTTCTTCAGGCTGCCACCTTTTAGCTTAGCTGCTGTCTATTGAAGCGATGCATAACACTAGCCTCCCCATATCGGATTTGCGGGACGATCAAAGCTTTGAAAAGCTTTTTCGTCAGTTCTTCCCGGGACTCTGTGCCTATGCTTATAAATTTACCGGTGATGTAGACAGCGCCGAAGAAGTCGTGCAAAATGTTTTTATCCAACTTTGGGAAAAACGCACGGAACTCAATATTCAGACTTCTTTCAAATCTTATCTCTTTCGGGCGGTGCACAATCGTTGTCTCAATCTCAAGCGCAACGAGGCCGTCAGAGTCAAACATCACCAACAGCATCAAGACGAAAGAGAAGAGAGCGAATTTTTTGATCCAGCCATCGCAAGCGATATCAAGCAACGGCTTTATGAGGCAATTGGGAAACTCCCGCCCCAAAGAGCCCGCATCTTTAGGATGAGTCGCTTCGAAGCCTTGAGCTATCGAGAAATAGCCGAAAAGCTCGAATTATCGCCCAAAACGGTCGAAGCCCAAATGGGCAAAGCCTTGAAACAACTCCGCCTTTGGCTGCAGGATTTGCGCGCCATCTGGTGGATATTGATAATTTATTTATTAGAGTAAGGGTATATTACCCCCAAGCGTGTCACACTATCGAATGGAAGCTATACCTACATCCCCCATCCCAGAAATCTCGCTCGCGGCCCTCGTCGCGGGAGAGGCTAGCCCTGCCCAAAGGGCGGAGGTGGATGCTTGGGTAAACTTGCATCCCAACAACAAATTATATCTGGCCGCCATGCAGTCAGACTGGGAGGCAATGGAGGAAGTGGATCCTCGTTTCCTAGCCATGACCGACGATGCTTGGGACCGCTTCAAAGCGCAAGTAAAGCCCCAGCAAGCTAAGGTCAGGCGTCTCAGTTGGCCAGCCTATGCCGCAGCCGCAGCGGTCGCCTTATTGCTGGCTTGGGCTGGGATACAATTTTTGTCTAGCCCTGCTCCAGTTCCCCAAATCACGCAAGGCAGCCAAACGGAAGCCCTTGATTTGGCGCTTTCTGATGGCTCCGATATTAGTCTCAAACCAGAAGCCGAGATTAGTTATCCGGAGGCTTTCGACGCTGCCGAACGCCCAGTCGAGCTCAAGAAAGGAGAAGCGTTCTTTGCGGTAGCCAAGGATAGCACCCGTCCTTTCAAGGTAGCCGCCGGTGAGATAGAGGTCAAAGTATTAGGCACAGAGTTTTCGGTAGCGATCGACTCCGTCGAACGCCAAGTCCAAGTGACCGTGGCCGAAGGCAAGGTCGAAGTCAGCAATAAGCTCGAGAAAGTCGTTCTCCGAGCAGGAGAACAAGCCATAGCCATGATGGAAAAGCGAGGCTTACGCAAACTTAGCAAGCCTGACCTCAACGCTATCGCCTGGAAAACCCGTAAACTCAATTTCAAACGCACCCCACTTAAAGAGGCAATAGAACGAATCAACGAATTGTATGATACCCCTGTTCGCCTTGCAAACCCTAATAGTGTTCCTTGCGACTGGACTGCAAATTTTAACAATGAGAGTCTGGAAACCGTCCTAATGTTGATGCAAGAGACCCTAAAAGTTCGTCAGGAGAACCAAAACGATACGATTATTATCCACGCAAACGCCTGTCAATAAACGCACAGTTCATGCTTCCAGCTTTACGATACTGGCTGATGCTAGCGCTGCTCTTTGCGGGTAATAGCTTCGCTCAGACGTTATTAGACCAAAGAATCAGCATTCAGTTTGAAAACCAAACCCTCGAAGAGGCGCTCAATTCCTTAGCGGAGATCGCAGAGTGCTCCTTTTCCTACAATCCAGCCTTATTACCGCTCGACCAAAAGATCACCCAAAACTATCGCAGAACACGTTTCTCTGCCATTTTGGATGATCTATTGGGAAGCCTCCAATTGCAATATCGGCCCGTAGGTAAATACATCATCATCGAGCCAGCACCGGAACCGACTTATCGTTCGGCACCGCCGATCGCCAAAAACAAAAAGAAGGAAAAGCCAAAGGTCGTGGAAGCTGAGCCAGAACCTGAAATGGTAGTCGAGGAGGAAAAAGCCCCCATATTAGTAGAACCGATTGAGAGAAGCGTTCCGGAACCGGAGCTAGAAATACAGGCCCCTACCCCGATTGATGATGTCTTTTTTGTCAAGCTGCTCATTGATGACGAGGTATTACAAGAGCCTACATATCGCAATCAACTTAAAACTCGCTTCGCGCAGGTAACCTTGATCAGCCCTATTGGCACCAATCTCCTACAATCAGGTAAGTACAACAATATCTTCTCGCTCAACTTACTCGCAGGCTATGCTGGCGGCGTACAAGGCGTGGAGGTCGGTGGCTTTTTGAATGTAGTCCGTTACGATGTTAAAGGAGTACAAGTAAGCGGTGGAGGCAATGTCGTAGGCGGTCGTCTTTATGGTACCCAGGTAGCAGGTTTTAGCAATATCAATCGCGGCTCGATCACAGGGGTACAAGTAGCGGGTGCGGCCAATTGGGCTGACACCTTACACTATGGCTTACAAGTCGCAGGCTTTACCAATATCCTCACCGGAGAGGGCAATGGCATCCAAATCGCTGGCTTTGGCAATTTTGCTTGGCGCAATGTCAATGGTCTACAGATAGGGGGATTTTATAATTGGGCTAAGAATGTCAAAGGCTGGCAATTTGCGAGTACGCTCAATATCGGCCGCAATGTTACGGGTGGTCAGCTAGCAGGCTTGTTCAATGTCGCTCGCACCGTCAAAGGCGTTCAAATTGCGCCTTTTAATTATTGTGATAGCATACAAGGCGTTCCGATTGGGATCTTTAGCTATGTCAAGCAAGGCTATCATAGAGTGGTACTTTCCAGCTCTGAAACGGTGCCAATGCAGTTTAGCTATAAAACAGGTGCGACGCGGCTATTCAATATATTCACGATGGGCTTGGGAGCGAGCAATCGCTCGGGCTTTGCGTCTTTGGGCTATGGAGCCGGAACCCAGTTTCCGATCCTTGATCGCCATCGCCTCCAACTCGAATTAACGTCCTCTCAAGTATTTGATAGTCGGATGGAAGTGGTAGAACTCAATCTCCTCAATGAACTCCATTTTGGTTGGAACGGTCCGCTTGGACGCAAATATCGCTGGCAGGCGGGGCCGTCGGCCTATCTCCACACGAGTAACTGGCAAGATCAGGAAACACTCGAATACTTTTCAGACCTCGCTCCTTATGTGCAACGAGAATGGACGGGAGATTTTGGCACGCGCTACCAGTTTTGGATAGGCGGAAAGTTGAGTTTCGGGTTTTGATAAACGTTCCGCACAGCGGTAATAATCTATTTCTCGCCAATTTCGTATCTTAGACTAATAAACCTTAAAGCCATTCCATATGCGCAATACGGCAAAACTATCTCCCTTACAGCTTGAATTGCTCAAGGTATATTCTTTTGATCCTACGGAGGAAGAATTACTTGAGATCAGAAAGTATTTAGGGAAATTCTTTGCGCATCGTCTTGCGGAAAAAGTAGGTAATGCAGCCAAGAAGCAGGGTGTTACAGAGGAAGATCTAGAAGCTTGGCTAAATGGAGAAGCTCAATAAGCTAAGAGTCATTTTAGATACGAATGTCTTTCTGGTATCTCTCGTTCCTCATTTCAAGTACTATTGGGTTTATGAAAAGCTAGTCGAGGGCTCCTATGAGCTAGTACTCTCCAATGAGATCCTATCTGAGTAGGAAGAAAAAATCATTGAAAAGTTTGGTCTAAAGCTTTCCGAATCAAGGCTAGACTTTCTTATGCTTTTGGAAAACGTAGAGCTAGTAAATCCCTATTATAATTGGAACTTAATTAAGGCTGATCCAGATGACAATAAGTTTGTTGATGGTGCGGTATCAGGAAACGTAGATTATTTAGTTACTAACGA
>JBCCQN010000310.1:0-6933 GCA_039024315.1 Bacteroidota bacterium
AAAGAGAAGGTAATGGATACGAGTGGCCCAAAGTCCGGGTCGAGATACCAATAGTTGGTGATCTATCTTCTTAAGAAAAGCAGGTGTGAAGCGCTGAAAAAATCGAAACATGCTTTTATTTTTTTGAGGTGCTTACAGGGTGTTAAAAAGTAGTGGGCGAAGTCTGCAGATAGTTGAATCTTCGCTGGAAGGGCCCTAACCATAAAGCGATCAAGAGCGTCAAGATACCTGACATCACCAATGCAGAGGGAGGGCCTTGGGTACGCATATCCAATAAGACGGTAGGGCCAAATAGCAGCAATCCGTAAATAGCGGTGAGGCCTACTAATAGCGCAATCGACTGAGCGCTTCGCATCCAGTTCTTTGCCGCCGCTTTGCTAAAGCCAAAGTAGAGACTAAAGAATCCCGTCAGGGCCATCATGCCATAAAAGAATTCTTGTATCTCGACTCGGTAGGTCATAAACTGTCCCATAGTACCAAAGACAGTCGCCAAGGCTGAAAGGCTAAGCACAAAACCAATAAAAGGTCTTAAGCCTAGATAAACAAAGGCCAGCCCTAAGCCCAAAAAGGGAATCAGAAAAAGTAAAATGCCGGGATAAATATTTTTCCAATTTATGCCTTCCACACTGGGAAGTGCATATCCAGAATGTAACCTAAATGGGTTTATCGCTCCCAGCTCTTCCCAATAATTCAATCTTTTCATCAGATCCTGCCGCCAATGCCAAAGGGCGTCTCGGGTAAATTGGGAAGGCAATTTTCTGTTGTGGTATGCCACCACTAGCTCTTCTGCACTTATCGGATAAGAATCAGGATTATAGCGATGAGCCATCTCCAAAAAGTCAGCTGCTATCTGAGCCTTATCAAGCCCCATAAAATCGTCTATTGCATCTTCTCGAGAATAATTATAATACCAGGAACGCTCTGAATAATGACCATCCCAATATGTCCAATACAACTTAACCGGCATAACTGATGTAAAAAGGTGGACTCCTTGTTCTAGGGTTTTAGTATCCTCAAGGCGATTTAACTCATTGCGTACTTCCATCGTCCGCCACTCCATGATAAACCAGCCACTAGTTGGCACTGCCATGATCAATAGGCTTCCTAACAAAATGAGGCTGAAGTTGCGCCGCCAAATCTGGGTGTCATGGGCGAACTGGCTAAAGATAACGGATAATCGATACCACCAATAAGCAAGCGCAAGCAAAGCGGGAATGGAAAGGGTGATCAAAAAACTTGTCGAAATGGAAATTTGACTAGGGCTGATAGGTTGGAGTTGCCCGAAGGTCATAGACAAACCTAAGCCGATCAAACCGTAAAACAGGACATAGTGGATCTTGGTCGCCCAGAGGTAGGGCCTATTGAGCATCCAATCGCGATCTATCTTTTGCAGAAAGGTAGGAACAAATTTTCTTAATTTTCTTTCCATAACCGTAGTGGATTAGCTAGTCATTTTCCCGAAATAATTTCAAAGTAGAGGTACTGATATCGCGGAAATAATCTACCGCTATGTCTTTTTTTACGAGTTCTCCCAGCAACTTATTGCTAGCCATGTCCACGGGTGTCCGAATGATCTTGGTATGGCCTCGATCTTCTACGCTAATGTCTTCGAGATGCTCTAAGGCTGCTAGAATATCTGATTTAGTAGCACTAGTGGTGAGCTCGAAAAGATTCTCTTCCCGATCTTGCCCAAACTCCTGCATGCTACCATTGTAGAGGGCTTCTCCATTTTTGATGAAGATGATATTGTCGGCGATGGACTCAACCTCATGCAAATGCTGAGAGCTCAGCAAGATGGAGATGGGATTTTGGGTCGAGCTCGCGAGATAACGCAAGTCTTGCAAAAAGACCTCTTGAGTATTGATATCAAGGTTGGCCAAAGGCTCATCAATAATCAACAAAGCTGGATTCCAGACGAGGGCACGCGCAAGTTCGAAGCGTAGTTTATAACCACTGGAGATCTCACTCCAAAGGGCATCTTCGTATTGAGTCAATCCTAAACGGTGAATGATAAAGTCAACCTGCTCTTCATTTTCTTGGCCTCTAATACCGTGAATAGCAGCGGTGAAATGAAGGTTTTCTTTGAGGAAGCCCTTCCAAGCTTTGAGCGCTTGAGGGATAAAAGCGATGTTTTGTTTGATGCGATACCAATCAGCTGCAGCTACATCAAAGGCCGGATAACTGATATTGCCTCCACTGATCTCTAAATCTCCGGCTACGATTCTTAGCAAGGTAGTTTTGCCATTACCGTTTTCCCCCACGATACCGGTAATTTCTCCCAGACGAAGATCAAGGTCCAAGTCCGGCAAATTGAAGACAAACTTAGGGGAGACAAAGGTTTTAGTGATAGCTCGTCCCGAGAACACTAAGTCGGGCTCTTGGCTAGGGAGCAAGGATTTGTCAGTGCCTTTGCCGTCTTGGGCCAATTGTTGGGAAAGAGCGGTTGCTATTTCACTGATCAAGTCGTGCGCACTTTGCATCATTTCGGCTCGCTCCGCTGGATCTTGCTCAGCCTGTTCGTTGGCGGCAAATTCATTATATCGGGCTCGAAGTTGGATAGCATCGTTCCGCAAGGCGGGCGCTAAATGATAATCCGCAAAAAAGTCAAGTATGCGCCTACTAAGACGACTTAAATCTTGTTCTTCCGCCAAACGATATAGCTCGTCCAAGCGGGTTTTCAGGTTGGTTGATAACATACAGATATAGTGTATGAATAAGATACGGAGGAATAGCGAATTTTACGCAACAAAGTGTACAAATGGTTCGCTTTAGGTTGTATATCAGAGCGAAAGTGGGAGGTGAGCTTAGAGAAAAGCAATTATTCCTCTTTGGAGGGGAAATATTGCGCTAAGGCAGCTTCGCCTTCGGGTTCACCATTTTGGGCTGAGATTTCGAAGCAGAGCTTGGCTTTGGCTTTATCGCCAGCGAGGATCAATAACTCACCATAAAAGTAGTGTAGCAGTTCTACCGCTGAGCCTAAGGATATTGCGCTTTGGAAATACTGCCTAGCCTGTGGATAATCGCCAAGCGCTTGAAAATACAATGCCAAATTGCGGTATGAATAACCATCATGGTTTCCCTCCAAGCTCATTGCCTTGTCGACATAGCGCTTTCCTGTCTCGGGATCACCATTTTGGATATAGGCAAAACCCATATTGTCATAGGCATACGCAAATTGAGGATCAGCTTTTTGGGCCTGTGCAAAATCATTGATGGCGCTTTCAAATAGCCCCAGACGCAGTTTAAAATACCCTAGATTATTGTAGCAGTGGCAGCGCTCCTCCGGAGAACGCATAAAATCAAGTGCTTGGTAAAGCAGGTTCACCCCTTGTTCAAATTCATTTTTACTGTATTGTTCGTCTGCCATGACCACGAGACGCCAAAAATTTTCTTGCGGAAAATTATAATTGTCGTCTTTGAGTTTACTAGGGTTCTTTTTGAGATGGGCCAAGCAAATTTCAAACTCTTTTAAAATATCAACCGGCAGATTGGCAGCCCAAACAGGCGTTTTTTGCTTTGCTATGTGAGCGTGCAGCGCCATCGCGTAGGCAAATACCTCTCTTGGCATGGGTGAGGTATAAGACCAACGGTAAATCCAAAAACCATCTTCACGGCTGCCAACTTCATCCATACTATAGGCCATAAGTAAGCCGAAGCCAAGATAGATGCCGACCAAGTACAAAAATGCTTCTCCATCTTCATGCGCTTCATCCCAGCCTTTGGCTGCAGCCATTCTGACTCGAAGACATTCACAAATCAGACAAAATAGCAACCTGCTTTCTTGCTTACGCAAATGAGCAGCCAAACAGATTTGGTGGGGGGCTACTTCTAGATCAGAGGATAAGACAAGTCCAGACTCAAAACCACCTTCATAGGCAAAAGGTATATCCCTCGATTCTCTGAGGTCGCTAATCCATTGAATTTGGACATGATCAACAGGAATATAGAGGAGCTTACAAATATCAGTAAGTAGCGTATATGGCTCGATTTTTCCTTTGGTAATTGTTTCCGGAAAGCTCGATTCATCAATCAAAAACTGTAAGGGTTCCTGGCGGGGGTTGCCCAAAAGCATCATCAGCCATTCTGTGTTACTTTCCACCCAATGCTTATCCTCTGAGCTAATCGCTGGCTTAGGCAAAGGATCTTTTCGCCAAAAAAATTTCATGCTTGTGCTTTCAATAAGAGTGTTGCTACTCTCAATTTGGCTCCACTCTTTCTAAGATCAAAAATTGAGCAACAAATTCTCCCCAATAGCCCCTCTCTCCCAAAGGCAAGCTTTTAGTCTTGCTCAATCCCATATCAATCCGTAAATTGAAATGATTTGCAGCAAATATTGCAGACCTGTCATCTGGCACTTCATGAACAATTGGCACGGTCTTGCGTTAATTCAAAGCAATACTTGATGTGTCCCATCACATCCCATTAGTCTTATCTTATCTTGTTTGTATGACTAAAAAATCAATCGGTCTCCTGATCGGCTCTGGTTTCGTACTTGCCCTTTTAGGCTCCCTATCAGGCGTAGGAATCTACAAATCCTTCTTCGAAAGCAGTAATGTCGTCTATGTTCAGGACCAGACACCGACCACGTTCTCTCGCTACAATCCCCCAGCACCAAGCGGGGATGCCTCTTTGCAAAACCTCCCGGACTTTGTCCAATCGGCCAGTTTAGCCCGTCCTGCGGTTGTCCACATTCGTGCTCGTTTTGATTCAAAAAGTACACAACCCAATAGCGATTTCTTTAGCAATCCCTTCCGTGATTTCTTCGATGATGAAATGTTTGAAGTCCCCGAAGGCATGGCTACTGGCTCTGGAGTACTCATCTCAGATGACGGCTACATCGCTACCAACAATCACGTAATTGCCGACGCCAGCAATGTCGAGGTTACCCTATTTGACAACCAGACCTTCAAGGCCGAAGTGATCGGTACCGATATCTCTACGGACCTCGCCCTCCTTAAAATCGAAGGCGAAGCTCTCCCTCACCTTGCTTTTGGCAATTCTGACCAGATCCAGGTGGGTCAATGGGTATTGGCCGTAGGTAATCCTATGGATCTTACCTCAACAGTTACCGCCGGTATTGTCAGCGCTAAAGGCCGTAACATCAATCTCCTCCGTGCAGATTCAGAGTTTGCAATCGAATCCTTTATCCAGACTGATGCAGCTGTGAATAAGGGTAACAGCGGTGGTGCGCTCGTAGACGCCAAAGGCAATCTCATTGGTATCAATACTGCCATTGCCTCTCGGACTGGCTACTATGCAGGATACTCCTTTGCGATCCCTGCTTCTATCGCTCGTAAAGTGATGGAAGACTTGCTCGCTTTTGGTGAGGTAAAACGCGGCTTCTTAGGCGTATCGATTCAGCCAGTAAATGCGGCTCTCGCCGAACGCGAAGGTCTAAGCGTGCTCAAAGGGGCTTTTGTTTCCAGGGTCAACCCAGATATGGGAGCGGCTGAAGCAGGCATCCGTGAAGGGGACGTTATCATCTCTGTCAATGAGGTAGAAGTCAATAGTTCTTCCGAATTACAAGAGCAGGTAAGTCGTTACCGTCCTGGTGAGAAGATTAAAGTAAAAGCTTACCGTGGGGATAACTTGAGAAACTTCCTCGTTACTCTCAAAGAGCTCGATCGTAGTAATCTCAACTTTGCTGAGGCAGAAAGCGAAAACCAACGCATCGCTCCAGAAGAATTAGAATCTCCTATCGAATACAAAGGCAGTAGCTTCCGTCCGCTAGCGGGTGAAGAACGCGAAAAAATTGGCGTTCCTTATGGAGTTATTATCGATGATGTCGGTAAAACCTTAGAAGATGGTGGCATCCAATCAGGCTTTGTGATTACGGAAATTGACGGCAAGTCTATCCGCAGCATGAAGGATCTTGAAAATGCCTTGATTGCTTCTGGCGAATACGTAACCATGAAAGGCCTTTATGGTCGTGGCATGGCCGCTTCTTATAGCTTTAGCTGGTAAGAAAATCGGGAACAAAAATCGGCTTACTTAGTTCACACTAGCAAGCGATAACAAAAACATAAAGACAATATTAGCGGGTCCTTTGCGGCCCGCTTTTTTTCTATTAATTTCCCGACATGACTCAGCTAAGCGTCAATCTAAACAAGGTCGCCCTCATCCGTAATTCGAGAGGCCGCAACCTCCCTGACATCGTCCAGGTGGCTCAGGACTGTATCAAGTTTGGCGCCCAAGGCATCACCATGCATCCGCGTCCCGATGAACGCCATGCAAGGCGTAAAGATATCTATGCCTTAAAAGAGGCCATTTCAGTAGAACTCAATGTCGAAGGTTTCCCTTCTGAGTCTTTTTTGCAGATGATCGAAGAGGTCAAACCGGCCCAATGTACGCTCGTCCCAGACGCTCCTGATGCCCTTACCTCCAATGCAGGTTGGGATACGCTTAAACACCGCCACTTTTTGATGGAAGTCATCCAACGGATTAAAGCCGCTGGGGTGAGAAGTTCCATTTTCATTGAGACCGATCTAGATCGCATCGCGATGGCGAAGGAAATCGGCGCCGACCGCATCGAGCTTTACACTGAGCATTATGCTAGTGAGTATGAAAAAGGTCGTCCCGAAGCGGTTGAGCCTTATGCAAGAGCGGCGGCTTATGCACATGAATTGGAGCTTGGTATCAATGCAGGACATGATCTCAATCTAGATAATCTCAAGCATTTTGCGACCGAAGTTCCTAATCTTGAGGAGGTCTCCATTGGGCATGCTTTGGTTTGCGACGCGCTGTATTTAGGACTAGAAAAGACCGTCCATGCCTACCTAGATTGCCTCTAGCAAGACTGAGCGTTCTGCGAAGCGGGAATCAGAAAACGAATCTTCAATATCCTCTTTGATTTTTTACAGGAAGCGAGAAAATTTATCACCTAGCTCCGTTTGGGGTTTATTTTCTTTACCGCTGCGCGGAACGCTTATTTTC
>JBCCQN010000311.1:0-6893 GCA_039024315.1 Bacteroidota bacterium
CCGAAACATTGCCCTTCGAGATCAATGCTTCTAAGTAGACTCTCTCAGATTCGCTAAGATTGATGTGCTCTTTTTTCATTACCCAATTCGGTGAGTGGGTAAATTACTCAATAATAAAGAACTTTTTGTACGATGTATTTAGTTATTAGCGCTCTACGCGGAACGCTCAGTCACCGCTGCGCGCCTAAATGGAATCACATATATCTAAATTAATATGAAATTAGGAGCATTTTCTGTCAGTCTCAGTGTCAAAGACCTCAATGTATCGAGAGAGGTTTATGAAAAACTTGGCTTCAGTGTGTTTGCGGGCAAAGTGGAGCACCGATACTTTATCATGAAAAGCGAAGATACCCTCATCGGCTTATTTCAAGGCATGTTTGAAGGCAATCTTTTGACCTTCAATCCGGGTTGGGATCAGTCTGCCAATCAGCTAGGCAGTTTTGATGATGTGAGGGACATCCAGCAAAGCCTTAAGCAAGCTGGCATATCTTTAGATCGCGAAACTGAGCCCGAAGGCACGGAAGGAGCGAGCATTTCATTTCGCGATCCTGATGGCAATATGATTCTGATTGATCAGCACGTACCGAAAAAATAATAGCTGAGAGATTCGATTTCTTTGAACTTATCCATTTTTTGATCCCCGGCTCGCCTTCCTTGGTTGTGATGACCGACTCT
Organism: Bacteroidota bacterium; assembly: GCA_039024315.1. Classification (GTDB taxonomy): domain Bacteria; phylum Bacteroidota; class Bacteroidia; order J057; family J057; genus JBCAWW01. Next base: position 676 of record JBCCQN010000311.1, read on the forward strand.
ATAGTTTTCTAGTACATCCGGTCATCCCGGAAATTTGAAGTATGAAAATTATCCGGGATCTTTTGGAGTTTGACTGCTTCGCAGAACGCTTAGCCCTAATCATAGTCTACAGTATGCATACCACTAGGGATAAGCGTTCCGCGCAGCGGTAAATAAAAATAGACTAATAAAAGCTCAGAGCCAAAGTCCTCACTTGGAATCATCGCGAGGAGCTCATAGGCCCTCAATCAAGCTTTTTCGCATACTTACTAAGGCATTGCAATATTGAGACAAAATCCCCTTCCAATTGAGGCACATCATATACGGTCATATTGATCATCATAAAAAAGCCCTTATTGAGACTAGGACTATAAATAAGTTGACAAGCAGTACCAATCTCTGCGCCACCATAGCCGATATTACCATCTGGATCGATTTCCCAAAAGATTCCGTTTTGCTTATTAGAAAGAGTTAAATCAAGGTGGTTTTCTAGCATATATTGATATGACTTGGGGCTTAGTAGCTTTCCTTGGCCTTGATATCCTTTAAGAATTTCGAACAAGAATTTCCCCATGTCCTCACTGCTGGTATGCAAAGCTCCTGAGGGCCAGGTGAGCAAAGTGTACGCAGGTGCAGCCATTCCATTAAGGAAGTATTGTTTGGAGAGATTTGGACTATCTGATTTTCGCCATTGGGTATGACTCATTGCCAAGGGATCAAATATTTGCTCTTGGGTAAAAGTCTCAAAACTCTGGCCTGAGACAATTTCAATTAGGTATGCAGCTAAGGAAGCGCCTACATTGGTATAAGAGTATTGAGTGCCCGGCTGATACTTACCAAAGTTCTTTTTTTTATAGTTTTCGCCTTCAGCAGCCAAAAATGATTGTAGGTAAGCTCCCAGCGCTTGATGATCATTTTTAAGATATCGCTTATAAAATCGATAGTGGCCGCGTGGGAAAATCGATTTATCTGCTTCTCTGTCGAGGATCAGATAGGCTTTATTATCGGCCACATTAGTCTCTTGGATACTACTGCTATGAGTGGCTAGGTGAAGAATCCTAATTGGAGTATTCGGGAAGTGAGGATTTATCACCTCAAAGGGCAAATAAGTGTTAATATTTTGTTGGAGATCTAATTTCCCCTGTTCCACTAGTTTCATTAAAGCAATAGCAATAATGGTTTTGGAAATCGAAGCCACGGATTGCACGCTTTCAGCGTCATAGGCCAAGTTTTGTTGACGATCTCTTAGTCCAAAACCTTCACAAAAAAGTACTCCCTTCTCCCCAACTATACTTACCCCTAAACCAGGGATAGCAGAAGCTTCTATTAAGCTACTAAGTTCCTGTTTGAGGGAGTCGCTAATAGTTTGTGAATAGGTGCTATGGCAATATAAAAGGCCAATAGAAAAAATGATGATGGTACGTATCATTTGCTTTTTAGGGCAAACAAGACAAAATCGAGGGTAAAAAATTGGTTTTTTGAGACAGCTATGCTAGACAAGTTTCCACAATAGCTCTTTTTCTAACTGAGCAATATTGGGGATGATTTGCTTTGGGGTTTCGTTTGTCTTCTGCTTGAAGCTTTTGATAAATGCAGCCTGATCATAGTAGCCAGCGTCATAGGCTAATTCCGTTAATTTACGAGATCCAAAACTGCTAACCCCTTCTTTTAGCGCATGCCTAAATTTAACCACCGAGCGAAACTCCCTTAAAGTACAGTCAAGCTGAGATTTGAAATGTCTGAGTAGTGTCCTTCTACTTACGCCTAAATACGAAGTGAGCTGCCTAAGCTCGATTTGTCCATCCGTAGCTAGAATTTGGGTTACGGCTTTTTCAATCATTCTAGGAGATGAACCCAAATATTGAGTCCTAAACACTTGATCGAGGAGCTTAACTTTATCGGTGATATTTGGGTTCTTGAATATAGGTAAGAATAGCGTTTGTAAATCAATATCTTCTAGGTTTTGAGGAAAGAAGTATCGAAACCCTAAAGTTCTAAAGACTATTCCCATTATATCATAAGGCCCTTCTAGGACCTCTCTTTTAGCGTGCTTAATATTTTGATTGTATATAAAGGAGAATGATTGATTGTTGTCAGCTAGAATATAGCGCGTATTCCCTTCATTTGTGATTTTGCTCTTTCTACAGAGCAGTAAAGTGGAGTAATAATGGGGATAGTGCCAAAATTGCCAATTGACGTTTGCACTACTATCCTTTAGAAAGTAATAATAGGCAATATGCGCTTTGATTTGGGGGTCAAGCGGTACAGCCTTTATGATCTCTGGGAGACCCTTCATTGAAATACAAATGAATTAGAGCCTTATCATTCCCTACTGATACTGACGTATAATCATCTGGATACGCTTATCTCCTTTAAGAGAGGGAGCGATCTGGAAGAAAAAGTCGTGCCGATCAAAATCCAGCAAGAGCGCATTTTCCAAATAGATTTCCCCTTTGCTACGGATGCCCGCTTCATAACAGTAAGCGGAGCATTGGTAGTAGAGTTCGGCGAGGCCGGGATTGATTTTGATTCCCTCTTCGAGATAAGTGATCGCGCCAGTGAAATTGCCATGCTCAAATAGAAGTTCCGACCAATCGTGCCAGATGTGCGGATCGGAAGGCGCATAGCTTACGGCCTTTTCGAGGAAGGTATAAGCCGAATGGCGATTACCTAGCTTGTATTCACAGATCGCGATGGAGAGACAAAGATCGGCGTTTTCTTCGTCTAAAAGATAGGCCTTTTGATAATAATGAATCGCTTCTAAAAAGCGTTCACGCCGCTCTAGGCAAAAAGCAATGCCCACCCAAGCGTCGATGTAGTCTGGGTCAAGTTTGGCGACATAGCCATAATAGCGTTGCGCATCATGGTACATCTCCAAGCTCTCGTAGCACTCAGCGAGGTGATACAGGGTTGGAATATCGTCTTCTCTGACAGAGTTTGCTTCCAGAAAAATCTGTAAGGCTTTTTGAGTCTGGCCAAGGTCGAGAAGCAGTTCCCCTTTGTTGAGATAGGCTTGGGCAAAGTCTTCGCGAATGACAATCGCATAATCCAAAGCATCGATAGCCCGCTCAAAGTTGCCCTGCTTTTGATACAATACAGCCATGTTGTACCAAGCGAGATGGGTGTAGGGATATGTCTCCAAATAATCCTGATAAAGCTTGATGGCTTCATCATGTCTATCATCGGATTCGAGGAGGAAACCTAATTCATAAAGGGCATCCTCAAAATCTGCTTGGATCTCGAGTGCTTTTTCATAATAGGCTTGGCTCCCTTCAATCTCACCACAAATTTGGGAAACATTGCCCATCTGCATATATACTTCAGCAGGCTTGTCGGTAATCAATAAGAGCTGCTGGAGTTGCTCAAGTGCTTCGGGGAAGCGCTCACGACGAGCGAGCAAATCAGAGAGAAAATACACATATTCAGGAGTGAGCGGACTGTATTGCAAGGCGGTCTCCATATAAGCGATCGCCGAGTCAAGCTTGCCGAGTTCATACTCCAGTCGGGCCAACTTAAAATATAGCTCACCACTAGTGGGGTGAGTTTGCATCGCAAAACGGACCAATTGCTTGGCTTTGCGAATTTCTCCAAGGGAAAGGTAATAATGATAAATTTCGTCAACCTTCATGAGGTCGATAAAATACATCTCTTTATTGCGCAAGCGGTTTTCGAACTCCTTTGCACTCCGCTGGGCTTCCTGCTCTTCAAATTCGTTATGGTCGAAAAATTCCTGCATATGAGGTTTTGTCTTTGACAATCAGGTCATAACTGATCGATCCGCTTCTTACTCAAATATAAACTTTGAGAGAAACGATTACTACTTTTTTAATTAGGGCTTTTTTTGTATGAAACTAAATAAACGCCTAGCAACACCATCGCGATGAAAGCGAGCTCCTTTAAACTCACTCCCTCTTCCAGCAAAAAGAAAGCCAGAACACTGACCAAGACCGGTTGGAGGTAGATGTAGATGCCAGCCGTAGTGCTGGGTACCCTTTTCAATGCGATTGCATTGAAACTGTATGCACCAATGGTAGTAAACAATACTACGTATACGACTGCCCAGACCGCGGGTTGTGTTAGATTGGGCCAATCCACTTTTAACAAAGAAGGAATGCCAACAGGTAGGGTAAGCAGGGCACCAAAGCTAAAAACCCAGACCATGATCGTCATCGGGTGATAGCGTTGTACAAGAGGCCGCACTAAGACCAAATACAACCCATAAACGGAGGCGTTGAAGATCACCATGAGATCGCCGACCAAGGTTTCTGGTTTAATAGAGAGCGATTCTCCTCCTTGGATTAGCAGTACTGCTCCCGTGGCAGCGAGTCCCAATCCCAAGATACGGAGAGCAGATAGCTTCTCTACTCTCATGAAAAAACCTAGTAAAAAAACAAAGACTGGGGTAGTAGTCATCAGGACAGAGGCATTAACCTCCACTGTGCGGTCGAGACCAGAAAAGAAAAAGATTTGATTGAGGGCGATGCCCAACATCCCGCAAACAAAGAAGCGGAGATAATCCTTGCGACTTTGAATCTTCTCGCGTATCCAAAAAATCTGAATCAGCCAAAAGAAAATGATGGCCACCATAGAGCGAATTGCGACCACTCCCAGCGGCGAAATCTCTTTGAAAAGATCCTTGGCGATGAAGTAATTGAAGGCATAAATTAAGGCAACCGCCACGAGCGCCAAGTGGGCTATGTACTGCTTCATTCGGACTTCATCCAGCTTTGAGAGACCTGCTTATTGAATTCTTTGACCACGGCAGCTTTGCCCCATTCGGAGCGCTCATCTTCGGTCCAAAGTTCTGGGAAGAAGCAAACCTGCTGAAAGCGAGGCGGCAGGAAAGTGCGCCAGTTGGTACCGCCAGTGGCTTCTACATGATTGCCCTCGCGGACTAAGTGTTTAGCGGCGGCTGAGAGGTGGCTTAGTTTCCAGTAAACATTGACATATTGATCAAATTCTCGCAACTGCTCCCTCAGCTTGGGATCAGCTTTGATTTCATTAGTAGCGGTCTGGTAAAGGTGATCTATATTTTGGGTCTGATACTTTTCTATTAGCCTGACGAGCTCTTCGTCATATTTGGCTTCAAACTCTCGTAGGGTAAGGGTTTTTTTACCTGTTTCGAGGTCTATGCCGCCTTGTTTCCAATAGATAAAAGGATAACGAGCCGAGAGGGTATCGTTCTCCGCAGGAGCGTCCTCTCCACGTATCAAATTTTGTAGATCAGTACTCATGATTTCGATCTGGCGGAACTGAACGGATTGGAAACCGCTGGCAGGCAAGAGGGCCATCCGGAATTTGCGAAACTCTTCCATATCCATGCCACTCATCATGATATCGAAGCTGTTGCTCAGATGGCGAAAATAGTTATTGATGCGGGCCATCCGCTTGTGCCAATCTTTAAGCCGAAGATATTCACTTTCGTCTCCCTTGGGTTCGGTAAGGCTGATGATTTCGTGCTGACAAAGCTTAAACATCAGTTCCGTGATTTGGTGATAGATGATAAAGATCATCTCATCTTTGAAGGGCGTACGCGGGGTTTGGAGCCCCAAAAGGCTGTCTAAGTGGACATATTCCCAATAATTGAGACCATTGGAGTAGTACAGACCGTCGAGGTAAGAGAGCATATCTTGGCCCATACCAGCATATTTGTTCTCTAATTTACCGAGGCGATCAAGGATTTGAGTGAGTTGGTCTTTCCAATCTTTGTTCATAGAGGGCAAAGGTAATCAGATTAGAAGAGAGTATTTAGTAGTCAGTACTAAGTATATAGTATTTAGATGGAAGTAATAAAAAGTGAGAGAATTAATTCTCTTACCTACCAAATTCTATCTGCTTCCTACTTAATACTTTCTACTTAATACTTTTTTACGCTCTAATATCGCACCCAACGCCACAGTTCCTTAAAACTTGGCTTCTTGCCATACATTAGGATACCCGTCCTGTAGATTTTGCTTCCAAGCCATATACATCCTAAGAAGCCCAAGATCAATAAACTGATCGAGACAAGCACTTGCCAGCCCGGCACCTCAGTTGTAGACAAGCGCACCAGCATGGACATAGGCGAAGTAAAGGGAATCATCGAAAGCGTTACCGCCAAGGCAGAATTGGGGCTTTGGACGATATTCATCACTAAGATGGTCGGAATCAAGAGCGGCAAGGAAATCGGCAGCGTCAATTGTTGGGCATCTTGTATATTGTCCACACTCGCCCCTGCGGCCGCAAAGAGAGAGCCATAC
>JBCCQN010000312.1:0-6785 GCA_039024315.1 Bacteroidota bacterium
GTTCTGGCCCTGCCGTAGAGCAAGACCACAAATACCTCAAGCAAAAGACGCCCGGCATAGCGCCCGAGAAGTTTGCTCCCGGCCTCATCTCTCTCCCTGACGAATATGAATTTGGCTCTGTCTTCAATGCCGCTGGCACTGCGTTTTTTTATGGCGTAGACCTCAACGGCAAATCAGAAATCCGTTACTCCAAACTAGAAGGTGAGCAATGGACTGCTCCCAAGGTCATTCTATCTAGCGACAAACATGGTTACAATGATCCCTTTCTTTCGCCTGACGAGCAACGCTTATACTTCATCTCTGAAAGATCGGGCGAAGGCTATGGCGGCTACGACATCTGGTATGTAGAAAAGACTGCCGATGGTTGGTCCCAAGACATCAATGCGGGCCCCAATATCAATTCTGAACGCAATGAGTACTACATCTCTTTTACCAAGGAGGGGACCATGTACTTTTCCTCCAACAAAAATGCACCCGAAGGCAGAGACGGCAACTTTGATATTTACTACTCGGAATCTAAAGACGGAGAATTTCAAGAAGCGGTGGTGCTAGGCGATGCGATCAATACTTCTCGCTACGAAGCCGATGTTTTTATCGATCCGGACGAGGAATACATCATCTTTTGTGGCAACCGTAAGGAGGGCATGGGCAGAGGGGATTTATACATCGCCTTTAAGCAAGCTGACGGTAGTTGGAGCCAAGCCCAAAATATGGGCGCTCCCATCAATAGCGATAAGCATGAGTTGTGCCCCTACGTAACCAGCGATGGCAAGTATTTTATGTACACCAGCAATATGGATCTGTACTGGGTAAGTACCGAGATATTTGAGCAGTATCGCCCATGAGATTGTAGCGACGCAACATTTTGCGTCGCCTAGGACAAGCGTTCCGCGCTCCCGAAAGCTTTCGGGAGGTAAACAAAAATGAAAATACCTCAAATAATGCGTATCTTCATTTATCAATCACACTACTAAAAGAACAATAAAAAATGGGTCTAACTGCTACCCCTGAGCATAACGAACGCATCGCCAAAATGACCTTTGCCTCCGTCTATCCCCACTATGTAACTAAGGTGGAGAAAAAAGGACGTACCAAAGAAGAGCTTCATCAAGTCATTGAGTGGCTGACCGGTTTTGATGAGTCTGCCCTCCAGCAAATGATCGATGAAAAGACCAACTTCGAAACCTTCTTTCAAAAAGCCAGTCTAAATCCTCACGCCGACTTAGTCAAAGGCGTCATCTGTGGCTATCGCATAGAGGAGCTTGAAAATCCCACCACTAAGCAATGCCGGATGATGGATAAATTGGTAGACGAGCTGGCCAAGGGCCGGAAAATGGAAAAAATCCTGCGACAGCCTAAGTCCTAAACCTTTCCAACTAGCACAGCACTGATGACCATTATTATTAGATTGATCCTAACAGGGATCATGTTTCTTGTTAAATCCATTAAGGGCGATACTTTTCATTATCTATCAGCCCCAGAAGAACTTTTGCCTCGGATCAAAAGACGTCAAACAATGCTTGGAGGCCATACCTTGCCTTCGGTAGTCGCCTCACTTTTTATTTGCCTTGGGCTAATCCCCAATCTCTCCGAATCTTATGCGCTCAAACTGGAACAAAACGATTTGATCATTCCCATCACCATTGGGATTTGCTTGATTCCAGTACTGATTCTTAATGGTTTTATTATTGAAGCATATCTCGAAAAATATAAGAAACACTACAAAACGCTCAAGGATTTTAGCCAGAAAAACAACTTCCCTGAGCGAATGAAAGGGGATCTAGATGAAGTTTTGGAGTGGCTACTTGACGATTAGTATCAGCGCTATTTCATAGAACGCTCCCCTCGAATGTCGGATGCATTTTGGCTCTTCTGGGCTTATTAGAAGCGTTCCGCGCAGCGATCCCCATAACTAAAGGGACAAATAAATACCCCAAACATCTGCTCAATTCCAGCTAGCTTAAGGCTCTAATCTGTAGCCAGCCAAAAGCATATGAACCCTAAACTATTATTAGCACTATTCAGCTTTGTTTTCTTAGCAGCTTGTGGAATCTATACGATAAATCCGGAGGGAATGAAAGAATGCCACGAACGCATTGAGATCACGGAGGATATTGATGCGGCTTTGTTGGGAAGATGGCAGTGGACCGGAATTAGATGTGAACAAGGCAAAAATAATCCTCCTGGAAATGTATATAAAGGAATGGAAATCGAATTTATCGGCCGAGATACTCTGCTGATATGGTACCAAGATAAATTGGTAGGAGGTATTGACCGTCAGATCGATGTCCCTTTTTTATGGGAAGAGGATCTAGTTGAAGATTTTTCCCTTAAATATCTGGCATTAGGTCAGCGCTTCTGGCTGTGTGAGGATAAACTCCTGTTTCACTACCGCCAAATCGACGCTTGTGACAATCTATTCAAGCGCAAAGATTAAAAAAGCGCCACCCCAAAAGAGATGACGCCGATCTATAAAAATGTGTCGCTTCGGACTAGGCTGGTACGTAAATCCGGCTGATCAAATTGTCGATCACGTAGGATTTGGTGCGGGAGTAAAAGGTGTCGATGGACTCGAGATAGCGGTGGTAAAAGAAGTTCAATACCAAACCGATCACGAGGGCTACCAAAGTGGTATCAAAAGCTACGTTAAGGGTACGGGTAATCTCGGGCATACCTTCGGCTGTTTTGGCGAGGTGAGCCATACCGATAGAACTAGAAAGTCCGATCAAAGTACCGATAAAGCCTAGCGATACGATGGCACCCAGCAGATAGCGGACGATTTCGAGCTTACCTTCCAGTTCATCCTTGCTGTTGTCTACCTGGGCATTAAATACCTGTAGCGTATCCGGAATCGATTTATCATTGCGGTATTGGGTACAAGCCTTTTTGATAAACTTATTGACCAAAAACTGCTTGCCTTCCTTTTCCATTTGGATGATATCAAGCTTGATCTTGGCGACCTCCTCTGGTGAAAGCACCAGCTGGTCGCGCTCGGGCAGGATGGATTGGTCGAAACCTTCAAATTCGGATTTTATAGAGAGCTTTTTGGCGTACAATTCGAAGATACTGTAGACAAAGAGAGCATACATCATCACTTGGATATAGCCTTTGCTGGAGCCGCCGATGGCTTCGATTACCCTGCTGACCGAAGGGATCCCTGCAAAGAAACTGTGCATGAGGATCAATACGAGCCAGATGGCGATGGCCGCCATAATGCTGACGCCTGCTTGAGTTATTTTAGATTTGAACATGATGGTCGTGTTTAGAAGTTTTTGATGAATTGATAAGTCCCGTCTTTGCGGACGATCACCTTGCCGATGAGCAAGCGTGAATCCGAGAGTGGAATGGTTTTGACATAAGTCTCACCGCGCTGCACATTCTGGGCATTTTTGGTGTAGATCAAGCCTTTGATGCTGACCGCTTTGTTGCCTTTGCTGCTCTCTTTGAAACGAGCGTAGAGCAAATACTCTCCGGGCACAATGGCGTCAAATTGGCGCACCGCTTCCTGGCTCGTGCGAAGGTCGTTGCCAAACAGTCGGTTTCTGGATTTACCGCTGTCCCACTGGCCGATATTGCGATCGTTTTTGCGACCGCCAAAGACACAGTCTCCACTCTTACAGACAAAAAAGTCTACGTTGTCCGCTTGATTGGCCCAGTTGACCTCAAAAGAAAGTCTAGCGGGTACCGAGGGCGCGTCGCCTTTGAAAACAGGCGTTGGTTTGGGAGCCGTCTCCTTGATCGGGCTGGTGGTCGTGATGGGTTTTTGCTCCTCCGGAGAACGCTTAGGCTCTTCTTTGGGCTTGACCTCAGGTTTGCTGACCGCCACCACCGGTGGGGGAGGACTATATTCAAATTCTTTTTCTACTGTCTTTTGCTCTTCCGGTTTGGGGAAGTGTTTGTAATCCACCAATACGGTGAGCAGGGTGTCGCCAATCTCCTTGCCTTGCAGGCTATCATGCAGATTGCCAAATATCTTCATCTCGGCGGTATCTACATACATAGTTACCTGATTCACTTCTGGCGCGGCAGAGCCGCCTTTGGGGGTGATGATAAACAGAAAGATCACTGCTCCCAACGCACCCGTAACTAGATCGAGAAAAGAGAGGTTAAACACTTGGGTTTTTCTCCTTGCCATGGTGTTGTGTTATGTTAGCTCAAAGCCTTCTAGGCGATGAGAGGGTTGAGGGAATACGGAATGCCCATTGGTTTTGCGGGCTTTAGCTTTGGGTAGCGGAAAATGACATTCGACACATTTGTCGCCCTCTCCTGGGGCTTCGCAGCCGCAGTTGGTGCAGGAGAGTGGCGAAGGGTCGATCTGTACAATTTCCGGACGCTCTTTGAGGGGGCTGATGTAAACCATTTGGCCTTCCATCTGGCAGTTGCTGCACTTAGTTGCCCCATCTAGATTTTCGGTATCACAATTTTTACAGATCAACATGAGTCTAGTATTTATCTTCTAGGTTGAAACGATATTCATAACCTACAGTAAGCATAGTGCTACGGTTGAGCTGGTTGCCCCGATAATCATCAAAGAAGGTATTGGCTGCTTTGTAACGTTCGTTGAAGCTATCCTGCGTACCTCTGTCCCAAACGACATTCATCGTAACGCGGCTATTGCGGTTGAGCTGAACGTACATGCCGGGTGAGATTTGGAATCCTACCTGCATTTTGCGGTAATCTTCGTTTACGCCATCGCCAAAATAGACGGTGTGAAACTGCTTGTCGACTTCATCCGAACCAAAATACTCGGTCGTTTCTTCGATTTGTCCGGCGAGACCAAAGTTGAAAGAAGGTCCCATGGCCAGGCTGATGCCCACGCGTTCCCCAAGGGGGTACTCATAACCCAAGACTACCGGTACGCTGATAAAGTGGAGCTTCTCTTTGGCCGAAAAGAAGGCCGTTCCCTGATTGTCATTAAAATTATCGGTGGAGTAAATCCCGCCTTTTTGGAGGTATTGAACACCCGTGGTGATTCTGTATCGATTGATCTGCAAACCAGCAGTGACACCCGTATTGATGCCAAAGACCGAACTATTGGTAGAATACAAGCTGGCGAGGTCATCTGTATGCTTGAGATAGGAGCTATTAGCACCACCATTTACGCCGATAAATACGGCAGATTGCTGGGCCATAAGGGCTGAAAAGCTAATGCCCAAAAGGAGCATAAGACTGGCTAAGTGTTTCATCATCAGTCTGTTTGTTTTAGGAGTGAGTAATACGATTTTCATGATACTAGATTGATTGGTTGAACAAAAAGCCTTAATGTGATGGTTTAAAGACGGCAAAAAAACGGCCGGGTGTCGCCAAGGGGGGTAGGCAATGTATAAGCGTGGCGAATGATATGTTAGACGTGAGGCTGAGCGGAGATATGTGGTCGGGAGGAAGGCCGATTTTGGGTGGTTTTTACTCGAAATGAGAAATTTTTCTTTCGATTTGGGAGCTTTTTGGGGTGGGTTACTCCCGAAAGCTTTCGGGACGCGGAACGCTTATCTCTGTTGTCATTTTTTTGAAGAGACGAGAGAGAAATCATTCCCCTTGGCCCCTCTTTCTAAAGGGGCGTTTGACGGAAGGGAATGTTTAGTCATACAGAAATGTTTTAAATCATTTTCCAAAACACTTAGACGAAGAGGTGGTTTTGTTTATGCTTTCCAATAATTATATCAAAACCTACAGTGATGAAACTAAAATATCTCTTCAGTCTCTTAGCGCTCTTTGGCGCGCTTGGACTTAACGCTCAGCAATCAGAAGTATCTCTTATTGGCGATCCTGATTCCCCTATCAAGTTGCGTGCCTCGGCCGAATTGGGCTATGTAGCCGCCCTTAGCCATAAAATCCAGTTTGGTAATTCAGGAACTTATTACAATTACGTAAAAGATGGAGGGCAAGACGTGCTTTTTCCTTTTACCCGTTTGTCCCTCGATATGGAGATCGGTCGCAATACCATCACCCTTTTGTATCAACCATTGCGTATCGAATCAGAAGTTTTGTTGAGCGATGATCTGATTGTGGATGACTTAACGTTCCCCGCAGGGATAGCGATCCGCAATCTTTACAATTTCCCTTTTTACCGCATCAGCTATATGCGTGAAGTCTTGCCAAACCGTCCTCGTGCTTATTTCTCTTGGGGAGGTACCATCCAGATTCGTAATGCCACGATTTCTTTCCAGTCATTGGACGGGACTCTCTTTCGTACCGATCGCAACGTAGGGATCGTACCGGCTTTTAAATTGCGTACAGGAACGCTGATTGGTAATAACTTTTTTGCCGAAGTCGAAGCCGACGGTATGTACGCGCCTGTGAGTTATCTCAATGGTAGTGACAACGAAGTGGTAGGAGCAATTCTGGACGGTAGTTTCCGTATTGGCGCCAATTTGCGCTCTGATAGACTCTTTTTGAACCTTCGCTACCTAGGAGGAGGAGCTGTCGGTACTAGCACGGACGATGAAGGTCCCGGTGATGGTTATGTCCGTAACTGGCTCCACTTTTTGACCGTCGGCATCGGTTATAGCTATCAGTTTTAGCCCTTAAAAATTAGTCCTCAAAAGGAGACATTGAACCGAGTCGCTCTGAAGGCGTAATATTGCTTAGAGATCCTAAAGCCAATCGCCATGAACAGAGCCCTCCTTCTTTGTCTCCTTTTTTTATTGGCCTCTTTTTCCCTCCAGGCCCAATACAATTTGCCCCAAGCATCAGTACTTGCTGCTAATCAGGTGCAAATCATCACCGTCAAATGGGTTACGCTGCCTTCCTTGTCCCCTAAAGGCAAACCCTTGCCTGACGGCAGA
>JBCCQN010000313.1:0-6726 GCA_039024315.1 Bacteroidota bacterium
CGGCAAATTATCTCTTGCACGATCAGTTTAATTGGTTTCAATGGTTACTGCTTTCCTGCTCAACTAGCATGTTGGTTGGTTATACCCTCATCAGTTTTGCCTCCCATAAATCGTGGTTCGAACAAAAATTGCAGCCGGAGTGGAAGCTTTATCTTCTGCTCACTGTGAGCTTTTTTGTGATTGGGGTCTTGGCCTCAGAGGTGGAGCAAATCATCAAAAACCTCATCTTCCTCAACGAAGCATATCGCCCTTTTGCTGGCGGAAATATCTATGGCTTCAACGGGATCATCGCTTTGGCCATGGGCTTAAGTTTTTTTCGTAATTGGCATTTCTTTACGGGAGGCCCCTCTAAAGAAGAGCCGATAGTAGAAGCATCGTCAACAGAAGCTGAAACGCGTCCAGAACCTATTGCCAAAGTCCCAGTCCGGAAAGGAGAAAATATCATGCTTATCGGTTCGCAGCAGATTGTCTACTTCGAGGCATATGACAATTACTCTTTTCTGTACGATGTAGAAGGCAACAAAATGCTCTGCGACTACTCATTGATCTTCCTCGAAAAACGACTTTCCCCCAACTTCCTGCGGATCCATCGTAAGTACATCGTCAACGCCAACCATATCAAGCAAATCAAGCCCCATCTCAACAGTCGTTATCTTATCGAATTTGATCAAAGCAAGCTCGAGCCAATCTCTAGTAGTAAAAGCTATGCTGCCAGCATGCGGAAGCTGATTAAAATTGAGTAATTCCCTCAAATCATTCGCCCGCCCTTGGCTTTCATTCACCAATTATTGGGACCCCTCGCCAGTTTTGGGTTTCGTAATTCACTCTTTATGAGAGTTTTGTGTCTCTAATCAATAGAACGCAAAATTATGGAAGCCTTACACCAAAGCAACATTATCATTCATGTACTCACCGGCTCTATCGCCCTTTTTCTAGGCTTGATCGCCTTACTTAGTCTCAAAGGAGGCCAAATTCATAACCGTAGCGGTCGGCTTTTTCTCTATCTAATAAGTGTGGTGATCCTAACGGGTTTACTAGGAGTCTTTGTTTTCGGACGCAATACTTTCCTCTTGGTGATAACTGTCTTAAGTGGCTACGTTGCCTTTTCAGGCAAGCGGATCTTGACTTCAAAAACCAATGTTCCTCAGGCCATCGATATCGGAGCTACTGTCATCAGTCTGGTCGTCTTGGCTTATTTTCTCTACTACTTCAAATCCATCGGTATGATCTGGTCGCCGGTGATCATTTACAGTACGGTGGGAGCCTTATTGTTGGTGATTGCTTACGACCTGATGCGCTACCTGATCCCCCGAGCGGCTTACGAAAAGCACAAGCTTTGGGTCTACGAGCACATCTATAAAATGACTAGTGCCTTTTCTGCGCTATTTGCGGCCTTTATTGGGACTGTATTTGACCAGTATCAACCGCATAGTCAGTACATCCCTTCGGTGATTGGGACCTGGATCATCATTGGCTTTATGATTTATTTCAATCGTCGTGGTTTGAAGATATCGCAGAGAAAGGCTTCTTGAGGTGATTTGCGGGTGGGGCATTCATGCACACATCAACCTCTCTGTGTCTCTGTTCCTCTGTGTTCGATTTGGGGGGAGTTTACCGCTGCGCGGAACGCTTATTCCTTGCGGGTGCGGCATTCATGCACGCACCTACCTCTCTGTTGCTCTGTGCCTCTGTGTTCAATTTAGAGGTAGTTTACCGCTGCGCGGAACGCTTACTCGCCTGACCGAAATAGGGGAGAAGGCACTCCTTTGACTCCCGGCTTGACGGTAAAGACCCCACCTGCAGCAGGATAAGTTTCTAGTTGCTCGGCAGAAGTTCCAATCCTCGCACTAGTGATATACAAAGTTGCCAAATCTGGTCCACCAAAAGCACAAGAGGTAACATTGAGCGCAGGGACCTCAATAGTTTGCAACAGCTTGCCTGTTTCCGTGTCCCAGCGACTGACTGCATGCCCATTCCAAAGAGCAATCCAAAGCTTGCCTTCGGCATCGATCGTCATCCCATCGGGATAGCCTAAACTATCCGGTACTTCGATGATTACGCGTTCGTTACTGATATCACCGCTCGCTTTATCATAATCATAGGCCCTTACATTGCCGAGGCTAGTATCGATATAGTACATTGTTTTTTGATCGAGCGACCAGATAATCCCATTGGAGATACTGACAGGCGATACCATTTTTTCGGTGCTTCCATCCGCCTCGACGCGATAAAGCGCCCCCACAGCTCCCTCGTTTTTCATGCTCATGCTTCCTACCCAAAGTCTACCAGCGGGATCACATTTGCCGTCGTTCATGCGGTTGTTGGGGAGACTCTCCTCCGGATTGGCAAGCATGCTTAGGGCTTCGCTTTCGCGATTGATATGGAAAATGCCGTTTTCGAGGGCGACTACGAAATTCCCTTTGTCGTCCGGAACGATGGTGCCGATCTTTTTGTCTAAGATCACTTTGCGGACATTATTAGGATTGCCGTCGGAGATGAAAAAGGCTTCTCCTTCGATATCTACCCAGATAAATTCTTGGGTTTCTGCATTCCAGAAGGCGCCTTCTCCCAGCGTATTTTGGCCATCAAACCAAAGGCTGGCTTTCGGTTCGCTTTGAGTCATTTCCATCTTTTGCTTGCTCTCTTTGGTGTTGGTACAAGCTAATAAGGCCAGTAATAGGCCACAAATAGGCATCCATTTCATAGACCTTAATTTAGCAGAAATGGATGGGGACCCAATGATTCTGGCGCTAAGGGTTAGGCTTTAGCATTTAAAACCAATAGGATAAGCGTTCCGCGCAGCGGTAGTAATAAAAAAAGTACTCCTGCGCAGAACGATCTCCTCAAAAAATATCTAGCGCTTCTCGATACGTTCGATCATCATTTTGGCGTTGCCATTGCTGCTGTCGAGCTCTAGCGATTTACGATAATTTTTGAGCGCCAGCTCATACTGCTCCATCAGGAAGTAGCACTCTCCTAAACTGTCGAAGGCATTAGAAGATTGCGGATGCTCGGTGGTATTGAGTTCTAGGACAAAGAGAGCTAACTCAAACATACTCTCCCGCATGAGGGCATAGCCCAGTGAATTCATCTCCGCTTCAAAGTTTGTATGCTCCAAGCCACGATAGAAAGCCAAGGCCGGCTCTGTCCCCTGCTCAAGTAAGATGCGTTGGAAGGCATTAAAATCAACCAAGTTATAGAGGGCGTTTTCAAAGCCATAGTTGCGCTCATAATTATCCTCCATGAAGATGTTTTCGGCATATTCGGCGATGAGACGTTTGTATTCTGAAACCTTATTGGTCATGATGAAAATGCCAAATCCTTCATCTAGGTGCATCACAGTTCGGGAATTCATGCCATCAATAGCCCCATCTGCTCCGACCACTCTTTTGCTGTCTTTTTCCCAACCACCTAGCCCGGTATAATAATACCAAAGTTCATCTTCGTTGCGGATGGAAAGCTTGCTATGCGGTCGCAGCATGTAGTTGTACTCGCTTTCAGACAAGAATGCCTCGCCATTGTGTTGGCCATAGTTGACGATCATCTGGAGCCAATTAGCGATGTCTTTGGGAGTGGAGCTGATGGAGCCTGCGGGGCCGATCCCACTCAAATCTACCGGTGGAGCAACCGTTAGCCCATCTTCTTGATAGCCCAATGCTCGCTCTGGCGCATTGATAAAGGCTTCCTGATAGACATAGGAGCTACTCATGCCCAAAGGTTTGAGGATGCGTTCCTCGACGAGGCTCTCCCAAGACTGGCCCGTAACGCGCTCCTGAGCGATGCCAGCGACTACATACATCAGATTGTTATAATTGAAGCTATTACGAAAACTGCTGCTAAAGTCTAAATCTGCGAGGGCTGCTAGTATTTCTGCTCGACTGAGGTTTTTGTATTTCCAGATGTCATCATGGCGGCCCAAGCCGGTGGAGTGGTTGAGGGCATCGGCGATAGTTACATGGCGGGTGATATAATCTTCTTTGAGCTTTAGCTCTGGGATATAATTGATGAGGGGTGTTTCCCAATCTAGCAGTCCTTCATCCACAAGTTGGGCTGCGATTACGCCAGTAAAGGCCTTGGTATTGGAGCCGATGGAGAAAAGCGTGTTTTCGGTAACGGGCAATTTTTTGGCGAGGTCCCTGTATCCCAATCCACCAGTGTAAATGAGTTCGTTTTGATAGACAATTGCCATACCGACTCCGGGGATGAGGGCGGCTTCACGGATACTATCGGCTAATTGTAAAAAGTAGTTAAGCTTTTTGGTGGTGTTAGTACTGTCGGAGAGGACCGCAGGATTTTCTTTGGCAATTGCGGGCTGCGAGATAATCCCTCCTATCAGGAAGCAAAAAGTGGCACATGCCCAAACGAATTTGGTTGAGGTAGAGGTCTTCATAAGTGGGTGTATGATTTATGGTTGATCTTAGCAAATTGCTGTCTTCAACAGCATGACACCCCTGACCTCAGCTTCGCTGCATGGCTTATGATGATTTTAACAGATTTAACGCCACATTAAAAAATCATTGACAAAATGTAAACAATTATACCCGCACTCAGGCCGACTACGCCAGTACCGATAGTGTGCAAACGATAGGCTACGCTAACGCTCATATTGGACATTTGGCTCACCACCCAGAAAAAGCTATCGTTGGCATGTGAGACACAGGCGGCACCCGCTCCAATGGCCAGAACCGCTAAGGCCTTGTCGACTTCGGAGACAAAACCCAAGCTAGTCATCAAGGGAGCAATAATCGGTGCTGTGGTAAGCATGGCCACGGTAGAAGAGCCTTGAGCAGATTTCAAGGCCGCCGCAATGATGAAGGGCAGCCAAATCCCGAGATTTGCATCCCCTAGGTATTCCTGAATGATGAGGGGTAAGTCAGAGTTTTGTAGCACCTTACCAAAAATCCCTCCCGCCCCAGTGATCATAATGATGATGGCCGCATCTTTGAGCGCTTTGCCTACCCAGCCTCGGGTTGAGAGCATTTCTTTTTCGAGCTTTTTGGGTAGGAGCATGGCTAGACCAAAACCAATTAGTAGGGCAATGATAGGCGTTCCGAGGAACTCGATCACACTAAACAACCAACCTGACTCTACGAGTTTAAGATAGTTGTTAAAGGAGCGAATTACGATCAGGAGGATGGGAACGATGATAGGCAAAAATGATAGGCCCGCACTTGGCGCTTGAGCTCTTTGCTTTTCGAGCTGGGCCTCATCAATATCAGGCTGAGGATCGATATAGATTTTGCTGCCAAACTTATTGGCAAACCAAATACCCGGAAGTAAAGCCACGAAACTGACGATAATCCCCCAAAGAATAACTTGCCCCAGATCCGCCCCTAAAAACTCAGCCGCAGCGATAGGGCCCGGAGTGGGGGGTACCATCACATGGCTCGCCATCAATCCCAAACCCAGAGTAACCGCCGTAACCGCAAGCGACTTGCCTGCCTTTTTGGTGAGCGCTTTGTTGAGAGGAGTAAGGAGAATAAAGCCACTATCAGCAAAGACGGGAATGGAAACCACATACCCAATTAAAGCCATACCAAAAGGCAGGCGTTTACTGCCGATCCATTTTATCACTTTGTCAGCCATGCTGAACGCTCCCCCCGAGTTTTCGAGAAAAGCGCCGATAATCACTCCAAGTATGATGAGTAGGCCTATCCCCCCAAGTGTATTGCCAAAGCCCTGATTGATGGAGTCCAGTAGGGTTTTGACCTCCATACCGGAGAGTAGACCAAAGAGCAAAGCGGCTGCCAAGAGCGCTAGAAATGGGTGCAGTTTTAGTTGGGTAGTAGCATAGACGATGAAGCCTACGCAAAGGAGTAAAAGTAGGACAAGCATGCTGAGGAGAATTTTTAGTTACTGAAAAGAAGCGACTTCTAGCCGCAAATTTTCCCAGTATTCATCACTCATAAAGCTATAAGCTGTAGGCTGATAATCACCTACCAGATCAGCCGAGGCATCAGCAGGTACTTCAAGACCCGTGAGGTAGAAGGCTGCGTTGACATACATCTTGCGAACCCCTTCTGAGAGTAGATCTGTGGAAGAACCAATTGTAGAGCAGAAGGCCTGCCCTGGCTCGCCTCCTGGAATTTGATAGTCCTTGGTCCAAGCAATTGGCATCATGGGATCGTTGGGATTGCCACCATCAGGTCGGGCCGGGTTGATATCGGCTACTTCGCTATCAGTGGGACGAAGGCCAAACATAGGATCCTCTGCATTGAAGGTATCAACAGCATTGATTACTTGGCCCAATAAGATAGGCTTGACACTCTGCTGAACGGGTAATCTAATACCATAAACATCTGTTGGACCCCAGACGTCAACTTTGTCTAGGCCTTTGGTGATGGGATGGTCATGGGCTCCGCCAGCAATTATGCCTCGTGTACTCTGGTATTTGTGATGTCCGTGGTGATAACGCCAAGTCTCACCCAGTACGGTACGACCGAAACCATCTTCCCATTCGGCCATGTCCCCTTTGTAGTTAAAAGTATAGTGTAGCCAATTGTAACTGGTGTCTTTGGACATAAAGGCATGAGTAGCGGTGCGCATGCCAATGACAGGTTTACCACTTTTAAGGTAATTATCGATCTCTTGCATCTGTTCATCAGGAAGCTCTCTAAAGCGGGTGAACATAAACATCAGATCGGCCGATTGCAGGGCAGCTAGCCCTGGAATATTTTTTAAGTATTTGGGACGTATGATGCCCGGATCATTGGGGTCTTGGGCAAA
>JBCCQN010000314.1:0-6713 GCA_039024315.1 Bacteroidota bacterium
CTGTCCTTCTTCCAGCAAATAAGTACGTTTTAGTGCCGAGGCTGAGCGTTCACCGCTAAGGTGCTCTAACAAAAACTGCAGCGGGGCTTCGCCATCATCCAAGCAGACATAATCAAAATATTGAAAGACCCTAGGATCGCTCAATCTGCGAAGCTCCGTATTGGGGTAGCCGCCACCAAAAGCCACTTTGATCTCCGGGAAGTTTGCCTTGATATATTGGCCGATTTTAAAGGCGCCAAATAGGTTTCCGGGGAATGGAGCCGATAAACAGAGCAGATTAGGTTGTTCGCGAATAACGAACTGATGCAGGATTTCCTGCAGATATTGGGTAACCAAAGTGTCCGGCTCATGGATAGCGGCTTCCATCTCATCAAAGCTGCTGGCAGCTCGACCCAAGCGTTCCGCGTAGCGGCTAAAACCAAAATGAGGGTCCACTGTCTCCTTGATCAGATCAGCAATATCCTCCAAATAGAGGGTCGCAAAATGCCGCGCCTTGTCTTGCTGGCCCATGCTGCCAAAAGCCCACTCCATATCGTCTAGCTGTGCAAACCGGCTGGCTTCAGGCAAATAATCACGTCCACAAATGGCATGCGCTAGACTTGGGTTTTGATGCTGCAAAAAAGCAATGACCGAGTCAATGGTCTCTAAATAGTGTTCCCGCAATTGATAGATGCGATAGCTGTTGTCTGAAACCTCTTGATCGCTTTGCTCCAAGGCCGCAAAGACCTCCTCCAAGCCCGCTCGGCTCAGTATCCGCAGCATTACCTCTATGCCTAAGTCCGCCTGGGCCGAGTGATAGCCCAAAGTGTTGAGAAATCCTTTGAGGTAGGCCGTGGCCGGATAGGGGGTATTGAGTTGCGTAAATGGCGGTGTGAGCAGCAGAACTTTCAATTGCCGTGGCTTTTGGTCCTTTAAGGTAGAAAAAAGCTTGGAATTATACGTTTAGAATGAACGTTCTGCTACGCAAAAAAATCATGCCTCAGGACGCAGCAACTTTCCTAGGCTTGGGTCGAACTGGGCTTCAATTTTTCCAGTAGATTGGTACTAGAATACCCTTCTACCAGCGGAATCGTACTCACGCTACCACCCCAGCTCATCACTTCTGCATACCCAACGATCTGCTCGATTTGATAGTCGCCACCTTTGACCAAGATGTCCGGCCGCAGGGCTTTGATCAGTTCGAGGGGGGTATCCTCGCTAAACAATACCACGCCGTCCACAAACTCTAGGGCCGCGAGCATACGAGCACGTTCTGCTTGTGGAATGATCGGACGAGACTCCCCTTTTAGACGACGCACTGATTCATCATCATTGAGGCCTACAATCAAGCGTACTCCCAGCTTACGGGCCTTTTCGAGATAGTCGATGTGGCCAATATGCAGGAGGTCAAAACAGCCATTGGTAAAAACAATTTTTCCACCGTGTACGCCCCATCCAGTAGAGCGGGCTATGAGGTCTTCGAGGGCAAAGACTTTGTCTTGAGTTTGATACATGCCCGAAAGGTAAAGCGAATTTTTATATGCTGTCAGGGCCTTTTGGCCTAATTTAGACCGCTGCGCGGAACGCTCAGCCCTCCCGTGATGGATATTCAATCTCCTAGGCTTAATACTGAGGAGAATTATAAAAAATTTATTCGCAATCTTCACTTTTCCTCAGCCCTTACTCACTACGCCATTTGGCTTCATGCAGCATCTTCTTCACTCCTGCCGTCAATGCGATATAACAATCATTCCCAGTAATCCTAACTAATCATGATGAAACGCCTTTTAGTTTTCCTCCTTCCCCTCCTGAGCCTTATAGCTTGTCAAGAAGCGATCAATCCAGATGGATGCGAAGAGCTGGTCCGCAGCAATCGGAAATATGACAATGCCCAGAGCGATGATTTTCAACTCGTAGAAGCCAGTATAGAGGATGACTGTCTCAAGATCACCGTTCGCTATGGCGGTGGCTGTGGAGAAGTGGATTTTGACCTAATCGCGCAAGAAGGAGAAACCTTATCGCTTCCCCCTCAAGTACAGATGCGCCTAGTTTTGGACGACGATGATAATTGCGAAGCCCTCCTTACCGATGAACTATTTTTTGATGTCAGTAGCCTAAAAAGTGGAGTAGGTACAGGGGTACATATGCTCACCTTAGAGGGTTTGACCGATATGATCGAGTATCGTTATTAGTTTTCTCTGCTTCGCAGAACGCTTAGCTTGAAGGCGATAAAAACACTCCCAATCAATCATCTTACAGATGGTAACTGTGAAGTGTATCCACAGCCCGAGCTAAGCGTTCTGCGCAGCAGCAATTAAGTACAGGG
This sequence comes from Bacteroidota bacterium, assembly GCA_039024315.1. Taxonomy (GTDB): domain Bacteria; phylum Bacteroidota; class Bacteroidia; order J057; family J057; genus JBCAWW01. Next base: position 2,306 of record JBCCQN010000314.1, read on the forward strand.
TAGTAAGTATCCCGATAGCTATCGGGGGAGTATTTAGTACGAAGAATAATCGCTTCTATACACCAATGAGGTCGTTTTTTAAAAGTCTTACTACTGAATACTATTGTCTTACTACTTAAGGCTAAGTTAGCTCACTGCCCATTATAACTCTGTCTTTGGGGTCCTACAGAATCATACAAAAAGCCAGCTACTAAGGATGCTTGATAAATTTTCCTTCGATCACCGCATCTTCGGAGACCACCCGATAGAGATAGACGCCCGGTGAAAGATTGGGCACAAATAGACGTTTAACTACCTCTTCGCGATCATCGGTCCAGACTTGCTGCCGCACTACTTGACCCTGTAGGTTGTAAATATTGATTTGGGCGTCGCCTTGGATTTCTTGAAAATAAATGCTGATCTCATCGAATACCGGATTGGGATACAACTCAATGGCTGCGCGGCCGGGAAAGCGGGTAGTAACCACCTTAGAAAAGTCAAAATAGCCATCAGGATCAATGGCGAGGATGCGATAAAAGTTTTCGCCCATGACTGGACTTGGGTCTATTAGTTCATAATTACCTACGCCTGTTTCGCTGATTTGGCCAATACTACTGAAATGCAGGCCGTCGGCCGAACGCTCAACTTCATATAAGATACCCGGCAGCTCATTGAAGCTTTGCCACTCGATGCGGACATGTTCGTCAAACGCATCGGCATCCACCGTCATAAACTCAGCCATGGGCGTCCCACAATAAGGAAATAGGTTGCGGGTATCCACCGTTGATAGACCCGCGGGATCAGTTACGGTCAATTTGATTTCGTAGTAAAAGGTTTCGGTCGGTTGGCAGCCTTCGCCGGCTACGAAAGTGGTGGTGCTGCTGGCTTCATCGATGGGTTCATCATGAAAGTGGGAGTTGTGATGCAGGGTAGTCCGCCAAGCATAGGTCAATTCGTCATTGCTATGCTCCGCATCGCTTACCTCAGCCTCTAGCGGAAATTCGCTTATCCCTGTAGTGGTATAATTGCTGCTGTCTTCTAGACTAGTGATGTTGACCGCTGGAGGGGTATTGTTGAGAGAGATAATGCGTCTTGCGGTATGGACTTCTCCAGCACTATCAGTAACGGTAAGGCTGATCTCGATAGGAGTGGGCGCATTTGAGGCAGCGGCAAAAACATGGCTGGGATCAATCTCTGTACTGGTCGTACCATCCCCAAAGTCCCAAAGATAAGTCAAGGGTTGATCATCGGGATCAAAAGATTGCGCCGCGCTAAAGTTTACTTCCAGCGGGCTAGGGCCGTAGATTTTATCGGCTTCGATGATCGCCGTGGGCGGAGGGTTACCCCCATAACAAACGCGACGAATCTGAGAATTACCCGCAAAGCTGATGTAGTAAAGACATTCATCCGCGGGATTTAGCGTCAGGACCACAACGTTCTGCGAAGCATGGGAAAAAGAATCCACACTCACCAAATTACCCTCCGGACTGAATTTAAGTTGCTTGATCCAGCCGGTATAATCGGCTATGTAAAAGCTGTTTTGATACTCCTCTGGATAGCTGGTACCGTTGTACCAAGCTCCACTGATCGCACAATTACCATTAAAAAAACTGCCTTCTACGGGACTTTGTGCGTCTTCTAAGCTATAATAGATCGCGTGCCCATCACTGTCATAAGCGGGAACATAGGTGTCTTGCTCCTCGTCGTTCCACTCAAAGTTGGACCAAGCCAAAATTGGTCGTTCATGCTCAAAGGTCAGGCTTGGCTCAATTTGCTGCATAGGGGAGCAGGGGTTGGGTAGATCGAGCTTATTTTCGGTGGCTTGAGAGAGTAGCTCTTGGAAGTAGTAAAACTCGCGCTCACAAGCCCCACCATCATAGAGCGGATTGGGCATGTCCTTGTTTTCTGTCTTGCGCGATGAGTATTGCCAGCGACTTTTCATGCCTTCATAAATCGGCCAACCAAAGTTGAGACCAGGCTGATCGATCCGGTTGATTTCTTCCCAATAAGCCCAACCGACATCACCTACCAAAAAGGTTCCAGGATCCCCATCAGCTGGATTATGGCTACCCGTACCTGTGATCCAAGCAAAGCGATAGGGATTGCGAAAGCCCATGGCCCAGACCCGTGATTGCGCTGAGCGAGGGCTGGCAGCATCATAAAAGGGATTGCTAGGGATACCGTCGCCCGTCAGTGGGTCAATCCGCAGTACCTTGCCATTGTGGCTATTGATCATTTGAGAGCGAAATGCGCCTACATTTTCTTCGGGACGAATAATGCCATCGGCCAAGCCCTGAGGCGCAAAAGAACCCGCCGCATCGCCACCATTGTCGGTTCCGGCGTAAGAGGCCCCATCGCCAATACTGATCATTAGAGTTCCGTCATTGCCAAAGACGAGAGAGCCTACCCCATGAGATTTATGCAGCAGGGGTAAACCCGTATCAATGCTCTCACCAATAAGGATTTTTCGGCTGTTATCGAGGGTAGTATTGAGATTGTCATTGACATCAGCGGTATAACGAGTTACCCGACCGATGATGGCTTGTTCACGAATGGTGACCGTAGGGTCGTAGTCGGGGGTGCCGTAGTAAAGCAAATGATGCCGATCCACGGGGTAGAGAAGGAAAAAGTAGCCATTGTTGAGAAAATTGGGATGCAAGGCAAAACCCAAGAGACCATGGTCGCTATAATTGGTGATTTCCTCTCGAATATCGATCAAAGGATCGGGTAATTTGACGCCATTTTCGACGATCCAAACCAAACCCTGCTTTTCCCAAACGTACATGCGACCGTTTTCATCAAAGGTCAGACCAGTAGCTTGGTTCCAGCCCGTACTCACGAGTTGATCGCTAAAGCCCTCTGGTTGGGCTTGCAGACTGAGCGTTCCTAGAAGGAAAAATAAACCGAGAGCGCTAAATATTTGCTTTTGCATCTTAGAGTGTCTTGAAAATTTTACCGCTGATACGCGATTGTCCATTGTCTAGCTGATAAAAATATAGCCCCAGAGGAAGGTCTTCGATCAATATCTGGTCGGCAAAATCATTAGTTTCAGCTTCCCATTCCTGCCTTAATACAACTTTGCCATTGATATCACTAAGGATCAGCTCCCCACTACCATAAATGCGTCTCATCTTCACATTGAGCAGACGACTAGTAGGATTAGGGAAGATTTCAAAGGCTGGCGGAGGAGGGAAGGCCACCTTGAGTAGGCCATGATCATTCCAGCTCCCTACTTCAGCCTCAATATTGAGGGTGGGACTGCTTGGTTTCACGCCTTCAGGAGCAGTATAAAAGCGGCCAAAACGATTCCAGACATACATCTGACCGTTATCGTCGAAGATCATGCCTGTAGGATGAGACCAGCCGGTACTGTAAACTTCTTCCGTAAATAGACTGTAGTCAATCTCTTGGGCTTCTAATGAGCCAAAGCCCAAGCACAGTATCAATAGTAGCAGGTATCTAGAATTCATCGCTTACAAAGGTAGTGATATTTACCCCAAAATCACTTCGGCTGTGCCACTAAACTGATAATCTAAGCTCAAACTTTCGGTGCTTAAGCTCGCTTGACTCAAAACCGCTTCGATGGTACTGGCCTGCCATAAAAACGGCTCCGGCAAGCTGAGAGTGGCCCAAGCGTTTTGGATCGCCTCTCCGATATCAACCAAAAGCTGATCTAACTGAGCTTGCAACAAAGCCTCTAACCTATCACCTGACCACCAATAAAGGGCTAGTCTTAAGGCAAGAGAAGCAGTATGCAATTCATGCCTCAGTAATTTGAGCTGGGGATGGCCTTCAGGGCTATCAATCTCCATAAATAATGAAAGATCCCCACTGACAGGTGCTTTATAAAGGCGGCCCTTGAGCTCAAGTCTCAGCTCCCAATGCGCTTCATGAGCCAATAACTGAGGCGAATAAACGGCTAAGTCCGCTTTTTCGTCTTGAAACCTCTGCTCTGCTAAATATTGATTAAGCAAGTCTAAACGACTCTCCAAATGAATGCTTTGTTGTCCAATTTCATCTCCTATCGGTACATATTGTTTGGGTAGGGACGGCCAGACCGCTGGCGGGGGAGCTTCTTTTTGCAAGAGGAGCATGGGCTGAGCCTGTAACACCACTAGCGCTTGCAGATGATTGTCTTTTAATATCAGCTGGCGGTCTGTTTCTCTTTGCTCGGGCGCAACGCGAAACCAAAGGGGCGGATCATTTTCAATCTGCTCCCATTGGTGGAGAGATTGCCAAATCTCTTGTTCATATTGTGGCAGCGGCACAGCTTGCGGGATCGCCATGTCGATGGCAAAGCAAATGTCTGGCAGTTTGCTATCAATCAAGCCTCCCATCACGCTAGCGATGGAAACCAAGCCGGCCATGGGTTTTTGTTCCCAATAGTATTTTGCTTCAGTGCTGGCCTGTAATTTACCGTTGGGACTTA
>JBCCQN010000315.1:0-6645 GCA_039024315.1 Bacteroidota bacterium
AGTTATCGGCCTCAAATAGTAGACCCAGACGATCTTCAGAAAGACTTACTAGACAAGAATAGGCAAAGGATTCTGCGTAGACCAGTTTGCTGTCAGGCCAGGTTTTTCCTTCGTCATAGCTGAGACGAATGGTACCGCTGTGGCGACCTTCTTGGGTAGCGGGATTGGCAAAAGCGATGATAGAGGGTTCCCAACTATGGCGAATGATGGAGGCCTGGCAGCGAGATTCGATGAGAGTAGAATCATTTTGAAAGCCACTCCAATTCTGACCGCCATCAACACTACTGGCTACTTTTCGATACTTTCCCGCCCCCATAGAGCGTGCATTGAGGAGGAGGCTCCCATCTTTTCGCTCTACCACTTGTACTTCGTTGGCCATCCCTTCAACTAAGGGAAAAGCTACTTCTCCATAATTCCAGCTTTGGCCATGGTCGTCTGAATAAGCGGTATAGGCCATCCAGCGGCCATAAGGTCCTTGGTTGAAGGGCATGATCACACGTCCTTTGTAGGGACCATTTTGGATTTGGATACCGATACCGGGGCCAGCGGCAGTGGAGGTAGCGTAGGTGGGCCGCTTCACGGAACGCGTAATCTCACGGGGCGCAGACCAAGTCTGCCCTTCGTCATCAGAATACACCAAAAAGGTTCTGCAGATATCATCCCCTTCATAGCCTGATTTGACATAATGCTCCCCACCTTCTGGCGGATACTTCTGATATATCAATAGCACGCGGCTATTGTCTAGGACCACTGCTTGGGGGTTGTTGAGTGAGGCTTCACCCGCTTGGGCCAATACTTTGATATCACTCCAACTTTGACCCAGATCCTTGCTTGTCTTTAGGACGAGGTCATTTTGGGCATGGTCGTTTTGCGTAGTCCGAGCTTCGGCAAAAGCGATGAGCGTTCCCCGAAGGGTGATAACTACACTTGGAATACGATAGGTGTGATAGCCTTCCTGACCACTGACAAAAACGTTGGTATAGCTCGCCTGGGCAAGTAGGTTTTGAGTGAGTGTCAAAAAGAAAATAGGGAGTAGATAGCGCATGGAGTCCTTTTGAGAAAAGTAAAGGAAATTTGAGGAGATAGTCCAGAACCCTTACGGCTTCAATTTGGAGTCGGGCCAAGCTAAACCGAGAAAAGTATACTGAATCCTGAGATTCGTTTTACCGCTTAAAGCCAAAAGTACCTCAGCTTTGTAAATGAACAGATCAATCATTTAACCCAAGCAAAAATGAGTAAAAAAATTGCCTTTATCACCGGTGCGTCAACCGGAATTGGTCATGCCTCTGCAAAGACCTTATTGGAAAATGGCTTCAAAGTATACGCAACCGCTAGAAGAACCCATCTAATGAAAGACTTAGAGGAAATGGGGGCAGTGGTTATGCATTGCGACGTTACCAAAGAGGAGGATGTACAAAATGTCGTTGATACCATCATCAAAGATGAGGGACAAATTGATGTCCTCTTTGCCAATGCCGGATTTTGTCTATTGGGACCCGTCGAGTTGCATAGTATCGAAGATATCAGGTACCAGTTTGATGTAAATGTACTGGGAAATGCCCGCGCTTTTAAAGCGGTTCTGCCACATATGAGAAAGCAAGGATCTGGAAGAATAATTATCACCTCTTCCGTGGCGGGACATGTATCTATGCCGGGTGCTGCTTGGTATCCAGCAACTAAATATGCTCAGCAAGGCGTGGCAGACGGATTACGCATGGAGGTGAAGGAATTTGGCATCAAGGTGGTGCTCATCGAGCCTGGTTATATCAATTCTGACATCGATAACGCGAGCTTCCCTTATTTGGAGAAGTGTGAAAATCATCCTGATGCGGCTGATTACGCAGAGCAAATGAAGGTCTTTAGAGATAAATGGGGGCAGGGGATCGACAATGGCGCCTCTCCCGATACGATTGCCAAAGCCGTTTTACATGCTGCCACCGATAAAAACCCTAAGAGACGTTACCGCCCTAATTTAGATGCGATTGCGGCAGTATTTATGAAAGATTGGCTAGGCGATGGCTTTATCGACAAAATATTGCCTGGGCAAATGATTAAATAGAACCATAAAAACGAAAGCAATGCAAGATAAATCAAACAATATCTTCACCGAGATAGAAATTAATGCCACTCCAGAGCAAGTCTGGAGCGTGTTGACGGACTGGACAAAACTAGAGGAATGGAGTAGTTCCTTCGTGGGGATCAAAGAAGTTGATTTGCGGAAAGGGGAAGTCTCAACGGCTTATTTCAAGAATCCCTTGAATGGTAAAATCATGGAGTTTACCCACATCGTCACTGATTATGAGCATGGGAAGATCTTTGGATGGTCAGGTGAATTGAACTCACACGGGATGACGGATCATCATATTTTCTCAATCCAAGCCACCGAAGATGGCAATACACTTTTCCAACAGGAAGACGGATTCCATGGCGCGCATAGTAAATTCATGAATTTCCTAGCAAAGCATCAGATAAAATCTGCCTATAAAAAATTCAATTTAGAACTAAAAGAGCGAGTAGAATCATTATTTTCAGAAGCATAAAACCTAAAACAATGGAATTACTCGATCATCTTGGGACTTACATTAATGCCCAGAAAAATGTAGGTACACAATTCATTCTGATTGGAGCACTCTTATTAATTATAGCTGGCTGGTCTCATTTCTCTGATACCAGTCAGCTAAGCTCCGGCCTGAAAATAGGGGCGATCATATGCGGATTACTCATCCTCGCTGGCGGTATTGGTTATCGTTCGACGGAGGCGACTTTGTTAAAGAAACAAACAGAGCTCTTTCAGAATAGTCAAACCGAATTTAAACAGTTGGAGACGGAGAGAATGGAAAAAGTGAAGAAGGATTATCCGGTTTATCAGATAGTATTTAGCGTTTTTATTGTGGCTGCTTTGCTAGTGGTTTCTCTCGTCAAAAATCCTTTTTGGCACGGAATCGCTTTTGCCATGATGCTGCTGATGATAGGGGTTATGATCATTGAAGCCTACTCTCAGAGATCAATCAATCTCTACTACGAGCACTTAATCAGTTAAGAGGCTTATGGATCCCATTTTCAATATTGAGAGCATTACCCAGCTAAACCAATCCCTTGGGCAGGCGCCTCCCAAGCATCCGCTAATAAGTATTATTGATTTTGCAGGAGTAGATTTTGACAGTCTTGGAGACGTAAGCGATCAAAAGTTTACTACTTCTCTTTACAGTATTGTCCTAAAGAAATTAAATAGTGGTAGCATAAAGTATGGCAGACAGCATTTAGACTTTCAAAATGGTAGTCTGTTTTTTACTGCCCCCAATCAAAAAGTCAATATTGAACGTCCGGAGTTTTCTGAATGTGAGTATAATTGGGGCATATATTTCCATCCAGATTTGTTGTTAGGTACCAACCTACATGCAAAAATGGCCAGTTACACTTTTTTCGATTATGGTGCGGATGAAGTATTGCATCTGTCAGAAGATGAAAAACAAAACCTCACCGATATCTTAAAGTCTCTCGATAAGGAAATTCAACGGCCGATAGACAAGCATACCAAAAAGGTATTATGCTCTAGTTTAGAACTCATCCTCAATCATTGTGAACGCTATTACGATCGCCAATTTATTACCCGAGAAGAATCTAATAAGCATATTGTTACGACGCTCAACCATTATCTTAAGGACTATTTTTCTTCGGATCAGGCCCATCTTGAAGGCCTACCCACAGTAAAGCAATGTGCGGAGGTCGTTTATCTCTCCCCCAACTATCTGAGCGACTTATTAAAAAAAGAGACAGGAAAAAGTACCCAAGATCTCATCCACTATCATGTATTGGAGCTAGCCAAAAATCAGCTCCTAAATTCCGACCATTCGATCAGTGAAATAGCCTTCTCATTAGGCTTCCAGTACCCACAATATTTTGGCAAGCTATTTAAGAATAAGGAGGGCATTACGCCAACTGAATTTAGAAATATGAATTGAGTAAATATTGACTTTCAACAAGCATGATCTTTTGTTAGCTCATCGCATTCGGGCATTTGGTCCTTCTTTTTTTATTTACTGCTGCGCAGAACGCTTGGTTTAAGAGATGCTTCAGCAAGCTCAGTTAAACAAATTGGAAAGATATTTTAATTCCATTAATGTTCTCCCTAGCGATAGTCTAAGGATCTTTTCTAAGTTTACTGCTGCGCAGAACGCTTAACTCACTCATTATAAGGGGATGAGTAATATAAGCTTTTGTACAAATAGTCCGTTCAGTTTGTGTTTGCTTTTAGGCAAAATCTTCAAACCGAACGGACTGTAGAAAAATGAGTGGACCGATTATTCGCTTAATTTTAGCATATCGATATCAACTTGATTTTTGATCAACAACTCATTTTCACTAGCCAACTCATAAGAGCTTTCCATGAACTTAGTGCGGATATTTTTATTCGCCCCAGCGGCTAACATCATATTGATCATAGCATTGTCTTTGGCTTTCATGGCCGCAAGATGGAGAGAAGTGATACCAATTTCATTTTGATGGTTGAGATCAACACCCAGCTCAATGGCTTTTTCAAGTAAGTAGGGATTGTTTTTTTCCACTGCATAATGAGCAAGGGTATTGCCTTCATGATAGGCGGGCTTGAGGGGCAAACCTTGCTCCGTCAAGGCGGTAATGATATTTTGGAATTGCTCCTCTCGTCTTTCTGAAAAATTTTGGAACGCGAGACTGAGGAGGTCGTTACCATCCTTGTCTAGAATATGGGGATCTGCTCCTTGTGCGATCAGATAGGTAAAAGCATCTTCTCTGGCTCCCATAACTGCGATAGCCAAGGCTGAATGCCCCTCATGATTGGTTTGATTGATATCTTCAACATGGGATCTGATTTTCTTGATGTTATCCACTTTACCCCAGACAGAGTTCATAAAAGCCGTATTGCCCTTTTCGTCTATCTGATTGACATTCACTCCTCGAGTGATAAAAAAGTCAATGATTTCTGGATTGGCCTTACTGATAGCGTTGTGCAAAGGAGTTTTGCCTTCCCAATTGACGACATCTACTTCTAGGCCCAAGCTATCTAGGAAGCTAAAGGTCTCTAGGAGGACCTCACTGCGCTTTCTCCCATAGGAAGCGTACAAGAGGGCATTCTCTCCTTTGGTATTGATCAGCTCATAGTCAATGCCCTTATCAAGACACATTTTCATAATTGGCATATTACCCGCACGGGCAGCATAATGGAAAAGTCCATTGCCATATTCGTCTTGGTGATCCCAGCTGAGTCCTTTGTCGATCAAATATTGAAAGAGGGTTTGATCCGTAGCGTCTGATCCAGCCAATGACAGAAGTACATTGGCGCCGGAAGCATTTTCATAATCGACCGCAACTCCATTGTCAAAAATCAGGTCATACATAGCTTGATCTTCTACGCCTCCAATTGCAGTAATGAGGAGGATGTTAGTGCCCCTAGTCGTGGCAAAGTGAATGTCTGAGCCTAGGTCCAAGAGGTGTTGTGCCAGCGCTACATTGCCTTTGTAGGCAGACCAAAGTAGGTAAGTGACGTCACCGTGAGTAGGCTTGGTAACGGGATTACCTTCTAGTGTGAGTAGGTATTTGATCGTTTCAATGGGGGCTTCGTCAATAATACCATAGGATACGGCATCAAAGCCAAAAGCATCATTTTCGGTAGGATCGTGGCCTTCGGCGATCTTAGCTTTGACCAGTTCAACGCTCGGCATGTTTTTCCAGAAGGTCCTTTTTAAGAATATATTTTCCGTTTGGTCCTGACCTAAAAGCTGGAAAAAGACGCAGCAGATTAAGCTTGAAAGAAAAATTCTTTTCATAATTATCATTTTTGCTAGAGCTCTATTGCTTATTTAGAATCAATATAAATAAAACTCTCACAGGAAGCGTATTTTCTTTTCAATTTGGTTTTGTCAGCTGAGTCTTGCCGAGGCTAAACCATCGAGTACAGAATAGTAAGTATCCTGAAAGCTTTCGGGAGTATGCAGTACGGAAAAAAGGTCTAGATGAACCACATAGCTCTATTTTTCTTGGTCTTAATTCTGAATACTTTTGTCCAAGTACTTAAAGGCTATGCCTAAGCATCCAGCTACAGCATGATCTTTGCCTGAAATAAATGCTAAGGCATATCGTAATTACTCATCAACATGAAAAAGAAGCCCCACCAAAAACAAAGTGTCATTAAACAGGTTTTTGCTGATTTTAGATCTCGCTTACATGAGCCTGAGAAGCAGCCCAATGGCGTGCAATACGAAGTCAAAAAAGTCAAAAATGGCTATGCAGTAATCATCCACCGCGAACGCGGCACCAACCAGAGTCTACATTTTGCAAGCAAAAAGGAACTTGATAAATTTTTGCATTCACTTTCTTGAGGCGGTAGCAGCCATTATGTTTCTCCTTATAGACTGATACAAGCAGTGCTATTGAGCAATGATATTCTGGGGCTTGAGAGACGCTTTCATCTCCTCAGCCAAAGCGGCTAGCTTTTCAATCTGTACGTGCTCCATGAGTACGATCTTGTACCATTTAGGATTGGCGTGATTATCAGGCACCAAGCCATATTTGGTGGCGATCTCGGGACTTACATACTCTTTGCGGATGGTAACGATATTGGCCATTGGATTGCGGTAATAGATTACTCCCATCTCGCTTAGCTTATTG
>JBCCQN010000316.1:0-6644 GCA_039024315.1 Bacteroidota bacterium
ATTCAGTATTAAGACTTTGAAAAAACGATCTCAAAGTGATAAAGGGGCGATTATTCCTACTACTAGATACTTTCTACTCTGTACTAAATACTTTTTACTCTGTACTTAAATTTACGATTGATAGACTTCCCAACTTATTATATTAGTGTCTAGTAGTAGGAATAATCGCCCCTTTATCACTTTGAGATCGTTTTTTCAAAGTCTTAATACTGAATACTATTGTCTAAGTACTTAGTGGTAATCAGACTACCAAAGCCAAGCTTTTTTGAGGTTTAATCTGCTCAAGCTCAGGGGGTAGATTGACGCCTTGGGTTTTTAGCGTTTGTATTCGAAATAGATAGGCCGCCCCTTGCATGATTTGTTCGGCGACATCGGCTACTTTGCGGTTTTGGTAGGATTCTAGATAGCTGGCTTTTACCCAGTCATTGAACGCGCCCATCGCTGGTCCACACCAAATTTGATAATCGAGTGTACGATCAGGGGTTCCGGCATTAGCCCAATTAGAGGAAAGACCGAGGTACCACCGAAAAATTAGGGCCATTTTCCTTTTGGGATTTCCCTTTGCTCTCTCGATTTGGGCAGGATCTCTTTGTTCAAAAAATTCTATACAGCCTTGCCAAATCTCTTCCAAAGGCTTTCTGAACACCTGTTTTTCTAATTTTACTCGCTCTTCAAGGGGGATTTCGTCGATTGAGTTATATCTGAGGTAATATTCATAGAGTTTCTTTGCTCGCGGTCCAAACATGGTTCCTCGTTTCAATACTTGCAATTCTACCCCCATTTCAAACATGTCCGAGGCAGGTGCCCCCATCACATCAGTCGAAGTCACGGTCTGCAGCAGCTTTCTTACGTGCTCTGAGGTACCCGCCTCCACACAGGCTTGATTGACAGAACCCGTAACTATGTATGCTGCCCCCATCATAAAAGCGGCTAGCGCTGATGCTGGTGTTGAAATCCCTCCGGCAGCACCTACTCTGATCTTCTGCGAAAACTCATATTTTTCCTGCATTTCATCCCGCAATTGGATAATGATTGGCAATAGGGCCACTAAGGGTCGATTGTCGGTATGCCCTCCCGAATCCGCTTCCACTGTGATATCGTCGCACATAGGGACTTGCTTGGCTAAGTTTGCTTGTAAGGGGGTGATTTTTCCTTTAGCAAGTAAAGTCTCCAGAAAAGAATCCGGAGCAGGCTGCATAAAATGCGTAGCCACTTCCTTACGAGAAATCTTGGCGATGACTCTGTTGCCGATCTCAATATTTCCTTCAGCATCCTGACTCAAACCAGCTACTCGATAATGGACGATATGTTCCGTCAAGGCAAGGAAAGCAGATGCTTCGACTACTTTGACTCCTTTTTGAAGAAATAATTCCACTGCTCCCGCCTCAAGCGCTTCTTCTACAGGACTGTGAATCAAATTGACCGCAAAGGTCTGAGTTGGCAGATGGCTTTGTATGGTGCTGAGTTCTTTTTCGATGCGTTCGGGTACCAAACCGGCTGCGCCGAACGATCCTAACAAATTGGCTTGGCCAATGGCAATAACCAAGTCAGCAGAGGCGATACCATTGGCCATCGATCCAGTTTTGTAAGCATATTTTAACTGATAATCAGAGCGAAAGCTAGCATCACCCAGTTGCTCTGCCTGCATCGGACTCGCAATAGCAAGTAGCTGTAGGCCTCTACCTTCTGATACCAAAGCTCCACTATTACTGACGCCTATTCTTCCTTGAAAGTCTTTCATGACATAGCAAGGTAGATTTGTTTGACTCAGTTTCTCTTTGATCTGTTCCTCTTCAAAAACAATCTCTCTCGGAGAGCCTTGCCAGAAGAGTTGTTGCGGACGACCTGTAAAGCTGATATTCATCTTTGATTAATTTGAGACAGTAGGTATAATGTTTGGAGGAATGAGTTTTTAGGCTTCTTCTATCCCTAGACCAAGGTCTGTAACTTGATAGATGCGCATACCTTCATTCCATAGATAAGCATCGGCAATGATGGTCAATTGATCATCTAATCTTTCGATTTTTTTGATATGTACTTCCAAATGCATCTCCTTGACGTCTAAGAGAATTTGACCACGATATTTCCAGACCGTTTTATGATTTTTGAGCTGTACAAACTTAGGGGAGTTAAAGTCTTTGCCAAGGTCTTGCTGCAACGCAAATACCTGCATAGCTTGTAGAATAGATTCAACGCCTAATGAGCCTGGCATGACCGGGTCTTGATAGAAGTGGCAGGCAAAAAACCAATTATAAGTTTTGATGAATTTGGTGGCATGGATATAGCCTTTACCAAATTCGCCTTGCTCTTTGGCAATGAGCAGGTGATCGAGCATATTTAATTGCTCTGTAGCAAGGCGATAATGGGGTTTATTCGTTGGCGCAGTAAAGAGCTTCATTCTCCCATAAAGAGAGTCAAGCTTAATCTGCATGTAGTCTTTGGGAAGTAAGCCCTTTGTTTGATACCAAGCGGGTATTTCTTGGCCTTTGTCTAGACCAGCTTGAGAAGCTAGGGCTTCTTTAGTGAAAAAACCAAAAGATGAGTTGCCCTTGTAAAATACTTGACCATCGACAGAAAGCTCAAAGGTGTAGCGCTGTAAAATAGTGCCACCGTGGGCAATAGAAGAAACTAAAACGGATTTGTTGTGAATGGTTTTACCTCTAAAATCTGTTCCCACTGGTAATGCAAAGGATTCACCTTCACCGTCTAGGTTTCGTAGGTATAAATCCATTTCGGGAAATTGAAGGGTACTGCCTAGATAGGCACCTAAAAGTCCACAAGGTTGAAGCGCAATTTCCATGATCACTGAATAGGGCATAGTAGCATTGGAATTTTGCTCATAGTACCATGGGTTTGCTGGCACATCATATTCAGCATAAATGGTTGAATTTTGGGAAAAATCCCCCCTTGTTCCGTCTATTTTGAGAACCCTTGAGATTAGCTGCAGATCGGTATTGGGCTGCCTAGACATCGTACGACCATTGTAAACCGCAAAATCTTCTCCAAAGCAGTCAACCAGATTGCCGAGGGCGAAGGTGGTAACATCCTTTTCATTCATCAATGCCCCGGCTGAACGCTCGGCGATTTTAACTCCAGGATTTGTTTCTAAGTATCTAGGATTATCCTTTTCACGCATTTGAAGACCGAGATTCTCAAAATGTACCGTAATGACGCCATTAGAAATGATCTCTAAATCTCCGATTACATAGGGATCTGGAACTAAGCCGATCTCTTTGATCTCTAGTTTGTAAATGAGTTTGGTATCATTATCTGGGGTTACCTGCTTGCGACATCTTACTTTTTGGGGAAGATCAAAAATCGGTTGGAAGCGAGCATCTTTCGTCATCCTTTGGAGTCCCAGCATCAACATAAAAAAGCGCAATAAGTTACCGCCTCCTTCTGCTTGCAGGGATCCAGCTAAGACCTCATCATCTCGAAAATGGCAGGGAAAATACCAATCATCCGGATGTAAATCTTTTTCTGCAGTGATTAAGCCTAAGCCGTAGGCACCACCACTAAGGTCAACTGAAGTAATCCGATCAAGCATTAAGATTTTAGCGGGAGGAATACGCAAGGATGGGTTACGGCCATTGGCAAAGTATGACTCATCATCAAAACATTTCTCAATATTACCGTCTATCAAATGCTGAAGATCTTCTTTGGAAAAAGCGGTTTTATAAGTGCTAAGTAAAGGGGTAAAATATTTCCGCTCTGCGTTTTCACGGGCTTTAATCTCATCATTGGAGTAAACTACTCCTGCTCCTTCTATAAGTTGTTCGTCATTGAAAAAGCCTGCACAGCCTCCATCCATCTTCAAGAAGAGCCTATCTTCGAGGTAGCACCGATAGCTAAAGAAGAATAAGAGATTATCGCCATTTTCGACAAAAGAATTGATAGAAATATCATAGCGTAAGGTTTGCCCTTCATAAGGGAGATCATCCACGAAGGTCAACGTACAATCAAGTAGTCTATAGACTAGCTCGCCTTTGTTTTGGAGATCAATCCCCAAATAAGAAATCAAAAGCAGATCACATTGGCCAGACTCAACCGCCACTGCTGAAGGAATTTGCCCATCGGTGGTGTACCATGCATTGTAGGGAATATCATATTCAGTTTGCATAGTAGAGGGTTGATACTCGCCTAGCTTTGCCTTCATATCAGTGACACGGCTTACTAGTAAGTAAGGATGCATAGGTAGCATTACCCGTCGACGGTAGGTATCGATGATAGCATATTCTGGCCCGAAAACCTTTTCAATCTGCCCTTTGGCAAATTCTTCCAGATCCTCCTGTGAAAATACGATCTTCTTTCCGACTAGGTGTTCGCCTGTCGCAAAGTTTTGTAAAGGCAAGCCATTTTCGCCCAAGGTGATTGTTTCGGCAGTTATATTTTGCTTTTCTATGGTATTCATTTTTTTGGTTGATTTTAGGGGTGCCTTGGTTTGCTTGCTGAGGCCTGAGTTGGTAGAGCTGGTTTTGCGATTGAAAAAAGCTTCATCTGGGGGGATTTCAGCCTCTTGGATAAGATAATTTCCCTTTTCTAATACTGGGCTAAGGCTATTGGAATGGACAAGCTCTTTGTGGAAACTTCTTTTTTTGATATTAGCAAATGTCCCTTTGGCAGCAGCTGCCGCAAAGCGTTCAAAAATGGGAGTCGCTCCAGGAATAATTTTTTTCAAGAATTGTCTTGCCTGGTTTTGGCGTTCCGTGCCACGGAAAAGCACAGAAAGATCGAGGCTTACCCCATGACTGACTAATTGAGCCAAAAGTGCTAATATGGATTGGGTATCTGGCTTTCCTTTTTGATTGATCGAAACGGCTAAATGAGCCTTTTCTGATAGATTCTTAGAAATCCAGTTTGTGCAGGTGGCGTTTGCCCCCAATTCAATAAATATCCTTGCCCCCGCATTATACACCGTTTCTACTGTCCGAGGGAAATCAACTTGTTGGGCACAGACAGCAACGGAATTTTTGGCTATTTTCAAGCTATCAACCTCAATTTTAGCTTGAGTGATACTTGAATAAAAGTCAATCTGGGCTTGCTCCGTAGTGGCAAAATTATGCATGTCCAGCAAGCCAGCTTCCTCTTTTATACAAAAGTCCTGATGGATTACATTTTGAAAAGGAATCTCAATGACTGGGCAGTTTAATTGCTGTGCGATGGCTTGACAGGAATGCTTGTCCCCAGATATTATCACCTCATTTTCGGTGTTGATAAAGGTGAGGTAAACATCTGTTTCTTTTTCGACTAGTTTTTCAACTGCTTTTCTTGAGGCAATCAAGACCAGACTGACCCAACGCTCTTTTGCCTCTGTATTTGAGACCCCCCAATGTTCGGCCAATAACTCAAGCTCTCCGGCAAAGCGATTTTTGAAAATGGGAGACTGTCTGAATTTTTCAGCACCACTGGGATGCCAAACCCCCAGAGAGTACCACATGCTACTACATTCACCCATGCTATAACCAAAGGCAATATCAGGCTCTAGCTTGAAGAAAGAACGGAGGAGATGAGTGAAGTTAGCAGAGTAAAATACGCCTGCTGACATCATAGAGATGGCATCTTGGTAAATATTGGGTCTAATGTCGTCAGCACTCTTTACCTTCGGAAACAAATAGTCTGACCTTATGAACTGATCCAGCTTATCCTTACCCAAAAGACCCTCATAATGAGAGAGTAAATCAGGGAATAATTGAAATAAATCCTGCCCTAAGCCAGTATATGCCGTAGCTGAACCCGGATAGACAAAGGCTACTTTGCCTCCTTGTCGAGCTAGGGGAGTAGGGGTAAAATAACTTCCCTTAGGAGTTTTGAGGGGGAGATTGTTTTGAATAGCACTAGCCAAATTATGCTTGAAGAAATGGATTTCTCTTTGCAGTTCTGCCTTATTTGCCGCCAGAAGAACAAGGCTCCAAGAAGCCCTATCATTCTTTGATTGGATAAAAGACTCATCGGCTAGCGAAGCGAAAGAAGTAGTACTAGCTAAGGCTTCTTCTAGCGATTCCAAACGCTTTTGGAGCTGCAGATTATTGTTAGCCTTAAGCACGAATAATTTAGGTGCTTGATCCAATAAAAGGGTAGGGGGGGCAACTCTATTTCCCTTTGCTGATGATATGAGAATTTGAATTCCATATTGGCTGTTTACAGCCGCTTGACGTTTTTCCTGTCCATCGGATAAAATCCATGGCCGAGACTTTGCTGGGAAATAGTAGTTGCTGTCTTGAAAAGCAGCTTGCTCCTTAGCTGCCGTCCAATTGGGGATCCCGGGAATAAAAGAGTGATGGACACACAATACGGTTTTTATCAAACTAGCCATGCCTGAAGCCGCATATGTATGGCCAATATTCGACTTTACTGAACCTAAGGCTATTGGGTGCTGTGGATTATTTTTTAGCAGCTCATTTTGTTCTGCTATATCTTGAGCTCCAATACCAGTGGCAGACAGTTCTCGGTAGTCAACTTGGGTGGATAAGGTTGTTCCAATATCATCGATGATAGCATATGCTTGGGACTGTGGTTGAGAGCCGTTTGTTAATACTATGGCGCCGGCCCCCTCTCCGATTAACCAGCCATTATCATTCTGGTTAAAGGACAAACTGGGATGAGAAGATTGATTTACTTGATCTTTTTTATTCCGCAAGAGGACG
>JBCCQN010000317.1:0-6551 GCA_039024315.1 Bacteroidota bacterium
ATTTGGCAATTCTATGTCGATGCCGGTTTCCATGGCTTTGATGGCTGCGGCTTCATGATCTGCGACAATCTTGTGTCGGTCATGGAGTTCGCGAATAGCGGAATAATCCGAAACGATACTCCCCTTGAATGCCCACTCACCCCGCAAAATATCTTGCAATAGCCAAGTGCTAGCATGAGAAGGCACCCCATCAATCTCGTTGTAAGAAGCCATGACCGAACGTACCCGCCCCACTTGAACTGCCTTTTTAAAAGGGGGCAAAAAGACTTCTCTTACCGTACGTTCGCTAATATGGGCTGGGCCAATATTATTACCGCCTTCTGGCTCACCATGGCCCGTCATATGCTTGAGCGTGGCAATGATATGATCCCCCTCAATTTTCTCGCTCCGCCCTTGGAAGCCCAAGATAGCAGCAAGACCAATCTCACCAGCTAGGTAGGGGTCCTCACCATAAGTTTCTTCCGTACGTCCCCAACGTGGATCTCTCGTAACATCCAAGACAGGCGAAAGAGCTTGATGAGTACCCCTGAGCTTGGCTTCACGGGCCGTCATGATAAACAATTCTTCTACTAGCTCCCGGTCAAAACTGCTGGCTAGGGCAATCGGCTGAGGAAAACTAGTAGCATCTCGGGCAGCATGGCCATGGAGACATTCTTCGTGAAATAAAGCGGGTATACCGAGGCGTGTTTCTTCTGAAAGGAATTTTTGTATAGCATTGGTAAAGATAGCGTTTTCTTCTGCAGTAAAACCTAATCCGCCATTTCCAGCAGGACCTTCACTAGGACGAGCGATGTGGCCAATGCCATTTTTGAGGATCTTTTTTGCGCCAACTTCGTTGAACGATCCGTCGGCATTGGTAAACTTATCTTTTTTACCTAACCAAAAGGCTTGTACCTGCATTAATTTCTCATCCAAACTCATTCGCTGGAGGAGATCCTTCACTCTTTTCTCCGTACTGAGATCAGTACGACGATAGGCTGGAGTTTGAGTGGCTCCAGTAAATAAGCTAAAGGATAAAGCCAATACAATAATAAAGGCAAACAGATATTTGATCTGTGGCTTGAACATAGTAATAGTCGGATATAAAAAATCTTCACATCAAATGTATAGGGTCAAACTGACAATAAGCCTATCAAGCCCCTCTTCAAAATTTCGCCTTCAAATAAAATATTTACGCCAATACTACGCCATTTCATTACGCCAGTAACACGCTATTCCTAAAAAGCCAAGTTTTCCTCTTCCTCGACGGGAGTATTTCCGCTCTCTAATTGCTCAAAAAATGCGAGTAAATTGCAGTTGGCCGGAAGCGCCAATTTCTTGCGTAAGCGATACCTTCGTGTCTCTACTCCTCTAACAGAAATGTGCAATTTATTGGCGATCTCTTTATTGGAAAGGTTCATTCTGATCATAGAACAAAGCTGGATTTCTGTCTGAGTCAATTTGGGGTACTGCTCACGGAGTAACTTGAACAAATCGTTGTGCAAAGCATCAAAATAAGACTCAAATGTCTCCCAAGACTCTTGGGTATCTAGTTGTTCATCAATACGCTTGCAGAGTTCAGTAATCCGAGAGGTACTGAGTTCTCCCTTTTTCAAGGACTGCAATTCGTGTCTTACTTCTTTTAATAATTCCTTTTGGGAGAGAAGTTCTATGGAGGTTGAAGCTAAATCTTTATCCTTACGAATATTTTCTGATTGCAATTGATCCATATGCCGCTGCAGGGCAGGAGCATAATCATCCTTACCTCGTCGACCTTGAATGTACTGTTTTAGCCAAGTTTCCCAGTTTTGGAAGGCAGTTTCATAAGGCCTCTTATCTGCCAAAGGCTCATAAATCAACTGCGTCTTCATACTAGATAATGCTTCTTGTAAAGAGCTATAATATCCTGTAGCGACTGCGGAGGCACGCGCCGCTCCAATAGCCCCATTTGTATCCACCATTTCAATCTCACAATCCAATAAGGTGGCGATAGTGGTGGCAAAAACTCGGGATTGAAACATATTATCGTTACCGACACGAATAACATCCACTCCTAGACCTAGGTCCTTGAGAATGTTGACCCCATGTGCAAACGCAAAAGCCACTCCTTCCAAAGCTGCTCTGTATAAATGAGCTCTTTTGTGGCGATTGAATTGCAGATTTATGATCTGAGAATTGACATTTTTATTCCTAAGGATTCTTTCAGCGCCATTGCCAAAGGGAAGTACGACCAAGCCATCAGAACCAATCGGCACCGTCGCAGCCATACGCTCCATGTCCGTGTATTGCCGATCCCTACGCGCTACTTGATCCTTGATCCAACTATAAAGGGTACCAGCCCCATTGATACACAGCAGGATACCAATACGATCAAAACGCTCTTCATAATTGACGTGGGCAAAAGCATTTACCCTTGATTCGGCATCGAAAGTGGGTTTATCGACGATGCCATAAACGACTCCAGAGGTATCGCTAATAGCAGCAATTTCACCAGGATTCAGCACGTTAAGAGAAAGCGCATTGTTGGGTTGATCGCCAGCACGGTAAGAGAGAGGCGTTCCCGGAGGAAGCCCAGTCAAATCAGCCGCTTCTTTTGTCAGTTTTCCTTGAATAGAGAAAGTAGGGACACAGTCCGGTAAAAGCTTAGGATCTAATTCATAATAATCGAGTACTTCTTTGGCCTGTCGCTTTTCTTGGAAGTTCCATAAAATCGCTTCACTTAGGCCTGAAATAGTGGTGGTTTTTTCTCCCGTAAGCTTATAGGCAATAAAATCGCCGGGTAACATCACTTTATCGATGCGGGAGTACAACTCAGGCTCATTATCCTTGACCCACTTTAGTTTTGAAGCCGTGAAGTTGCCAGGTGAATTGAGAAAATTTTCCAAGCAATACTGTTGCCCCATCTCTCGAAAAGCCTGACGACCTATTGAGACGGCTCGGCCATCACTCCAAATTATAGCTGGACGTAAAACTTCTCCCTCGGCATCTATCAAAACCAAACCATGCATCTGGTAAGCGATCCCAATGCTTGCAACTGCAGTGGGATCAACCCCGCTTTTGTTTAGAAGCTTGCGGGTGGCCATACAAAAATGCATCCACCACAGATCAGGCTGTTGTTCAGCCCAGCCTGCTCGGCGCGACATGATATCCATACCCGTATTGGGATATTGGATCACTTGGACTACGCGATTACTCACCCCCTCGAATAGAGCGGCTTTTATGTTAGCATTCCCGATATCATAGCCAATAAAATACATCGTCTCCTTTTGCCCAGTCCAGATTTTTGTATCTAAAAGTAAAGTACAAAAAATCTAGCCCTAGCATAAGGATCAGATTGTTTTTAGGCTTTCGATATCAGCTATTAAGCTCTTTGTCCAAATGGTCCAGTAATAGCCAAGGTCAAACCAGCATGCTGGATATTGACAAAAAGGGTTTTCCCATCCGGCGCAAAGGTCGCTCCGGTAAACTCAGATTCGTAGCCTACATTTTTGGCCAAGTGATAGATTTCTCCCTGCGGGGTAACCCCAACAATACGAGGAGTAGCCTGATCTTCACAAAGGATCAAATCGCCATTGGAAGCTACCGTAATATTATCGCAGGCCTCAACTAAGTCAGTATTATTGGGCTCTACAAAAATTGATAGTTTGCCAGGCGATTGATTCTCGGCTGATTGCCCTTCTAGCTCGCTGGGAACGTATTTAAAAATTTGACCAGCTGTAACAGTACCGCCGTTGGTACAGGCAAAGTATAATTCATTGTCGCCAAACCACATCCCTTCGCCTCGGGCGAAGCGGGCTGCTCCACTTTCAAAGCCTCTAAAGCGGAGATCATCTTCTGGAGCTTCGACATTATTGATATCAATCCATTCAACATCGTACTCCTTGCCGATTTCCATTCTTTCGGTATCAAGATTATCCCAATTACGGGTGTCGAAGCTTTTTTTATCTTTGATCGCGAGCACTTGTAGGCGTCCTCCGGCATGTAACTTTTCTGCTTGATTAGGAATAAAACGATAAATCAGCCCATCACTCCGGTCCTCCGTTTGGTAAACAATGCTAGTTCTCGGATCCACACATACGGCTTCATGATTGAAGCGTCCCATAGCCTTTATCGGTTTAGGAGCAGCAAGTTGGGGACTAAGAGATACTGGTACCTCAAAGTTAAAACCATGATCAAACTCTAGCTCATTACCAGCCTTGATCGTGGTCTCCTCACAAGTGATCCAGCTTTGCCAAGGAGTTAAGCCTCCGGCACAATTGCGAATCGTGCCAGCAAGGCTGAGATACTCCATCTCTACCTCCCCCCTTAGAGGGTCATAAATAAAAGTGGTGGTACCTCCTAAGCCCGGTAGCTTACCGCTGCCATAATCATACAGACTTTCTTTACCTAGACGTGCTAGCAATTCATTTTTGGCCCCAAAAGCTCCATTTTCAAAGTCGTCATGGGAGACTTCATGATTGCGTACTACAATTACTTTTCCGTTTTCACCGGCAAAAGAGGCCATGCCATCAGGCTTACCGGGTAGAAAAAAGCCATCCGCCATTTCTGATCCTTGACGAGAAATGATCTTATAGCTAAAGCCCTTAGGTAGGTCGAGGATTCTATCAGGATCTGGTAAAAGGGGGCCATAGCCTTGATGTAGTCCTCCCGCAGCCATTTTGGCCACCTCTTTACTTCCATTAGTAGGATCCCCACAGGATGAAACATAGGCTTGGAGGCTCAAAAAGCCTAAGCTAACTAGCCCACTTTGGCGCAGAAAGGTACGTCTTTTCATGAATCTACTTTTAGAGCAAAAAAACTAATTCAGATTAAGTAAGGATAAGATAAATATGAAAATATTAATAGGTGCAAAATTCTACTGTTTTTCTGGATGATTGCGCGTATTTTTCAGCACTACTAAGGCTACTTATGCGACATCTTGATTACGTTTCCATCGTCCAGCAAGCCTGGCAAGCGTATGGTTCTCGAAGAGAAATAGAAAAGATTACTGACCTCAGCCCCCAGGTCTCTACTAATCATGTTTACAAAGTTCAGTTCGCCAGCAGAAGGTTTGTGATCGCCAAACTGGCGCATTTCGGTACCCACATACACTTTCACGAAGAACATAGCATCATCAACCAACTGGCGACTGAGCTGCCTAACCCCTATAATAGAGTCTTGGCTCGGTCCCTAATCAAAGATGGAAAAGTGTTTACCTACCGTTATCAACAAGAATTTCAAGACTTTTGGGTCGTCTTTTACGTACCTGTACCGATTCGCGAGTCCCTACCCAAACGCTTATCTAATTCGGACATTGCCAATTTAGGAAGGCAGATGGGTCGTTTTCATAAAGCATGTGCGGGAGTTACCCCTCAATTACCAGAATCCTCCAAAACTGTGCAAAGTGATATTTATCAGCTACTGTCCAAGTTATACACCACCGAGGGGAAGATGAGCTTTGGCCACTACAGTAGTGAAATTCGTTTGCAATGCGACCTCTTTTTTCAAAACATTGAGCGTCTGGGCTATGATCAATTTCTCAAGATGCCCGTCTTTGTGGACTGGAACATTGGCAACTTCTCGATCGACAAAAAGGGTAATCTTTTCAGCCGTTGGGACTATGACTGGTTTAGAATGTCCTCGCGGGTGATGGACTTTTACTTTATGAGTCGGGTAGTATCGGATATAGGCGACAGGACGGTCTTTAGCTATTGGATGGAGCCGTTAATGGAAGAACGATTTTTATATTTCTTGACCCATTATCACGCTGAATATCCGTTGACAGAAGCGGAGATCAAATTTATCCCTGAGGCCTACCGCTTTTTCATCTTACACTATGTATTGAGTTTTGGCAAACATTTTTTCCATCCCTTTTACGCGACTCGCCTACAACAAGAAGCGATTGAGTTATATTTACCCTCGATCAATACCCACTTTGATGCTTCTCTGATTCTCAGAACGCTTGGACTTTAACCTATGGATTTAAAAGATTTTCAAACGCTGGCTCGTAACTACAAAGTCATTTGGTTTGACTCCTACGGAGTGCTCAAAAATCATGCAGGCATTATCCCCGGCATACGAGAGACTTTACAAATGCTTAAAATTGAAGGCATCGAATTTTATGTCCTCACCAATGATGCTTCCCGAAGCCCGATCAAACTCGCCCAAAAATACCAAAAGGCAGGGGTTGCCGAAATCGAAGCTGAGATGATGATTTCTTCAGGTATGTTGGCTCGAGATTATCTAGAAGCGAAGGTCAAAGGAGGCATAGTGGCGTACTTAGGCACCCCTGAATCCGCTCACTACATCCGCACTGCAGGTATGGAGACCCTTGCCGTAGGCGATATGAATCTGGCAGAAGCAGACAAAATCAACGCACTCGTTTTATTGGATGACGAGGGTTTCGATTGGGAACGAGACTTAAATAAAGCAGTCAATTTGCTCAGAATTAGGAATATCCCCGTAGTGGTAGCCAATTCAGATCGGACTTATCCGGTCTCTGGGGGACAAGTAGCCATCGCCATTGGTGGACTCGCCAATATGATGGAGCAGATGGTTTCGAAAAAGTTTTTGCGCTTTGGCAAGCCCGATAC
>JBCCQN010000318.1:0-6531 GCA_039024315.1 Bacteroidota bacterium
CGCTACCAATATCGGCATTCACTTCTTCGATCTACTTATCTGGCTATTTGGTAAGGTGCAGGACTTCAAAGTCTATCTTTCCGAGCCTCAAAAAATGAGCGGTAGTATCGAGCTAGAAGGCGCAAATGTTAAATGGTACCTTTCTATCGATCGCCATGACCTGCCACAAGAAGCGAAGGATGAAGGGAAACCTACCTATCGTTCCCTCACTTATGATGGCAATGAGATAGAATTTTCCACGGGTTTTACCGATCTTCATACGCGTATGTACGAGCATATCCTCTCTGGGGAATCCTTCGGTATGGAAGCAGCGCGGCCTGCAATCGAACTCGTACATCGTATCCGTCAAGCCAAACTAAGTCCGGTGGACGATGGCGCACATTGGATGTTGCATAAATAAATCTCTTAAATGTCTCAAACTTTAACTTGGCTGAGTATCGTTGGTGCTAGGCCACAGTTTATCAAACTTGCCCCGCTAGTTCGTAGCATTCAAGCGCATAATGCGAGTCAAGAACAGCAAATCGAGCATATCATCGTCCATACTGGGCAGCATTATGATAAGGGGCTTTCGGATGTCTTCTTCGCAGAACTCCAAATTCCCGCCCCAGATCATCACCTCGGTGTAGGTTCTGGTAGCCACGGAGCGCAAACTGCCAAAATGTTAGAAGGCGTTGAGAAGATATTCCTAGACGCTCGACCTGATATGGTGATTGTTTTTGGCGATACCAATAGTACGCTTGCCGGTGCTATCGCTGCCACTAAGTTGCACATCCCTATTGCACATATTGAGGCAGGTTTAAGGAGCTTCAATCGCAAGATGCCGGAAGAGATCAATCGTATCCTCACAGATCATGGTAGCGATTTATTGTTAGCACCGACTGAGACTGCAGTCAAGCATTTAGTGGATGAAGGCCTAAGCGAACGTACTGTAGCTACTGGGGATATTATGTACGACACTGTGCTGCAGAATAGTGCCATCGCAGCCGAGCATTCGACTATACTCACGGATCATGGACTAACAGCCGATGAGTATGCGCTGGTAACCATGCATCGCCCTTCGAATACTGATAATCCTGAGCGACTCAAAGCGATTTTGGATACGCTCAATGAAATCGCTGATACCGAGTTTCCCTTGGTTTTGCCGCTTCATCCCCGTACTAAGGCGCGTTTGGCCGCTTTTAATTTGGATTGGACGCCTTCGGCGAACTTTAAGATCATCGAGCCCGTGGGCTATCTCGATATGATGCAGCTTATGTCTCAAGCTCGTATGGCCTTGACCGACTCAGGTGGACTGCAAAAGGAAGCATTCTTTCTCAACACGCCCTGCGTAACGATGCGTGATGAAACCGAATGGGATGATACCATCAATGCCGGAGCTAATGTTTTGACCGGAGCTGATCCAGCTTTGATCCGTAATGCGGTACAGGCTTGGCAAAGTAAATGGGAAAATGGCCGGCCTGATTTTACTGCGGCAGCCCGCGCTTCCTTCGGAGATGGTCATGCAGCCGACCAAATCAGAGATGCCATACTAGACTGGATGAAAAAATGACTAGTTTAGATTCTTAAGCCTTTGGACTATGGAATTTGAAAGCTGGGTCTTTCCTCTGACGATATTGCCGGGTATTGGTCTGATGATCATGTCTACCACCAATTGGTCGGTAGCCTTGACTGGCGAAATCAACGATCTCTTCGAAAAGCAAGCATGTGATCGCAGCATCCTGCAACGAAAAGTAAAACAGCTTAGACTCATCAACAATGCCTTGGTGAGTCTTTATGCGTCTGTAACCATGTGTACCCTAGGAGGCTTTATCGGCTCCATTTGGAATGCCAGCACCATGGAATCCGGTATTTTGATCGTTACGCTATTTGTAGCCGTGGGGATCGCCTGCCTGTTAGCGGGAGCGATTATGCTGATTATTTATGCCTTTCGAGCGGTAGTGATCAAGCAAGACCAATTTGTGTCGCGATTGTAGAGACGCAAAATTTTGCGTCTCTAGCGTAAGCGTTCCGCGCAGCGGTCACATCAAAATATCCTTGATCACATGCCCATGCACATCGGTCAGACGGATGTCGCGCCCTCCAAAACGGTAGGTAAGCCGCTCGTGATCCATGCCCAACAAATGTAGCATCGTCGCGTGTAGGTCATGGATGGTCGTAGGGTTTTCGACTACTCTATAGCCATATTCATCGGTTTTGCCATAGACGGTTCCACCTTTGATCCCTCCGCCTGCCATCCAAATCGAAAAGGCCGAAGGATTATGATCACGACCATCCCCTCCTTGAGAAAAAGGAGTGCGCCCAAATTCTCCCGCAAATACTACCAAAGTATCTTCTAATAAACCGCGCCATTTGAGATCCTTGAGCAATCCCGCGATGGGTTGGTCTACGGCATGCGCATTGCGCTCGTGCCCATTTTTGAGGTCGCTATGCTGATCCCAGCGATCAGCCGCCACTTGTGGACAAGTCAATTCTACAAAGCGTACGCCCTTTTCAACCAAGCGACGCGCTAAAAGGCATTGAGCACCATAGTTACGAGTGTGTTCGTCTTCGTCCAGCATACCATATAGCTTCCGCGTGAGCAAGCTCTCATTGCGAAGATTCGCCACTTCAGGTACCGACAACTGCATCCGTGCCGCCATCTCATAGTTTTGAATCGCAGATTCGATGGCATCATTAGGGCCTAGTTGCGCTTGGAGCTGAGCGTCAAGCGATTGCATGGCAAGCAACTTTTGTTTTTGATGCGCATCGCTAGGCTCAGTAGGAGAAACGTTCGCCAAAGGCGTATCTCCCGAACGAAATATCGAAGCTTGATAAGATGCCGGTAAAAAGCCAGAGGTGAAATTATCCAAACCACCTGGCGGTATCAATCCACTATCTAGCACCACATAAGC
Organism: Bacteroidota bacterium; assembly: GCA_039024315.1. GTDB lineage: Bacteria > Bacteroidota > Bacteroidia > J057 > J057 > JBCAWW01. The sequence continues at coordinate 2,892 of JBCCQN010000318.1, forward strand.
AGGTAGATTTTGGTTTTCGCTGCCTAGACCATACTGGATCCAAGCGCCCATACTCGGCCGCCCCTGAATGCCAATCCCAGTATGCAAAAAGTAGTTCGCGTTGGTATGCTCTGGGAAGCGAGAAGTCATCGAATGTACCATCGCAATATCATCCACACAAGTCGCAATATGGAGGAAGAGATCACTCATCCACATGCCTGATTCGCCATACTGCTTGAAGTCCCAGAGGCTAGGCATCAGACTGCCGATATCATCAAATTGGGTATTGTCAACTTTGAATTTTACGTAGGGATTTTGGCCTCTCTCGGCATATAGGCGTGGTTTAGGGTCAAAGCTGTCCACTTGAGAGATTCCACCATCCATATACAAAAAGATGATGCTTTTGGCTTTCGGAGCAAAATGTGTAGAGGGCAAGAGGCCTTCTTTCACTCCTGCGGAGAACGCTTTTTTCTCCTCAGCCAAGCAGCCCAATCCACCCATCATACTTAGCAGGGCAAGACCGCCAAAACCTTGCTTACAGCGATTGAGCATCTGGCGACGACTGATATGTTGAGGATGCTTCATAGCAAAAAGATAAACTCCTTAAGGTTGATCAGCATATGGGTATAGTCCGCCCAAGCCTTGGCCTGAGCATCAGGATCTTCCGGATATAGCAGTGCTTGAGATTGCAGGAATGCTTGGCCGCTTTTTATCTCCTCTGCCCTTGGCGAACGCGCAAATGCCTGTTCGTAAAGTAGGCTAATGCGTGCTTCGGTTTGTAGGCTGTCCTTTGCGTTGTTTTCCGCCCAATAGCGAGCCTGCTCCTGCACAAATGGATCATTCATTAAACTTAGGCTCTGAGCGGGTACATTGGAGACATTGCGTTTGCCGAAGGCTGTAAAGGGCACCGGAAAGTCGAAAGCCTGCAAAAAGGGCGGTAAAAAGTTGCGGCGTATACCCTGATACACAGAACGTCTACCCATCCCATCCAAAGGCCCGCTTACTCTCGGCCTTCCCCGTCCCCGCATGAATTCCGTTAGATGTATCGGCACCGTTTCTCCATACATAGTGGTATCCAAGCAACCCGAAACAGCGAGTATGCCATCACGTATGGCTTCCGCTTCTAGACGTCTAACACTGAAATGGGAGAGATAAAGATTTTGAGGATCTTTTTGTTGGCTACCGCTGCGCGGAACGCTTGCCCTTTGGAAGGTTTCGCTTAGGACCATCGCTCTCAGCATGGCTTTGATAGACCAGTTCTCTGTTTGGAACCTTAGGGCTAATTCATCTAATAGTTCAGGATGAGTCGGAAGCTTGCCTTGCAAACCAAAATTGTCCGGAGTAGCTACTAAGCCTCTTCCAAAGACATAGTGCCACAGCCGATTTACCATGACTCTAGCGGCGATGGGATTGTCCGGACTAACAATGGATTCAGCAAAATCTAAACGGTGGTCGCGTTCGCCGATATAGGCGCTCCCTCCCCCTAAAGCAGACAAAAAGGCATGTGGTAAAAGGGTATCCGCTCGCTGATCCACCTGCCCCCTCTCAAATACCGGGCTATAGACAGCCCCTCCCTCCTTCATGGCCGTAAAATACTGATGGGATTGGAGAGAGCTGAAGTCGATTTTCTGAGGAATTAAGTCCTCGCTGATGCTTTGAAAAGCTTGATGCTTAACTCTGTATGCTGGTTCTGATGGTTTTTTGCCATTGTGCGCTACGGCCCATTGAACTTCAATCCATGCGTCTTTGTCCCTCTTTAGGTTATGGCGCTCATAGATGCCCGGTAATATTTCTAAATAGGCTTTGCGGCCCTGATAAGGTTTCAGATTGTCAATTTGGACGGTGTGCCACTTGTCGTTATAAACTCGCCTCTCGAGCTGCCCATAGATAGGGAATTGGATGAGCTGGAAATTTTCGATGATCAATCTTACCACTGATCCATGACCCCTTACTTTGAGGGAGATGATATCTTTATCCAAGGTGAAGTTCGGAGAACGCAATGCCCCTGGAATGCCCTTGCCATATAAGTCGGAGCGCATAGAACCCATTGCGATAGCCTTGACTCGTAATTTTTTCTCATCAAGCAAAGGTCTGCTGGCAGTATTTCCCGCCCTAAAAGCCGGACCGTCAGCAATCCAATTCTCAGTACTAGCGTTCCGAAAATCGGCTAATACCTGTACCGTATCTGGCCAAAGGCTATGAATATCTTGGGAAGAAACTGGAAGATTTAAAAACGCTCGTAAGGCTTCCATTTGCTTTTGATCCTTCTTGATCTGTGCTTCCCAGTCCCCTAATCCAGCGCCATAGCGGTGAAAGCGAGCGCTTTCAAACAAGCCGTACATCTGGTAATAGTCCTTAGTCGGGATAGGGTCGAATTTATGGTCATGGCAACGAGCGCAACTAACCGTAAGGCCCAAAAATGCTTTGCTGGTGAGGTCGATATTGTTGTCGATGCGATCGGCCTCTTCTTGTTTGATATTGACGGGACTGTGTTTTCCTTCTCCTAGCGCCATATACATGGTGCCATAAACGGATTCGTTTTCCTGAGTGATAGCGTTCCGCCGAGGGCGTTCTAATAAATCACCTGCCAAATGCTCCCGCACCAATTGATCGTAAGGAACATCCTGATTGAAGGCCCTGATCAAATAGTCTCGATATCGCCAAGCGCCATCAATGGCATAGTCAAATTCATGACCTTGGGTATCAGCATAGCGCATAAGGTCCATCCAATGCCTGGCCCAGCGCTCTCCAAAACGAGGCGAAGCGAGATAGTATTCCACCCAGCCTGCATAAGCCCTCTGGCTCGTATCTGTCCGAAAAGCTTCCAGTTCGGCTAGGCTAGGGGGTAGGCCCGTCAGAACATAAGATAGTCGACGAAATCTTTGCTGCGCAGGCGCTCTAGGGCTGAGGGCAAGGTCCTGCTCCTCAATGCTTTCTTCGATGAGTTGATCAATCAGCGTTGTAGTATTAAGTGAACTAGGCTGACTAGATTTGGGCGGTACAAAGGCCCAAAACTTTTCCCAGTCGGCTCCTTGTTCTATCCATTTTTCGAGGATGGCTTTTTCGTAATCGGTTAGTACTTTTTTACTTTCTGGCGGCGGCATGATCATTTCCGGATCCTCGCTATGAATACGCTGCCAAAGTCCGCTTTCCTCCGCATCTCCCTCTACAATAGCCTGGATACCACTCTCTAGTAAAGCCTTTGCGCCTTCTTCGGTATCCAAACGTAAGTCAGCTTTACGACTCGTAGGGTCTGGACCGTGGCAACTAAAACAGTTTTGAGAAAGAAGGGGACGGACATGAAAGTTGAAGCTCACCTCATCGGGGATATGAGTTTCGCTGCCTTTGCTCGCGCTAAAAATGACCCAAAGTAAAGTGGGTAAACTGATCAAGATCAGCCAGCGTAGTAGTCCATTCATAGCTATTGAGTACTAAGACGAAAGTAGGTAGTACTAAGACATATGAAGGTAATTAGCTCATTATGCCAGACTATCTATTTTCGATCGATTACTTAAGATACGGGAAATTGAGTGCTTTTAAAAAGAGCGTAGTTTGGGACCGGTACCGCTTTTTAGCATTATTGAAGGGCTGATTTATTGAATTTTTGAATGAAAAAAAGATACTTTGTGCATTCTCTAATTCAACAATTCAACAATTCAAC
>JBCCQN010000319.1:0-6451 GCA_039024315.1 Bacteroidota bacterium
GCGTATGGCGCGAGCGGGCAAGAGGCATGGCAATCATATCTGGGCCCAAATCAGTCACGCAGGCCGGCAAACGATGCGTTTTGTCAACCGTAAGCCGCATTCGGCTTCGGATGTACAGCTCAAAAAGTTGGGCTTATTTGCCAAGCCACAGCCCATGACTGATACGGATATTGAGGGCGTTGTTGCGGGTTTTGTACGTACGGCGGGCTACGTCAAGCGTGCCGGTTTTACGGGGCTGCAGATACACGCTGCTCATGGCTATTTGCTCAGTCAGTTTTTGTCCCCGATTACCAATATTAGGGAGGACCGCTGGGGCGGAACGGTAGAAAATCGAGCTAGGCTTTTGATCGAAGTAGTGCGAGCCGTCCGCAAAAAAGTGGGGTCCGAATTTCCGATTTCCGTCAAACTCAATTCTGCGGATTTCCAAAGAGGAGGCTTTAGTGAAGAAGATTCCTTTGCGGTGGTCAAGATGCTCGAAAATGAAGGCATAGACTTGCTCGAGATCTCAGGCGGAACCTACGAAAAGCTTGCTTTTTTTCTCCTCAACAACGAAAAAGACGCGGCTAAGCTCAGTAGTAGTACTGAGCGGAGAGAGGCTTATTTTATCGGCTTCGCCGAACGCATCCGCTCGACCACTAGTCTGCCTTTGATGGTAACTGGTGGTTTCCGGACCCGAGCGTTCTGCGAAGCAGCCCTCAAAGAAGGTTCTCTCGACCTTATCGGTATGGCGCGGCCCTTTATCACTAATGACGCGGAGATCGAGGCCTTTCTCGCTGGCAAAATAGAGCGACTAGAAGATCATGTCGTGCGAACTGGGATCAAAGCCTTTGACGACTCAGCCGAAGGGGGCTACTATGCCCGTCAGATTGTCCGTCTCGCCCATGACAAAGCCCCTGATACCAAGCTAAGACCGCTTTGGAGTGCTACTTTTTTACTCAAACATGAAATAGGTAAGGCGATTCGTCGATAGTCTTGCTTAAAAAAAGTGGCTGAGCGTTCCCCTGTGCAGGGGAAAACGCTCAACCGATCAACACACTTCCCTCAATGTGGCCCCAAGCCCTAGGGTTTAATCATTTTGAAGGTTTTGCCTTTTGTGCCCGTCTTATGGTTGACTTTGATATAGTACATTCCGGCAGGAATTTCTTGCGTATCGATACGAGTATTGGAAGCGATGATTTCAGCTTGGGTGATTTGCTGCCCTAATTGGTTGAATATCCGATATTCGTAAGCCTCGAATTCAGTCATTTGGAGCGAAATAGATTCGTTAAAAGGGTTAGGGTAGAGCTGAAGTTGAGGCTCGGATGGGAGCTCATCGATAAGGGTAGCATTACAACTATACTGAGACAACAGCACCGCATCGTTCATGAAATTGGCGGCGGTGATGTTATTAGGGGCATAGTTGATATTGCCTGCGATCGCATAGGTCTCTTCATCAATGATGAAGGGCCGATAATAAACTTCAACTTGGCAAAGCTCTTTATCGCCTGGCGCGACAAAAACAAAATTGTGAACATCCAATCTCGCTAAACCATAATCGTTGGGATCGACTTCCCGCTCAAAAGAGTTGAAGGGCATCAGCGCATGCAAAACGCTGCCATCAGCATAGCGAAGCTTGAGTGTGATATCCCTTGATTCGTAAACCAAGACAGGATAATCCTCAAAATCAAGTCCTTGTAGGGTCGCAAACATCGCTGGATCCGTGGGATCGATGACTGGCAATAAGGTGCCATTATACTTGAGCGGTTCATAGACAATATTGGCTTGCGGCTGGGTACGATGGGCAGTGCCATAGATCAAATACACCTCTTGCTCTAGTTGTTCCTGACCAGGTAGTCTGATGCTACTTTCCGGCACATCACTATCGGCGCGCAAAGAATCGCGGCTAAATACTCTCTGGCCATTGACCAGCCTAACGTCTGGGAAACCATATTGCTCGTTAAAGTGGTAGTTGACCAGTGAATCTTTATAACTCACCTGACCACCCACAGCATCGGCACCGATCAGGTAACGGTGGATAGCCAAGGCCGAAAAATCTCCAAAACCGTCCCATTCTGCGGGGCCGTAAGAACGAGTTTCTAAGCAGGCATATTCGCGTTGCATACAATCGCTGCGTTCAAAGCCAAAATAATTGGGTTCATCTTCGCAAAAGGGGCTGACAAATTCGTACTTGTCTTGAATAAAATTCCAGGCTTCGCCGCGTCCCCCACCATCATTGCTTTCACCACCATAAGGATAGGAAAAGTCATACACGCTAGGGTTTTGGACGTTGAAATCTCCTTCCCAATGAGGCAGCGAAAGCGCGTGTCCTAACTCATGGATAAAGACCATCGTAAAATCAGGACTTACAAAGGAACTACCTCCCCCCCAGCCGCCGGGAGCAAGATTGAGCGTATTGCCAAAGTAGATCGTGTTGGGAAAATCGCCGGTGCTAATCTGCATATTGGCGGTAAAGTATGAGCTGACATAATTGACATAGCCTTCGTCTGGGATGCCGCTAGGGCCAATTTGAGCTGCGCTATTGAGCCGGACCAATTGTTCGGTATTATTGCTGACCACAAACTCCGGAAAAGGCATTGTCAAGGGAAAGGTCCCAAAGCGTAATTCGCTAACGGGTAGGGCAGAAGCTAGTTCTTGCAAAAAGTCGTTGAAAATCGGGAAGTAGTGCGGGTCCTCATTGTAGTCAAGTACGTCCATATTGACCATCACTAGATTGAGCTCAGTCTTGGGACCAATCTTGAGTTCTGCGGGACTGAGGCTGCGGCTATCATTACCAGCGGTCAGGACCAACGATAAGCCGTTTTGGATCCAACTTTTGGGCAGTGTGACCGAAAAATAATCGTCGAAATTGGGCGTATCTAAGTCTATGTTGCTGCTCAAGTTTGCTGGTCCGGCCAAACAAAGGCTACCGAGAGAATTGCCGTTGAGGAAGCCTTCCACTTGTACGTCTGGTGCAGCGCCTGAACCAGTAATGGCGAGTTGTAAAAGGGCGGGGCGATGGCCGATGGTAAAGAAAAAGGGATGTCCAATTGCATGTCGGTGCGTTTGCGCCATAAAAACCTCATCGATGGAGGCCGTAGCATTGGTGGCTCCTTGGCAATTGCCTTGGTCATTGGGTTCGGCGAAGACGTACTCCTGAAAATTATAAGAGCTGGGCAGGGCGTTGTTGGTATTAGGCTGGATACTGCCTAAGGATGTTTGGGCGTAAAGTACACTTGAAATCAGCAGGCAGTAGCAAAGTAGAACGAGTCTCACTCTCATGGGGATAAGGGATCTTTACTATCCACAATCGGAAAGAGAACCCTTACCCCCCTTTGGTAAGATGGGCGGTTGAATTTTGCAAGACCATTTTGAAGGTGACCGCTGCGCGGAACGCTGCTAATGGAGAGTGATACTAAGTCAAAAATACCTCCTCTTCATTAGTAAAAGATTTGAACTCAAGCGGATTACCGCTAAAGTCAAAGACAAACATGGTGTACTGTTCACCTACTTGACCCGCATACCTTTGGTAAGGTTTGATGACAAATTGTATTTCTGCTTTTTCTAATCGTTGTTGGACGGTTTGAAACTGCTCTAGACTCAGCAAGCAGCCAAAATGGGGGATGGGCACTTTGATGCCATCGACCTTACCGCAGTAATCCAGCGCAGGGATATTATCGCTGATATGAGCCGATAGTTGATGGCCAAAAAAATTGAAGTCAAGCCAAGTATCAGTAGAGCGACCTTCTTCACAGCCGAGAATTTTGACATAAAACTGGCGGGTAGAAGTGATGTCTTTGACTTTAAAAGCGTAGTGGAAGGCACTCATAGGGATTTTTTTAGGGATTAGCTAGTATCAAGTAGCCGCAAAGGCTAATGGAAGGCAAATCTAAGATAAAGCGGCTAAGCGTTCCCCGTTGGAGGGGGAAAAAGTAAAAAGGAAACGTAACTTGGAGCTGGACCTTTTCTAAGTACAGAGTAAAAGGTCTTGTTGAACCGAATAGCCCCATTTTCCGAGGTCTTAATACCGAATACTATTGTCTAGGTACTCAAAACTGAAATGGAACAGCCTGCCGCGATCAAGTTGATCAATCATCCTCGTTTAGATAACTCAGCGCCTAGCCAATGGGCGGATTTGGGGTGCGGTCGAGGTACCTTCACTAAGGCTTTGGCGGATTTACTAGGGGAGGGGAGCCACATTTTGGCCGTGGATGAAAACCTAGCTGCTTTGCGAAGCTTGCCCTCGGTCTATAAAGGCGTTCATATCGAAGCTCGCCGAGCTAACTTTATAAGTGATGATTGGCCGGCCCAACTAGATGGGGTTTTGATGGCAAATTCCTTACATTTTGTTAGTGATCAGACGGCTTTTTTGCTGAAACTAAAGCAACATCTCAAGCGAGGCGGGAAGTTGATTTTGGTAGAGTATGATACCGAGCAAAGCAATCCTTGGGTACCTTATCCGCATAGTTTAGCTGCTTGGCGGGAGATTTTTTTGGCGGCTGGATTTACCCATTTTAGTGAGATTGGGCGGCGGCCGTCTGCTTATGGCCGTGCTGAAATCGTCGGAATTTGGATAGAATAATTCGCATTAGCAATGTTCGAAAAATCAATTAACAATCCATTTGTTAGCCAGCAAAGTGCTGTACCTAATGACCAAGAGTTGGTAAAAGATATCTTGGCAGGGCAAAGGACCGCCTTAAACCAACTCATCGAGCGCCACCAGCCATACATTTATAATATTGCGTGGAAGATGCTGGGCAATCATGATGATGCGGCTGACCTTAGTCAGGAGGTCCTGATCAAAATCCTCGCCAATCTCGCCAAGTTTAACTTTGAGAGTTCTTTTCGAACTTGGGCTTACCGCATCCTACGCAATCACTTTCTCAATGACCAAAAGAAGAAGGCAAGAGCCATCGCTACCAATTTTCAAGCGTTGGGTGAAGCCCTCGATGCCGTCCCTAATGTAGAACTGACTGCTACAGAAAAAGAAGAAAAACAAGCAGCGATCAGTGAGGTGCGGATGACTTGTTTGTCGGGCATGCTGCTATGTCTTACCAAAGAGCAGCGTTTGATTTTCATTATTGGGGAGATGTTTGGCGCGGACCATAATATTGGCTCTGAAATCATGGAGATCAGCAAAGCCAATTATCGCATGAAACTCAGCAAAGCGCGTAAGGATCTGATCAATTTTATGCAGCAAAAATGCGGACTAGTGGACAAAGCCAATCCCTGCCGTTGTCATAAAAAAGTTACCCTTTCCTTGGAGAGCGGCTTGATCAATGCAAAGGAGTTGCTCCATAATGGGAAAGCCTATTCTAGTTTTCGGCAGCAGCTAAAGACTGATGCCAATTATTTAGTCGAGGATTCAGAAGTCAAATACATGGAGTGGCACCGCGGAAATAGCTACCGCACTCATTTTGAAAAGAAGAACTTCTTGCTTCAGCTGCTCCAAGACGCTGAATGGAAAAATCGCTTAAATCTGAATTAAGAACAGAGTAGAAAGTAAAAAGTACTAGATGAAGCCTATGGCCTTATTTTCCTCGGTCTTCATACTAAATACTAAGGTCTAAGTACTTTTTTTCCGCAAAGTCTTTACACATCAGGATCTGGATTGTCTAAGGGGCAAATCACTAAAAGATCAATTGTAAAGACTTTGTATTATGAAACGAACGCTGGCTTTTATCGCAATCATTGGTTCTACCGCCTATTTGGGTAATGTCCTTAACATTGGATTGACTTATGCAGTGGCTTGGCAGGCGCTAGATCCTATGGCTTTTATGGAAGGTTTTGGCGCCACTTTCCTTTTGTTATTGCCCACCGTGGCCTTTACCCTCCTGCCGGGCTTTATCGGCATTATCGCTTCCATATTCCAAAACAAAGAAAACCCTCCAGCCAAACAAAAGTGGCAAATAGCGCTCTATCTGACGCTGGCGAGCTTGGCCATCACCTCTATCTTCCATCTGCCAGCTAATCTAGCGTTTATGGATCAGGCTTATACCGCTGCAGAGGCCAGTAGCAAATTGCAGTGGTGGGTGATTCTACATTGGGTACGGGTAGCGCTTGCTCTTGCCGCAGCCGTTTATACTCTCCAAGGCTTTCAGTATTCGCTCAAGGCAAGTGAGGCTTAGGTTTACTGGCCGCTGCGCGGAACGCTTATCTCTTTGGTGCGGCATGCATGTCCGCACCTACATTCAATCAGCTGTAGCTACGGCATGCATGCCGTAGCCCGATATAAGCGTTCCGCGAAGCGGTAAACCCATTACAGCTTCACCCCAAAGTGCTCCCAGAGTTTGGCTACAAAGTCATTTTCGTCCTGGATAGCCTCCCGATAGCTATCGTATTCGCGTCAAGCTAAGGGTGTTTCCTAAAAGAAAAACTGGTTAGTTTAGAGATTTAATACCACTCAAATCTATTCTAACCAGTTTAACATGAGCGATCAAATTAGTAAATTAAAATCAAAGCTAGGCTTTCTTGA
>JBCCQN010000320.1:0-6302 GCA_039024315.1 Bacteroidota bacterium
CGAGGGACCTTTGTCGATTTTACCGCTTCGCAGAACGCTTAGAATAATTGAATGGATGAGTACTTGGGTGAAGCAATCGCTGTTCCAAGCCTCAATGCCCCATCTTGTCAGCTAAAGAGACTGAACGTTCCGCGCAGCGGTAAACCGCCTAACGACTCAAATAAACGAGGCCGCCATCAACTACGGTCCAGAGGCTATTGGGATGGATGATCTCTACTTTTTGATAATCCCAATCTCTAAATTTGAAGCTTTTAGGGATAGGGGCAAACCGCTCATTGGCCGGCAGATTATAGCAGCTAAAGCTAAAATCGCCCTGTTCATCTACACAAAATTGATTGCCATCGGTAGCGATAATTTGCTGGCTTCCTGGGCTTGGATGCCAGATGCCTCCAGCAGCCTCGGGATAGTTTGTGGCTGTCCAAGTTTTGCCATTATCCTCACTAATATGCTGCAGATTGGCATTTTCGTCTTGAACGAAGACTTTATTTCCCTGCCAAAAGTAGCGATTGTTGGCGGGACTCATCCCTCCAAACAAGTGAAAGGGTACAAATCCTGAGGTGAGCGAGCTTTTTACTAGCCAAGCCTGAACCTTTTTGAAGTCAGGATCTTGAACCCAAGTATCTCCATAGGCAAAAATTGGCTCGCTTTGCTGGGGAAACAATTGGATACTCATGGATGCGTTTGAGTTATACTGGCAGTCGCCATTGCTAGGATCGCTAGTCGAGCTGGTGTCTCTTAGCCAACCGCAACCACCCAATTCCAGCCAAGATTTACCATAATCTAGACTCTGTTTTAGCTTGATGTTAGAGCCACCGTATCCCCCAAGACAGAGGTTTTTATTATTTGGAACGATATCAAAATCTTTTCTGAAGCCAGAGCCATCACGCTTAAACATCAAATCAAAATAACGATCAAAATCCTCATACTCGGTCGTGCTCCAACTTAAGCCTCCATCACTGCTCCGCCATTGATAAGGGCCTGGAGCACAAGGCCCAACGCCAGTGTTGTGCTGACCCGAAAGCAACAATTCCCCATTTTCAAAGGCATGGATATCGAGAAACTTAATCTGCTCTGTACCCGATAATAGTTGCCAACTTAGGCCACCATCTTGAGTGATCCAAATATAATTGATGTCCTGATACTGCATGATTACTCCGCCTTGACTTTCATTGAGAAAAGCAAAGTCCAGCAAATCTCCATCTCCAGAAAAGGGTAGCTTGCGGTAGGTCCAATCTGAGTTTGCAAGCTTTTGCGAACTAATCTCAGCCTGAAAAGCAGGAGGGATGTATTTGGGTTCAAGCTTATCAGGATTACAGGCCATTAATAGGAGTAGGCCGGCTAAGGTGAAAAGTCGCATGGGCATGAATAATGTGAGTATGGTTGTCTAGCATAAGACGAGAATCCAGCCTAGAGCGTTGGGTGCAAACTGGATTCCGGTCAAAAAACTAAAAATTGTAGCCAATATGAAGTCTTGGCTCAAAGAGAAAGTACTTGGGCCATTGGTCTTCCATGCGTTGAAATGACTCAGGGAAATTGGTATTGATTGGCCAAGCAGTAAAGGCTACGGATACGATTCCTCACCTGAGGAGCACAAAAACTTATCCTGACTTTTTGTATTTTGAGGCGCTCACTAAGATTACCCCGCATGCTGCACAAATCCGTCCTGTTAAGCTGTTTGCTTTTGCTCTTTTTTCCTACCCTCGCTCAGCTTCAGGAAGATTTCTCCGATGGAGAACTACTCAATAATCCCACTTGGTCGGGCGAATTAAGTCTTTTTCAAGTTAACGCCAATCTAGCCTTACAATCTAATGGGCCAGCAGCGAGCGATGTGCTTCATATTAGTACGCCTAATACCGATATGGGGGAAACGGAATGGCGGCTGAGCTTAGCCTATGCTTTTGCTCCTTCTACGAGTAATCAAATCCGGATATACTTAGTCTCTGATCAGGTTGATTTGGAAGGGCCGCTTAATGGCTATTTTATCGGTATTGGAGAGTCAGGAAGTAATGATAGCTATGATCTATTTCGGCAAGACGGGACGAGCAGCACCAAAATTATCGATGGTATCGATGGTAATGCGGGGAGCGAGCTCAGTGGTTATGTCAAAGTTTTGCGTGATAGCCAAGGCAATTGGTCCCTCTGGACGGATCCAGCGGCTGTCAACAATTTTCAATTGGAAGGGAGCGTACAAGACCTGACCTACAGCACGACCAGTCATTTTGGGATCTATGTCAAACACAGTTCTACTCGTGCTCAGTCATTCTTTTTTGACGATATCTACATTGGGCCAGAAATTTTGGATACAGACCCACCGCAACCTTTGAGTGTGAGTGTTCTATCTGCTAATGAATTGAGGGTAGCGTTCTCCGAAGGAGTAGACCCTACAACGGCTACTGATCCTACTAACTATAGCCTAGATCAAGGCTTGGGCAATCCTAACGGAGTCTCAATTGATGCTAGCGATAGCAAATTGGTCAACCTAAGCTTTACCAATTCCTTTGTCAACAACACCAACTATCTGCTCAGTATCAGTAATATTGCGGATTTGAGTGGCAATCTCATGCCCCAGAGCATAGACCTAGCTTTTAGTTATGTCGTGCCAGAAACGCCTGATCGAGGAGACGTGATTTTTAATGAAATCTTGCCGGACCCCACCCCAGCTATTGGTTTACCTGAATCAGAATTTGTCGAGTTTTTTAACCGCAGTAATAAAGTTTTTAATCTGGCCAATTGGAGCCTGTCCAACGGTTCTACTACGGCAAATTTGCCTGATTATATCCTTAGTCCCAATACCTATGTAGTTTTTTGCCGGGCCTCTGATACGGCTTTATTTCCCTTCCCCGTCCAAGGACTTACTACTTGGCCAGCTCAGGTAAATGGGGGAGACGAATTGAGTCTCCGATCTGATAATGGCAGTTTAGTAGATCAAATTAGCTATGAGCGCTCTTGGTATGGGGACCCTGATAAGGATGAAGGTGGTTACAGCCTCGAACGTATCAATCCCAATCCCACTAGCTGCCCTCAGATCGCCAATTGGACGGTTTCGATCGCGGCCAGTGGAGGTACCCCCGCCTTTGTCAATAGTGTCTTTAATGACCAGCCAGAAACTATTCCTCCGGTTTTAACTGGCGCCAGCGTGCAAGGCAACAATCAACTGCTCGTCTCTTTTGATGAGGCGATGGATTCTTTGTTTTTAGCTGATGCGGCGGCTTATACTTTACAACCCATGCTGGGAACGCCAAGTGCGGTCCAAGTACTCGGTCCTGATTTTTTTTCTGTACTGCTTACTTTTAGTGATAGCCTAATACTCGGACAATCCTATGAATTAACGGTAGCGAATGTGGCAGACTGTAGCGGTAATCTATTAGCTAATCCCAGCATGATAAGCGTTCTGCGAGGCAGGCCTGCTTATCCCCTTTCGCTCGTGATCAATGAGTTCATGGCTGATTTTGAGCCTTCCTTTGGTTTGCCGACAGCAGAGTTTGTAGAGATCTATAATCCTACCGATTTAGCCATCGATTTGAGCGGGGTGAGTATTACGGATGGGGGCCAAAGTGCTACCATTGGTTCAGCCGTAATTGCTGCCGGCGGCTATGCAATATTAGTAGATCAAGGGGATTCGACCCTCTTTACTTCCATGGGACAGGTGATCGGCTTGAGTAGTTTCCCCTCTCTCAACAATTCTGCGGATGACATTTTTCTATATTCCGCCACGGGCGAACTCATAGACTTTGTACTGTACCAAAATGAGTGGTATGGCGATAGCGATAAAGCGGAGGGCGGTTTTTCTTTGGAAAGAATAGATCCTGCTCCTTTGGGCTGCAATAATGCTGATAATTGGCTCCCTTCAGAGGCAAATATAGGAGGTACTCCCGGTCAGGCTAATAGTGTGTTAGATATCTTTATCGATTTACAGCTGGCCAGTATCGAGGCTATATTATTGCCAGAGCCCAATCGAATTGTCTTGCGTTTTAGTGAGCAGATGAATCTAGCAGAGCTAGAAAATACGACCAATTATGTGCTTTCAGAAGGGATAGGGGAGCCACTACTGGCGACTGCTACGCAACCAGAATTACGAGAAGTGAGCCTACTCTTAGACCAAGACTTACAGAGCAATGTGGTTTACGATCTCGGAGTAAGGCATGCAGATTGTGCGCTCAACATCGGAGATACGACTTTGCTATTGGGATTACCCGTACCTATTGCAGCAGGAGATATTTTGCTCAACGAAATCTTGTTTAATCCCCTAACTGGAGGGGCTGATTTTGTCGAGATTGTCAATGTTTCCACTAATATCCTCGACCTCGCAGAACTTCAGCTAGGGGAGGGGATACCAGATACAGATTCCATTTTCAATACGGATGTGGTGGCGGAACAAAGCATCCCCTTCTTGCCAGGCCAAATCCTATGTTTGACCCGAGATGTAGCTTTTCAAAAGATGAGCTATCAAGCGCCGCTAAACGCTAATTTCTGGCAAATGACGGGCTTCCCGACTTATGACGACCGCGAAGGAGAAGCCGTTTTATTGACAATTGATGGTTTGGTTTTGGATCGCTTTGCCTATTTGGACGATTATCATTATCCCACTTTAACGGATGATGATGGGGTATCACTCGAGCGCTTATCGCTGACGGTCCCTACCCAAGAAGTTAGCAACTGGCATTCTGCTGCTTCGACAGTCAACTATGCGACTCCCGGCTATGCAAACTCTCAGTTTGTACCAGATGGCGCTACAGAAGATTTTGTGAGCCTTGAACCCCAAACCTTCTCGCCTAATGATGATGGGGAGGATGATGTGCTGGCTATCCGTTATCAATTTCCATTCAATGGAGCCAATGCTAGGGTTCAAGTATTTGATACTCGAGGCCGTTTAATCAAAGATCTCCAACCCAATCTGTTGCTCAGTCCCGAGGAAGGTACCTTCTTTTGGGATGGTACTGATAACAAAAACACCAAAGCCGATATTGGGATGTATGTCATTGCCATCGAAATCACTAATCAACAAAACGGAGCCAGAGAAGTCTATCGTAGGGTTTGTGTCTTGGCAGATCGTTTGTAATTTCAACTTATGAACTACAAAACATTTCTCGTCGATATTGCTGACAAGGTCGCCCATGTGCGCCTCAACCGTCCTGACAAAGCCAATGCCCTCAACCATGATGCCTGGGCTGAGCTCAAACTTATTTTTGAGACCCTGGACAACGAGCCTAGTGTGCGAGTGATTATCCTAAGTGGGGAAGGCAAGCACTTTTGTGCTGGCATTGATCTGGCCTATTTGATGGAGCAAAATCAAGCTAATCAACATCCTGATGAAGGTCGGAAACGAGAAAATTTTAGAAGACATGTTTTGTGGTTGCAAAGTACAGTTACGGCTATAGAAAACTGTCGCAAACCTGTTTTGGCGGCCATTGACAATGGTTGTATCGGTGCAGGGGTGGACATCGTTTCGGCCTGCGATATGCGCTATATTACAGAAAAAGGCTATTTCTCCGTCCGTGAGATTGATATGGCAATTGTGGCTGATTTGGGGACTTTGCAGCGTCTGCCCAAGATTATTTCTGAAGGTATGGCCCGCGAAATGGCTTTTTCGGGTCGTAAAGTGGGGGCAGAAGAGGCCCTACGCATTGGGCTAGTCAACCGAGTTTATGTCGATCGTGAAGAGATGCTTACTCAAGTCATGGCGCTCGCTAAATCAATGGCTCAAAAATCCCCTCTGACGATGCGCGGTACCAAGGAAGTGATGAATTACTCTCGTGATCATGGGGTGGAGGAAGGCCTCAAATATACTGCGACTTGGAACAGTGGTATGTTATTTTCTGAGGATTTGGTCAAAGCGGTACAGGCGGCCATGATGAAGCAAGAAGCAGAGTATCGGGATTAGTTTTGCCTCTCAATTGCTATTGGGAGCGCGGAACGCTTATCCTAATATCTAAAAAGTTGCTTCAAAGGCATTCTATTAGTACGACAACTAGCAAGGATTAAGCCTTAGCTTCAAACCCTCGGGTGTCTAGCCGGGTCTTGGCTACTTTACAGGATCGAGGGATCTTTGTCATTTTTACCGCTGCGCGGAACGCTTATAAGCGGATAAAAAAAGCATAATGAAAAAATTTCATGATCTCATCTATTCAATACTAGAGATTATTACGATAAATAAATTATGGGTTCGTTCTTTGGTTTACTCTCAGATTGTGTAGGCCCACGGCGATGTTCATTACGCGATCTCTAGCCTGATTGGCCCAGATTCTCATCGTATCC
Organism: Bacteroidota bacterium; assembly: GCA_039024315.1. Taxonomy (GTDB): domain Bacteria; phylum Bacteroidota; class Bacteroidia; order J057; family J057; genus JBCAWW01. The sequence goes on from JBCCQN010000320.1 coordinate 6,256, forward strand.
TTTACGATTCTGATGCGTTTGACATCGGCGATAACATTTTCGACCCG
>JBCCQN010000321.1:0-6269 GCA_039024315.1 Bacteroidota bacterium
CTGAGCTGATCAGCATAGCTTTTGCCAGGAAGGGGAACGCACAAGGCGGCTCCCTAGGGATTTGTATTCCGATATGTCAAATAACTAGACAATAAATAGCTATCAATCAGATCGTTTTGCGATAATGCAAAAGTCGAGTATATACTTTCTACTAAGCCAATCATTTCCCTTTCAATTGGCGATAATAAGACAGACGCGGATCTTCACCTTTTTCTTCCTTGTATTGCACTAACTGCTCCATCATGGCAGCAAATACCTCAGGGTATGCTTCGGCGACATTGTGATCATTGAGCACGTCCGTGCGGAGGTCAAAGAGTTCTTTTTCGCCTCGGGTCAGGTCCCAACGCAAAAACCAATGGCCTTCGCGTATCCAATAACCTTCGGTAGACTTACCCATTACTTCATTGGGGTCGTCGCTACGAGTATTGATGACATTGCCGATGATGTTTTTTCGCTTTTCGGAACGATTACCCTCAATTAGCAAGCGATAGGACTGCCCGAAGTAATTAGTAGGTACCTCAATCCCAACATAGTCCAAGATCGTAGCGGGAATGTCTGCACTGTGGATGAGTGCCTCAGAACGCCTACCTTCTTCTATTTGACCGGGCCAAGCAAAGACGATGGGCGAACGAAAAGACATATCATAAATCGAAGATTTACCTTTGTCGCCACCATTGTGGGAGCGCATGGGGTCATCCCAAAATTCCTGATCGGGCGCTTGCTCCCAGCCATTGTCATTGACGTAGATGATAAGGGTGTTGTCATAAAGATCATTGTCTTTGAGATATTGGACCATTTCGCCCCAAGTCTCATCGAACCAAGTACAGTTGGCGTAGTAGCGCTTAGCTGATTCGGTCATCTCCTTGTCGGCGTAGAGCTGATAGTATTTTTCAGGTGCGTCAAAAGGATAGTGTGGCAAGGAGGGAGCAAACCACATGAAGAAAGGCGTTCCACGAGTGGAAGATAAAAAATCATAAGCCGCCTGATTGCTGACTCTCGCTAGGTCCATGCCCTCACCGCCCATATGCTTAGTAAACCAATCGGGATTTTTGAGGTCTTCTTGGGTCCAGCCCTTGGTCATACCATGGGTAAAGCCGCCATTCTGGTAGCTAAACTCCCACCATTTGCCGCCTTGAAAGCTCACGTAGCCTTTTTCCGCCAATAATTTGGGAAGGGTGTTGAAGTGGGAAAAGGCCAATGCTTTTTGGTCAAATGCTCGCTTGAAGACAAAAAGCGAGTCTTCAGATATATCTTTTGCAGCTATTAAATCCTGCAATATCGAATCACTCTTTTGGTGATAGTCAATTGGCAGAAGCCCAGTAAGTAAGGTCTGTAAGGAAGGCCGACAATGGTTGTCTGAGACATAACCGTTGTCGAAGACGAGACCACTGGCAGCGAGGCTATCCATATTGGGCGTTTGCACATAATCTGCCCCCATAAAGCCAAAGTAAGGGTAGCCTTGGTCATCACCGACCAGCAAAATGACATTGGGGAGTTCGGGATCTTGAGGAGTGCTTTCCGTTTGGCAAGCCGTACAAAGGCTTAGCAGACAAAGCAGCCAAAGAGCAGTAGATTTCATAGCTAAATACATTTGTAAGGGACGATATCAGCAAGCTACAGCCGATTAAGGAGGAAGGATTTACCGTTTTTCACTAATTTTTGACATATATTAACCTTCAAGAAGTGTTTTATGGTATTTTTTAGTTTAAAATAATCAATGAAGCCCATTTTTGAAGCGCTTTCCTTAGCTCAAAAGCAGTGTTCTTTTGGTGCTTCCCAAATTGAGGCAGAACACTTTGAACCTTTCTGGCATTTTCATCCAGAGGTCGAGCTGACCTGGATTATCCAAGGAGAGGGAACGCGCTTTGTGGGAGATAGCATCTTGCCTTATGGGCCGGGAGATTTGGTGTTGGTTGGTAGCAATGTGCCTCATCAGTGGGTCAGTAGTCAGGCCCAACTCTCCTCGCAGCAAGAGGCCTTAGTAATACAATTTCCGGAGGATTTATTCGCCGCTTTTCCCGAATGTGAAGCCATCAATAAGCTGTTTCAAGAGGCAAAGCGGGGCCTTTATTTCTCCTCCCCTCAGCAAGCGATAAAGGAGAAGCTATCCACTTTTGTTTCCTTTAATCCAGCCCAGCAGTTAAGTCAGTTGTTGCAGATTTTACTCCTCCTGACAGAGTACAACTTACCCCAAATGTTATCTCAGCGAAGTCAATTTCAAACTCAGGGTAAAGCCGCCGATTCACAACGCATCAATAGTTGTATCGACTTCATCCTTTCTCAACTCAAACAGCCCCTAAGCGTCAATTTGATGGCTGATCGCCTACATATGGTGCCGCAATCTTTTTGCCGCTGGTTCAAACAGCAAACCGGTACTTCCTTCATCACCTTTGTCAATCAGAGCCGCATCCAAAGCGCTTGTCAGTATCTCCTCAATACCGATTTACCGATCCAAAGCATCGCTTTTGAGGTAGGCTTTGAAAATGTGAGCCACTTCAACCGGACTTTCAAGAAGTTGCAAGGGGTCTCACCTGGGGTTTATCGGAGGGGAGGCTGACCGCTGCGCGGAACGCTTGGCCCTTTCGTAAAAAAAGGTATCAAGCGATACGCTTCGTAGCGACGCATCCGCGAAAGCTTTCGGGATTGCGTCGCTACTACAAATTCAACCAATAAGTCAACTTAAACACCAAGGCACGGTTCTTACTAGCCAAACCTTCCGGCAGATAGTTTTCAGTATAAACAATAAAGAAGTCCGAGGCCGGTTGGTAGCGCCACTGAAAGCGGGCATTGACATTGATGTTGTTGAGGAGGTTGTTGTATTGGATGAAGGTCGTCAAGAACAGCTCATCCGTAAAGGTCAAGTCGATGCGAGGACCGATCAAGAAGAGCTTCGTTTCGCCATAACCTTCGGCCAACTTCAAGTCATTATAATCAAAGCGCAGTCCGATACTGCCAAAAGGTTGATATCGGAAGTTTAACTGACCGCCTAGATTAAAGTTGGTGCCATTGTAAAAACCACCGTAAGTAGAATTCAAAGCAAAATTGAAGAGGTTGCGGGTATTACTTTGGAAGCTACCCGAGATAGCAGACCAATCATATTCTTCGCCGGTGGCGAAAGCGATATTTTGCGGATTGCCAGTCGGATTGAAGCTTCGCGTCAACTGCTGGAAGACATAATTGTAGTTCAGCTGCAAGGTCGCAGTATTGCTGAAGTTGAACTGATAGCCCAGTGAATAAGTGCGGTCAGTGATCGTTCCATCTGGGATATGGGTCAGATTGGCATTGACCGTCGGACCCATGAAGACAATCGCTTCATTTTTGGGGTAAATCTTATAACTCAGGTTGCTGAAGTAATTGAAAAAGCCGGGATAAACTCTCTGGCTGGGCACAAAGCCCGCTTCCGCATTGAAGTTTTGCTGGTTGAAAGTATTACCGATAAAGGCATCCCAATTACGATTGTTGAAGCGCCAAAAAGTTGAACCAGAAAAGTTTTGACCTTCGGTCAAGTCATCTAGCGACATGCCGAGATAAGAACTGTGGTACCATTTGTTGTCTGCGCTCAGCATCTCTAAGTCAGCACTGAAGACACGATTATAAACATTACGTATCCGTTGGGTTTGTCCGCCAATTTGTCGGTCTTGAAAGATACTTTCATGGAAATATTTAGCCGTATCGGCATCTGTTACGCCTAAACTTTGCTTGTTGACCACAGAGAGGGCGAAGCTAGACTGCGCACCAAAGTTGCGCTGGACAGTCGCTACGGTATAGTTTTGACCCGGTAGACCTACTTGGAGATCCTCTTGGGTCTGCATATTGAGTACGCTGACGCGCCAATCTTCATTGAGAGAGCCACTTAGCCTTGCGCCATACAAAATCGGGATCTTGCGAAACAGACCGGAAGTATCTTGCACCAAGCCAACCCTACGCGAGAAGAAAGGTCGAGCGGAGGGAAAGCCAATCTGATCCAAAAGGTCGCTGTTTTCCAGAAAGAATTGGCGGCGTTCGGGGAACTGGACCTCAAAACGCGTCAAATTAATCACCTGCTGATCTACCTCTACTTGAGAGAAATCAGGATTGACCGTCAAGTCCAAATTAACCGAAGGACTCAAGCTGACCTTGGCGTCAAAGCCTACATCATACTCTGAGACAGGTTCTGAATTTGGCACGATAGGGGTCGAAGAGAGATTACCGGCTACATAAGGGATGAGCGAGATATTGGTCTTGGCTTCGGGAATGGGATCATCCCAAACCAATTGGCCGGAAAAGGCAAAAGCCCCGGTATTGAAATTGATGGGCGTTCTGATCCAGGAGGATTTAAGATTACGCTTCTTGTCTTGGCGGTCGAAGGCGATATTCCATTCTTTGAGGTCAGAGCGATAGCGAAAGCTTTTGAAGGGAATCTTCATTTCGGCAACCCAACCATCGCTGTCGCGCACCACTTCTGAATACCATTTGTTGTCCCAATTCGTGTTCCAGGAGTTGTCGCTGGTACCTCCTCCGGAAACGGTTCCCTCCATCTGCACCCCGGCAGGCGTGATGGCAAAAAAGAAGCCGTTGATATAATCATTGTAAGGACCGATGACTACGCCCACATTATCGTTGAGCGGATAATTGAAATCTCGACGGAGAGAATTGATCAGGTCTGGGCTATCATCATCTTCACAGACGAAGGCGATATATAAAAACTCCTCATCAAAAGTAACTTTGGCGATCGTCTGAAAAGCCGGGCGAGCAGAATCATTGGGGAAATTGAGAAACCAATCCTTGGCTTCGCCTGCAGTTTGCCATGCGGGTTCATCTAAGACCCCATCTAATACGATTTCACCTTGGGCTCGAGTGATATGCAGTTTGGTACCAGGCCCGTTTTGCCCCCAAAGCAGCAAAGGGCTCAAAAATATTAAGAGGAAAACTTGTCTCATGGGGCGGGAGAAATTTGATTTAAGTAGCGATGGGAAATTTCGGGTGGCTACGAATATTATCTATCGACAGTTTTTGCCACTTGCACAGACCGACTTAAGCGTTCTGCGCTCCCGATAGCTATCGGGAGTAAAAAACCTACAAACTAGCGACGATATAAGGTCGACCTTTGCATGGCGCTCATCGGATAGGAAAGAATACTTTCGACCTCTTCTACCTCTTCGCCAGTCGTAATAACCTTATCTAAACCACCGACTAATATTTGAAATTCGATGCGATCGGCATGAAAAGTATAGTTGACAATCAGCAGGCTATTGTTGACCGAAAAACGGCTGGTCAGGACGTTGCTGTAGAGATAGCTGTCGAGCAGGATGGAGTTTTTCTCGTCGATCACATAATGACCGATAGACGCATCCTTGGCGACTAATTCGTATTTGCGCTCGTCGCGAACGGTATCCACTTCATATACTAAGGTCCACTGCCAGCGATCGCTGGAATCAGTCGGAGCAAGATGAAGCTCCATATTGAGTTCTTGTGCTTTGCCTTTGGCGTTGTAGATGGTCATTTTGCCATACCAATCGCCCATCCAATCGTTAGGAAAGGTGCTGATCGGAGTCTGAGCCTGAGCGAATAGCGGAAAGAAAAGAAATAGTAGTAAATAGCGCATGAGTATACTGTTTGGCTTGCAAATTTAGGTTTTTATCTAGTGCAAGCATAGGATGCGCAATTTTGCCTTATCTTTTGCATCACTACAGCTCATTTTTCAATCCTTAGGTTTATCTCTAAAGCATATTTACGATCTTAAAATCTATGAGACATAGCATAATCATCGGCTTCTTGTTGGCGCCTTGGTTTTGGGTAATGGCGCAGGAAGATCAGATCAAATACGAGCGGGAAGAGCGCGTAAGAGTTGATATTATACCTAAGTCGGCAGGAGACTTTGTAGAGGGCTGCGGCTTCACCGAACGCATAAAATGGTATTACGAATACAGTCAAAATGGAAACTCCTACGAGGCCAAAGTCAAGCAAGATGGCATCAAATACAGCATTGAATTTGACGATCAAGGCAAGCTAGAAGACGTAGAATTTATCATTGATTGGGAAGACATACCTGAGGGTACGAAAAATCAAATCGAGCAATATCTTGATAGTACGTTTCAGCGCTATCGCCTCAAAAAAGTACAGCAGCAGTGGACAGGAACGCCTGCTGGATTGCAAAAACTGATTCGAAATGAGAGTGTAGAAAATGGCTACAGCACTCAATATGAGATAGTCATGAGAGGGAGATCAGAGGGCGATACCCATTGGTACGAAATCCTATTTAGCGCAGAAGGTTTGCTGCTTCGTCGTTC
>JBCCQN010000322.1:0-6176 GCA_039024315.1 Bacteroidota bacterium
TCTGAGGTTTTGGCTATGGTGGGCTCATCCAAAGTGATAGCAGTAGAGGTGCTAACATTGAGATCATTGGTGCCAACGGCTGAGCCGGTGCGTTCGCCATCGGCATCACCTGCAGTCTTAGCGGTATTGCTACCAAGAGATGTATTACCAGCGACGCCATCAAGACTCGTTATGCTTGCCGTTACATTATTACTCAGGCTGCTATTAAACTCCGCGAGACTATCGATGACAGCGGTATAAATGACCGTAATCGTATCTCCAGGATCTAGAGAATCAAGCGTACATCCGCCATTGGTGGCGTCAAAAATCAATTCGTTACCATCGCCTCCCCACTCAAAGCATGCGCTGATGTCTGATCCATCTCCTGAATAGGTAGCAGAGCTAAGACTGGGTTGTTGAGCTGGGTTTGCTCCTGTACCAAAGAAAGTTGCGGAGAAATCATCGCTAAGAGCGAGATTGTAGCCAGTAGTAGAATTAGCACTATTAGAATTGAAAAACTTAGTGGTATAAGTAACCGTTTCCATACCGCTAGGAGAGCTGCCAGTAGTAGCTACGCTTGTCGTTAGGCCAAGATCTGGCTCTTTGAGCGTAAGCGTGAGAGCGTCGCTATCAGAAAGTGGATTGGAGTCCCCATCTTGGTATTGCAGACCAACAGTATTGCTTTTACTGTCACCCGCGTTATTATCGCTATTGTTGAGAACGATGACTTCATAAGTAATGATGACTTGTTCTGCGTCGGCGTCAGAAACGACTTGATCATCATTATTGGTGATGTCTCCAATGTCAAAGCCAAGGATTTGGCCGGTAGAGACATTGCCGCTCACACTTGGCGCAAAAACGGAAGGAGTACCATCGATAGTGCCGGCTAGGCTAGTAGTGATTTCTCCACTGTTAAAGTCTGCCACTGCTGAAATGCGGGCTGAATGACTGCCACCTGTATAAGTCGCATCGAGATATTGGAAACCGATTGGTAGAGTATCAGTCAGAATTGGATTGGTACCGTCTTCGAGAGTGGTCCCTTCAGGAACGGTCAGTGCAATCTGATAAGTTAAGATTTCGCCTATGCTAGCTTCGGTTCCTCCAGTATTGACATCCGTACTACCAATGAGGGTCTTTGCTAGCAGAGGAACCCCCGTAGTCGTAATTACCTCTGTGTTTGTGCGTGTTTTGGATCGTTCTTCAGGTGGATCGGTACCCGCTTGAGTGGAGGCAGTAACAATACCGATATTGTTAAAACTAGTGCCTGAGTTGACCCCTGACTTGATCTTAACGGTAAATTGTAAATCAGTGCGGGCTTCAGATTCGGGTAAGCTAGCTCGGGTAAAGGTTACGGTAGGACTGCTGTAGCTGTACGTATAAGTGCCCCCATCATCGACAAGCGTTACAGAAGATAAATCAAAAACATCGCCGTCTAGGGTATCGGATACAATAATGTCATGAGCGAGGGCCGTACCTTTATTTTCGACCCTTAGGGTAACGGTTATCTCATCTCCAGCGTCTCCGCTATTAGAAGATAAAATCTTATTGACAGTTACCTTATGCTCGGCAAAAGGGACCAGATCAGTATCGTTGATACTAGTACCTGAGATACTATTTGAGGTGAGGGTTACTGTATTGGTTTTGGCTTGGGTGGAGTTTACAGCATTGTTAGCACTGTTATCCATTACCACTGCTTTCATTTCTACGATAAAAGCATTGTTACTAGCATTGTTATCTCCTACTACAGTAGTCGCGCCTGAAAAAGTAAAGCTTACGGTGCGACCGGCGCCAACTGAGCCACTGGTTCCTACGCTTGGAGTGCCGCTAACGGTCCCATTAAAACCTGCATCGTTTACAACATAGGAGACATACTCAAATCCTGCTGGTAAATCATCGGTCAATACTAAGTCTGTAGTGGTACCCTCTGTTAAGGTAGCCGTGAGATAGTAAGTAATGGTATCTCCAGCGGTGACCAAACTACCCGTAGTAGCCGTGCCATCTGGCGAAACGGAATTGAGTGATTTCGCTATGCTAGGATTGGAAGTAGTGATATTGTCGCTGCTATTGTCTGTGGTGGTTCTTTGTTGGGTCGCAGAGCCCGGTTCACTATCTCCTGTGACACTCGCTTGATTGTTATAAGTAGTATTGGGCTCGACATTACTGTCTAAGTCGATGGTAAAAGTGAGGACTTTGCTCGCTCCTGCCGCTAGGCCTGTGGCTCCGTTCAGCGAATAGCTGACCGTAGAACCCGCTAAGCCGTCAAATGTCCAATCACCCAGGGTAGTCGTATTAGAAATTGAAGCCAGATTGAGAAAATCGCTCAAGCCGTCAAGATTATTACTTGCTGTAATATCATAGGCGGGGGCAGTTCCATTGTTCGTTACGGTCATCGTAATGGTAATCTCATCACCGGCGTCCCCTTGAGCAGGCGTTGAGAGCGTAAGCGTAATCGCTAAATCTGGTTCTGCGAGACTTACGGTATCATTGTCGACAATGGCGTCGCCCTCAATACCACTATAAGTAAGCTGTGATTGGTTGATTTTTTCTTGGGCAGTAGGAAGCCCATCATTGGCTGCATCGTTTAATACCACTGCCTCAAAACTAAGGGAGAAAGCATCATTGGTATTGACATTATCATCCGTGTTGGTCGGATTCCCAAAGTCAAAACTTAGGGTTTGTTGGCTACCTGATGCACCAGTGCCTGTAGTTGCAACAGTAGGCGAACTAGTGACGCTACCATTGAAGGAGCTACTATTTACGGTCGCTGAGCTTGTAACATAGGCCAGCCCTTCAGGCAGGGTATCTGCCAATATAAAAGAGGAAGTATTTCCCTCGGGTAGGTTGATCTGTAATAGATAAACAATGGTATCACCAGGAACCACGATATCAGCATCTCCCGAACCATTAGGAGAAACGGAAGTATGCGATTTGCTTAGAGTTGGGCGACCAATGGTAACTTGGACGCTGTCCAATACTTCATCAAATGGGTCTGCTAATGGCTGTTCTGATTCTGGGATGGCTTGCCAAGAGGCACTAATCCCATTAAAAAAGCTATTGTTAGGAGCCACAGTCGCGACAATATCACAAGTACAGGTGATCGTAACCGTATCTCTTTTGGAAGGATCTCCTCCCGCATACAAACTATCAAGCGTCAGGCCATTCACATCAAAAGGATCGCCACTGTAAAGGCCTACTCCTAATGCAGTACCATCACCATATTTGACTGGATCAGTGGAAATTAGACTACAATTCGTAAGATTGGCGGGAGCATCATCTTTAATAATTACATCATAAGCTCGAGCCCCTCCAGAATTAATAGCAGTCAACACAAATGTAATTTCATCTCCTGCATCAGCATCGCTCAGGGTACTAACGTTCGGCACGGCCGGAGTAGCAGGAGTCATGGTACCATCGCCTGTAGTCGCGCTTACCCCTTTGGCGACTGAGATATTGGGAGAGCAGATATTTAGATATTGTACCTCGATACTAGAGGTTACATCTCCATCACTATTGGTGGCCGAATAATAAAACAGATCGGAGAGAGAAAGGCTATCCGCAAAAGGCTGGTAGTGTATGGGGATATCGACTAAGACTGAGACCGTTTTGCTAACGGTACTGCCTTCGAGGTCTGGCCAAATGATTTGCAATGAGTTACCGGAAGTGCTTTTGGTGATATTGGCCGTGAGGGGCACAAAAGCGGGATCTGTATGATCGGAAGCCAGCCTTATGTCAAAGCCTGCGCCAAAATTATCGGTATCCAAAGTAGTAACATCATATACCGGCAAGGGAAAGAAATTGATAAAGGTCAGATTTTCGGTATCGCCTGAGGGAATAGTTACAGATAGCTTGAAAGTAGTTACTTCACTTGGAACCCAACAATTAGGATCGCTGGGACTATTGAAAAGACTTAAACTGGGACTTGAAGACTTTATATTTACCCCAGCATTTGAATTATCTCCGCAGCCTGAAGCTTTACCCAGTAGATCGTATGCTAAACTGGTCGGTTTGCCCAAGGCGTCATTGGCTAGCAAAGGATCATCATTGGTAGGAGGGTTGTAATATTGTAATACATCTCCCTTAAAAGTAAGGGTCCCTTCGCTGCCATTGGAGAGATTACCCGTAACGGCATGTACGTCAAAAACCAGTGTAGTGGTGTTGTCTCCGTTTACGGTGACACTGGGAGTGATATTTTGATCTCCTCCCCCGTCTATGCTGATCGTTGGCTGGAAGCTTGCATCATAGGAGATACCCGCTGGTAGCGTTTCGGTGATTACTGCGGCATCGACTGGATTGCTGTCAAAATCTGAAATTTGAAATACACTGGTGTAAGTGACTTTGTCATCGGGAGTTACATTGGTAGGGGAAGCATTGCTTTGGATCGGCATATGCTTCGCCGTAACTGAATCCCTGGCAGAATCTGGATTGATAGCAACCAGTCCATACATCGCACTAAAATCAGCGCTATTGCCAAATGTAGAGTCTTCACAGACTGTTTCGTCCAGAATATCTTTGATATAAACATCAAAACTGATTGATATTTCATCGGACGAAGTCGTACCAAGCGTACTCGGACAGCTAGCGCTGAGTGTTCTCGTCCCAGGAGTATAGGTTGCCGTACAGGCACCGTCAACTATATTACCAACATACTCTACTTCGGCTGGTAGCACGTCAGTAAGTGTTATAGAACTTAGCGTCTTGTTATTGGCAATGTCTACATTGAGGGTATAAGTAAAGGGCCAAGAGCTACCGGGTGCTCTTTCGAATTCTGGCGCACTATTGGTCTTGCTAAATTCTACCAGCGTGGGTTTACTATTAGCTGTTATGGTAGTTCCTAAAATGGCTCCATTAATTCCCGTAGGTGTATCTCCATATCGGAGACCCGGTTGGAATTTGTAAACGTAATTTGAGTCAATCGTTGCATCGTCCAAAAACTCCACACATACCGAGAAGGTCAAATCAGGAGTAGTGGAGACCACCGAACCTATGGGATAGGTCAATACATATAGCGTATCACCACTTACTGCACCATCAAGAGCGCTAACGCTCGTACCGCTGATCGGATCGTTGAGAGTGGGCGTAACATCCGGAAATGCTCCCACTTTTGTAGGAGTGAGGTTCGTTCCTAAAAAGCTTACGCTTTTGAGGGTAACATCAGGCGGTAACATGATCCTATAATATGGACCATAGCCAGGATCCCCTGTGAGGCTAAAATCTAATTCAAAACAGGAGTTTTCATTTATAAAATCGGAGGCTGGTACTGATTCCGTCCCAAGGGGTGTTTGGGCAAAAAGTGGCATCAGCGACACACTGAACAAGAGTAGTAGAATTACTTTTCTTAAACGGTTTGGGTGCATTACGACTTTTGGATTATTCGTCTGAGTGAATAATATTCCGTCATATTGAAATATTCAACCCAAAGATTTAACATTCCATTAATATTTATAGTCCTAAGTCATTGATGCTCCCACATCCCCCATTATTTGTTTTTTGGGGTTGCGGAGAATAATCTTACAAGCCTCATTTATCCTTTTTACTGGCTATTTGGAGGAGGAGCAAAGTGGGTGTGAGAAATAGGTATCCAAAATCCCATAAGCTTACTTCCGCTTTCTATTAAAAAACAGGCGGATAGTAGTTTTTCTCACATTCCTCTTACCTTCGTGCATGCTCTTCAGCTCACTCAGCTTCTTGGGATTATTTTTACCGCTAGTTTGGGTGGTCAATCTTTTGTTGCCCGCTAAAGCGCGGAACGTTTGGCTCTTGCTGCTGAGCTTGTGGTTTTACGCCTGGGGAGAAGGCGCTTGGGCCTTTTTGATGCTGGCCTCCATCATTACTAATTACTTCCTTGGCCTGAAGGTTGGCGTTCAATCAGCGCAGCAAAAGTTTTGGCTTACGTTAGCCGTGAGCTTCAATCTGGGCCTTTTGGTAGTCGTCAAATATGCAGGCTTTTTGGTCGTTAACCTTAACCAATTGCTGCTGCTTTTTGATGATGTCTCCTGGCTCATCCCTGCGGTCAATCTCAGTCTGCCGATTGGTATCTCCTTTTTTACTTTTCAGGCCCTGAGCTATCAAATAGACTTATATCGCGGCAAATATCCTCCCCAAAGCAATCCGCTTGACTTAGGACTTTACATCGCCTTTTTTCCGCAATTGATTGCTGGTCCTATCGTGCGCTATGAGACTTTCTATCCCCAGCTCAA
>JBCCQN010000323.1:0-6136 GCA_039024315.1 Bacteroidota bacterium
TGATATTTTCTCCTTTCCGGACTGGGACTTTGGCAATAGGTTCTGGACGCGTTTCAGCTTCTGTTGACGATGCTTCTACTATCGGCTCTTCTTTAGAGGGGCCTCCCGTAAAGAAATGCCAATTGCGAAAAAAACTTAAGCCCATGGCCAAAGCGATGATCCCGTTGAAGGCATAGATATTTCCGCCAGTAAAAGGACGATATGCTTCGTTGAGGAAGATGAGGTTTTTGATGATTTGCTCCACCTCTGAGGCTAAGACCCCAATCACAAAAAAACTCACAGCAAGCAGAAGGTAAAGCTTCCACTCCGGCTGCAGTTTTTCTTGAAACCATGATTTATGGGAGGCAAAACTGATGAGGGAATAGCCAACCAACATGCTAGTTGAGCAGGAAAGCAGCAACCATTGAAACCAATTAAACTGATCGTGCAAGAGATAATTTGCCGTACCAATAGCGACTCCGATGACCAATATATGCGGTACATATCTGTTGACGCTCTTAAAGTCGAACTGTACGGCAGCCATTTTTGATTCCAGTGATTATTATTTAACTAGTCTTTCACTTCCCTGATCAAGATGAAGAGAAATATATACATAAATTTCTCTTCACAAGAATTGCTTCTAAATTTTCAACATGCGACAACTATTACTGCTTTTTCTCATGCTTGGGATAAGTACAGCCTATGGCCAAACGCTTACCCAAACCGTCCGAGGACGTATTGTCTCGGATACTCAAGAACCTCTCGTGGGGGTACAAGTAGCCATCACTAATACTCCAACCACCTTGGGTGCCTTTACCGACTCTACGGGCAACTTTGTGATCGAAAAAGTGCCTGTCGGACGCCGAACTTTGCAGGCTCGGCTCGTGGGATACAGTGAGTTTTCCAGAGATAATCTCAACCTCAATTCTGCTCGCGAATACTATATTGACATCGTCTTGACACCCAGTCTTTCGCTAGATGAGGTCGTCGTTAAGGGTTATGTCCGCAATGACCCTACCAATGAATTATCCGTCCTTAGTGCTCGTCGACTCGATCCTGAAGAGCTTCAATATCACGCTGCTACGGCCAATGACCCTGGACGCTTAGTCCAAGGGATGCCGGGGGTGCAAAATGGTCAAGATGTGCGTAATGAAGTAGTTGTAAGGGGAAACTCTCCGGCGGGTATACTTTGGCGCCTTGAGGGAGTCGATATTCCCAATCCCAACCACTATGCAGGTCCAGGTTCTTCCGGCGGTGGTATAACCATTTTTAGTGCGGGTATGTTAGGTAGTTCGGACTTCTCTACGGGTGCCTTCCCTGCGGAATATGGCAACGCCCTCTCCGGCGTTTTTGACATGCGTTTTCGCAATGGCAATAAGCAACAACAACAATATACCTTCCGAGCTGGCTTGCTAGGATTAGACTTCGCTACGGAGGGGCCAATCGTAAAGGGTAAGACTTCGTATAACGCTAATTTCCGTTATTCTACCCTCGGTATCCTCAACCAATTGGGTATTTATCTCCTCGATCCTCGCAACGATAATAACTTTTACGATTTTTCCTTCAAGGTTCATCATCAAGGCAAGAAAAGTCAGTTTAGCGCTTGGGGTATGGGTGGCATCAGCTCCCAAACTTTGCGTTCTGCGGAGCAGCCCTGGAATACCTACCGAGACTACTATGTGTATGACTACGGCACCAAAATGGGCGTAGTAGGCGGCACTTGGAAGTATATCATCGATGACAAATCCTACTTGGAGGTCAACGGTGCCATCATGGGCCAAAATGCTTTTACTTTTGACGATACGCTTTCAGCTGCATTGGATACGGGTCGGGTCAAAACAGAAGAATACATCACCCAAAGGGCTACCATCCACGCTAAGTACAAACGCAATTTTAGTCGCAAACTCAACCTCAAGGCGGGTTTTATAGCTTCTCACATCCGTTACGATCTGATAGACGAAAAATGGAACGAGCGGACGCTGGTCCTACAAACGGTGATCGATACCGAGGGCAGTACTTTTCAAGACCAAGGCTACGCCCAGCTAAGTCTGCGACCCAATTCCAGATGGATGATCAATGCTGGCCTGCACGCCAACTATTACGGCCTCAATCAATCGACCAGTATAGAGCCGCGAGCAGGGGTCAAATTTGAAGCCAGTCCTAATGCGAGTTTTGCTTTTGGTTATGGGCTGCACAGCAGAACGGTGCCTTTTGGCAACTATTTCATCTTAGTGGACGGGCAGATGCCCAATCAAAATCTAGACTTGATCAAATCGCATCACTTTATTTTGGCTTATGACCAATTGATTGGAGAAAACTTCCGCCTCAAAGTAGAGACTTATTATCAGGCACTTTACGATATCCCTGTAACTACCGATCCTGAGCGGATTATTTTTGCGCTCAACCGCCTTTGGGGCTTTGATCCGGACAAAATGGAAAGTGTGGGTACCGGCACTAATTACGGCATCGACCTTAGCATCGAGAAGTTTTTTGATAAGGGTTCTTTCTTCGTGCTATCGGGTTCATGGCTCAATGCTACCCTGCAACGCCCCAATGATCCGACGGTTTACCGCTCAAATTATGATGTACGTTATGCCGCCAACTTTACCGGAGGGCAGATTTTCCCCATTGGTGAAAACGCTTTCTTAGAGACGGGATTAAGGTTTATTTACAATTCGGGCTATCCGATCACGCCTATCATCACCTCCCAATTGAGCAATGATGGCTATGATCCACCATTTGATTTTAGCCAGACCAATTCGGATCGCTTGGAGACTTATTTCCGGCCCGATCTTCGCGTCGCTTTGCGGGTAAACCGCCCCAAAATCGCTTACTGGTTAGCCTTAGATATCCAAAACTTCATCAACCGAGTCAACAACTTCAACTTTTACCAATTTGACCCAGAGATAGATAGCTGGCGGCCGACGCGACAGACTCCTATCGTCCCAGTGCTGACTTTTTGGTTAGACTTTTAATAAAAGGCCGATAAAAGTAAATAGTAGCAAGGCTACAGGAAATCAGTAATGCATTCCTGATCGTCTAAGTACTATTTACTTTTATCTATCTACTTTTCACCTACAGCTCACGGATCCGTACAGCGCTTGATTTTGCTTGCACTTTGGCCGCGCCACCTACTTTACAGGCACTCGGTTTGCATTGACTGGGCGGGCAATTGGGAGGACAGACTGGCGGACAGTTAGGGGGACAAGTGTCCGTCGCTTTACTGCATTTGGTAGTCTTTGTTTTTTGTACTGCACCTTCGGTGAACGCTTGGTTCGGAGCTACTGGCTCTGCTTTTACACTTGTGCTAGCAACAGGGGTGGCAGCTGTTTGCGCTTGGATTAGGACTGGACTCAAAAGCACTGCTAAGAAAAGACTGAGGCTTAGCCAACATGATTTACAACACATAATACTTGTTTTGGGCTCCAAGAGGAGCGGTGAGAATATGTTTCAAATCTGGGGCCTACAAATTGTAAAAGGGGCTAATTACTTGTCAATGACTTGTTAAGGACTTGTTAAACTTCCCTCCGACAGGCAGTTTTTTCGTTTTTTTAGGAAAAGCAATTGCCATGTCCCTTAATCGTAGTTCCTTATTTGTCTGGGCGGCCAGTCTGGCCTTGATTGCGCTCATATTGTTTCAGGTCCATTGGATGTATCATTCTCAAAAGTTGATTGAGGCGCAATTTGATCAGCGCGTAAGTATGGCCCTATGCAGCGCGATGGACCAGCTAAATGATGAGCAAAGCAATCCGGCGGTTTGGATGGTCCCAAACTTACCGAAACCCAAAGCAAGCTGTAGTGCGCCTAAACTTGACCTTGCGACCCTAGATCGGACGGTTGCCTTGGCGATGGATCGTTACGGGATTGCTTTAGATTTTCGGCTCAAGATCGCCGAAGATTCCACCGAACTACCTTTCTGTCGCAAGACTTATTGCGCTCCGCTCGATCCTTTGAAATTAGACGCGGATATGGTGCACCTAGAATTTGAGGGTAAGAGCGAATATGTCTGGCAAGAATTGGGCTTGATGGCTTTGGCTTCTATCATCTTACTGCTATGCGTCAGTGGTTTCTTCGCAGCCGCCTTATTTAAGTTTTGGCAACAAAAGAAGCTCCATCAAGAGAGCATCGACTTTTTTGACAATATGGCTCATGAGTTTCGCACTCCGCTGAGTAATATCCAATTAGCTTTGGGCATTTGGGAGAGACGAGCCCCTGAGATCGAGGAGAATCGTTACCATAGGGTAATCAAACAAGAAAGCCAACAACTCTTAGAGCAGGTAGATCTTATCTTACAGTTCTCTAAGCTATCACAGGAGGCATATCCACTTCGCCTAGAAGAAATCGAAATCAATGAATTTTTAAAAGAAGAAATTGGGCTAGCCCAGATTTGGGTGCAAGAGCGAGGGGGGAGCATAACCCTAATTGAATCATCAGTCCCCATGCCATTGCTAAAGATCGATCGCCTGCACTTACGCAATGTATTACGAAACCTTTGGGACAACGCTTTGAAATATGGACAGGAAGCCGCTCAAATTGAGGTAAGTTATTGCGTAGACAAAGGCCAAGTATATCTCTCCGTTTGGGATAATGGCGAAGGGCTTAGTCAAGATGAGTTCACTGCCATTGCTGAAAAGTTTAAGCGTTCTGGGACAGAAAGTCTAAACAGAGAAAGCGGTTTTGGACTGGGGCTCTATTATGTCCAAAAGGTCATCGAGCTACATCAGGGAGAATTCAATTTAGGCCATCGCCGTGCTTGGGGTACTGAGTTTCAACTAAAATTTCCCATAAAATGAATGCCACTACACCCGCCCATATCCTAATTGTTGAGGATGATTTGCATCTGGGATTTCTGCTGATGGAAGTTTTAGAAGATGCTGGATATCAGGTAAGGCTGAGCAAAAACAGCCCACACGCACTCAAAAACCTCGCTCAATACAGCTTTGACCTTTGCCTACTGGATATCATGATGCCAGGGGAAGATGGTTTTAGTCTCGGCCAACGCATCCGCCAAGATTATCCAGACTTACCCTTTTTGTATTTGACGGCCAAGTCTCGTAAGGAAGATCAACTCAAGGCTTATGCCTGTGGCGCTGAAGATTTTTTGGTAAAACCTTTTGATGAAGACCTCTTGCGTTGCAAAATAGAAGTGATTCTCAGACGCAAAGGACAGATTTCGGCCGAAGAAGCTGATTTTTTCCAGATCGGCAAATATGAATTTAACTATCCGATGCAGGCACTCAGCTACGAAGATAATTGTGCTCGCCTGACTGAAAAGGAGTCAGAAATTTTACGCTTGCTGTGTCTACATCAAAACCAGATACTGCGTAAAGAGGTAGCCGTCGAAAAGGTCTATGGCAGGAAGGATTATTTTTTAGGACGCAGCTTTGATGTGTTTATCTCTAGGCTAAGGAAACACTTAAGCGAAGATCCCCGCATTGTAATAGAAAATGTATTTAAGGTAGGCTTTATCCTTAAAGTACCTCATTGATTGCCTTAGATAGGCATAACCGAATAAAGAGAGTAGGCCATTTTGCGAGGAAGGCTCTTGAGCGCGCTTAGCAAAAATCGTTCTTGCAGATTGAGGTTTTCTTTGGCAAGCATCGCTTTATACTTGTTAAGATACTCGACCTCATTGAGCAAATCCAACACGATACAAGCCTTAATGAGACGTGATTTATACTTTTGAGGGGCGTATTCACCTAAAATCCGCCAATACGCTTTTTCGTGGTAGAGATTTTTGTAATGCTCGCCTCTAGACTTTGGAATCCGAAACTTCGAGGGACTAGAAACTCGCCCACCTACCCCATCATCGTAGTTCTTGAGGCCTTCATGGAGATAGTAGCGGTTGGCTTTAATATCGATTTGGTACCAGAGGTGATTGACATCATCAGACACATTGGGGTTAAAGCGAAGATCACCCAGTAGTTCTGTTTTAGTAATACCCCAAAATTCTCCTTTGCCATTACGGATAATTTCTTCGCCAGCCACATAGCCAGTCTTGCTGAGCCCTTTGCCAGTAAACTCCTGAGTATTCATGCTAAAACAATTGCACGAAACCGCATTGACTGCCGAGTCAATCTCTTGGGGAACAGCCATCAATCGCTCTAAAGCTTCTGGCAATAAATTGTCATCATCTGACATGAGGGTGAACCAATCA
>JBCCQN010000324.1:0-6114 GCA_039024315.1 Bacteroidota bacterium
CTCAAGGAAATGGAAAAGGCCCGTCCTTATTTAGAACAGGCCCTTGCGGTCTTTCAAGAATCTCCCGTGCGGTACGAAATTAATCTAAAAAGCATCGACCGAATGCTAAACGGGGAGGAGCAAAATTAGAATTTGTATAAGGGAGTAGGCGCAGTGGTATTGCTGATATCCCAGATGGTATAGTCTCTGCCGTTTTCAGCGATCATCACCATATATCCCGGTCCCAACTTGACGTAGGAGGCGGCTCCTATGGTTTCTATGGGGAATATTTCTGAGCCAAATGGCAGCGCAACTCCGTTGATCGGAGAATAAAGGACTGATGCATTCCCACCCTTTTTTGTGTGGAGGAATGCTACTGAATTACCTCCTCGGGCAGCACTCTCTAGCCCAAACAAGGCGAATGGATGACCCGAAAAAACAGTACTAAAGGGAAAGGGTGTACTATAAGTCGCTGGATTGTTGGGACCCAAATTAAAGCTCAAAACCTCACACCTTAGGATACCGGTCTCATTGTAAAGGACGAGGCGACTATTATCTTGATCAAATCTTGCAGCACTCACCTTGTCAAAAGGAATATCGCCCAATAAGCCGTCTGGATCATCCACATCATAGGGCCCATAAAGAACCGTTTGGGCGTTTTGATCGCCTACGAAATATTGATCTCCCTCTAAATTGAAGACAAACATCAAATTATTTATTGGGTCGCTGAAATTGGCGATGGCGCCGATGCGGTTGAAGGTTTGGCCCCAAAAGGCGGTAAAGCCCGGAGGATTGTCATCGTAGAAATAAGGCTCACAAACGGTAGTTTGATATTGGGTGGCAAGTTTTACGTTGACGATTTGATGGGTCTCCAAACTGCGCACCACATAAGAAAGCGGCACGCCAGTCCGATAATCTCCGCCATTACTGAGGTAGTTGGCGACGGCATTAAAATCTCCGTTGAAAGTCTCTAAAGCAGTTTGCTGATCGCCGCCAATGGCGTACACTTTGATGTCTATGTTGGAGAGTTCGTTCACAAATCTTGCCCCAGACTCGAGCTCCGTATTGCTTACTGCCGCATCATAGGAAGCCTTTAGAGAGGCCTTGATTTCGGAGCGAGTCTCAGTAGATTCTAGTAGAAGATAAAATTTACGACCGTAGGTAACCGAAGAAATGTAGGTCGCAGGATTTCCTGGCTGGATAAATGGCTCTAGGTCTTCGGGGCTTACGCCTTCGGCGAATACTTCCTCGTATGAAGTGGGCTTCTCATAAATCATGGTGAAGTATTCCTGACTCAGATTGATGAGATAGCTAGTAAATTCACTATTAGTATTGACCGAAAGTTTGGCTTTAACGTCTGCAGTCAGGTTACTGAAGTTGACGCCCATTTTGAAGGCCATCTCCTGGGCAGACTGGACTTCAGAGTATTCGTAGCTAAACTTAGCCGGAAGGATACCATTGTTGTTATCAAGGATTTCGTTGAGCGCAAGCACGATTTTTCCCTCTTTCATTTCGTCTACACAGGCTCTGGTGCCTTGGGAGCCATTGATCAGGTTGATCGTAAAGCAGCCTGCGCCGCGGTCGGCGACGATAGGGTTCGGGGTCGGATTGGAGATAGAATTGCCTTGCAAGAGGCTGCCGGGATAGATGATTTCAGCGTTGGGGTTAAAACTAAAATATTCCTCCCCGCTATTAACAAAATCATAGTCTTTGCTGATGCAAAAGTACTTGTCGCCATTGGGTTGGACCGTAACACTAGAGTCTAAAACCGTGCTATCTGCTTTGGTGTTAAAAGACTCAAACGTTCCTCCGGAGGCGATTACCTCTGAAAAATCTACTTCCTGATCACAGAGACCACCTGGTTCGTCGCAAGGATCATTGCCTTTACAGGCGGCGAGTAAAAGTAGGACGAGCAATATGTAAAAATGAGATGCGCGTTTCATACTGATAGAGTTTGATTGAGATAGACTGCCAATAAGAGCGTCAATGGTGTACGCGTAAAAATGGTGGCAAAGTGACAATGGAGCGGGCAATTTTTTTTTGCCTATTCATCTATTGATCAGAAGATCTGGACCTATAGCTTGAAAAATCCTTCGGTCTTGCCGCTTTGTAGGTTGTGGATATAGTAGGTAGAGCCCGTTTGATCAAAGAGGACGATTGAACCTTGATTCATATCCATATAAATGGCCGCCCCCACATTGTCGATATTGATATTACCATCGTCAAACTCGCTGACTGATTTTAAAGATTGGAAATCGGGCCGCGTATTGCTTTGATAGAGGGTGAATTCGTCTCCCTTTTTGTTGAAGTGAAAGGAGTCATAGAAATCGTTCTTTGCGGCGGCTCCCACTCCTAAGGTCGCATATGGATGAAGGTCATTGCCAAAATTACCCAAGTCAATTGGCGGTTGAAACTGTTCGACCTCTATCATATAATCGGCGGCTTGGGTACCTGCTTTGTCAAAAAAGATCAGACGGCCGTCGCGATGATGGTGGACAGCTCCGACTGCGTCGAACGGTATGCCTTCCAAAATTGCCTCATTTAACTCTAAAGGCCCATCATACTGACCGCTTTCGGGATCGACTAGCGCATACTGATCTCCAGCAAGATTGAATATCAGTACCAAGCCGTTTTCATAGTAACAACCTGCTCCGATCCTAGGAAAGATCTCCCCCCAGAAAGCCGTTTCAGAGGGCGCCTCCATTTCTTGGGGACAGTTTCCGTCTTTACAGGGGTCTTGGCAACTGATGGCCAATAATAATAATAGGAAAAGGCTAGTGAACAATGATACGCGTTTCATAATTTTGGATATTAGATATGAGCGTTCTCCGAAGGAGCACAAATACCTACGCGCAAAAAATCACTGCAAGTGACAATGGGGATGTGAAAAATTGAATTGCAATCAAAACTCCTGCTCAAGAGGAAGTGCTTGAGACCGGAATCAAATAAGATTGCATGACCCTATACAAATTGCCGGGGTCAAAGGGTTTGGTTACGACGGTTTGAATTCCCGCCTCTGCAGAGTCTTTGAGGACATTGTCCATCACATTAGCGGTCAAGGCAATGATGGGAGTATCTTGATTGGGATTATTTTGGTCATTGCGGATGGTACTACTGGCTTCATAGCCATTCATGATTGGCATCTGCAAGTCCATCAAAATGAGGTCATACTGTTTCTCTAAGGCTTTTTCTACGGCATCCTGTCCGTCGACCGCCATGTCCGTTTCCATTTTCCAGCGGCTGAGGGTCTTTTTGCCTACCAAGCGATTGACCTTATTATCATCCACCAAAAGGACTTTATAGCCAGCCAGTTCCGTTAGAGAGAATGGCGATTTAGGGCTGTCGGCTTTTTGGTCCTGAGACTTTTGGCTGCTTGTACAAAGCAGGTCAAAGGAAAAAGTACTGCCCTGTCCCAACTGACTTTCTACTCCTAGCGTACCGCCATGAATCTCGACTAATTTTCGCGATATAGTTAGCCCTAGACCCGTACCGCCAAACTTGCGGCTGGTGCCTTCTTCGGCTTGAGAAAAGCTTTCAAATATGGTCTCAAGCTTATCTTCCGGAATGCCGATACCGGTATCGATGACTTGAAATGTTAGTTGTAGCTCAGAGCGTTTGAGTAGTTTATGACTGAGTTTGAGCTTTACGGATCCTTGCGCGGTAAATTTAATCGCGTTGCCAATCAGATTGACCAATATCTGGTTAAGCCGGTGGGGATCGCCGACGACAAATTGAGGCAAATTGGGCGAAATCTCTTTGAGTAGTTTGATGCCCTTTTCTTCGGCCTTGCCTTCTAATAGTTTGAAAACAAGGTCTACCACTTCTATCGGCTTGTAATCGATCTTCTCTAACCTAAACATTCCTGCCTCTATTTTGGATAGATCAAGAATGTCATTGATGATATTGAGGAGGTTGAGAGAAGAGCGTTGAATGAGATCAAGGGTTTCGCGTTCCTCTTTTTTGACAAAAGAATCCTTGAGCAAATGGGTAAGACCAAGGATGGCATTCATGGGAGTACGGATTTCGTGGCTCATATTGGCCATGAATTCTGACTTATAGCGATTACTTGCCTCGAGCTCTCGAGCATTTTCAATCAATTGCACTTGAGCCGCTTCGATCTCCATATTTTTGATCTCTAAGGCAGACTTTTGGGCACTTAACTTCTCATTGGCTTCCAGCAATCGATTTTTTTGCGCTTGCAATACCGATTCAGATCGCTTGAGTTGAGAAGCTTGCTCTGCCAATACTTTGTTGGATTGTTTTAATTGATCTTTTAGGACCTCGGAGGCTTTGAGAGAGGAGGAAAGATGGAGCCGCATATCTTGAAGGGCCAATGTCAAGGGGTCGCCGATCTTTTCGAAGGTTTTGGCTTCAAAATGCCCCGCTTTGATGTTTTCGGCAATGGCAAGATTACGCTTGAGGCTGCGCTCTGCTTTCTGAGCTCGTAGGCCATCTTGGAGGATCTTCTGCTCGGAAAAGTAGCCCCAAAAGCCACAATTTAAAAAAATGGCTAAGGCCAGCGAAAGATGAAAAGTAAACGTACTCAGATCCATATAGGATAGCTGAGTGAAATAAATGCCGGGTACGCCAATAAACTGTAAATAGGCAAAAACGGCATGGTGGATTACGATCACAATAAAAAGGGGTAATTGCAAGCGCCAGTTAGAGTAGGAAATCAAAAGGGTAGAGGAGATGAAGGCAAAAAAGTGCATCTCAAAAAGGCCGTGCATTTGGAAAATGAACTGAGCCATGAAGATCCCCATTACCGCTGAACCAATATATTGGTAGAGTTTGCTATTTGGCAACAAGAGTTTACTGCTCCAATAAGCACCTAAATTGAGCAGCCCGATATTGAAGGCAATCAACCAAGTGTCGTAAAAGGTGGCCAGGAAAAGACCAAACAAGAAGTTCCCCACCAAGGCCAAGGCCATAGCACTATCAGAGCGCCTATCAATGTCAATAAATAGGAGTTTTCTTTGTTGCTTATTTATTTTCAGGCTTTGATTAGGCATAGTTATTTCTCTAGAATTTGGGACCAGAAAAATAAGGGTGGTTCTTCCGCTTCCTGACCATCGAATCGACATCCATAAGCATTGCTTGCTAATGGGCCCCAATTAGGTGCTGGCTCATTTTGTAGCAAACTTTCAAGGCTTAGCTGCGCAAAATTGGTACTGGGCTGAGAACAAAAACGAGCTTTGTTATAATTGCCGCGAAAGTATAAGCTACCTGTAGGTCGAATGATCACCGCCTGAGGGGTAGAATAAACGCCATAGGCTTGCGCTATACTGTCGCCACGGTCTTGCAATACGCTTATCGGGACTTCCAGTAACCTATGCGCCTCTAGGACATCAGCATCTTCTGGGATCACTACAGCAAACGCTATTTCTTGCCCAAACTGGGTATAAAGCCTGTTAAAATGCTTTAGATTAAATCGAGAACAGGGACACTCTGGATTGAAAAAGTGTAGGAGATAGCCGCTTCGCGGAACGCTCATCTCGATGTTGGGGATCGGAACACAACTATTGATGGGAACCGAAGTGTATTCAATAGGGATAGGAGTCGGTAGCGAATATCGGTATTCTTCGCGCCAGAAAATATAAACAATCTGGCTAGCGATCAGACCTAAGCATATGATCAGGATGATACTGCGCATGAACGTGATTTTACGTCCATAAAGTGCAAAGCTGAGGATAGCTTTACGAATGCTTGGTCTTTGACTTGTTACATGTGTTAGAAAATAACAAAGAAAAGAATATTATGGCCTTGTCCTACTGCTTGCCTACGCTGGCTGCGATGTGAGTGGGGATTATACCCGTAATTTCGATTCGGCTATTGGCTTTATTTGCCAAGGTATTACCGGTCAGGACTAGAGCGGTATCGATACCAAATTTGTTGCCCCCTAAGATGTCTGTCAATAAGGTATCGCCAACCATGAGGATGTCTTTTTTGGCTATGTTGGGTGAGAGTTTACTGAAGGCATAATGAAACATCTGAGTATCGGGCTTGCCAAAGCGCAAAAACTTTTTCGAAACCATCTGCTCCATCATATTGGCGAGTCCACCAATGGCGATGGCTACTTGTCCCCCAGAGACCGGATAAGTCCGATCTGAATTGGCTACCACTACGGGGATATTC
>JBCCQN010000325.1:0-6103 GCA_039024315.1 Bacteroidota bacterium
ACTAGCGCAGCATCTTGGCCGCCAAACGCGCAAAGCTCCTCCTAGAAAAAAAATAAGGCAATATCCGCGTCATCATGATATTGGGCCAACCCGGTACCACGGATGGATAGTTGCCCATTAGTTTGTCGAGAGACTTCTTGACCACTGGCCCCGGTTGCATCATCAAAAAGCTGTCGGGTACTCCTTCTGACATTTCGCTGCGCGTATAGCCTGGGCAAAGCGCTTGCACTTTGACGCCTTTATGGCTCAGCTCGTGGTTCATGCTTTCGGCGAGGGAAAGGATATAGGCCTTGGTCGCGGCATAATTGCCCATGTAGGGCACCGGAAAAAAAGACGAAGTCGAAGCGGTAAAGATGATGCCGCCTTTTTGGCGTTCGATCATCGGCTGCATATAGTGATGCGCCAATATAGTCGGAGCGGTAGTATTGAGGGTATGCGTCTTAAGGTGCTGGCCCAAATCGGTTTTATAAAAAGCGCCCGCCACATTCATCCCCGCATTGTTGACAAGGAGGCCGATCTCTAAGTCCGCCAGCGCAGGTACCAAATCATTTAGCATATCGGGCTTGGTCAGATCGAGGCCTACTATCCGTACTTCGACGCCATAGCTACTCCGGATTTCTGCCGCCAAAGCTTCCATGCGTTCCACGCGGCGGGCGGTCAGGACGATGTTGAGGCCTCGTGCGGCGATCTGCTTAGCAAACTCGACCCCAATGCCACTCGAAGCACCCGTTACAATGGCCCAAGGCCCAAAATAGGATTTAAAATCGCTCATATGTGTTAGATTCAAAGGATAAGGAAAAAGGAATGGCGCAACTAGCTACTGGGCTTTACTTTTGACTCAAGGCAATCACTCGATCTGGATAATCCGAAATAATGCCATCGACCCCCAGTTCGAGAGCGCGTTTGATTTCGGCTTCTTCATTGAGGGTCCAAGGAATGAGCAGCATATTTTCTGCTTGGCAAAACGCTACCAATTCTTCATCCACAAATTTGAACCAAGGGCTGTAAACTGTGGGTTTGAAGCCGAGCTTATCGAGATTGGTTTGGGCACTTTCTTCGTTTTCGACCAATAAAACGAGGGGAATATCCGCATACTTTTGGTGCATCACTTGCAAGGTCCGCACGTCAAAAGACTGGATATAGGTACGTTTGGCGATGCCGCCCTCCTGGATCACGCTCATCAGCAGATCCACAAAAGGGGCTGGTTCAGGGTGAAAACTATTGTCGCCTGCGGGTGTCGTTTTGGTTTCGATATTGTAGTAAGGCAGCTCACGACCGAGTGTTTGGGCGTAGGCTTCGGCATTGGCGATGACCTCCGAAAGTAGGGGCTTGACCACGGCCATTTTTTCCTGATCGGGAAAGCGGGGATGTGGCTTTTGACCGACATCATAAGTCGCAGCGGTCGCATAATCCATCTGATAGATATTGTGGGTGCGTTCGCTTGCCTCACTGATCTCGCTACCATCGGGCGTGAGACTCATCTCATGATTGAAAAAGGGTTCGTGCGATACGATCACTTGACTATCCGCGGTGATAACTACGTCAAGTTCAAGGGTTTGTACCCCTAGCGCTAGGGCCTTGCGGAAGGCGGGAATGGTATTTTCGGGCATTAGACCACGGCAGCCGCGGTGACCTTGGATATCGAGCGCTTTGCTGTTAGCCTCGGCTTCAGCATTTTGTTTGGCGGGTTCCATGCAGGAGAAAAAGATTAGGCTGGCAAAAAAAAGAAAAAAAATGAGGGGCTTCATAATGTGGATTATTGGCATCCGCGGAGAATTTAGTAAAAAGGTGGGGATTTTCCGCTGCGCGGAACGCTTGTCCTTGAGGTCTGGCCTGCATACCAGAGCTAGTATGCGTAATATTCATTTTGCCAAGGTGTCGAGAAATAAAATCTGAGGGAGACAAAAATGTACAAACATTTGCTTAGCATTAGCGCAAATGCGCCGCTACAATTCACAAACTGATTTGATCCGAATAAGCGTTCTGCGCAGCAAGAAAAACTTATCTTTGGCCCCAATAATCTATGAACGCTTCCCAACATATTGCAATCCTCGGTGGCGGCTTGGCCGGTAGTTTTTTGGCGGCACGCTTGCTAGAAGCCGGTCATCATGTCAGCATGATTGATGATGCGGCTCCTAAGGCTGCTTCGAGAGTGGCGGCAGGTTTGTTTAACGTAATAACTGGTCGCTTCGGGGCAAAATCATGGTTGGCTGAGACCCTTTTGGCTGAGATCGAGGCCTTCTTTGCTATGCCTGCTTATGCTTCTTTGCGTCAACATATTCGCTACGCGGAGATCTATCGACCCTTCAAGACTTTTGAGGAATACAACAAATGGACAGGGAAGGCGGCTGATCCGGCTTATGCTGATATCGTGGCTTTTCAGGAGGTACCGCTCTTCGCGGAACGCATCATCAATCCCTACGGAGGCATCAGAATTTTGCCCTGTGGCTGGTTGGAAACAGGGGCATTTATTGATGATCTGCACCAATTACTGCTAAAAAACGATCGTTTTTCGCTTTATCGCGAGCGTGTAGCATATGAGGCAATCGGCCTCGCCGAACGCAAAATTCAAACCGCCAGCGGTAGCATCGCTTTTGATCGCTTGGTCTTTGCTGAAGGCTCAGCCCTCGCTCAAAATCCCTATTTACCTTTTGTCAAACTTATACCCAATAAGGGCGAAATCCTTATCCTGCATGCTCCTGAGCTAAAGCTTGAGCAAGTCGTTTCGAAAAAAGTGTATCTCATCCCCTTGGGAGAAGATCGTTATCTGACTGGCTCCACCTACCGCAATCAATTTGACCACCCCCACCCTACAGAAGAAGGTAGAGCGGAGATTGAAAGCCATCTGGCCAAATTACTGAAAGTGCCTTACCAAATCGTCGATCATTTTGCGGGTATTCGTCCTACTACCCCCAATCGCCGACCCATCGTAGGAATCCATCCTGACTTTGCCTACGTATACGTTCTTACGGGCTTTGGGACCAAAGGCGTTTTGCTAGCGCCCTACACTTCTAAGCTTCTCACGCAAGGAATTTGCGAGAATGTCTGGCAGCTGCCAAACGAAATCCAACTTTCTCGGTTCATTAAGTAAGCAGTACAAAGTATGGAGTGTTAAGTACCAAGATAAGAGCCTGTAGCTAGTGTTGGGAGGACAGTTAATGTACTCGATACTTAATACTCAATACTTGCTACTCCTGCGATATGTAGGGATCCGAAGATTTTTCTCTAAGACCCGTGGGGAATTTTTCGTATTTTCCTATCTAGCTAATAAGTAGCCTTAATCAACCTGAACTTTATGTCTTTTCGTCATCTCATCATGACTGTCTGCCTGATGGCGGGCTTAAGCCTTCAAGCGCAATTTGCGCCCTTTGCCAATTATACCAACTGGAAACAAGTCCAAAGCGATCATTTTGATGTTTATTATAAAGGGGGAGATGCCAATGCGGCCGCTAGAGTAGCGCGTTATGCGGAGCAGGCCCGCTACGAACTCGGGATCTTATTTGACTACAAACCTGAGCAACGCTATACCTTAGTTTATTTCAACGACGCCAATGAGGTCTTACAATCTAACTTTAGCTTGGAGCCAGATGTCGAAAACCCTGGCGTACTCAATTTCGATGATCCGGTTGGCAAGGTGATTTATCATGGTGATTTGAATAAGCTTTATGCAGAGACGCGTCGCGAAACGGCCCGTCTTATCATGCAGGAGTTTGCCAATGGAAAACGTCTCGGCAATATCGTACAGAGCGCCATTTTGCAACATAATCCACGTTGGTACTGGGAAGGATTATTGGAGTATGTCTCTACTGGTTGGACCTACGAGGATGAAATGTGGATTACGAGCGTTCGCAACGCTGATCTCCTCGACATGGCTTTAGAAGGCGACCAGCAAATCAACCGCGTGGTGCGTAAATCTATTTGGCATTATATCACCCGAGAATATGGTGAACCCAAAATCTCCGAAATCGTCTATCTCGTCAATATCGCCCGCTCGGTAGAATCTGGGATTATCTCTGTATTGGGGATTTCGCTACCAACTTTGACCGAACGCTGGCGTGAGTATATCAAGGTGCGCTACGGCAACCAAGTCAGCCAGCGGACCGCTTGGGATGATCTTTCTGGGCTACAAGAGATCGAGCTTCCCAATAATTATTCGGTGGTCTTTGCCGCTCCCAATCCTCAAGGGGACAATGTCGCCCTCTATCTTGAGCGCGATGGCCGTCAATCCGTTTGGATATACGATCTAGAAACGCAGGATTTAGAACAAAGCCCTATTAATTCGGGCATCAAGCGGGTGGACGCTCGCTTCACCGAATTTGAACCTGTACTTAGCTGGCACCCCAACGGTCGCCGTTTGGTCGCCAGTACCTTCAACGACAAGTCTTTGGCCCTTGCTTATTGGAATGTAGGGGAAAAGGATGTCAACTATAAAGACCTTAGTAGTAATATCCAGAAGATTATTGACCTCAAATGGGGAGGAGAAGGCCGTCAAATTGCGGTTTCTGCGCTGCGCGAAAGCCGCGTGGACTTATTCCTCACCAATGCTGGTGATGCCAATCTGAAGGCTTTGACCAATGATAGCTTTGATGATTTGGATCCGAGCTGGAGCTTAGATGGGGCCTATGTTTACTTTAGCTCAAATCGTGATAGTACGCTTTTGCAAGATCAAAGCGGCGCTTGGCGCGCTCACGTCAATGACTTTGATCTATTTCGATATGATTTGGAGGAGGATACCATTTTGCGGATTACTCGTACGCCACTTGTCAACGAGAGACAGTCTTTCCCCATTAGTGGTTTTGAAATTGGCTTTGTCTCAGATGCCTCCGGTATTCATAATCTTTATCAGGCCAATATCTTTACGGGTGAGCAACAAGCACTCTCAAATTTGGCCTCTGGGATCAAAGAATTGCAAATCGCAAATGGAGAAGCCGTAATCCTGAGTGCGACCAAGGGTGAGCTGAGCCCAATCTTACTGCCATTCTCTAATTTTCAACTAAATAGCCAATTGCAGCCTACCCTGCTGCGAGTGGAGGATTTGGCCGCCTATCAAGAGAAGCAACTTAAGGAAAATCGCTTGCAGGCACTGATCGAATCTATAGAGGAGGTCAGCGAGCAAAATATACAAACCCCTGAACCTAAAGAAGAACCCAAAGAAGAGGCCGACCGGCCCGTGCGCTATTATATTTTTGACGAGGAGGAAGAACCTTATGAGGCCAAACGCCCAACGGCTCCTAGCACACGTCCACGTCCAGAGCGCCGTCCTAAGCTACCGCCCCCCACCGTATTTGGCAATGAGCCAAAACCGGAGATCGCCACCGTTGATGTTGAAAATCTTGGCAGCGCCAATGCCACTTGGGAAGCGGACTATCTCGGGCTTAACTGGAATTTTGATCCCGTCGCTCAATACGGTTTCGTAGTAAGTGCTGGCTTTTCCGATGTGTTTAATAACCATCAGTTTGGTGTCTCGGTAGCACCTTTCCTCATTGGAGGCACAGGGGTCGATAGTGATCTCACTTATAGCTACAACAAAAATCGCTTGGATATTTTTGCCGAGGCTGGTTATATGTCTCGTCAATTGCGCCGAGAAAATAATCTCGAGTCTGATTCCTTCATCTTTCGCTTTGATCAGATGCGTGTAAACGCCGGAGTCCGCTACCCTATCACTTCTCATCTGAGTGTAGAAGGTAGCTTAGGCGGATACTATATTGATCGTAAAGACCAACAATTTTTGCGTCAAGATCCGCTAGACGATCAAGATGCTATCTTGAGAGGAGGTGCCGGCTTTCGCTTCAATAATGTGCGTGAAAACGAAGGCTACGCTTACCAAGGCTGGAAGGCAGAAGCCTTTTTTGATAGCTATTATTCGACCAGCGAAAATGCGATTGCCTTTAGCCGAGTACAGGCAGAGGTGAAAAACTATACCAACTTCTATCGTAATTTGGTCTTAGCGACCCGCGTTGCTGGAGGCTTTAACCTCCCCAATGAACAAGTGCAATACTACCTAGGTGGTACCAACGAGCGCTTCTTGCCACCGATTGCTTTTCAGCGTGAAGCTTTGGCAGGCCGTAGCAATACCATTGATACCTCACTACACAGCTTTCAC
>JBCCQN010000326.1:0-6004 GCA_039024315.1 Bacteroidota bacterium
AGGGTGGCTAAATTATTGCCTCTATATAACCTTGGTCTTCTTTTTGGCTGGGCTGACTGGTAGACGGTTTGTAACCCACTTTTTAGGCGCAGGCTACTTCATTTTGCTCATCATGGGTTTTGAGTTTGGGCTGATGGAGGAATTACGCTTTGGGTATGGCTTTGTCCCTGGTATAGAAGATTTTTCAGAAATGAACGCTTACGGGATGTGGGCTACGGCCTCCTTCTGGTATTTTGTCATGTGGTCGGCTTTAGCAGTAGCCTTAGCTTTAATGGGCATTTTGTTTTGGGATCGCGATATGCCGCAACGCCTACTCAGAAAGTTAAAATTTGGTGGTACTCAATTGAATCTCTTTGGGAAACTGAGTATCCCATTATTCGTCTTGGCTTTTATCTTTTTGCAATCCTTTATCATCGGGGAGGTAAATGATAAAGATAATTTTGAGACCACTTTGGCTGAAAATGCTACTGCCGCTCAATACGAACAAAAGTATGCCTATCTAGCGCAAAAAGCCCAAGCCCGTTATCAGGACCTAGAGCTCGAAATAGAACTCTATCCCCTTGAACGTAAAGCTACTTATCAAGTCCAAACTACCCTCGTCAATTCTAGTGATAAGATGATAGATAGTTTGGTGCTAAGTCTTGCTGAACATAATCAGCTCGAAAAAATGTGGCTCGGTGGCAGAGAAGTTAAAGGATGGGACTTAGATGAGGCGTTTGATATGGTAAATGTGGCTTTGGAGCGTCCCTTACAGCCTGCTTCCTCACTTGCCCTAGTACTCGAAATGACCAAAGATTTTGAAGGATTTTCGCAAGGTGACCCACAGGCCTCCCTTGTTTACAGGGGCTCTTTTGGGTCGATTGATGAATTTTTACCCTACATAGGCTTTGATCCTAGTAAAACTTTAGAAGGTAATCGTGAACGTATGGAGTTTGACTTGCCGCGAATACCGTCTTTATTACCACCTGCAAATGATAGTTTGGCTAAGGCCAAGGATGCCTACCGCGCCGATGCTTTCCGCTCCAAAGCTAAGTTGACGATTGGTACAAGTCTAGACCAAATATCTATCGGCCCTGGCGAGATGATGCGTACTTGGGAAGAGGGGGGGCGTCGCTATCAAGAGTATAGCATCTCCGATTCTCTGCCGATGAACTGGTATATAGGCACTGGGCCTTACCAAGTCTCAGAGTACGAGCAAGGGGTAGCTATTTATCATTTAGAAAATCATCCCTATAATCTCCCGCTTTTTTCTGAGCAGATTATGCGTTCTCGGAAATTCCTAGAACAGCAACTGGGTGATTTTCCTTTTGAGCAGACTCGACTTTATGAAATTCCTCATTATCAAGAGGATCATTATGCTTTCCCACAAGGTATTGCCCTCTCCGAAAATGATGGCTGGATTTCTGATTCCAGTGGTTTGAAAGAGAGAGCTTATCTCTATCATTCAATCGCCCAATTGCTGGCCAAACAGTGGGTCCAGTACCATCTGCCCTTGGGTGAAGTCGAAGGCGCTGATATGCTCAAAATTGCCCTGCCTGAAGCTTTAGGCTTGCACTATGTCGAATCAAGCCTTGGCGAAGAAGCGGTGGCTATGTTGATCGAGAAAAAAGAAAAAATCTATGAAAAAGAGCGCCACAGCGATATAAATGGTGAGCCGTCACTGTTAAAAGCAGACGGTAAAGACTATTTAGAAGCCAATCGCGGCGCCATAAGTCTTTACCATTGGAGCAAGGAGATCGGTTTAGAGAAACTTGCCGCGCGTTTAAACGCTCTCTCAGAGCAAGAGCAAAATGTAAGCTTCGCAGATTTATACGATATGCTTTTAGGCGAAACCAAAGACCCGGCTCGGCAGGATTACTGGCGAGATCATTTTGAGACGCTTCCGAATGTCAATCTAGCCCTCTAATCAAACCAATTAGTTATGAATGTAATCGTACTGAAAATATGCTTTATGGTCTTTTGGGTGGCCACTGGTATCATCCGGTATCCGCACGGACAAAGACAAAAAAAGAATCAAATTCGCACCGATAACAAAGATGCGCTCGAAAAGACTCTCCTAGCTGGTGCCACAATAGGGATCGCAATTTTACCTCTCCTATACGTTTTTACGCCCATATTTAGTTTTGCGGATTATCAATTACCGCTTTGGATAAATGTCTTGGGGCTAGCCCTCGCGCCTTTGACACTTTGGTTATTTTGGCGTTCTCACAAGGACTTGGGACTCAATTGGTCTGCCAGTTTGGAGGTGAGAGAGGAGCATAGTCTCGTCACCAACGGCGTTTATAAAAGCATTCGGCACCCTATGTACACGGCGATTTGGCTTTGGGGGCTCTTACAAGCTTGTCTATTGCCAAACTACATAGGAGGCTTTTCTACCTTAATCTTTTTTGGCATCCTCTACTTTCTCCGCGTAGGAAAAGAAGAAAAAATGATGCAACAAACCTTTGGTGAGGAGTATCGGCAGTATATGAAGCAGACCGGAAGGATATTTCCCCACTTCTGGCTCAAGCAGCAAAATGTTTGAGGCTTGGCTATTAGCTGAGGGTTTAGTGTTTTGATTACCGCTTCGCGGAACGCTTATCTCTGTGCGGTGATATGCATGCTCGCATCTCCCATTACCCAGAGATAAGCGTTCCGCGCTCCCGCATAGCTAAAAAAAGAAAAAGATCCTCCGTACTTAGTTGGTTAAGGCGAGAATCCGCTTGGCATTATCCTTTAACTCTGTAATTGTTTTGGCGATTGACTCATGCTCGATATTTGCAAAGAAGTCCTCAATCGAACAATGGCACAACATGCGACCGCCTTCCAAATAGATCAATTCGTCTGCAATGTCTATCGCATCAAATAAGTCATGTGTGATAAAAATCATGCTGGTCCCAATCTGCCTCACAATTTGTTGGATTTGCTGTCGCAGCTGGGACTTTAGATTGGCGTCCAAATTACTAAAGGGTTCATCAAGCAACAGAAGATCAGGTCGTAAGGCTAAAGTCCGAGCCAGCGCCACCCTTTGTTCTTCTCCTCCGCTTAATTCATTGGGATAGGCTTGCTCATAACCCGGCAAATCGATGAGGCGTAAAAGCTCTTTTACCGTTGCTTGGGTGGATTTTTTCAAGCCAAAGGCAATGTTTTTGGCCACAGTCAGATGAGGGAAAAGAGCAAAGTCTTGAAATACCATCCCTAGATTTCTCTCTTGAGGCGGCACGATCTTATGATCATCTGAAACCATCTGCCCCTGGATTTTGATCGTGCCTTTGTCTGGTCTTTCTAAACCCGCAATGAGTCGCAATAAAGTTGATTTGCCGCTCCCACTTTGGCCTACGACTGCACAGATTTTGCCCTTGGTTAAGGTAAAGCTACAGTCTGCCAAAGCTTCATGTTTACCGTCGTAGGACTTAGAAAGGGCTTCGATTTCAACAATATTCATAATCTCTTTATTTGGAGGCTTGGAGACGATTTTTTCTGGGCCCATATTCGACCAGCAGCATTAACAGTACGATTACAAAAATCAGGAGTAGGGAAGGCCAAGCGGCTTCAGCAACCCGCTCATCATCTGCGTACTCATAGGCCTTTA
Source organism: Bacteroidota bacterium (assembly GCA_039024315.1). Classification (GTDB taxonomy): domain Bacteria; phylum Bacteroidota; class Bacteroidia; order J057; family J057; genus JBCAWW01. Next base: position 3,572 of record JBCCQN010000326.1, read on the forward strand.
CCGCTAAGGTTTGCAACTTATAAGGTTTGAGAATGAGTGTTAGCGGAAGCTCTTTCAGGATATCAATAAAAACCAAGATCAAGGCACTGATCAGGGTAGGACGGAGGAGGGGTAAATTAACTCTCAGTAAAGTAGCCAGTTTACTGATTTTTAAGGTGTAGGCAGACTCTGAAAGGTTTTTTCCTAGTTTAAGGCTATTAGCTTCGATAGGGTTATAAGCGACTGCAAGAAAGCGAAATACATAGGCATAGACTAGTATAAAGCTGCTTCCATAAAATAAATTACCGACCGCTAGGTCGAAATAGGTGTCAAAAAAATTGATAATGGATTGACTGCTTTTGATGACTCCGATCCCTATGATGGCGCCTGGTATCACGTAACCAATGGTGGAGATTTTTTTTAAGGCTTTGATGCCCTTTAGATGGTTCCAATTGGCAAAATTGATCAGGGCTAGAGAGACTACCACAATCAGGACGGCCGCACTGAGGGCAAGGCCAAAACTCTGTAGGCTAATCCAGAGGAGCTCCCAGTTGAGCATGCTTTCATAAGTTAGGGTAGCCCAGTAAATCAACTGAAAGACCGGCAGTAGAACCCCCATTATGATAGGGATCCAAAGTACGATCAAATAGAGGGCTTTTTGGCTTCCCTTTAGATTTCTCCGTGCCTGCTTTTGGGTGTCTTCTTGACTGATTTTGAGCGCATAAGACCTTCGATTTCTAAGCCAATTCATCAGGCTATTGAGCAAAAACATCAGCACCACTAATAGGGCCGAAAGATAAACTGCCGATTGTAAATCTTCGAGCGCAGTCCAAGTACGAAAAATGCCAGTGGTGAAGGTCTGAATGCCGTAATATTTGGCTGCTCCATAATCATTGAGCACTTCCATAAACACTAAAAACAAGCCGGCAATGATAGCTGGAGAGGCTAGGGGTAGCGCTAGCTTAAAGAAATGGTGTCGGCTAGAGGCCTGCAGTAAAGCACTGTTTTCCCGCATAGACCGAGGAAAACTTTGAAAAATACCTTTGGTAGCTGCATAAACATATGGGTAGAGCGAAATACTAAGGATCCAGATCAGTCCCCCAATGTTCATGACATCTATTTTGGTAATTGAAATCCCTAGGCTTTGTAATCCTCGGATGAGGGTGCCCTCATAACCCAACAATCCCACATAGACATAGGCTACGATGTAAGAAGGAATCGCCATGGGCAGGAAAAGCAACCACTCGACTAAGCCTCGCAACGGAAAATCATAGTTGCTCACGATCCAGGCGGTACTGGTACCAATCAAAAAGGTCAGTGAGCCTGTCCCCAAAAGCAAAATCAGAGAGTTGAGGATGTAATCTGGTAAAAAATAGGTGGTAATGTGGTCCCACATTTCACCCACGCCATCAAAAAGATAAATGAAGATGGCGAAGACAGGGATGGCAACAAATAAACCAATGGCCAAAGTATAAATTGACCATTGGTTTAGATCTCTTTTAAGATGTTTTGAGCGAATCCGCATTCCTTATTTGTCCCAGCCGACCTCGTCAAACATGATTACTGCTTGTTTGTTGAGTTCTCCTAATTGGGACAAAGGTAAATTGTCTTCTTTGAAATCACCCCATGACTCGAGGAGTTCCGAAGAAGCGGCTTGTGGATTTACGGGATATTCGTAATTGGCTTGGGCAAAAGTTTCTTGTACTTCTTGGCTCACCAAGTACTCTATAAACTTGATCGCGTCCTCTGTATTAGGAGCATGCTTGGCGACTCCGATACCGCTAATGTTGATGTGTGTGCCCCGATCTTCTTGATTAGGGAAAAATACGTTTACGGCATTGCCTGCTTGAGCCTCAAGAGAGTCTTGAGAGTTGATCAAACGACCGAGATAGTAGGTGTTGATGATCGCCAATTCGCCTTCTCCAGCCAAGATGGCCTTTACCTGATCTCTGTCGTTACCCTTCGGGGAACGCGCAAAATTTGCCACTAGGCCCTCTGCCCATTCTTTGGCTTTTTCTTCACCATCATTGGCGATGATAGAGGCCATCAAAGATTGGTTATAGATATTGCCAGAGGCGCGAATGAGAATTTTATCTGCCCATTTTGCATCTGTCAATGCTTCGTAGGTAGAGAGTTCGCTAGGGTTTACTTTTTCTTTGTCATAGACGATTACCCTGGCTCTTTTGGTAAGTCCAAACCATTGACCTTCAGCATCACGAAGGTGAGCTGGAATCGTTTGATTCAAGGTCTCAGATTCGATGGATTGGAGGAGGCCTTTACTTTTGGCTCTTACCAAGCGTCCCGCATCTACAGTGATGAGTAGGTCCGCAGGGGATTGTGCGCCTTCGTTTTCCATTTTGACGATCAATTCGTCGGCGCTAGCCTTGACTACATTGACCTTGATACCTGTTTGCTCTTCGAATTTGGCAAAGATTTCTTTGTCTGTATCGTAAT
>JBCCQN010000327.1:0-5875 GCA_039024315.1 Bacteroidota bacterium
CAAGCGAATCGATAGATTCTTCCCCTGCTGGGAGGGGCTAGGGGTGGGTTTGGAGCCGTATGATCCTTCTTGGGATGCAAGAAAACGTGGTTAACACCATTAGCTTGACGCCTATGCGAAAGCTTTCGGGAGTAAACCAAAAACAAACCCTCAATCAAACCCACAATCGCCCATTGCGCTTCTATTGTCAAAAGCTTAAATTCAATCGTGGGGCCTAACGTATTTGATCATGATTAGAAATCTCTTTCTCATCCTGCCTCTATTATTCTTGTTGGCCTGCGAACCTCAAGGCCTGCCTGATCTCACCCTCGCCAATATTGAAGGTAAATGGGACGTGAGTGCCTTTGGCCATGTTTATCGTCAAGGGGAGCCCTCACAAAAATTACCGATAAAATATTTTGTCATCTCTTTTCAAGACACGAACGATTTTTACATTACTAATCTAAGCGCTGATACGCTTACAGGTACGCTAGAACAATATGAAAAGGGACGTTTGCTTTTGGACCTACCGCCAGAGACGATTCGTGCGGATTTTCAGCCTCTAAATGTCATTTTCAACATGGTGGAAAATCGAACTGATCGCCAAAGTTGGACTGCTAACGGAAGCGGGCTAGTAGAAAATGAGCCGATGTATTATTACATTTATTGGGATTTGTATCGCCTTGAATAGGCCTAGAGCCAAAAGCCAAATCCGCCCTGAAAGGAACGTAAAAAGCGCTGATCACGCCCTTCTTCGGTGTAAGGAGGATTGGCATTATGAAGTCTGATAGTTCCCTCGGCCATGCTGCTCTCATACCAACTAAAATGAAGCGTAATGTATTTTCCCACTCGGATCATCGGACTGACTCTCCAATAAGTCGCAGGGCTCCCATCCTGCTCAAAATAAAAGCCGTAACCTTCGTCTGAGTAGCCTTCCGTGTATTGAAAAGCTCTGCCGATTTCTGCTTGCAGCGCAAACCGCTTCCCAACATACCCTCCTTGGAAACCGAGTCCATCCATCTGACGATAAGACCTCACCACATAGTTCATCCCACGCACACTGGTGAAGCTCAGCCCTAGACAAAGCGGTAGTTTGGAGATTTTCCAGCCTGCGCTTAAGCTCAAACTCAGATCAGGCCAGCGATCATACACCTGATTGCCTTGACCCACGCCCAATTGACCTGAAAAATAAAGGGGAAGTTTAGGTTCATCTTGGCCTTGCCCGGCTACTTTTGCGCAAGCGAAAAAGCATAAGCAGTGCAGGCCAATAAAAAGGTACTTAGTTCGCAACATGTAAATATGGTTAAGGGTAAAACAATCCAGCCCCTTAGCTATATTTGAAACCAAAATAAGCAAATCATTTTTATGGAAGCATCCCAATTAGAAGCGCTCAAATATCCGATTGGTAAATATCAGGTTCCTGAAACCATTAGTCCCGCTCATATTCAGCAATGGATTCAAGAAATTGAAATTTTGCCCGGTTTGTTGATCGACGCGGTCAGTACCCTCTCTGATTTACAGCTCAATATGCCCTACCGACCCGGTGGCTGGACCCTGCGCCAAGTCGTGCATCATGTAGTCGATAGCCATATGAACTCCTATATCCGCTTCAAATGGACCTTGACGGAGGATCAACCGACCATCAAAGCCTATTATGAAGATCGTTGGGCAGAACTGCCCGAGGCCAAAACTGCGCCTGTACAAGTTTCATTAGGCTTATTAGCTTCCTTGCATGCGCGCTGGGTGATGATGCTACGCAATATGACGACTGAGGATTGGCAACGGGCTTACTACCATCCCGAGCAGGAAAGACTAATTCGCCTAGATGAAAATCTAGGGCTTTATGCCTGGCATGGTAAACATCACCTTGGGCACATCAATTCTCTCAAACATGGTATGGGTTGGTAGATTTTGATTGCGCTTTGTTCTAAATTGGGTTAAACAAAAAAGGAACTATGTCTATTGGAAGAAAAATATTGATTGGTCTAGGGGCTGCGGTAGTCCTTATTTTGGGCTTTTTTGCTTATATCATGCTGACTACACGTTCGCATAGCCCCAAAGCACTCGCAGAGTTTAGCAATGATGATCTCAAAGTAACGGTTGATTACTGCCGACCTTACAAAAAAGGCCGCATGATTTTTGGGCCTGAGGAGCAGGATGCTTTGCAACCGTATGGGGAGTTTTGGCGGATAGGCGCTAATGAAGCGACTGAAATCGAAATCAACCAAGACGTACTCTTTGCCGGCCAGCCGCTTGACAAAGGACGTTACGTACTTTATGCCGTACCGGGCGAAACTACTTGGGTGATAGGACTCAATACTGATCTTGGTCGTTGGGGAGTACCCGAAGTCGATCATGATGAAGACGTAATGCAAGTAAGAGTACAGCCGCAAAGGCTAGAGCAAAGCGTCGAGCAAATGCTCATCGATATCAACGAATATGAGACTGCAGGTGCCATGGTCCATATCAAATGGGACAAGGTGGATGTGCCGATTAGCATTATGCCGAGATAGGGGTATTACTGCTTCGCAGAACGATTATCTCTGTGCGACGAGGCAATGCCTTGTCGCAATACCAAAACCACCCAACCTTCATTTCGAACGAGTCCCATTGGGACGAGGAGAAATCTCCTTGGCTTCAAAAAATTTAAAAATTTACTCTCACGGAGATTTCTCGTCGCTTCGCTCACTCGAAATGCATATCGGTGGAGACAAGCGTTCCGCAAAGCGCCAACCCCCAACAACTTCTCAAATAGAAATATCTCCCAGGCCTCGCAATCGTGCGGGGCCTTCATTATTTTAAATTAAACCCACAGCCGAAGCATGTAAAACCCATTGGCAAAAGCGTCTTCCTGACGCTAAAGGGATCATAAAGATTGCTTTTGCCAAACGCTATTAAACTTGAAAACCTTGACCTCATGAAAAATACTCTGCTATTAGTCTGTCTCTGCCTGAGCTTTTCTTTTACATGGAGCCAAACGCTCAGTGAAAAAGTCCTTTCTACGGATCTCAAATTGGCCTTTTCTGATGGGGTCCGTCTTGATGATGGCTCATGGATGTTTTCCGCCTTTGCCAACTCCATTACGCCGGGGGATTCGAGCATGTCAATAGTAGCTAAAACCGACTCAAACTTCTCTCTGCTTTGGGCCAAGCGCTACAAATATCTGCGGAGAGATGATTTTTCCTGTATCACCAAACTGTCAGACGGCAATGTGATCGTAGGCGGTACGATGCGGCAATCCTTTTCGCTAGAAAACGGAGGGAGTCTTTACAAACTCGATACGGCTGGCAACGTAATCTGGCATTTGTTTTACGATGATAGCTCCGATGACCGAGTCGAAAATGTATTTGAACAAGCAGACAGTAGTTTGATCATATTTATCCGCAAAGGTGTCACTAATAACCCCACCAAAATCATCCACGCTAGCCGAGAGGGAGATATCATCAGCCAGCGTGAATATGCCTTGTCTAGCAATCAAAGCCTTGGGCTGCTAGCAGATGAGGTGGTCGCCGACGAAAATGAACAGTATTATTTCACCGGCTCCGTCAACAATCAAGGGGTACAGGAAGCTTATGTCTGCGCTGTCGATGAAAGCAATTTGCTTTGGTACCAGCGCTTTCGTTTTGCTGATCGCAGTACGAGTTGCTTTAAAATCGCTTATGACCCAGTGGGTCAGGCGCTATTTATCGGCGGTGGAGTTCCGGATACAGTTGGCATCTTCGCCAATATTTGGCTCGCCAAACTAGACATGATGGGCAATTTTCTCTGGGCCAAAGAGTTTGGCGGACCGCAACTGTTTACGGAGTTTATTTCGGGCATCTATCCCCAAGCGAATGGCGATATTTTGCTTTCTGGCTCAGCCTTTAATGACAATGGTTCCGATGGTTATCTCATGCTGCTCGACTCCACGGGCAACCAAATCTGGGAGAAAGGCTACAATCCCAATACCACTACCTTTGGTGTCGGCGCCTTCTTTTTGCCCGATGGACGCATGCTCCTCAATGGCAACTCTGGATCTGCGGTTTATTTGTTGAGCACAGACCTGAATGGGCAAAGCGCCTGTAGTAGCAAAAGCATTAGCCTCAATATCGCTGACTTTAGTGCGGAAGACTCTACTTATGCCCTGACGAATTCCAACCCTGCTTTAGTGAAAGTCGTCCCTACGATAGCGGTAAGCGATTTAACGGTCAATGACAGCCTTCTTTGTATGAGTTCTGTGAGCATCGAAAAACTACCTGCTAGCCTCCTGGAGATTTACCCTAATCCCGCCCAAGAGCAGTTGATGGTGGTTTTGCCAGCGGGATTTGAGCAATCGGCTAGTTGTGAGTTGGTGGATGCCTTCGGCAGAACGCTTAGCCCTAACATGCTGCGCCGTGCTCAAGAGATTCAAATCGATCTCAGTAGCATACCTCAAGGTATTTACTGGATAAAGCTTAGCTCAAAAGGCAAGACAGTCTTGCGAAGCTTTATGCGGCAATAGGCCGCCCAACTCTTCTATTCCTACACGACTCTATGAACTTCAACTACTTAAAGATCTTCCTTTTTGCCCTCCTCTCAGTAAGTCTGCTGAGTTGCGTAGAAAAAAATATCTGGGTATATAATTCGCCCTATCCGATGAGCAATGATCGCTTTTCGGTGGATACGCTGGCGCAAGGCTTTTCCATTCCTTATGGGATCGCGATTCTCTCCGAGAACGATTACCTCCTCACCGATAGGGTAGGTAAGATGTTCCATTATCAGGAAGGAGAAATGACAGAAATCAAGGGGATGCCAGAAGTAGCGACCTTTGGCGTGGATGGACTCCCTGCGATTCTGCATGGTGGCTTGATGGACATCAGTCTGCATCCCGACTACGCCAACAATGGTTGGATTTATCTGACTTACCTAGCGCGCCGAGGCAAAAACAAAGTTGAGCGCTTTAGGATCAAGGATAATCAAGCCGTTGATTTTGAAACCATCTTTAGCACCAAATATCAAAACTATACTGGCAATGGTATGCGCATCGTTTGGGAAGACAGTAGCCATTTCTTCCTCAATCTGGGTAATTCTAACTACTCTACTGCGACTGCTCCGGTCATGTTTGCCCAAGAACTCGATAAAGCCATGGGCAAAATCCATCGCTTGAAGGAAGATGGCTCCATCCCTGCCGACAACCCTATTCTAGGAGACATGAGCGAGCCCAGCAGTATTTGGTCTTATGGGCATCGCGATGTACAAGGCTTGGTTTATGAAGCCTCAACCAAGACGCTTTATGGCGTAGAGCACGGCCCCAAAGGTGGCGACGAATTCAATCTGATCGAAAAGGGGCAAAACTACGGCTGGCCGCTTTATTCTCATGGGATCAATTATGATGGTCAATGGGTCTCGATGATATCTGAAGATTCCGCGGCCAAATTTATTCGCTTTCCCGAGCATTTTTGGACCGTGCCCACTCAAGATGGTGGTCAGGCCATTGGTCCAGCCTGTCTGCTCAAGGTGGATAGCAGTAATGTCGAAGATTGGAATGGTTATTTCGTTTTTGGTTCCCTGGCCTATCGCCGCCTCATGAAATATAATCGCGAAACGAAGGAAACCTTTGGCCTCGATCTTGGTGGCAGGGTCCGTACCATCAAGCAGTTGCCCAGTGGTGACCTCATCGCGCTCATCGAGCGCAATCATCTCGACAAGACCAACGGCATGATCGTCCGGATTAGTAATTAAGTGATGAGTAGTGAGTATCCCGAAAGCTTTCGGGAGTATTCAGTACAGAGAAAACGGGCTCGCCGAATCATATGGCCTCATTTTTCTAAAATTTAATACTGAATACGATTGTCTAGGTACTTTAAGTGCTTTTGAATTTGGTTTCCTGCTTCGCAGAACGCTTATTTTTAGCCCTATTTTTGCGTCCCTAAAACGG
>JBCCQN010000328.1:0-5862 GCA_039024315.1 Bacteroidota bacterium
ACACTGTGAAAAATCTCCAAGAAAAAGGCGGATTATTCCAATGGGGAATCGCCGCAGATATCCTAACCTTTTCGATCGAAATTGCCTTGACCTCTATGCTCTTTCAAATATTTAAGCGGCAAAACGAAACCCAAACGAGAATAGCAACCTACGCAAGATTTGCCATGATCATGGTCATGGGAGTGAACCTCCTTGTCTATCTAAGCCCGCTTTTGATATTGAAGAATACAGCGCTCTTGCAAAGTTTTGCACAAAATCAAATCCACAGTCTCGTAGCGCTATTCTTTGATATCCACGCAGCTGGAATCTTACTATGGGGCATCTTCTTTGGCATCCACCTCTTATTTCTTGGCTCCTTAGTCATCCAATCCTCGCAGCACCCTAGTCTCTTGGGTTGGTTGATATTGGTCGGAAGTGGGGGATACATCCTTGAGTCTGTCAATGAGTTTTGCCTTTCAGGGAACGATAATATCGGAATAGTAGTCAATGGCCTCTTGGCAGTGGTTGTCCTCGGTGAAATAGGCTTTGCTATCTGGTTGATAGTAAAAGGAATAAAAAATCCCCCCGCAGCAACTTAGTGCGCTTACTTGATCTATTGACAATGGGACTGCAATAAAAAGTAACTGTAATACTTGGTGGCAGATAAGCCATCCCGAATTTTAGGGACTGGCTTATCTGTATTCCGATATGTCTGATCTCTGTAAACCTATTATTCCTCAAGCCGGGTACCCACCTGCTCTTCAAATATGCCAGCACTAAATCCTGTCCAGCGATGCGCTACTTTACCATCCGGTCCGATCAAAACGTAGGTAGGCAGACCTTGGACGCCGTAGGTGGCTCCGGCTCCGCCGAACGTTCCTTTGAAGTCTGACAGATTGGTCCAAGTAATGCTGTCGCGCTCGGTTGCCTTTTGCCACCATTCGTATTTGGTATCCATGCTTAGGCCGACGATGGTCAATTGATCAGGGTATTTGGCTTGCATAGCTCTTAATTCGGGGGCGGCCATGACACAAGGGCCACAGGCGAGGCTCCAGAAGTCGAGTAGCATGTATTTGCCCGCTTCGCGGAACTCACTCAATTGGTGGGTTTTCCCGTCTAGATCTTCCACAAGCAAATCCACCATTTCATTGCCTACCTCCGGTACTTTGGGTTGGTTGAGACTAGTAGCCAAACCTACTGCATATAAAGATTCGGTGTATGGTGGCTCTATTTGATCAAATATTTCTTGCACCACTTTTTTACCACCAATTTGCTCCTCGTTAAACTTAGCGAGGTAGTAGAAATGGCGTACTGCACTGAAACTATTAGGATTCTGCTTAATCTGCCTAAGCATAATAGGGTTGTAAAGCTGATCTATTGAATCAGAGAGGGCATCCATGGCCTTGATGAGGGCAGCGTAATCTTGGTCCGCTTTCTCTTCATAATACGCATAAATGTATTGGGTGCGAATTTTAGAAATGCTGTCTCTGGCGCGTGTTAAGTCCTGTAAAGGGGTCATCAACGCATTTAACGCTATTTGTTCTTTGCCTTTACTCGTAGCTTGCCAGTTGGCTAGATAAGGGCCATCTCCCTCGATCATGACCGTACCGCCATCATCCTCTACCCAAAAATTGATGCTACCAATGGGACCTTCAGGCGAAAAGCTCATCAGGCCGAGGCGTTGAGGGAAGCGTTCCGCAAGGCGGCCTTCATAATAAAAAGTGTCTGCCTCAATATAAACGGTATCTATGGTACTGCCGGTACTGTAGCTGTACTGCATGACATTGAGGAAAGAGCCTGCTGGAAGGCCCGTGATATGGCCGCGAAGGCTAAATGTGTTTTCCTGCCCCATGAGTAAACCAATGGGCATCATGAACAATAATAATAAGATTCTCATGATCAATAGAGTGATTTTTGATGTCAAAAAGGATGATTGCGCTAGAACGATGTGTTAGGAAAATTACGTTTTTGATAGCACTTTATTACAACAATAAATTTTCCCCAGTCTGAGATAGCTTTTCATCATGAATACCTTAGATAACCTTAGTTTTTATGGCTATTACTCTTTATTAGGCGTCCATAATATATAGGGTAGCCAAGAATACCTTTGTGCCTTGTGCTAGTATTTTTTGCTTATAAAAAAATGACTTATGAGAAGCTCTTTTTTTGCTATTGCCTTATTGCTTTTAGTCTTGCAATTCCTGAGTTGTGTTCGCTTCACGATTTTACCAACCCCAACGGTTAATCCCCAACTCATTGTAAATGGTCTATTTACACCTGATAGTATATGGAAGATTAATGTCAGTAAGAATCGAGGAATCGATAACAATGATTTTCTACCTGAATACGTCTCTGATGCCTTGGTTAGCCTGTGGGAGGAAGATAGTTTGCTCGGGCAACTAGCTTACGCTCAAAATGGAAATTATACCCTTGATCAATACCCTAGAGTCAATAAAAGATACCGGATAGAAGTAGAGAAAGAGGGATTTCCTACGGTAAAAGCTATTGATAGTATTCCTCAAATACCTAGTGAGTACAATGTAAGCTGGGATTTGTCTAATCCAGTGCCAGTTACAGACGAACTTGGGGGCACTTTTGCTAGTCCAAGGATTTTTTTAGATTTCCAAGATGTCCTAGGCCAGAAAAACTATTATAAAGTATCTCTAGCAATGAGAGATAGTTGTAATTGTGCCAATGGCTTAGATCTTTTTAAAGATAATCTACACCTCTTTAAATTGTTGACCAAGGATCCTATTGTCCCGCCAAATAGTCGGAAGCATGCTCTCCCATTATTTAGTGATATCTCCTTTTCGGATCAACAAAAGCAAATGATATTTTTTGCGGATACAAGTTTTTATTTGCAAACCTTTTTTAAGCCAATAGGGGATAGTACCCGATTTCCATTAGAGCAATCTAATCCTCAGCCTCCTATCCGAAAGGAAAAGGTAGAAATCTATCTTGATTTCTGGAGTTTTAACTATGATCTATTTGCTTTTTATAACACTTATCTGACACAGGCTTACAATACTGCAGATCCATTTGCGACTCATGTAAACGTGAATAGTAATATTCAAGGGGGACGCGGAATTTTCGCAGGTTATCAAAGAGAGCTAATATTAATTTATAGCCATTAAATCCAAATGAAAAGAATTATTATCATCTGGGGCTTTTTTCTACCCATTTCTCTTTGGGCACAGATCACGATTAGTGGTATTGTGCGAGAAGCTGTAAGTGGAGAACAGATTGCATATGCAAAAGTCGAAGTTTTAAATAGCACTCAAGGTGTTTTGACCAATGAATATGGCTTCTACAGCATTAGCTTAAATCCAGGTGCTCAAAGACTATTATTTTTCAGGGAAGGCTATACCCCCTATCCATTAAATCTAAATTTGCAGAATGACACCTTGATTGATATTTATTTGCAAGCTTCAAATTATGAAATAGATACGGTTGCTATTGAAGCGCAACGACTTGAAAATTCGCAAACCCATGCTGTCAGCCGAATTGTCATTCCTATCCAGCAGCTCAAAGCAATGCCAGTCCTAGGGGGTGAAGCAGATGTAATGAAGGGTTTACAATTATTACCTGGTGTCCAGTTTGGTCAAGAAGGGACAAGTGGATTGTTTGTACGTGGTGGAAGTCCAGATCAAAACTTAATTTTGCTTGACGACATGCCTGTGTACAATGTCAATCACTTATTTGGTTTGTTCTCTCTCTTTCCGCCTCAAACCATCAAAGATGTAGAACTCATTAAAGGCGGGTTTCCTGCTCAATATGGGGGGAGGCTATCCTCGGTTGTCCGCATGCAGACTAAAGATGGAAACCAAAGTAGCTGGAAAAAACAGCTTAGTCTAGGCTTACTCTCAGGTCAATTTACTCTTGATGGACCTTTGATCAAAAATAGAGCCTCCCTGTTTGTGGCTGGAAGAAGATCTTGGCTTGATTTATTGCTAAGACCTTTTTCATCATACTCCTATCAGCAAGAAGATATTGATGGTAACGCTGCCTACGGATTTTACGATGTAGTTGCAAAAGTAAGCTATCAACCTACACCAAAAGATAAAATCTATCTTAGTTTTTATACAGGAAGAGATCGAGGGAGAATCCGTATTGCCTTTGATATTCCAACTACTGAAGAACGCTTCCTTTCAGAAAATCAATTACAGTGGGGAAATATTACTACCTCCTTGAGATACCAGCGTATTCTGGGGAAAAAGCTCTTTGGACAAAGTCTTCTTGGATACACTCGTTATCTGTATCAAACTCGTCTACGAAGTGAGGCCTCAATTCAAAATAGTAATACGGTCCTTAATTCAACTTCTCTCACTCAAGGCTCCTCTATTGCAGATATTATTTTTAAACAAAGTTTTGACTACTACGCCTCTTCTAAACTACATTATCAAGCAGGGGTTCAATGGTCCCAAAAACGCTTCCTACCCGAAGTGAGTTTATTTCAAAGCCAGGCTCTACAAACAATTATTGACACGAGTTTTAATCAATTACCTTTCTTTAGTCAGACCTATGCGATTTACCTTTCACAAACCTTCCGCCCTAGTGAACGTATCGATGTTTATTCTGGATTGAGAGCCGAGTTATTTTCTGCTCAAGACCTAAATGAACCTTCTCTTCAAGGAAGACTTAATCTAAGATATGCGCTCAACGAGAAGCATTCTATTAAAGCCGCGTATTCCTACATCAAGCAGTATTTGCATTTGTTAACAAACAGTGGCCTCGGCTTACCTACCGATCTATGGGTACCAGCAACTAGCGAAATTAAACCTTCTGATTCCCATCAATTCGTCCTAGGGTATTATCACGACCTGCCTCAGTTTTCTTTCTCTGGGGAGGTCTATTACAAAACACTTAACAACGTAATTGAGTATGCTGACGGTGCCTCTTTTTTCAATTCATTTGATGCCTGGGAATCTCAGGTTGTGCAAGGCGTGGGGCGGAGTTATGGCTTAGAATTATTTGCACATCGCCCTTATGGCAAATTTAATGGATGGCTTAGCTATACCCTAGCTTGGCATCAAAGGCAGTTTACGGAAATAAATGAAGGAGCGTGGTTCCCTTTCCGTTACGATAGAAGACATAATCTAGCACTATTTATGGCTTATAATCTCCCTAAGCCTGGTAGAAGCATATCAGCAAGTTTTACCTTCCTATCTGGAGCTAGGGCGACAGTACCGATTGAACTAGCCTCTACGCCTTATGATATTTTCGCCGATCTCCAAGGCTCTGTTGATAATCTAATAACCCTTTACAACACCTACACTTTTGGCGAGGTATATGGATACAGTCCTGAAAGAAACAATTTTCAAATGAGTCCCTTCCATAAAATAGACCTCGCCTACAGTACAAAAAAAGAGAAGAAACACTGGTTACGTACTTGGACCTTTGGGATCTATAATCTGTATGGTCAACGAAATCCTTACTACCTTTTTTACCAACGAACCCTCGATTTTCAAAATAGCTCAGGAGATGAAGTACCGGTCCGGTCTCAGCTAACGGAGTACAGTTTCTTGATTTGGCTTCCATATTTCAATTGGAGCATTGAGTTTTAAACATTTTGCTAAGTGGTACACCCGCAAACATATGGTTAAAATCTAAGTAGTCTGTAAAGTAAGTATTTGTTTTTCATCAATTTTCTGAATTGACCTTTTTATAGAATCTTTTGAGGTTTTCTCTGGCTTTAGGGATCGAGAATTGCCAATTGATCTTGATGGCCTTTTGCTGTCTTTCTCTGACCAATGCCAAGACTTTTCTCTCTAGGATTTCTTTTGAGGGAATTCTGCGATTTAGTCCTTGCTTGACCAATGCGGCAAATTCAATTTCAATCATGTTGAGCCAAGAGGCAGATTTAGGGGTGTAATGGAACTGTAT
>JBCCQN010000329.1:0-5779 GCA_039024315.1 Bacteroidota bacterium
AACGTTGATACCATTTTCGGTGCCTATCCAGAGTGTATCAGGGTTTTGTAAATAGAGGCAATTGAGATAATCGTTGCTGAGACTTCCTTCCTGCCCCGGCTCGAACTTAAAATGCCGGACCAAGACCAGACTTTTGCGTTCCGCGTTGAAGCGGAACTGATAAAGACCATTGCCTCGGGTCGCTACCCATAGATATTCTTGGCCCTCCTGCTTGCTGTTGATGAGCTCGATTACAGGAAACTCCGTCAGATTTGGGCCATCGCTGAGGGCGCCAAAATGATAGAAGCGTTCCGCGAGCGGATCATACCAATCCACTCCCTTATCCCAATACCCAAACCAAACTCCCCGTTCAATCCCTGCAGTGAGGGACATAAAATAATCGTCGCTTAGCTCATTGGCTTTGGTGTACTGCCGCAAGTTCTTGAGTTGCTTTTGGCCTTGACTATCAAAGCTTTCTTGCAATTTGAAAATCCCTGCGCCCTGAGTGGCAACCCATAGCTCTCCCTCAGGACTGATGGTAATATCTTTGATGAAATTGGCCAAGTCTTGGATCTCTTTTGATCGGATGGGAAAGTGCTGGAACTGCCAGTCTTTTCCTTCCTGTGAGGGGAAAATATAATTGAGACCGCCCCCATTGCTGCCTACCCAAAATCCTTGTCCATCGCTTGAGGCTTCCACCGTGGTGATGAGGTTGTTGTTGGGGTAAACAGCAACATCGAGATCTAAATGCCTAAAGGGGCGCGCATTGAGGTTGAGCATACTCAAGCCCTTATCTGTGCCCACCCAGGCCACACCAAACTTGTCTAGATATAGGCTTTTAAGTGTATTGTTGGGAATACTGCCAGCCTGATTTTTATTGGCTGTAGCATATCTAAATTGGCCGGTTTCAAGATCAAGGATGTTAAGGCCGTTATAAGTGGCAATCCAAAGCTCGGCTTCCGATTCGATCTCCAATACATCGGCCACGAATTGATGATTGAGCCCTACTCCTGCTTGATTGTAATAAGTCTGGCAGCTGAAATTGGCTGGTTCATGAGGATCGTAGCTTAGTTTTTTGAGGCCGATACTAGTGCCGATCCAGAGGGTATTTTTAAAATAGCGCGAGCCTTTGATCACCTTTATGAAGTTGTGCCGCAGTTCGTCATCATAAGAGATAGGCGTTCCCCGAGGGGAAAGCTCATAGGCATGAAAAGTCAGTGGTTTGCCTTCTGGACTGCGTTCTAAGCGATTGAGGCCCGTTTCACTACCCACCCACAGTATCCCATCATCAGATTCATGGATGCTATATACAAACGGGTGACTAAGATTACCTCTCGCATCGCCTATGTTGTAATGCGTAAAGGTCTCTGTCTCGGGATCAAATTCGTCTAAGCCATTTTCCGTACCGATCCATAATTTGCCATAGCGGTCTTCGCTGATGGCCCAAATATTATCATTGGCGAGGCTATTGGTGTCCGCTTGGTGGAGATATTGCTGGAAGCTTTCGGTTTCTGCTCGGTACTGGTAAAAGCCCGAATAGGTGGTACCTACCCAAATCCGGCCCTTACTATCTTCAAAGACGCAGGTGATCTTGTTGCTTTGTAAAGCCCCCCTCTCGCCCTGACTATTATTGAAAAACTGATGATCGTAGCCATCAAATCTCGCTAAACCCGACCAGGTAGCGAGCCAAATGTAGCCTTGCTGGTCTTGTAGGATATCATTGATGGTATTTTGACCCCAACCGCGTCCTTCCCCTATGTTGCGAAAATAGAGCTTTTCTCCTTGCGCGAGTAAGGGAATGCTAAACAGCCATAAGCTGATTATCAGACAATTACGTAGTAGGCCAAACATCTATCCCAAGATAGAAGTGTGGCTTTTGCTAAGCTTTACGGATAATGGTTTTTCGCTGTACTTTCCTGTGAAATGCCTAACGGATCGAACGCGGCTTGTCTGTAGCAGGCTCATTGACCACGGGGGCATCCTGAGCTTTGGGGTTGGTGGTGACCCCGACTTTGTTGAGTTGTTGAGTCGCTTCGCGCAACGCATTGACTCCTACGCCAAGGGTGTAGCGAGAGAAGCTTTTGACATAAGGATACAAGACCGAGCGACTCGTATCCGCGGCTGAAGGGAAGCTTACATAGCCCAGCAAAATAAAAGAAAGGCTCAGCACCAAAGTGGCCACTGTACCGCCTAATAATGATCCCAAAGCTTTGTCAATCCCAATATTGAGTTTGCTCAGGCCTTGAGTCGTATAACCTAAGATGGCGTTGGCGAGGATAAATACGGCTACGAAGGCTGTACAAAAACTCACGAACTCAGCCATTTCGCCTGACATCTGCAGATTGAGAGAGTCGAGATAAAAAGCCTTAGCGATCCAGCGTAGCCTGAATCCTCCAATGATACCCGCCCCAATAGCAATAAAACGAGAGGCGCCTTTGACGATGCCGCGCTTTGAGCCGATGTACATCCCAACGATGATGATGGCGATGATGATGATATCTAGTGGAGTAAACATGCTTTTATAGGTTGAAGGCTTAGTTTGTGAAGTAGAAAGACAAAAGTATTTAGTACAAAGAGGGAACAATTAGGGTCTTAATACTAAATACTTCTGTCTATATACTTAATTTAATAATTGCTTCACGACGCCAGAAATGGCCTTGCCATCGGCTTTGCCTGCCAACTCTTTGGAGGCGATGCCCATGACTTTGCCCATGTCTTTCATCGATGTAGCGCCCACGCGCGCCACGATTTCTTTGACTTTATCAGCGATTTCTTCAGCGGATAACTGCTTGGGCAGATAGTTGCTGATGACATCTAGTTCTTCTTGCTCCTTGGCTACCAAGTCATCGCGACCATTTTTGACAAAAGAGTCAATAGAGTCCTTGCGTTGCTTAGCTTGCTTGATGAGAATTTTCATTTCAGCATCATCACCTAAGGGAGCATTTGGATCGCGACCTTCGGCCGTTTCCGCCAACATAATGGCCGATTTTACGGCGCGCAAGGCGCGAAGGGCAGCTTGGTCCTTAGCCCGCATAGCTGCTTTTATGTCTTGATTGATAGTATCTTTAAGGCTCATACTTCAAAGCTACAAATATTTCAACAAAACCTCTGCTGTTTGCTCCTCACCGAAGTATTTTGGCTTTTTACGGTCTGGATGATATAGATAGATGTTGACAGAATCGTCGGTGTAACCAAAGTAAGATTCAAAGGCTACATCCGTATCCATCAAGAAGTAGAGTTGGTCAATATTGGTATCGCCAAAGTGCTTATCGCGAAAAGTAGTGATGGCCGATACTTCTGGCTCTAAAGTCACGAAGACAAATTGTACGTGCTCAAACTTTTCGGCCTGCTCGGCGATATTGCTGGCTTGAGCCTCACAATGCTCGCAATAAGGATCAAACATCATCACAAAGATGGGCTTATCCATGTCGAGGTCCGCATTGGTAAAGGTCTTGCCTTCTAGGTCGCTAAAGGCAAATGCGGGCATCACGATTTGAGCGTTCAGCGAGTAGCTGACCAACATCAAAAAAATAAAGCTAGGAAGAATGAAATATCGCTTCATGAATTAAATTAATCTTTGTTTGGGACGATAGAGACGAACAAAGCGTCACTATGCACATTCTGTAAACGAAAAAATGCCGTTCGTGATATGCTTTCGTACAAAATTAATTCCAAATCATTAATTTCAAATTGCTTAATAGCGCCTTATTACACTACTAAAATCTAGCCAGTTGCTAACCAATTTCTTTCTTCTTTTCATCGCTAGCTTGGCTTTGGGGGGTACGCCTGCTCAAGCCAATCAGCCCCCAACCAAACATGAATTTCGAGCCGTATGGGTGGCAACCTTCCACAATATAGACTGGCCGAGTGCCAAAGGGTTGAAAGCCAACGAGCAGCAAAGCGAATTTTTACAGCTTTTACGCAATCTTCAACGCAATCGCATGAATGCTGTAGTGGTTCAGGTTCGTTCGAATGGGGATGCGATCTACAAAAGTGATTATGCTCCTTGGTCAGAGTATATCAATGGTGCCCAAGGTCAGGCCCCGGAACCCTTTTATGATCCTTTACGCTTTATGGTCTCTGCGGCCCATGACCGCAATATGGAGTTTCACGCTTGGTTCAACCCATTTAGAGCTATTTCGCACCATCGTTTTAGTAGTGTGGCGGATAGTAATATTGCGCGTAGGCATCCGGAATGGACCTATCAATATGGCAATACTTTATACTTAAATCCCGGTATTCCTGAGGTAAGGACCTATTTGACCAAAGTCGTCATGGAAGTGGTGCAAAAGTACGATGTCGACGGTATTCATTTCGACGACTACTTTTATCCTTATCAAACCAATAGCGAAGGGCTCAATGATGTGGAAGCTTTTGAGCGCTATGGCCATGAGTTTCGTAGTATTCATGCTTGGCGTCGCCATAATGTGGATTTATTTGTGCAGCAAGTGAGCGATAGTCTCAAAGCCATCAACCCTCGGGTCAAGTTTGGTATCAGCCCTGTTGGCATCTGGCGCAATAAGCAAGATGATCCTAATGGCTCCAATAGTGATGCACGCTTTACTTCCTATGACGGACTCTATGCAGATGTCCGCAAATGGCTAGAATCTGGTTGGATTGATTATGTAGCGCCTCAGTTATATTGGTCAACGGAGCATCCGAGAGCTAGCTATGATGCTTTGGCGCCTTGGTGGGCAGAGAATACCTTCGGTAAACACTTGTACATCGGGCACGCGGCCTTTAAGCTCAAGGAAAAAAAATCAACCCACTGGAAAAATCCAGAACAGCTGCCCCACCAACTGCAATTCAACCAGTCTTATCCGCAGATCAAGGGCAGTATCTTTTATAGCGCTTCTTCCTTCGAAGGCAATCCCCATCAAGTAGAAGAACACCTGCAAAATAATCGCTTTCGCTATCCGGCTCTGATCCCAAGTATGCCCTGGAAGGACAATATTCCGCCTCAAGCCCCGGAAAACTTAATTGCTTTGGCCAAGCCTCGACGGATTCGTTTGCAGTGGGAAGCACCCAAACTAGCCAAAGACGGAGAAAGCGCGACCTATTATATCGTCTATCGCTTTGAAGGTGCGCAGGCCCAAGATATGCGTCGATCTGATCATATTCGGACGATCACCAAGGACCAGGTATGGCTAGATCTGAAGATCGAAGCGGGTAAAAACTACACCTATTTAGTTACGGCTGTGGACCGACTGCATAATGAAAGTCGTACTTGTGCGGTAGCGATGGTAGAAAGTATGTAAATTGGGGCCTGCCAGCCAAACCTAAGCTGGACTGGCCACACTTATCAAATGAAAACGAAAGGAATTATTGCTGCGGGACATTTCGAGACAGCCAATGCGGGTGCCGAAATGTTAGCCGCAGGAGGCAATGCTTTTGACGCTGCCTTGGCGGCTATGTTGGCCTCATTTGTCGCGGAGTCATCTCTTACTTCTTTGGCCGGTGGTGGTTTTATGACCGCCTATTCGGCGAACGGTCAGTCGGGTCTATTTGACTTTTTTGTCCAGACCCCCAAAGTCCGGCAAAAGGTTGAGGACATGGACTTCGTACTCTCTCACATCAATTTTGGCAATACCAAGCAGGCTCAATATATAGGTCGTGGTTCTGCGGCCGTTCCCGGTTGTCCGGCCGGTCTCTTTGCGGCTCACGAGGCTTTAGGCACTATGCCCATGGAGGAGATCGCCGAACCTGCCATTCGTCTGGCAAAAGAAGGGGTTGTGATAACGCCTTATCAAGCCTACTCTATCAGCATCCTCAATGATGTACTCGGCAATGATGAATCTTG
>JBCCQN010000330.1:0-5719 GCA_039024315.1 Bacteroidota bacterium
AAAATGCAGTCTCGCCGCATGAGCAATCAGCGAGGTTTCCAATCTGGTCCGGAGCCTATTTTGTTTTTTGGCCTGGGGCCGAACGCTAAAATCGAGCGAGTGGAAGTGGATTGGTTGGGAGGAACCCAAACTGTAATAGCTTCTCCACAGGTGGATCAGCTCCTGAAAGTTTCTCAGAGAGGTGCTAAGCCGAAAGGGGGAAATGAATCTGCTCAAGGAATTTTTGCCCCTCAGTATAGCAAAGCGACCAACTTCAAGCATAGAGAGAGTAACTATAATGATTTCAAATCGCAGCGATTGATTCCTCGTAAGTATTCAACCGAGGGGCCTGCAATCGCTGCTGGTGATATCAGTGGCGACGGTATCGAAGATTATTTTGTTGCTGGTAATGCAAGCACTCCTCACTGGATTGTCAGAGGGGATGCCAATGGCTTAGATAGTCGTCTATTTCGGGCGATTCCTAACTATAATGAGGATGGAGAGGGGCAGGACGTCTGTATTTTTGATGCCAATGGCGATGGTCATCTAGACGTTTATCTCGCTAGAGGCGGGAATGAATTTGCTAAAGATGACGCCCGCCTGAGAGATCGCCTTTTCCTCAACGATGGTAAAGGCAAGCTTTACTTCAAATCGGATGCTTTGCCGGAGATCAATCGAAGTAGTCATAGCGTAGCGCCCCATGATATAGATGGAGATGGGGATTTAGACCTTTTTGTTGGGGTGAATATCATCCCTGGTGATTATGCTGCGATGCCTAGTTCCTACCTCCTACGCAATGATGATGGCAAGTTTACGGATGCCACGGAGGAATGGGCGCCTGACTTGGCGGATATCGGTCGTGTCAACGAAGCCCTTTGGACAGACTTTGACCAAGATGGTGATAAAGATCTCCTGCTAGTTGGAGAATGGATGCCGCTAAGCTTTATGCGCAATGATAAAGGCTTGCTCAAAAAAGCTGATTTTTCTACTCTGAGTCATTCTCACGGTTGGTATCAATCCTTGCATGAGGTGGATATAGATGGGGATGGTGATATGGATTATGTGGCGGGTAATTTTGGTCTTAACAGCATTTTCAAGCCTAGCCGCAAGCAGCCAATGACGATGCTTAGTGCGGATTTTGATCAGAACGGCAGTCTTGATCCGGTCATTTTTCATTATACCGCCGGGGCGAACGCTCCTTTCGCAAATCGGGATTTGTTCCTCACCCAAATGCCCGAATACAACAATCGGTTCTTTACCTTCCAGCGATATGCCGAGGCGAATTGGCAAAACCTCTTTACCCCTGAGCAAAAGCAAGCGGCTAGGACAGAAAAGGTTTTTGAATTGCGCTCCCTTTGGGTAGAAAATCTCGGTCGCGGGGAATTTCGTTTACATCCCCTACCAAATGAGGCTCAATTGGCCCCCGTTTATGCCATCATCAGTGATGATTTTAATGGAGATGGTAATCTGGATTTGATTCTAGGCGGTCAGTTCAAAGGCAATCATTACGAATACGGGGCGATGGATGCTTCTCAAGGAGTATTGCTCGCTGGAGATGGTAAAGGCGATTTCAAAGCGCTCTCAGCTGCTGAAAGCGGCATCAATTTTCAAAACGAAGTGCGGGATATTGTCTGGGTCAAGCGTACTGATCGCCCCTTCATGTTAGTGGCTAACAATAGTGGTCCTTTTGAATGGTGGCGGATGCAGCCTAAGGCATCAAACTAACTCGATCTCGTACTAGCGCGCCCAACTCCCGGCCTTGTTGTAGCCCCGTATCGCACCCAAAGCGATAGTGAATACCGCCCAAAATACGTGAATTAGCGGCTTCTTCTGCAGCCTGCCAGAAGTTGTCAAAAGTCCTTGCAGGCAGAGCAAATTGCACATTGGTGGTATCCGTAAAAGTAAACTGCTCCCCATGGGCTTCGGTCAAAATCGTCGCCGCAACGCCTGAAATGAGACTATGAGCACTGGTGTATTCCGGAAATAGAGGACTCTCCAATTTAGGCCGCCAATCAGCATCGATATAACGGTTGATGTAAGTCTCTGGACGAATCAGATCATGGGTGAACTTACTATCCCAGGCGGCCATAAAACCGTCAGCAATGCCCATCGCCAGTTTAGCGTAGATCGCACTAGATTCAATCAAACTTAGGCCTCGCTGTTGGCAAGCAATCTGATTGATCCCTATCCAATGGCCACCAGGGGTATTTTGCTTGCGCACCTGCATCACGTGTCCATCTACTTTTAGCGGGCCGGGATTACAATCCCAATAAACCGCAATATCAATGTCTTTTTGGGTAGCGCCATCGACGATCGCTTTGATCTCCTCCGCAGCTGTATAAAACTCACTGGCTGGGCGTTCACTGAAAGTGATATCCAAAGTCTTACGAAACTGCGCCGTAGAATCCATCACGAATGGCTGTAGCTGATACCAATATGGCTCTAGAGCTTCGCCATAGGTGGGGGGAGTGGCTTCCCAAGAAGAAGGCAGTTTTTTGGTTTCATAGCGGGGCATTTTACGTGTCTTGCCGTAACCGTCCCGATTTGCTCTTGCTTTAATAGCGCTACTAAGTTCTTGGGCCCATGCGGTCGTTTGCTTATCTAGCTTTCCGATTGAAAGCAGTAGCTCTTCTTCGATAGAGTCGATCATATGATCGCGGTAGACGAGCTGACGAGCTGCTTCGCAGAACGCTTGTATCATGGCTTGATCCCACTGAGCGTTCTCCGGAGGAAGAGGCGCCTCCCAATCCTGCACAAAGGCCGAAGCACTTAGGAAGCCACTATCTGCCGCCTGCACAGCCTCATAAGCCGCTAGATTGGCATAGGCATAAATCCGACTGGCTACTGGAGGAGGGAAATTGTCCTCAGAGATAGTTTCGATCAATCGACGATTGAGGCGATGGATCAAATTGGGATCATATTCCCGCTTTTCAACGCTTGGTTGACAGGAAATGATCAGGCCGCAAAGGCCAAGGATGAGCCAAGTATGAAGCGCTTTCATATAGCAAATGTAGTATCTGTACTTCATTATGAAAAAATCTCTCTCCGCAAAAAGGCAGAGAGCGATTTGCAATTGTCAATAAATTATTAGTCATTTGATTTAACTAAACAGTTAAACTGAATAATCAGAATGCCCGAAGCGATAGAAACGAAGGAGAAAATCATCGATGCTGCTAGAGAAATATTTACCCAAAAAGGCTTGGCTGGCGCTCGTATGAAGGAGATTGCGGAGAAGGCGGAAATCAATCAGGCATTGTTGCATTATCACTTTAAAACCAAGCGAGCTCTTTTTGACGTGGTGTTTCAGCGGCAGGCTTTCAAAATGTTTGGGGTGATCAGGAGCGTGGTATTTTCTGACAAGGAGCCACTAGAAAAGATAGATGATTTGGTGGCGGGAGAGCATGAGGCGATGAAGGACTTTCCTACGCTACCGCTATTTGTACTCTATGAGAGCATGCAAAATCCGGACTTGATCACGGAATTTACCAAGGATAAACCTGTACCCATGATGGTGCAAAAATTTATGGGAGCCTTTCAGGAGGCGATCGATGAAGGGAAATTGCGCGATGTTGATCCGAGACACATTATGGTCAATACGATGTCCATGATCCTCTATCCGATGATTGCCAGACCCCTGCTCAAAATAATGCTCAACCTAGATGATGCACGCTTTGATGAATTTATTGAGGAAAGGAGCACTTTGGTAGCCGAATTTGTCCGCTCCGCCCTCAAACCAGAAGATTAGAAATTTTTTTACCCCTTAATTAACTAAACAGTTAAACTGTATGATAAGGAAGATTCAAAACTATATGCTGCTCGTATTCAGCCTATTGCTGTTGTCGAGTGTACAGGCCCAGAGTCCTCCGAGCCTAAGTTTGGAGGATTGCTATGCCCTCGCTAGAGAAAATCATCCTCAAGCGAAAGAGGCCCCCTTGATCAATCAGGCCACGGCCTTGAGACTGCAAAACCTCCGCACCCAATGGTGGCCCAAAGTGGCACTTTATGGACAGGCAACGCTACAATCAGAGGTAACCTCTCTACCCATTGAACTGCCGGGCATAGAAATCGAAACCCTAGCCAAAGATCAGTACAAACTCTACGCAGAGATCAATCAAACCCTTTACGATGGTGGGGCCAATCGCGTACAAAGAAAACTCCAAACGCTACAACAAGCGGTTGAAAGTCAGGCCTTGGAAGTAAAGCTCTTTCAAGTCAGAGAAGGGATTGATCAAGCCTTTTTCGGGATTTTACTACTTGATGAGCAATTAGCCCAATTAGAGTTGCTAGAAAAGGATCTTATCACCGCACAGGAAAAGATTCAAGCAGCTATCGACAATGGTCTGGCATTCCAATCTCAAAAGGATATCCTGCAAGCAGAACGCTTAAAACTAAAGCAGAGACGCATTGAGATCAATGCGGGCAAGCAAGCTTTTGCCGCCCTTTTGTCTCGCATGACAGGGCAGGAGATCAATCCAGAGACAGAATTTGAACGTCCCTCCCTTTTACTTGAGCCCAGCACTAGTCTGAGCCTCAATCGCCCAGAATTGGCCCTTTTTCAAAAGCAAAGCAAGCTCATCAGTGCTCAGAGTCAGATGCTTGAAGTGCGTAAGATGCCCAAAGCGGGCCTTTTTGTTCAAGGAGGCTATGGTCGCCCTGCGCTCAACTTTTTATCTAATGCTTTTACACCCTACGCGATAGGGGGCCTAAGAGTCAGTTGGGACCTCAATAGCTTCTACACCCAGACAAACGATCTGCAATTGATTGATATTCAGCGCCAGCAACTAAGTGTGCAAGAAGCCAGCTTTCGCTATCAAATTGATTTGCAGGCCTCCGGCCAGACGGAAGAGATTACCAAGCTGAAAGCGCTTTTAGCTACCGATCAGGAGATCATTGATCTGCGTGAAAAGATTCAAAAAACCTCTCAAGCGCAGCTTGAAAATGGGGTGCTCACCGCCAACGACTACGTCCGCGAACTCAATGCCGCCGATCAGGCGCGCCAAAACCAAATCATACATCAGACACAATTGCTGCTGGCTCAATACCAGCTCAAAAGCCTTTATAACAATTGATAAAATCCTTTCCTTCCCCTGCCCCCTCCGAAGTGGGATAAACCTGCGGTTTGAAAAACCATTTCCCCCTTTGGAGGGGGCAGAGGGAGGAAAAGAATCCGAAAAAATTCTTAATGATAAAACTCAATCCCATGCTAAAATATAGTTTACCACTTCTGGCGAGTCTGCTACTTTTGGCCTGCCAATCCCCGACCCTTACCTATGATGCCTCGGGGACCTTTGAGGCCGAAGAAGTCATAATATCCGCTGAGGCCAACGGGAAAATCCTCACCCTAGCCATTGAGGAAGGCAAGGAACTGCAAGCAGGAGAAATCATAGGACATATAGATTCTATTCAACTAGTTTTGAAAAAGAAGCAAGTAGAAGCCTCAATTAGTGCGATTTTGAGCCGCCGCCCGGATATTGCTGCTCAGCTCGCTGGCATTGAGACGCAAATTGCAACCGCTAATCAAGAAAGAACACGGGTTGAAAAATTACTGGCTGCTGAAGCCGCTACCCCTAAACAACTAGATGATCTCAATGCCCAGATCAGAGTGCTTGAAAAGCAGCTTTCGGCCCAGCGTTCGGCCTTGGCCACTACCACAAAAAGTCTCAGCTCCGAAACGCGTCCTCTGGCAGTACAATTGGAGCAGCTCGACGATCAACTCCGTCGGACCAAGATCGTTAACCCC
>JBCCQN010000331.1:0-5668 GCA_039024315.1 Bacteroidota bacterium
TCGCTCGGTGGTACTTTTTGGCAAGGGTCGCTGGGTGCTTGATCCAGCGGAACAAGAACGGGGCCTCAGAGCCCTAACCGAGCAAATGCTACCAGGTCGATATGAGGAAAGTAGAGCCCCTAATGCGGCAGAAATGAAAGTTACGGCAGTAATCGCTTTCGATATTGAAGAAGCGTCCGCCAAAATACGTTCTGCGCCTCCTAAAGATGATCCGGCAGATGAAGATGCGGCCGTATGGGCAGGTGTCGTCCCCTTAAAAATCAGCGCCGGCATGCCGATAAAAGATGATATCACGAGTGCGTCTGTAGCCATGCCTGATAGCGTCAAGACCTATATCAGTAGATAGCTTAGCTCGCAATTTTGACCAATGCTATTCTTGCGAAAGGACTGACTATCAGACCTTTTCGCAAGATTCCTCTACTAGAGAGACGTCAAATCTATTTGATTTGGAGGGAGCATTAATTCCTATAAATCAATTATTATGAAACGAATTTCACTACTTGCCGCCTGCTTTTGGATGCTGGGGCTGAGCGTTCAAGCGCAGCTTACTCTACCTCAACTAAGCCCTCAAGCTACCTTAAATCAAACCCTCGGTCCTGCCAAAATTAGCATTACTTATTCGCGCCCTTCCGTCAAAGGACGTAAGGTGTGGGGCGGAATTGTACCCTTGCATGAGAACGCCGAATTGCAGCAAGGCGAAATCCCATGGCGCTGTGGGGCCAATGACAATACGGTCGTTACTTTTTCTGAAGAGGTTTCAATCGAAGGCAAAAAACTCGCCGCTGGAACCTATGGCCTTCATATGCTTCCTTCCGAGAGCGATTGGACCATCATCTTTTCCCACAATTCGACTTCTTGGGGTAGCTTTTTTTACAACCCCAATGAGGATGCCCTAAGAGTAAAGGTTAGGCCCAAGACAAACGCTCACCATGAGTTGCTTACTTATGATCTCATTGATCCCAATGGCAATGAGGCTAAGATTGTTTTGAATTGGGAAAAGCTGCAAGTACCGATCAGAGTGGCGGTTGATGAAGAAGTTACTTTGACTAGCATTCGCCATCAGCTACGCAATATACCGGGTTTTACTTGGCAAGGCTGGAATGCAGCAGCAAACTACTGTATCCAAAACAACACCAACCTTGAGGAAGGCTTGGCTTGGGCTCAGCAAGCGGTTAACCGTGGTCAGAATTTCACAACCCTCAGCACTCAATCAACTTTGTTGGGTATGAATGGCAAAACAGAAGAGGCCAAAAAGGTAATGGAGACAGCCCTTACTACCGCAAATAATGCAGAGCTCAACACCTATGGCTACCAGCTCCTCAATACCAATCGCCAAGACGAGGCCATCGAAATCTTCAAACTCAATACTGAGCGCAATCCCAATGATCCGAACGTTTGGGATAGCTATGGGGAAGGGTTGACCACTCGCAACGCTCCGGGGGACAAAAAAACTGCCATTAAGGCCTTGAAAAAGTCGCTCTCCCTCAATCCGCCAGCCAATGTTCGGGCCAACTCGATGCGGCTGTTAGAGACTCTGGGGGTAGATACAAAAAAAATGTAGAGATCGGCTTTCCGTGATTTGTAATGCGTATGCCAGCGGTTTGCAAACCGCTGGCTTCATTTTATCTTGCGAGCTATGAGCGAGCATTGGGACATCATAGTAGTCGGTGGAGGCGCAGCGGGATTTTTTGCGGCGATTAGAGCCGCGGAGCGACAACCCGACTGGAAGGTCTTGATCCTCGAACGCGGCAAGGAAGTCCTCTCTAAGGTCCGTATCTCTGGCGGAGGTCGCTGTAATCTCACCCATGCCTGCTTCGAACCCAATGAACTGGTCAAGTTTTATCCACGGGGTCAAAAAGAGTTAAGAGGACCTTTTCATCGCTTCTGCTCAGGTGATACCATTGATTGGTTTGAAAAACGTGGTGTAGAGACCAAAATTGAAGCTGACGGCCGCATGTTTCCTGTTTCAGACTCCTCTCAAAGCATCATCGATGCCCTAGAGACTAGCGTTCTGCGCAGCAGTATCACCGTAAAAAAGCAGACCAATATACAGCAGATAACTCCTCCGGAGAACGCTCAGTCGCCTTGGTTGCTCGCTAGTAAAGATCAGCAATTTAGTACGCCAAGACTTATGTTGGCCACAGGAAGTAATCCCCGCATGTGGCAGATGCTCGAAAAAATAGGGCTCAAAATGGTCGATCCGGTGCCTTCACTCTTTACCTTTAATATTGAGGACCCACGTTTACAGGATTTACCGGGTTTATCGGTGCCAAACGCCCAGCTTCGCATACCTAGCACAAAGCTCAATACTGATGGTCCCTTGCTGATTACCCACTGGGGGTTAAGTGGACCTGGCATCTTAAAACTTTCGGCTTGGGGAGCCCGCGAACTATACGCCCAGAACTACAAGTTTGAACTTTGGGTCAATTGGTTGGGTAGCATGAGCCGAGAGCAGGCAGCTGAGCAAATACAAAATTGTGTCCATGATTGGGCCAAGAAAACCATCCTCAAAGCCAATCCATTTTCTTTAGCGGGCCGCCTCTGGCAACGCTTAGCCTCTACCGCAGGTGTTGCAGAAGGCATGAAATGGGCAGAATTGCCTAAGGCAGTAAGAAAACGCCTACTCACTGAGCTTTGTGAAGGACGTTATCAAGTAGATGGAAAAAGTACCTTTAAAGAAGAATTTGTCACTGCTGGTGGCGTTTCACTAAAGGAGATCAATTTCAAAAGCTTCTCAGCCAAACGCTTTGAGCGCCTTTGGTTGGCCGGCGAAATGCTCAACATCGACGCGGTAACGGGCGGTTTTAATTTTCAAGCTGCATGGACAGGTGGCTGGATTGCCGGAGAAGCCATGAGCGAGACCATCATAGAATCATAAAGCATGCACAAAATCATTACGCTGTTATTGATCTTTTTTTCTGCTATACTCTTGCAGAGTAAGGCTCCTCTTCAGGATGCCCCAGACGGTGCCCTGCTTTTTAAGAAAAATTGTAAGCTTTGCCATGGGAAGGATGCGGCTAAGGAAACCAAAAAGATTCCTTCTCTGCTCAAATCCACCCTCGAT
Organism: Bacteroidota bacterium; assembly: GCA_039024315.1. Lineage (GTDB taxonomy): Bacteria > Bacteroidota > Bacteroidia > J057 > J057 > JBCAWW01. The sequence goes on from JBCCQN010000331.1 coordinate 3,065, forward strand.
TTGGAAGCCATGACTCAAATTGTCAAACAGGGCAAAGAGACGATGCCCGCCTTTGAAGAGACGCTTAACGAGGCCGAAATAGTCGCGGTCTTGGCTTATGTCCAAAAATTACAAGCAGCCACAGAAAACGAATAAAGATGAGTAAAGAAAAGCGCCTCGGACCCGATAAAAACACAAAGTTTCCATTAGCTCATTACGATCGCCTTTGCTTCCTCAAAAATGTCATCACCAATCCCAATATCGTCGTGGGAGACTACACCTATTATGATGATTTTGAAACGGTGGAGAACTTTGAGAAGAACGTCAAATACCTTTTTGACTTTAGCGGCGACAAATTGATCATCGGCAAGTTTTGCATGATTGCTTCTGATGTAACCTTCATCATGAATGGGGCCAATCATCTATCTGAAGCCATTAGCGCTTATCCTTTCGCTATTTTTGGCAACGGTTGGGAACATGCCATGCAAGGTAAATCCTATCCAAGCAAAGGCAATACGATAGTCGGCAATGATGTTTGGATTGGCTATGGGGCGACCATTATGCCAGGGGTAAAAATTGGCGATGGGGCGATCATTGGGACTAAATCCGTAGTGGTCAAAGACGTTGCCCCTTACAGCATCGTGGGAGGAAACCCTGCCCAAGAAATCAAGAAGCGCTTTACTGCCGAGAAAATTGAGAAATTACTGAAACTGAAGTGGTGGGATTGGGATATCGAAAAAATTACCGCCAATGTAGATAAACTGACAGGCGATTCTCTAGAAGGCCTCTAGAACCTGAGGCAAAAAAAAAGCCGAGCTAGCGTAAAAGCAGCTCGGCCTTTTTTATTCATTTCCTTTATCCCAAAGCGGCGATCAAAACCCCAGCAGCGATGGCAGAACCAATTACACCAGAGATATTAGAAGCCATCGCATATTGCAAGAGATGATTGGAGGGATCTTCCTTGAGCGCAATCTCATTGGCTACCCGTGAAGCCATCGGTACGGCACTCAAACCCGTCGCTCCCACGAGCGGATTGATCTTTTTCTGAGCGAAAAGGTTGTACACCTTAACGGCTAGAATACCGCCTGCCACTGATAAACAGAAGGCAAGAAAACCTCCCACGATGATGGCTAAGGTAGTATAATCCAAAAAGGTACTTGCATCCATAGTTGCCCCCACACAGAGGCCCAAAAATATGGTAGCAGTATTAAGAATCGGTCCCGCGGCGGCTTTGTGCAAGCGTTCGGTCGTAGGCCCAATTTCCTTGATCAAATTGCCAAACAGCAAGAGTCCGACCAAGGGCACAGAAGAGGGCACGAAAATAGAGACAAGCGTTCCGAGCGCGATCGGAAACAATATTTTTACGGTCTTAAGATCCTTAATGGCGACTTTATTGGGGAACTGCTTATCCATGGCTCTCATATTGATTTTGAGCTCCTTTTTATTGGTCAGCAGACGCACCACAAAGGGAATAATGACCGGTACCAAAGCCATGTAGGAATAGGCGGCGATGGCAATGGGGCCAAGCAGATGGGGTGCCAATTTGATAGCCGTATAAATCGCGGTAGGTCCATCAGCTCCTCCTATGATCCCCAGCGCTGCGGCCTCTTTGATATCCATATTTAGGGCAACGGCGGCAATCAGTACACTGAAGATCCCAATCTGCGCCGCAGCGCCAAAGAAAGCCAAACGCAAGTTGCGCAACATAGGTCCAAAGTCTGTCAAAGCCCCCACTCCCATAAAAATCAAAGGAGGTAATAAACCCGTTTTGATCAAGCTATGGTACAGCATATTCATGATGCCATACTCCTTGGTAGCGGCCAACAGGCCCTTGGCTTGAATCACCTCATCGGCAACGATGTTCATCCCCCCGCCGGGAAAATTGGCGAGCAGGACACCAAAGGCAATGGGTACTAGCAGTAAAGGCTCATATTGCTTTTTGATCCCCAAATAAAGCAGACCAAAGCCAAGAGCCAGCATTAGCAAAGAACCTGGCTGGCTAGCCAGTTCTCCCAATGCAGTCATGTCAAAAAGTTGCTGCAATACTTTCATCTATTGCAGTTTGATTAAGACATCATCCTCCTCTACCGTTTCACTGTTGTTACGGCAGATTTCGAGTACTTTACCATCGACCTCAGCGGTGATCGCATTATAAACCTTCATGGATTCGATATAGCCCACGACATCCCCTTTCTTAACCATATCTCCGGCTTGCACCCCCTTTTCTCCAGGCGATTTGGTGAGGTAAAAGGTACCTTCTAGCGGGGCCAATACAGCGATGCCTTCTCCTTGGCCATTAGAGCTACCATTTGCATGAGAGCTGGGGCTAGCAGTACCCTGACTCTGCCCATTACTAGCGGGAGTAGGAGCGGTCTTACCCTCATCATCATAAGCGACTTTGACGGTATAGGATTGACCATTAACGTCAATCTGCATGGTCTTAGGCTGATAATGGACCGCTGCACTACTGGGCACAGGGGCTTTTGGAGCAGGATTGGCGGCTGCTTTGCGTTTTTCTAGATCAGCGAGGAAATCAGCCTTAGCTTTTCCAGATTTATAGTTGCGATACTGCTCTGGATGCATCGCCAGTTCCATCAGTTCTTCATCGTCTTCGCCGAACGCCCA
>JBCCQN010000332.1:0-5577 GCA_039024315.1 Bacteroidota bacterium
AGCAGCTTTATATCCAGTTTTTACCAAAGGCTTCCCCCGAGCTCAATTACATCGAAATACTCTGGCGAAAAATCAAGTACGAGTGGATTCCCAGAGAAGCTTATCAATCCCCTAAGCAGTTATTTATGCATCTCGAAATCAGTCTTGACAACATTGGAAAAGATTACCAGATTCATTTTGCTTAGCTACTTAATACTATTGTCTAAGTACTTGAAAAGGCTTGGCTGCTTGCTAAGTTGAATTTTAGCTTCAATCAAGCAAACACTCAAGCCTTTGGCCATCAAGAACTTTATTTCTTATTGGAGTCTACTTTGATACGCTGCTCTCGATTGGCTAGCTCCCATGCAGTATGGAAGACCAACTTCCCGATATGCGCCATCTTATCATAATTGATTTTTTCGATGGTATCAGTAGGACGGTGGTAGTCGGGGTGGGTACCCGTAAAGTAAAAAATGACCGGAATCCCCTTGCTCGCAAAATTGTAATGATCGGAGCGATAATAGTAGCGGTTGGGATCGTTGGGGTCGTTGTAGGTATAATCTAAAACAATGTCTGTGTAAGTATCATTGGCAGTTTCTGAGATAGCATGAAGCTCAGAGCTAAGCTTATCAGAACCAATGATATAAACATAATTGGCGGAATCTGCAGATTCGATATACTTGGGATCGACACGGCCGATCATATCGATATTGAGATTCGCAACGGTATTTTCGATCGGAAAAATAGGGTTGTTAGCGTAAAATTCAGATCCCAGCAAACCAATTTCCTCTCCCGATACGGTCATAAACAAAATACTACGACGGGGACGATAACCGCGACGAGCGGCTTCTGTAAAGGCTTCTGCTAGCTCTAAAACGGTGCTGGTACCGGAACCATCATCATCCGCACCATTGTTGATTTCGCCTTTGCTGGTCAGGCCAATATGGTCGTAATGAGAAGTAATGACAATTATTTCGTCTTTTTTATCTGTGCCCTCCAAGAAGCCTAATACGTTTTCGGCTGGATCACTGCTGATATCTACATCGCAGCTATAAGTAAACTTAGCCTTTTTGAAGTTTAGCTTGGGGACGCTAGCACTTGTTTCGAGCTCCGCTTTTACCTTGGCCATGGAGGTTTTGGCCGCATTGAGGAGCGCTTCCCCGACGGCTTCACTGACATATACCTGTCCCATGCCTCCGTCCTCAGAGTCGGAGGTAATCGTTCGGCTACGCCCAGCAAAACGCTTGATGATTTTATAAGCTTGATCGCTTAGTACGGTGATTACTGCACTTGCGCCTCGTGCTTCTAACTCGGGTGCTCTTTGCGCCCAAAAACGAAATTTTTGATATAGATTATCAGGCTCAGCCACTGCACTTGGACTGCCTGCTAACATGATGACGGTTTTACCTGTAAGGTCAAGCCCAGCGAGATTATCATATCCTTCTTCACTTAGGCCGTAGCCAACGAAGATGAGATCAGTCGGAAGGGTGGCGGGTGGAGTCGCTTGTAAACCCGGAAGGAAGTCGTCCTTATAATTGAACTTTTCTTTTGCGACGGTCAAACTGCCTCCGCCAACTTTAACCTCTTTGAGATAGTAGGTTTGGAAATACTCACCTTGGTTACCACCTGGCAGACCTAGTCGCATAAATTGGCTGCGGATATAAGCAGCGGCGATTTTTTGGCCCCGTTTGGTGGTGGCACGACCTTCGAGCAGGTCATCGGCTAAAAAGTAAAGATGAGCTTTAAGGTCTTCGGCTTCTATGGTTTCGGCGAAGCGCTCAGAGGGGCTTTGTGCAAAGCAAAAACATGCCGAAAAGAGGAGGGGAAGAGAAAGGAAGTAAGTTTTCATATCGACAAAAAGTAGAAGATAGGAGGCAGAAGTGGAAGGCTAGGAATTGCTATTCTCCTCTTAACCACTTTTGCCTCCTATCAATGATAGGCTATAGCGCTTTGATAATGTCAGTAAAGTCGCGGCTCTTAAGGCTCGCTCCTCCCACTAGACCACCGTCAATGTCTGCTTGTCCAAAAAGAGCTTTCGCATTAGCGGGTTTCACACTGCCACCATAGAGGATGGTGGTATTTTCCGCGACTTCAGCACCATATTTTTCGCTGATTTGGGCGCGGATGGCAGCATGTACTTCCTGAGCTTGCTCAGGTGAAGCGGTTTTGCCAGTACCGATGGCCCAAACGGGTTCGTAAGCCACGATGATTTTGCTAAAGGCATCAGCACCTAGATGGAAAGTGCCTTCACTTAGTTGAGCGGCATTAACTGCTAAAGTCTGACCCGCTTCGCGCTGCTCCAAAGTCTCTCCGATGCAAAAGATCGGGACAAGATCGTTAGCCAATGCTTGATCCGTTTTTGAGGCTAGCAAAGCATTGCCTTCGCCATAGATAGCACGGCGCTCGGAGTGGCCAATGATAACGTGGGTAACGCCCACAGAGCTAAGCATCTGAGCGGAAGTCTCACCGGTGAAAGCTCCTTTATCTGCTTCGTGGATGGTTTGAGCCGCTAAGTGTACTTTCGGATTATCTTTTACTAAGTGATGGATCAGCGGGAGGTATGGAAAGGGTACTCCCATGATTACCTCAGCAGGACCATTATATTCGTCCTGAAAATTTTGTACTACTTCACTAGCCAAGGCCTGGGCAGCCTCTGCAGTGAGGTTCATTTTCCAGTTGCCAGCGGCGATTAATGTGCGCATGTTTTAATTAGTATTTAAGTTTTTTCCCAGCTTCTTTCGGAGGCGCTTTGTTCGTAAATCTCAGCCAGAATTTTTTGTTCTATTTCATCTAGCAGACCGCCTTTACGTGGCATCACCAAGGCAGCGGTTTCAAGCGCTTTTTTGAGCCTGTAAGTGGTATAACCAAAGGCACCGCCCCACGAAAAGGACGGAATATAGGTTCTCGGATAGCCTGATCCAAATATATTGGCAGAAACCCCTACCATAGTGCCAGTGTTGAACATAGTGTTGATGCCGCACTTGCTGTGATCACCCATCATGAGGCCACAAAACTGTAATCCAGTATCTCTAAATCGACCGCTACGATGATGCCAAACTTTGACGTTACTGTAGTTGTTTTTGAGGTTGGAAGTATTGGTGTCAGCACCTAGGTTACACCAGTAACCTAAAATTGAATTTCCTAGGTAGCCTTCATGACCTTTGTTGCTATAACCCATGATCATGGAGTTGGTTACTTCTCCACCTACTTTGGAATACGGACCAACCGTAGTATCACCGCGCATTTTTGCCCCCATATTGATGCGGCTGTGAGCCATAAAGGCATGGGAGCCTCGTACTACTGCCCCTTCTTGTACCTCGCTATTGGGACCGAGATATATCGGTCCATTTTCTGCGTTCAGCACCGCCGCCCTTACCTTCACATCAGGATGGGCAAAGATATTGTCTGCACCATAGATACGGGTATGCCGATCTTGGATAGCCTGATGGGGATGCAAACGGGATAGATATTGAAAATCATGGATAATCATATCCCCGTTTTGCTTGAATATATCTTCGGGAAAATTTAGCCGTGGACCAGACCAATTCTGGCGTTCCTCACGGAGGCCCCACTCGACTAAGCGTTCTTTGGAAAAGACCCCGTCAAAATCTGAAGGAAGTAGGCTAGGGGAGAAGTGGGCTGCCAAAAGGGTGTCTGCTTCATCTAACCAGAAGGTGTCTGGGGCAATGTTTGGGATAGCTTCTACGAGCCTTTGATTAGCCAGTAAGCGTCCATTGACCCATAGATGTTTTTGGTCGCTTTGGGGCCGTGAATAGCGAAGCTGCAAGATGCCTACGCCGAGACCTGAGATGGACTGCTCTGGGAGCAGAAGTCGCCAACGCTCGATTGAACTGAAAATGCCACATCGCAGGTCAAAGCTCGGCCGGGTATAGGTAAAAGGACGAAGATCGAGATGGCCGTGATCTTCAAACAGCACTAAAGCCATATTTGCCAAATTTTAGGCTGAAATTAAAACAAAAATAGCAGTCCAAAAGAACTGCTATTTTGTATTTCTTGCATGAAGGGCTTAAGCTTCTTCTTTCTTCTTGTATTTCTTGCCACCGTAGCGAGAGTAGAACTTATCTACCCGACCGGCGGTGTCAACCAGCTTCTGTTTACCCGTAAAGAATGGGTGAGAATCGCTGCTGATTTCCAGCTTCACGAGGGGGTACTCGTTACCATCTTCCCAAGTGATAGTGTCTTTGGTTTGGATAGTAGAACGAGATACGAAGGCGTAATCGGTAGAAATATCTTTGAAAACGACCTCTCTGTATTCAGGATGAATTCCTTCTTTCATTGCTTCTTGTTCATTTTTGAGTTTGCAAATATAGCGCTTCTACGGAAATTATTCAATGCAGTGCCAAAATTTTTTGCAAAAAGCTAGTGCTGGACGATCAGTTTTTTACTAACTCCTTGATATTGGACGTAATACAAGCCGTGGGCCCAATTGCTGAGGTCAATATTCATTTCCTTTTGTACGGCTAACTGCTTGATGAGTCTTCCCTGTATATCGTAAACCTTGAGCTGCTCATTGGGACTTGGACGGTTGAGCGTAACCCAAACGCTCGTGGAGCTAGGATTAGGATAAAGGACAAAGCTTGTGGCAGCATGGAGACCTTCTTCAACCGATGTTGCTAGATCATTGTTATCAGCAAAAGTAGGATTTTGGCTGGTGAAACTTCCAATACCATTAGGCACTCTGGCATAGCCTTGGTCGCTGATTTGGTCACTAAAAACAATGCGATCCACCAGCATACTGTCTCTATCGAGTAAATAAAGGGCTTCTCCTCCGGCAGAAATTTTGAAGTCGGCGTGAAGTTCTGCGCTACTACTTTGACTTCCCTCATTGTCTGCCCAAATGATTAGATAATCATTGGCGTCTATAGTAGTGCCAATTGGAAATTGCCATTTGGTCAGCTTACTGCCATCATCGCTCAAAAAATAACCGCCTAGATCAATACTGCTGGAGCCCAGATTGTAGAGTTCTATCCAATCATCAAAATCTCCTTCACTGTCCGCTACACTGTTATTATTGGAAGCCATAAACTCATTGATGACCAAATCGCTATTGGCGCTATTGAGTTTGACTTGATAGATATAAACATCATGTTCAGCACCTTGGGGCATATAGGTCGCGGTCAAGCTTGAATCGTTGGCTTGGGCCTCAATGTAGTAACGCACGTAGGTGCCCGCCCCAAAGGCCGGAATATCGGCCCCATAGATTCCATCACCGGCTACCCCATCATTATGGTTGCCGTCGTCGAGCATTTCCACCTTTTGGAACGCTCCCACCCAACCGCTACCATAATAAAGGAAGGCCTTGTAAAGGCCAGCACTGCCATTAAAGCGAGCGCTTACCTGTACGCCTTCTCCAGCATTAGGGGGTACTTTGCTTTGTCCATTAGTGGCATAATTGACATCCAAGATATCAAGGCCGCTGACATTTAATTCACTGTAGTTACTGAGAAAACTGTGGCGATCACTCAAAAAATTCTTGATGCGGTTTACTTCTGTTGTGAATTCGCCATATGAATAAATGGGATAGGGATCGGCTTGTACCAGACTATCGAGCAAGTTTGCGTATGCATCTACTTTTGC
>JBCCQN010000333.1:0-5516 GCA_039024315.1 Bacteroidota bacterium
ATCTCCCTGCGGGGAACGGTTTGATCGTCCTTATCGTAGGCCACCATCACCTTCTCGGCTTTGAGTTCCGCGAAGCGGTCAAACATCACAAACTCTTGGGGCGCAAAGCCAGTGATCTCCTGTGTCATCGCGATCAACTCTTTTGCCCTCGCATCACTGAGTTTTAGCTTTTGGCAGAAATAATAAAAAAAGCTTGGGGGATCAGTTGGCGGCGCCAAAGCAACAAAGCGTTCGACCGCAGGTCCCTCCCAACGACTACTGAGTACATGGGTCATGGCATTAGCCCCCATCGAATGGCCAATCACTGCATAAGGGGTACCCAACTTTTGCAAAAGCCCAGACCACACATCACTGAAGGCAGGCGGATGCGCAATTTTGCCTTCAGAATCGCCATGAGCTGGCATATCAAAGCCAATTACCTGATATCCCTGATCGACTAGAGCAGGAATTAAGTGTTTGAAATCCATGGCGTGAGATTGCCAGCCATGAGCTAGGAGAATCTGTTTGGCACCCTGCCCCCACATATAGCCATTGATATGATAGCCTTTGTAGGTATGCTTCAGTTCGATGGCCTGGGACAACAAATCATCAGGCGCTCCCTTACGAGAGCTTCTCCGCTTCGGCTTAGAAAACAGCTTCCAGAGCGTGTAATTGGTTCTTCTGGGAGCAATATTACCTACAGTAGCTAGGTAAAAGTGTAGTAGTGGAAGCAATTTTTGAGTGTTCATAGACTTTGTATTTTCAATATATACCGATCGGTATATTTGTAGTCAAAAAAAATAGAAAGGCTTTATAAACTGATTTCTTGGATTTGTTTTTCGAGTTGTTTTTTGACGATCAAGTAGCTCCTTACATCTCCTTGCACCCTTGCAATCATGATGGAACCTTCTAGGGAAGCCACAAACATATAACCAAAGGTCTCAATATCTATATCAGGCTTTACTTGTCCCTCTCTAATCCCCCTTTGCAGGATCTTAAACATAGAGGTATGCAGGGTCTCCAACATGCGGGTCACCTTCAACCTTAGATTGGGGTTGCCATCATCGACCTCGATAGCGGTATTGAGGATAGGACAGCCCCCTTCGATAGGCGGATTGGTGATATAACTTTCATAAAAGTCCAAGATCGCTCGCAGCTTATCCGGAGCATTGGTAGCCTCTCGCACCATTTTGCCCATCAGGCTGAAGATTTTTTGCGCGGTGTATTCAAGCACAGCAATCGCCACGGCCTCCTTACTGCCAAAATTACCATAGATCGCTCCTTTGGTCATTTGGGTAGCATCAGTGATATCCTTCAAAGAGGTCGCTACATACCCTTTGGTATTAAAAATAGGTGCCGCCTTGCGGATAATAAATGCCTTAGTTTCTTCTGATTTAGACATATTTAAGATAACTCTCAATACAAATATACCGATTGGTATATTATTTACAAATTTTCCCCTTGTCCTAATGTTAACTAAATGTTACCTTTGCGTAAAATAAAAATTAACCAATTCATATGGCTAAGAAAAAAGACTTGCTCAAAAAGGTGGGTAAATCCTTGAGCAAAAAGGAATTACAATCTATCCTAGACAAAGCCGCCAAAGCGGAGAAGAAGAAAAAAGCAGCAGCAAAAAAGAAGAAGAAAAAGGCTGCAGCCGCTAAAGCAAAGGCTAAGAAAAAAGTGAAGGCCAAGAAAGCGAAGCCTACTAAAGTCATTAAATTAAAAAAAAAGCCTCGTAAGCAAGCAACGGAAAAAAAGAGCGTAAAAACACCCGCTCTAGAGGCCCCAAAGGTAATTGAAGCCAAAGTGGCCCCACAAAAAACACTTGTAAAAGCAATACCAGAAGTACAGATAGGGGCGTCTGCTCAGTGTCAGGCAACAACATTGAGTGGACGCCAATGTCGCAATAAGGCTAAAGAAAACGGGTTCTGTTATGTTCACCGCGCTCAAGCCGCGGCTTAAAAGACTAAAGGGTCCCTACCCCATCGACCAGACTAGCAATATAAATCGGTAGCTCTGTATCATATTGAGCCTTATAAGCCGACTTCATTCTTTCTTGAAAAGCGGCAACCGCATCAGACTTTACGAGATTAATCGTACAGCCGCCAAAGCCTCCACCCATCATCCTTGCACCCAATACATTAGGGTCATCATGCGTTTGTGCGACTAAAAAGTCCAGCTCTGGGCAACTTACCTCGTATAGGTTCTCTAAACCGTCGTGTGAGGCATACATCAAATCTCCAAAAGTATTAAGATCTCCTTCGCTTAGCGCATCACAAGCGTTTAAGACTCGCTCATTTTCGGCGACTACAAAACGGCAGCGATCATAAACCTTATCGCTTATCTTATCCTTGATGCTTTCAATTTGCTCGAGACTGGCGTCTCGCAAACTATTGATATTGGGATCTATTTCTTTGAGTAAGGCTACTCCCCTCTCGCACTCTTCTCTTCTGGTATTGTATTCACTCGAAGCGAGGGAATGGCTAACCTGAGTATTGCAGAGAACGATTTTATAATCCTCCATTTGCAAGGGGAAATAGGCGTACTCCAAGGAGCGACAGTCGAGTCTAACTACTTGTTCGGCTTTGCCGAACGTACTGGCAAACTGGTCCATAATGCCACAGCGAACCCCAGCATAGGTATGCTCTGCTTTTTGGGCCATTTTGACTAGAGGCCAGCGTTCGACCGACAGGTCATATAAAACACTGATGGCCATCCCAGCGCCACACTCAAGAGCAGCAGAAGAAGATAATCCTGCCCCCCTAGGGATATCACCGCTAAAGACTAAATCAAATCCTTCAAACTCATGTCCCTTTTCTTGTAGCTGGGCGATCACGCCAAGGACATAGTTGGCCCAAGAATGTGTATCTGGTGCAACGGCGATACTGTCTATGGCGCATTCATACTTAGCATCTAAATCATGAGCGACTAACCTTGCTTTTTTGAGATTATTGCGTGAAATCGCAAAAGAAATACCCATATCTACCGCCCCGGGTAGGACAAAACCATCATTATAGTCGGTATGCTCTCCAATCAGATTGACCCTTCCGGGTGCTCTCAGCAAGGTAGGACTTCCACTTTCAGGGAAGTGTCGCATAAAAAGTGCCTGCATAAGTGTTAAGGCTAGTTTTCGCCTTTTTCTTGTTTACGTTCGATCAGATAGATCTTGATATCATCAAAAAAGCGAGTTGGATTAGCTTTGATCTCCCTCAATACTGCATTGACATTTTCAGTAGTGGCATTGATACTGTCGTAAAGGGTGCGATCGTTGATTAAAAGCCCGAGCGTACCGCCTGTAGTATCTAACTTTGCGATCATATTCTCTACATTCCCTACTGCATCACTCGCATCTCCCATGATGGATCGGATTTCATTGGAAGCCATCACCAAGGAGTCAGTGGTATTGACCACATTGGAGATGATCTGATCTATCTGTTCGTTATTGTTTTCAACATTTTTGACTACGGAACCAGCGTCGGTAGCGATTTTGGTAATCTCACGAGCTAGACTGTCTACCTCTTCTGTGATACTGGTAAGGTTGGTCGTAGAGGCCTGAATATTAAATAAACTAGCTCGCAGGGAGCTGGAGTTATTTTCGTCGAGGAGCAGATCCTTGGTCAAGGTAACTATTTCATTCAGCTTAACGGATAGTCTAGCGACTTCTACCAAGATTTGTGCGCCCTGATCTTGCACCAGATTGGATACCTGGTCGGAGAGTCCGGTCTCTAATTCACCGATGATTTCTTGGCCAGAACTGAAATAAGTATCTGAAGGAGCGATAGAGTCTGCTCTGAAGATCATCACGCCCTTGGAGCCCAATAGGTCTGTGCTGTAGATGACGGCGAGTGAATTATCCGGAATTTCAAGATCACGATTGAACTCTAATTGAGCCACGGCAACCTTTTCCTTCATATCCAGCTCAAGCTTACCGACCTTACCCACTTTTAGACCATTGATGGTGATGGGATTACCCGGCAATAGGCCTTCAACTTTTTCATATTTGGCGTACAAAACTAGCGGCGGGCCAAAGAGACTTGAGCCAGACATATAGTTCAAGCCGTAAATAATCATGCTGATCAGTACGACTGAAATGATTCCAAACTTGACTTCGTTGCTTAATTTCACGCGATTTGAGGTTTGTTTGCTGTGCCCAAAAGTACGAAAAATTCTGAGCCTAACGAATCAAGGTCAGACTCCCACTAAATGATTCGACTTCTCCATCAGGAAAACGAAGTTGTGCGGCCCAAACGTATACTCCCGGAGCAACTGCTCTTCCCTGCGATTTACCATCCCAGCTGTGCCGAGTATCGTTGATCACACCACCTTCTCGGACAAAGACCAAATTACCCCAGCGATTGAAAACGCGCATATTGACAATCTCTACCTCTCCAAATCCTTGGATATAAAATAGATCATTATAAGAATCATCGTTCGGCGAAAAAGCCGTAGGAACAAATATCTTCCGCTCTTTGGACAAAGTAATCAACAAAGAATCAGTGGCTTGGCAGCCGTTTTCATCAATTACCGTCAGCTTGACAAGGCTATTTTGTTGAGGTTGTAAAGAAGGCGTCAGGCATTGGTAACAACTAAGTGGGCTTTCGGGCAATACCTCCCACTGATATTGTAGGGCTCCTATAGCATTATTGACAAAGGGAGTGAGTTTTATACTATCGCCTGCTTCTATACTTTGGGCTTCGCCCAACGATAAGTCAATTGCATCGCTACGGCCCTCAATAAAAAGCGTATCCCTAAATACGCCACAGTTATTGCTCATCTCCAGCCAGTAAGTACCGCCTCGCGTAACGCTCAACTCGCTCTTTGTGGATCTATCGCTCCATAAGTAGGAAGTACCCCCACCTGGCGCTTGTAGGAGGATAGTGTCATCTGGACAAAGGACAGAAGCTTGGCTTTGTAGCGACAAATCGCCCTGAGGAGTAAAGCGAATGAGACTAGGATCGTCTGCCAAAGTGGTGCTAGGATCATCAGAAACGCGCTCTCCTCCTAGCATCATAGGTAATTTTGAGAGGTGAGCATGAGAGCGATATTCTCCTTCGGCCTGAGGATCTACACTTGCCCACAATACGACTGAATCATTACCGATAAATAAGCCCGGGCGCTCAATCTCTAAGATATTACCGCCTAAACCGATGATGGTATCATAGGAGAAGGAAACGGGTTCAATATCCGTGATCGTCAGATACGGAGATAGCGTATCTCTTAAATGTTCCAAGGAAAAAGAACTCCCGCCATGGTTTTGAAAGCGATAGACAATCCTGACTTCCCCACAGGGCAGAACATTCTGCGGGCTGATACTCTTTTCAAAATTCACAAAGTAAGGGCAAGCGCAAGCATCCGTCCAGGCCTGACTAGGCCCACCATCAAACTTAGTTACAGTTCCGTTGAATTTATTGATCGTAAAGAGATTGCCCTCGCTAGAACCTCCATTTCGGCCTTCTCTTCTTCGGTGTAGCCCGAGAGCGAGATGATCTCCATCCGGTCCAAGAGCGGCCCCGGCATGTTGTAGGAGTTCGCCG
>JBCCQN010000334.1:0-5481 GCA_039024315.1 Bacteroidota bacterium
AAGGCTAGCATTTTATCCGAATTGGTAAAGAGAACCAAGCCGTAGTTTTGTTCAGGAATAAACATGCTGTAGGCTTGAAAGTCATGATTGTTGCCCGTATGAAGATGCATCAAGCCGTGAGGGGTAGGTTTCTGAGCAAAGCCGAGGCCCCAAGCCGTTTGGCCGGTTTCTTGATATAATTCGCTGCTCGCTTTGAACTGATTTTCAGGCGCTAGCATGGCGGCAAATGAGGCTTCGCTCAAACCTTCTCCTGCCAGCATGGCGAGGATAAACTGACTGTACTCCAGCGCCTCAGAGTGAATGCTGGAAAAAGCATTGAAGGTCTCGCCACTCCAACCGCCGGTGTGATTGTCGGTGGGTTTGTCATCTTTATGGCCATAGACTTTATGGGCGGCGAGGTGGTCGTTCCAGAGAAAGGAAGTGTGCTCCATCGCCAAAGGCTCAGTTACCGCTGATTCAAAAATCTGGTTGAATTTGTTGCGCCAACCGACGCCGTTGAGCATACCAATGATGGCCGCAAGATATTGATAGGCCTCACCCGAGTAGCTAAAATCGGTACCAGGTTTGAAGGCCAGTTTGATAGGTTTACCATGACTAAAATTGGGAAAACCGCTGCTATGCGAAAGTACCATGCGCGCCGTCAAGAGCTTATAGTCTTCGGCCGAGGCGCTATCAATGGCAGGGTGGGGGAGGTATTCGTAAAGAGGTTTGTCGAGATCGAGTAAGCCTTGGTCCACCATTTTCATCGCAAAATAGGCAAAGATGGGTTTGGAGAGGGAGGCCCCTTCGAAGATCGAGCTTTTGGCGACAGGGGCTTCCGTCTCGATATTTTGCACCCCAAAGACCTCATGGTAAACCACTGCTCCATCATTGATCATAGCAATAGAGAGGCCTGGCATTTGGAGCGAGTCCATCAGATGGGCGATGCGCGCATTAAGGGCTTTAGTTTTGACTTTGCTGCCGGCTATGGTTTTGAGCTGCTTCGCAGAACGCTGACCATAAGCGTTTAGACAAACAAAGAGCAGGAGAAAAACGTAAGCGATAGGCTTCATGATAGGATTGTAAAAGGGTGAAACAGGGACGCTTTTGCGTCAGAAAGCCCTTAGACAAGACTTGCCGAAAAAAGGTTACAAAAAAGTAGGGGCACAAAATTTTGTGCCCCTACGAATCGTATCGATCGATACTTTTATTTTTTGATTGGGAGATAAACGTTCCGCGCTCCCGATAGCTATCGGGAGGCCCCAAAAACCTAACTCTTTCTTAGCTCTCTGATCCGCTTGCGTACCTCCACGGAGTACAAACTCCCGGGAAAGCGCGTCAAAAAGTCCAGATAATGCGTCATGGCCGTCTCTGGATCTTTGAGGGTGTAGTCAAAGATGCGGGCCTTGGTGTAGAGGGCGTCGTCACCATAAATATCGTAAGGAAACTCCGTCAAGATGCGGTCGATATAGCGCATGGCTGTGTTGACATCATTTTGCTTGAGGTAGATATTGGACTTCTCCCAGAGAATCTCATCGGCGAGCGTGTGATTGGGGAAGTTGTAAGCCAAGGTATCTAGCAATTGCATGGACTCCTCATACTGGCGCTGATAGGTATAAAGCTGCGCCTGGGCAAACATCTCCAAGGCGGTGGTCGTAGTGTCCAAGCCAGTATTGTCGAGGATCAAGAGATTGAGCTTGATCGCGTCATTAGAAATATCATTGGAGGTATTGTCCTTAATCGATCCCAGCAGGGCTTGAGAGAGATTAAACTCCCCTTTGTAGTAAGCCAGCTGCCCCAATTTGTACTTAGCCAAAGCGCCTACTTGGCGGTCGCGGAAAATATCGCTTACTTCGGTATAGGTTAGCTTAGATTCGTTGTACTCCTCTTGCATCAATTGTATATCCCCGATCAACAGTTTGCCACGGGCCCAATCTTCAAGAGAGAGATTATTGCGCTGGGCTACTACTGCTTCTAATTCTTTGCGGGCTTCTTCGAGTTGGTTGAGATAAAATACCTGCAGGCGAGCCCGACGATAAATCGCCGTAAAATACTGCGGCCGACGCCCAAACTCATCCAGCAAATCGCCATAGTTCATCACCGCTTGGGTGATAGAAACCATATCCACCGGGATCTGCTCAAAGGCCTGTAACTCACCATTGATGGCCTTTTCCATAAAAGCCTGCTGGAAATAAGGCGAATTGCGCTTGCGATCGATGATGTAGTCGTAGGCTTTATTGGAGAGATTATAGTTTTTGTTGTTGCGCATGGTCTCGGCAAAACGCACCACGCGGCCGCCTTCTTCCTTGAAGAGACGATCTATCGCTTTGACCTGAATAAAGGCTTCCTGAAAATTTTCTGCCAAAACATAAAACTCGTACAGAATCGTCCTAAGGCCTAGGTCAGTTTGATATTTGTCCGAAGCCAAAAGCAGCGCCTGCTCGATCTCATCGGCCGAGTTGGTGTTGACCATATTGAGAATGGCCAAATTAGCCGCATTTAGGTCAGAAGTATTGGCAAAATAAACGTTGAGATATTCGTTCGTCGCAGCCGCATACTCTCCCAACTGCATATGGATGTTGGCGATCTCATTGGCAAAGATGTAGTCATCCTTGAGTCGCTTACGGGCCTGCAGATAGGCCTGATTGGCCAGTTCTAGCTTACCGGCCTGAAATAAATGGGCGCCAATTTGCACAAAGTCGCCTTGCGACCGCAGCTTTTTGGTGATCGTTTCTTGATAGACCTTATCCGACTCCTTGAGGTCGCCGGTCTTTTCTAACAAACTTGCTTGTAGGATCGGAAAGAGCACGGATGCGCCCTTATCCTTTTTGATGGTTTTGTTGATGTAGTCGAGTGCGTCATCAAATTGATTGAGCATCTCATAGCACTCTATGGTCCGACTGACAAATTTCTCTTCGGGAGTCCGTTTGGTGATCTTGAGGTACAAATCCAAGGCGGATTCATACTCACCATCTTGATAATAACGGTCTGCCAGTTCGATTTCGGCTCCTATCTGAGCCTGCAAGGGTGCAAGCCCAGCCAGGCAAAAGCACACCATCCAAATAAAACGCGTCATACGCATAAATACGAAGGGTTTAAAAGCTGAGTTGCCGGGCTGGGTTGCGAGAAAAGCCTTAGGCTCCTACCTGCTCAGTGTAGGCAGGTGCATTCAATAGCTCAGCATCCTCAACAGATTCGCTCAGGCGGATTTTGATCATCCAGCCTTCGCCATAAGGATCTTTATTGACAAGCTCTGGATCATCAGCCAAGGCTTCATTAAATTCAATTACTTCACCAGCAATGGGCATGTACAAATCAGAAACCGTTTTTACTGCTTCCACTGTACCAAATACTTCATTGCGATCGAGGCTTTCGCCTTCCGTTTCAATCTCTACATAGACAATATCACCTAGCTCGCTGGTCGCAAACTCAGTAATACCAACTTTAGCCACGTCGCCTTCGATGAGGATCCATTCGTGCTCTTTAGTATAGAGGAGATTTTCGGGGAATTGCATAGAGTTAGAATTTCCTTATTCAGTAAAATATGTACACAGGCGCTAAGGCGAACGAAGGTACGATTTTTCTGTTGAGAAATCCATCAGGTCATTATCGTTTTTGTCCTACTTTCTTGCTGCGCAGAACGCTTTCACAGTCAGCTAGAAAGCTCGCAATATTGTGTTCTAGCAAAGAATGAGCTTCTATCCAAGCACGATTGCGTGGCGCAAACTCTCCCTGCCAATAATCATAATCTTCCATGACATTCATGATACCATCGGCCAAATGCTCTGGCGTAAAAGGATCTACCATCCACGCATTTTGCTGATGGGCCAGTAATTCACGATGCGCCGAGATATTATTGACAATCGGCACCGCTCCTACATAACGGCCCTCGGCCAAGGCATTGGAATAACCATCGTACACCGGAGCCACTACAAAGGAATCTACCATTGACCACAAATCAATCACCTCTTGCCGAGACAAGAGACTCCGCTCGTAATGAAAATTTTCGAACTGCTCATCCAAGGCCAAGGCCTTAGCATCTACATCCGGTGGAATATCATAACCCGCAGAAAGCATGATCAGTTTTAAATCTCGCACTCCTCGGCGCAGCAAACGCTCAAAGGCATCCAGTATCACGTCGCCCTGATAGACCGGTTTCATGCCACGCGGGCTCAGGACCACTTTTTGCCAATCGCGGACTCCGTATTTTTGCCGCTGCGCGGAACGCTTCGCCTCATCTATTTGAAACATCTCTGGCTGTACGCCCCAGCGATTCAGCTTCACTCGTTCAGCGGGGATGCCAAACCAATCTCTAACCGCATTGACCAATTCTAGATTATCCCCCGTAATCAGGTCTGATGCCTGCAGGGCTTGTTGGACATATCTCCTAAAAACACTCCATTTGAAGCGATACTGCACCTTGCTTAGCAGCCCCATCTTGGTCGCATTGCTGTTCCAGATGCGCTCGGGGTTGAAGCCGAGTTCCGCGAAGCGAGAAGGATACTCCAAAATATCTGCGCCCATGGCGATACTTACCATCGGCTTGAAACCGGAGCGCATGCCCCAGACACTAAAAGGCGTAACATTGATCGGATTGATGATATCGACTCGATGCCTCACCAACTCCGCAAACAGATCAGGACCGCCAGCCAAATAGCTGCGATAGGTCAATTGCCCATTGATGGTGGACTTAGGCTCAATCGAAACACAGGGCACGCCCTTTATCCAAGCTTGAGAAAAAGAAAATACGGTGACCTTAGCACCTGCTTTTTGCAGCGCTCGGGCCCACTTTTGGGTATGGAAATTAGCAGGGTCAGATAAAATCCCTATGTGCATAGATTGTTCTAAAAATTCTTGCCGATAGAGGTCATCAGCATTGGTGCGCGCAAGGTACCGTCGTCCAATCCCCAAGCGAGGTCAAAACGCATCGAATAACCGATCACATTTGCCCGCAAACCAGTACCAAAGCCCAGCAAAAATGGGCTTTTTAGGGTTTGTAATTTGACCGTTAGGGGGCCATTGGTCAGAATTTGGGTGTCAGTAGGATTTTTGTCCGAAAATGGATTGCCTTCTACCCAAACTGTACCCACGTCTAGAAAAGGAATCAACTCCAAATTGTAGAGATTTTTAGAATTGAGAGCACTCTTGGCCATACGACTCAAAGGCATACGGAGCTCGATACTACTCATGATGTAGCGAGTACCTTGACGAGAGTTTGGCCGAAAGCCGCGCAATGGCATCAAGAAGTTTTGAAAGTGAAAGCTGTGTAGTGAGGTATCAATGGTATTGCTACGGCCTGCCAAAGCTTCACGCTGAAAAGCAATCGGTGGCAAGAAGCGTTCGTTGGTACCACCTAGGTAGTATTGCACTTGTTCATTGGGGAGGTTAAAGCCTCCGGCAACGCGGGTCGCTAAGACCAAATTACGATAGAAGTTGGTATAGTTTTTCACCTCTGCCTGTACTCGGCTAAAGGCAATCGCATTTTCGCTGATTGAATAATAG
>JBCCQN010000335.1:0-5474 GCA_039024315.1 Bacteroidota bacterium
GGTAGTGAGTGAGAAGACAGGCTACCCTGCAGAAATGCTGGAATTGAATATGGACATGGAAGCAGATTTGGGGATTGATTCCATCAAACGAGTGGAAATATTTGGGGCCCTGACCCAAAAGTATCCTGAGCTATCTGGTATCAATCCAAATGAACTTACAGAATTGAGGACACTTGGAGAAATCGTGGATTATGTAGGAGGTAATGAGGCTAGTCCTGCTGTAGTAGAAAGTACGGTAACTACAAATAATGCTCCCGTATCCCCAACTCCATCTGAATCAGCACAAGCACCGGCAGTTGATAATACTCAAATGGCTAATATGCTGCTAGAGGTAGTGAGTGAGAAAACAGGCTACCCTGCAGAAATGTTGGAATTGAATATGGACATGGAAGCAGATTTGGGGATTGATTCCATCAAACGTGTAGAAATATTTGGGGCCCTGACCCAAAAGTATCCTGAGCTATCTGGTATCAATCCAAATGAATTGACTGAACTGAGGACATTAGGGGAAATCGTAGACTATGTGAGCGATCACGGAAAAAAAAAAGTGATAGTATAGTCGCTTCTCCTACAAGCGAAATAGCGCAAAAAACGGTAAAAACAGGCCAATTTCATGGCGTCGAACGTTTTGAAGTTGGCCTTTCTTACCTACCCAAACCTGACTTTTTAGCATTTAGTCTTCCATCTACCCATCATATGCTCATTACAAATGATGGCTCCGATTTATGTATTCAAGCGGTAGATTCTCTCGCTTCGAGAGGATATAATGTGGTGGTAATGAATCTTCCTGGGATTTCTAATCCGATCGCTAAGAATGCCGTCAGCCTTTCGGCTTACTCGGATGAGGCAGTTGGTCAAGCTATCCAACAAATTCAATCTCAGTATGGCAAAACAGGTAGTTTTCTCCATTTACATCCTCACTTTGAATTTGAGGGAGGGAACTTCGCCCAACATTTTAAAGCCGAGAGAGAGATTGTAAAAGCAATCTTTTTTATCGCTAAACATATTCAAAAAGACCTAAACGAGCTTGGAAAACAACAACGCTCGAGTTTTGTAACTCTCAGTCGTTTGGACGGCAAGCTTGGACAAGGTAAACGAGCCAATACTTCAGTTGTGGGGGGCGGTATTACGGGATTGGTGAAGTGTTTAAATCTTGAATGGTCCTCAGTATTTTGTAGAGCGCTAGATATTCAACCAGAACTTCCAACAGAAGACATCGTGCAACAACTCATAGCAGAACTGCATGATCCAAACGTTAATTTGCTGGAAGTAGGCATCTCTAAAGAGGGGCGAAAAAGCACAAAAGTTCAAAAAACCAATCTCCTAGAAAATCATCCGATACAAACAAAGCTCACCGAAAATTCCGTTTTTCTAGTAAGTGGTGGAGCAAGAGGGGTTACCGCTAGTTGTGTGATCGAGATGGCTAAGACCTTTCGATGCAAATTTATCCTATTAGGGCGTTCCGATTATAGTTTTAAGGTCCCAGACTTTGCCAAAAATGAAGCTAATGAAGCCAGCTTGAAGCGATTAATCATGATGGACCTAAAAGAAAAAGGGGAGCAAGCAAGCTTGCCGAAGGTAAAGCGCATTTTTAAGAACATTATTGCCAAAAATGAGATAGAAAAAACAATCGAGCAAATTAGAGCTCATGGAGCTGAAGTTGCCTATATTCAGGGGGACGTTACCGACAAAAGCAGTTTTCAGCAAGCACTTGATGAGGTAGTAAATGAGTTTGGCCCCATTACAGGCCTCATTCATGGGGCCGGAAGACTCGCTGATAAATACATACAAGATAAATCGGAAGCAGATTTTGAAAACGTACTTTCTGTAAAATTAGATGGGCTCCTTAGCCTCCTCGGCAGCGTTAATCTTAACCAACTAGATCACCTTATTCTTTTTTCATCTGTAGCGGGCTTTTATGGTAATGTGGGGCAAACCGATTATGCTATCGCTAATGAAATTCTAAGCAAAGCGGCCCATCTCTTCAAAACCAATCATCCCCAAACCCATGTTTCAGCGATTAATTGGGGGGCTTGGGATAGCGGTATGGTGAGCGGTGAACTAAAAGCTCAATTTGAAGCAGCAGGCATCACCTTAGTCAATACTGATGGAGGAACTGCTATGCTAGTAAATGAGCTGAGCGCGGAATACAGCCAACAGCCTCAATGCATCATTGGGGGTACCTTGCCGAAAGCGGTAAGCTATCTAGGAGATTTGCGCAGCTTCCGTATCCATAGGAAACTTAAGTTAGAAGACAACCCCTTCCTAAATCATCATAAAATTCAAGGCAAGGCTGTCTTACCCGTGGTAAAGGCAGCAGGGTGGATGGCCCAAGTTTGTGAAAATCTATACCCAGATTTTCAAGTACTCAAAATCGAAAAGGCCAAATTGTTCAAGGGAATTGTATTCGATGGCAACCAAAAAGAAGATTACGTTCTAGAGGTAAAAGAAATACAAAAACAGAGCGATAAGATCGTCTTTGAAACGAGTATTTTGAGTGAAGGAGGAAAACTTCCTCTCTATCATTACAGATCCAATATTACGCTTATTAACAAAAAATCTCTCCCAGAGGCACCTAACATTTCTCCTCAAATAAGCGGGAACTATCCAAATCCGTCTGGATCTATATTGTATCAAGATGGGTCCCTATTTCACGGTAAGTACTTCCAAGGAATCGAAGAAATTTTGAATTGTAACAGTGAGCAGATAATTCTATCCTGTAAGGCACCAGAAATTCCATTGGAAGAGCAAGGGCAATTTCCTCTTTTCTCGTTCAATACCTTTTTCGCCGATATTCAATACCAAGGCATGCTAGTTTGGGTGCAAAAAAACAAAGACAATGCAAAAAGTCTCCCTTTGCAAACAGAAAGCGCTGTTTTCTACAAGCCAGTACCTTTTGGCAAAAAATTATTTGTCAAAGTAGCCATAGTAGAAGCTAGCGATGTAAAAATGGTAGCGAATTGTACCGTCTATGATGAAGAAGGAAACGTTTACATCGAAACGATTGGTGCGGCAGTTACAATCTCTAAAAATTTGACTTGGTAGCAGACCTCAAAATGACAAAAATAGCAGTCATCGGAACCTCCGCCTTATTTCCTGGCTCCTCAACTCCGCAAGAGTTTTGGGAAAACTTGATGCAGGAAAAAGACTTGACAGGCAGCGCAGTGGCGGAAGACTTTGGGATAGATCCCGAACTATTCTTTAAGCCTGAAAAGGGGATTGAAGATAAGTGTTACTCCTTGCGCGGAGGCTATATCAGAGATTTTGAGTTTGATCCTTATGGATACCAACTGCCAGCAGATTACTTAGCTAAGCAAGACAAGCTTTATCAGTGGTCGCTATATGTCGCAAGAGAAGCGTTGCGCGAAGGCGGATACCTAAATAATGATGAAAGCTTAAGTAAATGTGGCTTAATCCTCGGAAACTTATCGTTTCCTACTAGTTCTTCTCATCGCCTTTTGGCTGATGTATATACACAAACCACGGCAAAAGCTGTTCAAAAGTTATTAAAACAGGAAGCATTTAGCCTACCTGCTCACAAATATCCTCAGCCGGAGAATGAAATATTGACCTATCCCCCCTCCGAGATGGTCAGTAAAGCCCTCGGACTAAAAGGGAGTCATTATGCTTTAGATGCAGCTTGTGCCACTTCTCTCTACGCCATCAAACTGGCTTGTGATGAACTGATAACAGGCAAATCAGACTTGATGCTTGCCGGTGCAGTAAGCGCCTCTGATCAATTGTTTATTCATATTGGTTTTTCGATTTTTCATGCTTATGCACCAAGGGGCAAAAAGTTTGTTCCTTTTGATCAAAATTCTGCTGGTTTAGTTTCTTCCGAAGGAGCAGGCATGGTTTTGTTAAAAAGACTAGAGGATGCAGAAAGAGATGGTGATAATATTCTGGCAGTCATCGGAGGCATTGGCTTATCTAACGACGGCCGTGGTAAATTTTTACTTAGCCCAAATCCCAAGGGGCAAAATCTCGCTTTTGAAAGAGCTTATCTTAACAATGGCATTTCCCCAAAAGACACCTCCTATCTTGAATGCCACGCAACGGGTACTCCTCTGGGGGATGTTACAGAGTTAAACTCCATCGCTACTTTTTTCAAAAAGTACGATACTAGCCCACTCCTTGGGTCAGTTAAGTCCAATATGGGACACTTATTGACCGCCGCAGGGATGACTGGTTTATTGAAGGTCTTATTGGCGATGCAAAAAGACCAAATACCGCCTAATATCAATCTGCAAAATCCCATTGAGCCGGATGAAGCTTGGGCGGGGAGCTCAAAAATGATTTATCAAACCACTCCTTGGGCCATCGCCAACAAACAAGCGGGCATCAATTCTTTCGGTTTTGGCGGTACTAATGCCCACATGGTCGTGCAAAATTATACTAAAGGTAAGGCAAATCTTCCGCCTGCAGAGCAAATTGCAATGCAACCCATGGCAATCATTGGGATGGATGCACACTTTGGTGATTGTCGTTCGATTGAGGATTTTTACCTAACGATTTACCAAGGTAAACAGCATTTTAAGGCGCTACCAAAAAATAGATGGAAGGGGTTTGAGCAGAACAGTGAGCTCCTTAAACAATTTGGCTTTGAGGAGGGAAAAGCACCTCCTGGAGCTTATATCGATGAATTTGAGATCGATTTATTACGATATAAAATCCAACCTAAAGAAGCAGAGCGTCTGCATCCTCAACAAGCCCTTTTATTAAAGGTCGCTGACAACGCCATTAAGGATGCTGGCTTAGCAGAATCGCAAAATGTGGCAGTCCTGGTCGCGATGGAAACCGAATTGGCGATCCACCAAATTATGGCCCGCTGGGATACTTCTTGGCAATTAAAAGAGGCTTTAGAGAATAGTGGGGTTGAGCTCAGCCTAGAACAGGAGGAGGCGCTAATGCAGCTTTGCAAGGATAGTATCAACTACAGAGAAGGAACGCCGATGCCAAGTGAATTCACTAGCTACATTGGCAACCTTATGGCTAGTCGAGTGTCTGCACTATGGGATTTTTCGGGTCCAGCTTTTACCGTTTCTTGTGGGGAAAATTCTGTTTTTAAAACACTGGAAATCGCCCAAAATATGCTGTCCCTCGGTGAAGTAGATGCGGTGGTAGTTGGGGCAGTAGATTTTGCTGGAGGCCTAGAAAACGTCCTCTTGCGGAATAAAAAAGATCAAGTAAATCAATCTTCTCATCCCAGTTTGTCCTTTAACCAGAATGATAATGGCTGGTTAATCGGAGAGGGGGCCGGCGCTATAGTATTAACAAACGGCTCTCAACCACAGTCCCAAGCCTATGCTATCATCGATGATATCGGAACAACCTTATCCCCCCAAGTGGACTACCGAGAACTGTCTGCCACTGGTATTGAAGCTCAAGATATAGCAGAACAAAATGAGCTGCTAAAAAATAATCCACAGCACCCAATAGCCTTAGGTTCAGTAAAGTCGAATATTGGCCATACA
>JBCCQN010000336.1:0-5466 GCA_039024315.1 Bacteroidota bacterium
TAGAGATTTGAAATTGGAATAAAGCAATTGGAAATCCTTAATTTCTGATAATTTCCAGTTTCAAATCTCAACTTTTATACTACAAGACCTTTTCCCTATGAATTGGACCGCCCATTGGACTTATCGCATGATGCTCATGCTACTAGCCACTACTATTGCCTTTGGCTCCGTTGGCTGTAGAAAGAAAAAAGAACTCGCCGAAGAAATGGCTCGTCAGGAAGCCTTGGCTGCCAAACAAAAAGATCAAGCCCTCAAAGAAATTGCTGATATAGCCATGGCGGTTTGCAATGGCATTGATGATGTAGATCGCTATCAGGATCGCTTAGATGCGCTAAAAGATAAGTACAAAGATGACGCTGAAGTATTAGTTGCGATTCGCAAAGCTGAGTATCACCTGCAGCAAGAGCGCGAACGTCTTGAACGTTTAGAGCGGGAAAAAGCAGAAGCCGAAGCAGCGGCAGCGGCCAGTCAAAATATGGGTCCAAGAGTAGACCAACTCTTTGGCGATATCTCCAATGCGGGTAATGAAGCCATCGCCAATGCAAAAATCGATGATGCCCTCCGTTTGTTTAGCTCAGATCGAGCGCCAGTTTTGATTGTGATTAGTCAGAGCGGAAGTACGGTTGATTATGATCGTCCGACCACCATTCGGAAATACCTTAATTATCTCAAGGACACAGGTAATAATACCAATCGAGTACGCAATGTCGTTTTAGACGCAAACGGAAGAATCAAAGAACTAGAACTGATAAAACAATGAGAATACTAACTGCTGTATTGCTGCTTTGGGGAGCTATGAGTAGCACCGCCCTCTTTGCGCAAGCTGATATTTCGCCCGAGCGTAAGCGTGCGATTGATTCTTTGGCCATGGAAAAGGTTCGAGACCTGAGTACTTACATTAGCATTATTGGTGATAAGGATACGCCTTTCTCTGAGGCCGATCGTGTGATCGATAGAGCGGTTGAGCTATTTGCCGATGATGCCGAGATCGGAGTCTCTTCTCTTTACCGTGAAGAAATCCAATACTTTGGTCCTCGTCGCTATTGCGAACGCTTGATGGCCCTCAACTATGATCAAGTCAGCATTCGTTGGTTCAAAATCCAATATATCTCGGATCTTGAGCTACAACCGGATGGTCGCTATGTGGGGGTAATTACCATTTATCAGCGCTTTGAAGGGGTAACCAAAGAAGGCTTAAAGTATATGGATACCACCAAAAAGGACATCACGGTTTACGTAGAGCGTAAAAGTACCCAGATCGGAGGTCGTACTATTGAGTTTTGGGACGTGCTGCTCGGCGATATCCGTGTCAAAGAAACCACTAGCTAAAAAAATAATAGAGTAGGGGAGCGTTCGAGGCCTCCCTCTTTTTCTTTGATTTTTTTGGGCCGACACCTTCGGTGAACGCTTCTCATTAGTATTAAGACGCAAGTAGTTAGTACATAGATATGCGTTATTGCACTTATCCGTCTAACTACTTCATACTCCCTACTAAGTACTTAAAAAATTAGTATGACCGCCATTAGCCCTATTGCTGCACAACAACTTCTACGCTATTGGCTCGTTCTGTTTTGCTTACTGTCTGGTTTTGGTCTCCATGCCCAAAGGGTGGGGGACTACTTAGGAGACGAAAAAGTACTCTACGCCTCTACTAAGCAAGTCAATCAATTTTTTCGCCGCTTTAATGGAGAGGAGTCTCCCCTTGGGGAACGCTATTACCCACGAGACAGCCTCTATCGCAATGCTCGCCTACGGGAAGAGTATTTAAATATGCTTTTTGATAGCGGCAACCAAGACCTAAACCGAAATAAACGGTCTAAATTCATACGATCTATAACCAATCCCGCCAGACCGGTCTTTTTGGACTTTCATGGGGGAGAGTTCTTTGCTGAAGTATTGACCACCTTTTACTATAAGGGAGAAAAAGTCAATTTGACGCTTTTCCTCAAGTTGGAAGAAGATACGATTGGCTCAAAATGGGTGTTTACCAACGTTTATTTTGAACCCTTCGCACGAGCGTTCCGCGAAGCGGGGGACAGCGACCCTCCAGACTTTTTACACCCCTTGAGTCATGAACTCGACTTCATGAACTTGATAAAAGTGTTTCGCGAAGCGAATAATCCAGAAAAATTTACGGAAGAAGGCTTCCAACCTGATTATTTGACACTGTTTTTGTACGAGTACAAAAAGGGGAACCTTAAGTTTCACACTGTGAATAAGGTCAAGTTCCACTTTTTTCAAATCGAAAATTGGTATTTCGAGTTATCAGAAGTAGAGCGTCAAGGAGGTAATCGAGGTTGGTTAATTACTCAAATGACGCAGATCGAAGAAGGGAACAAAGAAATATTGTTAAACTATATCTATCGCCAATGAAATTGCGCTTTGTATGTTGCTGGTGGCTTTTATTTGCCATCGGGCTTAGTCAACCACTCTCGGCCCAAGATGCCATGGCTGACACCACGCTGCTCAGTGAGTATAAGCAGCAAAGCCGGCAGCTTGTGCGCTTTCTACAGTTTGTCATGAATACCCTCGGCGATCCACAGACCTCCCGCCGGGAAAAAGATATTATCATCAACCAAAGCTACCTCAAGATCTTTGAGGATGCGGAGGTGCAAATAGAGGACGATCTTCTCACTTACCGTTCGGTAGTGACCAACAAAGATGTTCAGGCCTACCTGCAGGATATCGATTTTTTTTATGAGCAGGTACGTTTTGATTTTGAAGTGGAGGCGGTCGATCATTCGCTCTTAGAAAATGGAGAATTGTTTTTTATCGTCCGCCTTAATCGGCATTTGGAAGGTATTAATGTAGAAGGAGATAGTATCAATACATTTCAAGAACGCTTTATTGAAATCAATCTCGATCAAGAAAATCGTCTCCTTAAGATCGTCAGTATTTATACAACGGCCTTAAGCGAAGACGCCGCCTTAGCCAACTGGTGGAATGAAATGTCTCTTCCTTGGAAAGATGTTTTTGCCGATCAGCTAATGGTTAATGATTCTCAGAGCATGGGAGATATTCTGGAGCTCGATCTCGCGGCCCAAGTGGGTGATACCATCTTGCTTGCACCTTCTTTGCCAGCGGGTGACTCGATGCGTTCCTCCTTGTCAGAGCTCTTCGCTGCGGATACCTTCGCTTTTGATACCCTTATCCTCAACGATCCGATTTTATATCGCGAACTTAAGCGACTGGTTCAACTAGAGGAGCTTGATCTCAGCTCTTTTCCCGAAATTGATGATTTAGGACCAATTGCTCGCCTAAGTAGGCTAAGCAAGCTCAATATTTCCGGCACTAAGGTGAGGGACTTAACCTCCATTCGCAATTTGACTCGCTTAGAAGTACTAAATTGTTCTTATACTCCGGTCAATTCGTTAGCTCCGCTACAATATGCCACGGCGCTCCGAGAAGTGATTGCCCACCATACCTTTTTACAAAACTTGGCTGCCTTTGAGCATTTTAGCAAGCTTCGTATCCTTCAACTCGCCTACACCCCTCTGCTTAATATTGAGAATTTGAAGGCAAGTACCCGACTAGAAGAATTGGATATTTCCTACACTCGGGTGAGGGATTTGACTCCTCTTACAAGCGCTACCCAATTACAAAATCTGAAGCTTACCGGCTCTCCTATATCCGAGATTGGCCCGATAGCAGATCTCGCTTCTCTATCTACCCTGTACATTGACCATACTGAGCTTGTGGACTTGAATGCTCTGTCTAAACTAAAGTCACTGCGATTGTTGTTTTGTGAAGGTACTGAGATTCAAAATCTGGATCCTTTATTAAAACTGCCTGCCCTCAGCAAGATTTATTGTGATATGACGGGTATAGACCAATTAGCCGCCAATCGATTTATGGAAGCTCGGCCTGAGGTCTTGGTTTTGTATGAGTCGGCTGCTTTGCAGTTTTGGTGGCAATCTTTATCACGCCCTTGGCGAACGCTTCTTTCCGAGCGTATGGCTTGGCAGATGGGGCCAGATAGGGAAGCGCTCCACGAACTATCCAATATTACGGAATTAGACATTAGCAACCGATCGGAGATTACCGACCTCACCCCTGCTGCGCAATTGAGCCAGCTAAGAAAATTGGACTGCAGCAATACTGGGATTGAAAGCTTACTACCAATCAAAGACCTAGTCGAGCTAAAGCAACTTAACCTTAGCGGAACGCTGATCAGTGATTTGAGCCCTCTAGAGGCGCTGAGAAATTTACGTAATCTTGACCTTTCTGGCACGGCCATCTTATCAGTAAGAGCCTTACAAGCTCTCCGTAATCTTGAGACCTTAGACATTGGACAGACTACCGTCAAAGATCTTTTATATCTCAAGGACCTCGAAAATCTTGGCTTGGTCAAAGCAGAAGGTACCGAAGTCAGAGATCCTCAAGTGATACAAATTCTAAGCTTCTTGCCTCATCTGCTTGTGCTTTACCGTAAGGAGAACTTGCAGCAATGGTGGGGGAGCCTAGATAGTAGTTGGCAAACGGTGTTTAGAAATTTAATCTCAATAGATCCTAGTCCGACTAGCTCGCAACTACATAAGCTATGTAGCTTAAGAGAGGTCAATACTCAAGGGCAGCTACTGCGATCATTAGAGCCTTTATATCCCTTTCTTCGTTTGGAATCTTTGAGTTTTTCGGATACTCCAATTGCGAACCTTAATCCGCTGCGGAAACATAAATCTCTTCGGGTCTTAAATTGTCCGCGCAATCCTATCTCCGACTTAAGTCCTATAGCTGCTTTGATCAATTTGGAGACCCTAAATATCCAAAATACTCCTGTTTCGGACTTAATTGTTTTAAGCTCGCTCCCTTCATTGAGTAAATTGAATATTAGCGGTACTCAGATAAAAAGTCTAAAGCCACTGGAAAGTCTGAGTAATTTGACTCGTTTAGATTGCTCTTCAACCGATGTAAGTAGCCTTAAATCACTAAGTGAGCTCAAAAAGATCAAGCAGCTTATCTGTTTTAATACACGCCTAAGCGAACGCAAAGTTGATGCTTTCCGTTTGCTAAAGCCTGACTGTGAGGTGGTTTATTATTAGCAAATTTATTTTGGCCCGATCCTTGTGTTTTTATCCACGTACATTTAAGGCTGTTGTGGACAACTATTTCTCCTTACTATTTGGAAATATAGGTTTGCTTAGCCTATCTTTGTAGCCCGCTCATAAAAAAAGCGGTTGTTCTTTTAAAGTGTTTAGAAGTTAGTTGTGAAGCGGTTTCAACTTCTTTTGAAGAAGGGTTTTGAAATTGGGAATATTCTCATGGCCTTTGCAGCCCGCTTTGAAGAAGCGATAAGTTCTTAGAAGAAGTTTTTTGTAAGTAATTCGGTCAAGGTAATTTATTTAAAATTATTTTTGGAATTGGCAAAAAAGCTTTTCATCTTTGCAACCGCTTTGGGAAAAAGCACTTGAAAAACGAGATCAAAAAGTGGTGTAAAAGCTGCTTGAAGATATAGCGGAGACAGCCTGA
>JBCCQN010000337.1:0-5263 GCA_039024315.1 Bacteroidota bacterium
AACAATCTTTACCGCTGGCAACCTCAAATTGGCCGCATTTTGATCGTTAGGACCTGCTATTGGCAGCATTTGCCGGATAGTCTGTATGCCATAAAAAATTCCGGAGGCGCTATTGGCACTGACTCTAATTGCGTTTTTGTCGATGCTTAGATGATAAGCTTCTGGAGATTCGATACGTTCATCGCGCCTGAGGATTACCGCATTATTGTTGAGCTCGCTATCGTCTAGGGTCTTGACTGGTAAAGGGAGTCCGGTGGATTTACGGATGATTTGGGCAAGCTGCGATCCGATTTGTAGGAGGTCGGCGTCCCCTGCGGGAACGATAAAACAACTTTGCTCAT
Source organism: Bacteroidota bacterium (assembly GCA_039024315.1). GTDB lineage: Bacteria > Bacteroidota > Bacteroidia > J057 > J057 > JBCAWW01. The sequence goes on from JBCCQN010000337.1 coordinate 342, forward strand.
CAAATTGAAAATAACCATCCTGCCAACTCAATTCAGTGGGGGCAGGAATGATACTAGTAGGTTGGACAATAGCTTGGGAAGAAGAGCCTGCCTCACAGGCTGAGAGAAATACAATACTAAGACAGATGAGAAAGAGGTTCCGCATTCGGGGCTGTTTTTGACTAAACAATGTTAGTAAAAAAACAATCCTCGTACCAATTCAAAGCCGAAAGCCTCCGCAAATGCGGAGGGGCGACTAAATGGTGAATGTTTGTCGTGTTTGAAGAGAACTAAGTAATTGTATCATGATAGTGCTGTGTCTCTTCCCTTTTATGTACGGGAGCTTATTAAAAAAGTTTTATATCTAGAGACATTTCTGCTTCAATATTTTACCATTTTCTGTTGTAGTACTTGATCTTGGTATTGAAGGCGTAGGTGGTAAAGACCAGCAGCCAACTCACTAGTGGGAACTTCCATTTGATTTTGGCCATTAAGTAACTGCCCTCTTTTGACGATTCGACCCTGCATATCCCAAAGGGACCATTCGAGCGCTAGGCCGGAATCAGTGAATAATTTAAAAGAGGATTGAAATGGATTAGGACCAATTGAGAGTTGCTCCTGCCAATTCCCTTCAATACTACTACTGATATTGATACTTTCGTCAATAACAGAAAGTAAGGAGTAGTCCTGATATTGGCCGAAGGCGTCTTGCCCTATCTCCCAAATCATGATGCCATCACAAGACTGTAATGCCAAAGCCGTCTTACTGCGAATCGTAAGGATACCATTATAATAGCGTTGGCCAACTTGATCTATCCAGGCGTAGGCCGTATCCTGTTCCACCATACCGGCATACCTAAAAGCACTGCCACCATTAGAAAAGTCATAGCCGTAGAAAGGCACACCCAGCACCATTTGTTCTTGTGATAATCCTTGCCCCTGCCAATAAGTGATACTTTGGGTCGCAAAGCTATAAGGAGAGTGTGGCCCTGGATTATTGGGAGCCCAAGGGCCAGTAAGATCGTAAGCCATCAAATTGATCCAATCATAGGCTTGGAGTGCAGGATCGCTTATCTCCGGATATCGATAAGTACCCGGTAAAGCCGCCGTCAGGCCAAGGCCGTGTATATCAACTGAGTCTCGCAAGGCGAGGACAAAGGGGCTATACAAACTATTAACATTGCTCCACTCTAAGTCGATATCTAATCCATCTAATTGATATTGATTGGCATAGGCTATTAAGGATTGGACGAAGCCTCCTAGCTTATCTGGCTGCATAAATTTGTTGTAAGCAGCTGCCCATTCTGCATTTACCGCTCCTCCTGCAATGGAGATATAAATCTGGATATTGGGATTTACTTGCCTTGCTTTCTGGATGATAGGATTGATATCGGCTCCGGCAATAGACCAATTGCCCAAAGTATCGGGATTGAGAAAGGCTAGGTTGAGATGCGTCAGTTTCTCGTAGGCAAGTTGATCGTTGAGGCTAAAGCGATAGGAAGGCAAATAGCCTACTACTTTGGGAGCCTGAGCCTGAAGCGTAATTTGACCCAATAGCAAAAAGAGTAGCAGAGTCCAGCGCATAAAAGAATAAGTAGTTAGTCGAATATGATTTTTTCTAGGCGAGTTTCGCCGGCATCGGTATAGAGTATCACATGATACAAACCAGCAGGTAACTGCCTCAAATCAAAATAATCAAAGAAATCGAATTCTTCGCGCTTCTGCCGATAAACCAAGCTCCCCTTGGCGTCAATAAAATCTAGCTGATTGATAAAAATGAGTTCTTCGTTTTGTTCGAGTCTGAGCGTTCCCCGACTAGGGTTAGGAAAAAGACGATACTCAAAAGCCTCAGGCGCCGGTTTCTGCTCACAGGCTAGCTCGATCTCTGAATGATTGTTGCAGCCAGCAAGGTTATTTTCCACACTGAGAAAGTCTGGATTACGCTCTAATAGGCTACAAACGCCTTGGACCTCACATTGACTAAGCTGAGGATTGTTATTGATAAATACCGTATCAATAGTAGCCACCCGCTCTATCGCACTGATGTCATTGAGGACGGGATTACCAACTAGGCCCAAAAGGCTAAGGGAATTACGGCCTAAAAATTCCAAGCCACTCAGGCTTTGTAGATTTTGATTGCCTAGCAAGAGAAGGCTAGCATCCAATTGTACCAATTGATCCATGCCTCTTAAATCGGTGATCAGCGGGCAGGAATCGATATATAGGTTAAAGTAGATACGCGTCAAATTATCAAGACCTTGTAGACTTGTAAGTTGGGGGCAATCTCTCAGTTGGATCGCGCTTGCTTCCTCAAGGCTTTGCAAGCCATTTAAACTCTCAAACTGATCACAGCCGGTGACACTCAAGCCATAGCCGTAGATATTTTTGATAGCGTCCAAGCCTAGGCAATTTTTGATTTTGGGGTTGCGCCAAATCAGTAATCCATCTCCTACGGTTTGCAAGCTTTCCAATCCAAGCAAGCTTTCCAGCGAGGGATTAAAAAGTAGGATCACTCGTTTGCCCACTCTTTCTAAGGCATTGAGCCCTTGTAGGTTTTTGAGCTCCGGACTTTCTTCTACTTGCAGAAATTCATCTATCACTCGTAAGCTTTCCAAACCGCTAAAATCTTCAAGCTTGGGATTCCCATTGACATCTAAGCTGCCGCCTAAAGAATCTAAGGCTCCTAGGCCATTGAAGCTTTGCAGATTGTCGTTGACCTTTACTAGAAGGCTTTGACCAATTTTCTCTAGGCTCCCCAATCCAGTTAGGTCAGTAAGCGCATTATCCCAGAAAAGCCACAAATTACCTCCGATCGTTTCCAGTCCGTCTAGTCCTTGCAGACTGCTTAAGACTGGATTACTTTCAATTTTGCAATCTGCTCCGATATGGGTGAGCTTTTCTAAGCCTTGCAGATTTTGCAGAGAGGGGTTATCCTCAATCACGAGTTCTGTGCCTACTTGAAATAAGCTATCTAAACCATTGAAGTTGACCAATGCATCATTGCCACGCACAAATAATTGTAGCCGTATCGTCCTAATTTGATTCAAGCCACTTAGATCAACTATGTCATTCGAGGAAACGATGAATAGATTTTCTTTTAAGTGGCTACAATTAGGGTACTGTTGTTTAAAGGCGTCTACTTCTGCCTGGCTGCTAAATACTACATCATCATCGGGGCATTGTGTGAGTCCTAATGCGGGTAAAAAGCTAAGTGAAAAAAGTAGAAAATAGGTGTGAATAGTAGTGAGTGTCTTCATAGCTAAAGTAAAAGGGTGTCTTAGTCTGATTCACGTTGGTCGCTGTGCTAGCGTTGGGTCTATTTTCCGGGCTCCACCATAATCACTTCCTCTCGATCTACCGCTACTAATCCGGGCGGATCGCCTTTACGTTTTCGGATGTATTTTCGGGTGGTGTATTGCACGGGTACCAGAGAATCCGTTTTTCGTTTTGAATAGAAGGCCGCTAGTCTAGCGGCATATTCTAGCACATCCATCGGGATGGGATGCCCCGGTCGCTTGCGGATGATTACATGCGAACCCGTTACATCCTTAGCGTGCAGCCAGAGGTCTTCTTTATTGGCAAATTTGAAGCTAAGCTGATCATTGTTTGCCGCTCCTTTGCCCACAAAAATCTCGTAGCCTTGATGCTTAAATGTTCGGTATGGGATGCGCTTTTGGCCTTGGGTTTCTCCGCTCTTGCTGAGGGCTTTGTACAACTTTCGTAGCGTATTGATTTTGCTATAATCAAAGCCGTTGGACCCTAAAATCAATTCGTCCGGAGGAACAAGGCTTCTAAACATCTCTTGTTGCTCTTCCCCTTCAAGCAGGCGCTCTTCTAGTTCATTGAGTTGCTCTTTGAGGTACTTGAGCTTGCCTCTTCTTTGCTTATGTTTACTGTAATATTTCTTGGCGTTTTCCTGAGGATTGAGGCGAGGATCTAGTTTGATGGTAATCTTCTCACCTGTATAAAAGTCGTCCAACTCTACCGACTTCAATTTGGCTTCAATCGCATGCAAATTGGCCATCAGGAGGTGCCCAATCTCTTCGGGATTACGATCGGTTTCGAGGATATGGACGTTTTTGCGATAAGACTCGTAAGTGCGTTGGAGTTTTTGATAGGGCTTACTGATAGCGCGTTCAGTAGCACTGTACATTTGGCGATAACTCGAGTATTGATAGTAAGCTCTAATAAACAGCTGTAAGGCGTCTATGATTCCCTCTACGGGAACGCCCAGCCCATCCTCCGGTTTGAAAGGCACAAAGCGAATCCGATTGGACTCTTTTCTGAGATACCAAAGCTGGTCTTGAGATTCGTCTATCAATTGCTGCAAGACCTGCCCAAAATCACTGCGCTCCTTCATTCTGGCTAGCACGGCTCTGGCAAACTTCCTTTCGAAGATAGGGGAGATCGTTCGCAAAGCGTGCAAAACACTGGTCTCATCCATCACAGGTTCTGCTTCAAGGCCAGCCTCATTCCATTCTCCCGGCTCGATAACAAAATCTCGATCTTCTTCCTGTTGTTGCTTGAATAAGGCTAGCGTTTCGCCTCCTTGTCTGAGGATGGCGTTACTGGCCGGACCATGCAGCTTGAAGATAAATTGAAAGTCCTCCTCCAAATTCATCAGCATGATACGCTCCTGCGGGACTGCTTGAAAATCTGTGATAGCCAAGCCCTGAATCTGAGGAAATAGATCCGCCACATTGCGTCTTGCTCTAGCAAACTCTGGGAAGGGTACCAAATAGGTCAAGGGGGTATGACAACCGACTCTGAGAACTCCACTTTCTAGCTCAATAACCAGCTCGTCTTTATTTTGGGTAAAGCAAGCCTGTACTTTTTCAGACTGATGTTTTTCAGTAAGCGCTTTGGCGAGTGCCTTGAGACTATAATAGTGAAAGTGCATTGGGTAAATTTCCGTAGTTTTGCCCCATGAAACAAACCTTCCT
>JBCCQN010000338.1:0-5141 GCA_039024315.1 Bacteroidota bacterium
CCAAAAATGGCGGGACCAACTCAGCATCCTTAAGATCAAAAGTCAAGACGAGAAGGTGATGAAAAACTTTTACACCTCTCTCTATCACTGCATGTTTGCACCGCAGATTTTTCAGGATGTAGATGGTAAATATCGGGGTATGGATAAAGAAATTCACCAAGCTGCTCCACGCACTACGAACTATACCATTTTCTCGCTCTGGGATACCTTCCGTGCTTGGCATCCCTTGATGACGATCGTCGATCCTGAGAGAGCCGGCATCCTCGCTCAGTCCTTGGTGCAGAAGTATGAAGATGGCGGTGTCTTACCTAAATGGCCTTTGGCGGCTAATTATACCGGGACCATGGTGGGTTATCCGGCTGCGGCTGTATTGGCGGATGCCATGGCCAAAAACTTACCAGGTCTTAATCACAAAAAAGCCCTAGAAGCGGCTGTCTTCAGTTCACAATATCATCCTGAGGTGATTGCTCAGATTCAAGAACCGCGAGCTGCGCAACTTATGCCTAAGCATCTCGACTTCATCGAACGCTTGGGTTTTGTGCCAGGAGATTCGATTGCAGGTTCCGTTTCCTACGGCTTGGAGTGCGCTTATTATGATTGGTGTATCGCTGAGATGGCGCGTAAGTTGGGTAGGACCGATATCGAGACTAAATACCTCAAACGGAGTCAATACTTCTTCGAGTACCTTGATACAGATTTGGGGTTTATGCGTGGCAAAAAAGCCAACGGAGACTGGAAGGAACCCTTTAGCCCTTATTTCTCTGACCATGATTTAGGCGACTATATCGAAGGCAATGCTTGGCAGTGGTCATGGTTCGTACCCCATGATGTAGAGGGGCTGATAAATGGCATGGGAGGCAATGGCACTTTTGCGGCTAAACTCGATTCTCTCTTTACCGCAAGCGGTGAAATAGAAGGGGAACATGCCTCAGCTGATATCTCAGGCTTGATCGGTCAATATGCGCATGGCAACGAGCCAAGCCATCATATCGCCTATTTTTATCATTGGGCGGGGCAGCCAGAAAAGACGCAAATGCATCTCGATCGCATATTGCAAACCCTCTACGAACCCACTCCTGATGGCATCTCAGGCAATGAAGATTGCGGGGCTATGTCTGCCTGGTACGTCCTCAATGCTATGGGCTTCTATCAAGTCTGTCCGGGCAAGCCAACTTATCATATCGGTCGGCCGCTAATCGATGAGGTCAGCATTAGTTTACCCGGAGACAAGGCGTTCCGTATCACGGTCCAAAACAATGCCGCGAACCATCCCTATGTGGCCAGTGCTTCCCTCAATGGCGAGATATTGGAAGACTTGAGTTTTACCCACCAGCAACTTATGAACGGAGGAGAGTTAAAAATCTTGATGCGGGAGTAGAAAGTCGATTATAATCTACCGCTGCGCGGAACGCTTGTAAATGTAGCGCGTAAACCACCTAAATAATAAACGTTCTGCGAAGCAACTAAGTAAGTTTGGCATGCATCACATAAGGCCGCTACTTCCGACTGAACATGCCTTCATGCGAGAGATGTTTTATACCTCATTTTTCGTACCCGAAGGACATGAACCCTTTCCTCGCGAAATCATTGATCGCCCCGATTTGGCCAAGTACATCATCGACTGGGGATCAGGCAAACATGATTTGGCGCTGGTCGCAGAACGAGCAAACGAGCCCTTGGGTCTAGTCTGGGGAAGATGCTTTAGCGAAGCCAACAAAGGCTACGGCTTTGTCGATGCAAGCACCCCAGAGATCGGGATCGCAATTCGCGAAGAGAGTCGAGGCCAAGGCCTAGGGACTGCCCTCATCCGCGCCATTCAGCAAAAGTACCTTGATCAGGGTGTCCGACGGATTTCATTATCGACTAACAAACTCAATCCCGCCAGACAACTTTATGTCCGCATGGGCTTTAAAATTGTGGCCGAAAAGGAAGATGCCTTGACGATGTTGTGGCAGGATTCTTAAAATTATTCCGTTTCTTGAGTCTTATACCTCCACTGCATGGAACGATCCCGTCTATCGCGCCTCGCGGCCATCCTTACTTATCTGCAAAGCAAAAAGCTCATCACGGCTACCGAGATAGCCAAGCGCTTTGAGGTCAGTGTACGCACGGTCTATCGAGACATTCGTGCTTTAGAAGCTTCTGGCGTACCGATTTACACCGAAGAGGGTAAGGGTTATTCTCTGGTCGAGGGTTATCGCATCCCTCCGGTGATGTTTACGGAGGAGGAAGCCAATGCTTTGATCACGGCCGAGAGCCTCATCATTCGTAATAAGGACACCTCCTTGGTCAAGCATTATGTAGAAGCGATTACCAAGATCAAGGCTGTGCTCGGCTATGAAGAAAAGGAGAAGGCGGATTTGCTCTCGCAGCGCATGGTCTTCATCCAAAACCTAGGCCTCAATACCACTAGCGATTATCTAACCAGCATCCAATCGGCCATCACTAACTTCCAATGTATTGACCTCCGTTATCTCTCCTTGTACAAAGAGGAATTGACTCAGCGCCGGGTCCAACCGCTCGCGCTTTACAGCACGCATGAAAACTGGATCATGATCGCCTATTGTGAGTTGCGCGAAGCGCAGAGAGAATTTAGACTCGACCAAATCCAAAGCCTAGCAGTCTCCGAAGACCTCTTTGAAGCGCACGATTTTGACTTGCTTGAATATTTTTTGGGTCCTAAAAAGCACCCCTGACATACCCTTGACACAAGTCGGTTTTAGATTTGTTGCATCAACTAAAAAATCATTATGCAAAACAAATCAATCACCGCATTTCAGCTCATCGGTATCGAAACTCGTACCACCAATGAAAACGCCCAAGCCGCTCAAGATATTGGCGCACTTTGGCAACGCTTGCTCGGTGAAAATATGCTTTCGCAAATCCCGAATAAGACTGACGGTGCCATTATCAGCCTCTACACGGACTATGAATCCGACCATACGAAGCCTTACACTGCCTTTTTAGGTTGTCGTGTCTCAAGCCTTGATGAGGTTCCGGAGGGTATGGTAGGCCGGAGCTTTGAGGGTGGAGAATATCAGCAACGTACCGTCAAAGGCAATCTAGATCAGGGCTTGGTTTATCAAGCTTGGGTCGATATCTGGGGTGGAGATTTGGATAGAGCCTATACTGCAGATTTTGAAGTCTATGGCGAAAAAGCCCTCGATCGAGCCAATGCCGAAGTCGATATTTTTGTAGCCTTGAAGTAGGTTTACTGCTGCGCAGAACGCTTATCTTTAGGGTGCGGCATGCATGCGCGCACCTACATTGAGGCAATGGTAGGGGCGTATTGCATACTACCGTTCCTCCATATCTATTTCGAGATTCAGTAATTCTAATGTTTGTTCCGCCTGCTTGAATTGTGCCCATCCTCTGGCAAAGGTAATGGGCCCGGGTCTAGCTTGTGTGTTGTAGCCTTTCCACCCCCCCATTCTAGCGATGATCCATCCTGCCCATTTGAGATTCGTATGTGGATAGGGATTTTTCGATTTCGGGGTCTTCCCTTCATACCTGCGAGATAACAGCAGGAGGATGGCTTTTTGGCGGATGGAAAAGAACCGATTGATCGGTAATTCAGCCTCTGATTTCATCGCCAAATTCAATTGTAGGATGCGAAATGCCGCTTCGAGGGCAATTGTACCCATCCTCAGGATACTGAGGCCTTGTTCATATTTCAGGGTTTCAACTTGGAGTCCCTGGTTTTTGAGGATCCGAAAGAACTGCTCGATATGCCAGCGTTTTTGATACCACTCGAGCACTTGTTTGGCCGCTTGCACCGAATCAATTGGATGCGAGCTCAAGAGTCGCCAGACGATCGGTTTAGGGCTAAGGCTGCGCTCTTTTGCTTCTAGGACATAGAGGTCCAACTCTTTGGGGTAGTCTTGGATACGGCTAGACTTTGCTTTGTACCCCCGTTTAAGTGTGATGGGGCCAAACCGCAGTTCCATCCTCGCCATGCGACTGGTTTGGCCCGAACGCTTATCGGACGCAATTGCCAACTCATATTCTCCCTTGGCAGGCATCTGGTCAAGATAGGCGCTAAGCTTACCAGCAGAAGCGGTGATCTTACGATCAAATTGCGAACGGACGATAAAATCAAGGCCTGCGGCCTGCCATTGACAAAACGCTTCATAGATATCAGACTCTCGATCGGCAATCACGGTTTTGGCGATAGAGGGCCCAATTCGCTTTGCCCCTGCTAATGCCGCACTAATCCATCGATAAGAAGACTTCTTCTCAATTGGGAGCGAAGCCCCTTTGCGTTGATCATAGCCCGCCATTCCGGCTGCCTTATGCCAGTATTGAACATCGGCAATCCCTACCGGAAAATCAGCCGCTGCGTCTATGCCGAGCGTCAAATGCATCAAATAACCATAGTAGCGACTATTATACGCATACGTTCCCCCCAGACCGCTTGGGTCTACTAGCTTATCACGCAGATGGTTATAGGTTAACTGAGTGGTATCTTCCAACAGCAGCAGATGGGAACTCTCCTCCCAGCCACAGCTTGATTCAAGCAGATCGGATAACATCTTACCAATCCTTAATTTAGGGTGCTTAAGCAAGCGGTACCATGCCTCTCGTTCTGATAGCTTGTCCGCTAATTGTTGAATCACAACACTCTTGCGATCCAACACACGCTCCTTAAGAGCCGACAACCGATTACTTAATCGAACATCTCCGTAACGGTCGCAATCGTAAAATCGTGGCTCATCAAGTGCCTGATAGGGAGAAAATCCCGCTGAATGTAAGGTACCCTTTTGCATGTGTTAATGCTAATAAAAAATCTAGTACCATTAATCGAAATACTTGTCAAGGAAGGGTAGTATGCAATACGCCCATGACTCTATAAATTGTCCCCTTGAGCGCAGCCGAAAGGCCTTTTTCAGGGTTTACTGCTACGCAGAACGATTAACTCTGGCGGCGTATGCAATACGCCGCTACAGATAAGCGATGGTAGGTGCGAGCATGAATGCCGCACCCAAAGATAAGCGTTCCGCGTCCCGAAAGCTTTCGCATAGGCGTCAAGCTAATGGTGTTAACCACGTTTTCTTGCATCCCAAGAAGGATCATACGGCTCCAAACCCACCCCTAGCCCCTCCCAGCAGGGGAAGAATCTATCGATTCGCTTGCGAATTTCC
>JBCCQN010000339.1:0-4921 GCA_039024315.1 Bacteroidota bacterium
CACTTTTTCCAAATTTCCGCCTACTCGATAAGATTGGTAGGTTTCTTGAGTGGTGCCATCGATAGAAATCAATACTTCTGAAATCCCACTCTCCACCGTTTCCTTGGCCTTGGTCTCGCTGAGATAATGTCCATTGGTGCTAGTAGCCGTATAAATACCCTTCTTATTGGCGTAGGCCGCCATCTTTAAAAAATCTGGATGGAGATAGGGCTCTCCTTGAAAATACAACAAAAGGTATATCAGATCCTGATGTAGTTGGTCCACAGTATGCTCAAAGAGTTCTAGGTTGACCATGCCTGTAGGACGAGTGAAGGAACGTAAACCAGAAGGGCACTCAGGGCAGCGAAGGTTGCAAAAAGTCGTAGGCTCAAAACCAATCTTGATCGGATTGCCTTTATGTACTGAGCTGCCTCGCCACCTTGAGTAATAGAAGGAGGCCATGATTTGGCCAAAATTAAAAAGCTTGCGTAGGCTAAGGCTTTGGAGTAAAAGACGAGCTTTGCGGGGATGAATCAAGTGTACAGGCTTGGTTACAATTTTGCGAATTAAAAGACGTAATTTACAGTATAAACATTTTCGAGACACGCAATTTTTCCTTCTGGATGAAATCCTTTCTTACTTCCCTCTTGTTCTTGCTCAGTATTTGTCTCCAAGCTCAGATTACAGGTACGGTCAATACCTATGCGGCCGTATCTGTTGTTAATGCTGCTGGGGCTAAGGTTACCGTGACCAATACAACAGGATTTGCCGTAGGAGATTTGGTGCTCTTGATGCAAATGCAGGGGGCTCAGATCAATGAAAACAGTAACGCCAGTTTTGGAACGATCACTTCTCTCAACGGCGCAGGCTTGTACGAGTTGCAGCGAATATGCGACATTGATGCCAATGAAATCTCCTTTGAAAATAATCTCATCAATACCTACAATAGCGCTGGGCTGGCAACTCCCGCTATCCAGCTAATCAAAGTGCCTGAATACGTAAATGTGGACGTTGGTGCCCTCACCGTCCCTGCTTGGGATGGCACTTCTGGAGGGGTGTTGGTGATTGCCGCTAGCGGAACGATCAATCTTGTCGATAATATTTCTCTTGACGGGCAGGGCTACCGAGGAGCCAATTCATTAGCTCCTACTTCTAACTGTAATTTTGGATCGGATTTCCCTAACTATTTTTACAATACTGGCAATTACCGAGGTAATAATAAGGGGGAAGGGATAGCCGCATGGATCGTAGGCAAAGAAGCCGGCAGAGGGCCTCAGGCCAATGGCGGTGGCGGTGGAAATGATCACAATACTGGCGGCGGTGGCGGCGCAAACTTTGGTGCTGGAGGCATCGGCGGTACTACCCAAAACCTTGGGTTTTTTGATTGTCCCGGCGACTATGCTGGAGTAGGAGGTAAGGCGCTGGGAGGGCTAGCTTACAGTGCGATAAACCCAGCCGTATTTATGGGCGGCGGCGGCGGTGCAGGTCATGCCAACAATACTCCGGTTGTCAATGGCGGTAATGGTGGAGGACTTGTATTGCTCATCGCTGATGTCATCGAAGGCAATGGTTTTTCAATCTCCGTCAATGGTGAAACGCCTGCCAATGCCGGCAGTGATGGTGGTTCTGGTGGAGGAGCAGGCGGATCCATCTTACTGAATACTAACGCTTTTGGACCTACTGCCCTCAATCTTTTGGCTGATGGTGGCAATGGGGGAGGGGCCAGTTATGTAGGCTTTGATTGCCAAGGGCCGGGTGGGGCCGGTGGAGGTGGAGTGATCTGGACTGCCTCGGCTTTTCCTGCCAATATCAATACCAGTGTAAATGGGGGTAATCGAGGGATCAATCGCCCGGTCAACGGTTGTCCTAATGGCAGTGGAGTCGCAGACGGTAGTGCTGGTACGGTGATCGAAACGCCAGCGCTGAGCGTACCTCAGGGTTTTGCCGCGAGTAGCAACTGTGTATTACCTGTGAGTTGGCGATTTTTTAGCGGTCGTAAACAAGGCCAGTATTTCCAATTGGATTGGCAATTATTAGGCGGCGATGGAGATGGGGAAATCGTTCTCCGCAGGAGTCTCAATGCAACCGAATTTGGCCCGATACAATCGTTCTCCGAAGGAGATGGTAAAGGAAAATGGCTCATCACTGATCTTCTCCCACTGACTCAGTATTATCAGCTGCAATATATTGGCGCGGATGGTGAGCAAGCCTTTTCTGATATTGTGGCTTTTTCGCCTGCGGCAGAACGCTTCTCTTTTTGGCTTAGCCCCAATCCCAGTCCTAGCGGACAAACCCCAGTGCTTTATGTACAACTGCCAGAGGAGGGCGAACTTGATATTATGATTAGCAATCTTTTAGGCCAGCATTTTTACGCTCATACTTTTTATCTCGCCTCCGGCGAACGCCAAGTTGAACTTCCCGAACTTCCTCTCAGTGCTGGAACTTATCTTGTCAGTGCGATCTACAAAGGGCAGCGACAGGTCTGGAAGTGGATCAAGGAGTAATTTTTTGGCATTTAAACCCAGCACAAATTGGGCTAACTAGCAGAAATATGAAAAAGGCTCTGCTACTAACATTCTGTTTAATTAATCTCGTGAGTCTTAAAGCCCAATTCTATGGTGTTTTTGGACAAGTGGGAGGGAGCTATCTCAGAGAGTCAAATGATATCGGTTTTGTCTTAGAGCAGGAAATTACCCTGCGTACCTCGGTCGGTCTAGAGTTTGGTAGAAATTGGACCTATGGGATGCGAATCAACCAAGTTTGGTATCGTGCCTCTGCTTTGGATTACGAACATATGTGGCTGCTGGGACCGTTTGTAAGGTGGGGAACCGACTTTGAAAAACCGGGAAGATTTTTTGTTGAAGCCGGCCTCATGCGCGGCAATTATTGTACCTGCCAGTCAATCGCTGGAGAGGCTTACCGAGAAGATGGCCTCAATTATGTTGCTTGGGGCGGGGGAGTAGAAGTACGGATTATTCCCGGAATGTTTTTTAGTGGCGAGCTGTTTTTTCATCATATTCTGGCTTCCCCTCAGCCGACCTATGGCTATAATGATTATTTGTTGGGTTTGACCTTTCACTTGAGTCGCGGCAATTTGAGCAAATAGCTTTACTCTTTTCAAGCTTACACACGATAGCATGTTTAAGCGATTCTTCTTAGTGATACAATTGAGTATTGCCCTCGTTGCAACGGCTCACTCTCAAATCAAAATTAGCAATGCTTTTGGGCAGCTTGGCATTTTTTACAATACCAACGATCATAGCTTTGCCTTACGAGAGCATAGTATTTGGCTCCAATCTGCGGTAGGCATGAGCCTTGGTAAGCACTTTGAACTCGGGCTCAAGATGAATCAATATTTTCGTTACGGCCGCCAGCCTTATTTTGATTTTTTGTGGGACGCTGGCCCATTTGTGAGAGCAAAGTGGAACCTGAAAGAATACACTCACTTTTATGCTGAGTTAGGTTTGCAGGGCGGTAATATTTGTCCCTGCGGAGGGATAGGGGCAGAATACATTATTAAGCAAAGTGGCACCTACCACATATCGTTTACTGATGGTGTAGTACTCAAACTCAAATCCCAAACCTATCTGTTTGCTGAGTTTTATTGGAACTTCACCCTAGAAAGAGAAACGGCTGATTTTGGCTATATCAACGCTTATATCGGCATTCGGCAGTATTTGCGTAGGGATTACCACTAATAAAAGACCCCTGCAAATGGCAAGGGTCTTAAGTAGTGAGACAATAGTATTGAGTATTAAGACTTTGAAAAAACGACCTCAATGGGGTAAAGAATCGATTATTTTTCGTAGTAGGTACTCCCGATAGCTATCGGGAGTATTTAGTACAGAGAAAAAGGGCCTCACTGAACCATATAGACCTATTTCCCTCGGTCTAAATACTGAATACTTTTGTCTAAGTACTTAATAAACCGAATCTAGTTCATGTCTAAAGCAGCAACTCAAACAATCGTTCACGCAATGCTCGTCTGGCATCCCAAATCTCGCTGTCAGCATCAAAATGATAACTAATCGCAATGCTCACTTTCTTGTCGGGAAAGTAAAACAAAAAGGAATTGTAGCTCGAAGTCGAACCCGTATGCCCAAATGCATAGCCTTTGGGAGAGTCAAAGCGATTCATCCCCAAGCCGTATGCTTCTTCTCCCCATTGGGGGAAGTCCGCCATGTCTGGACCGGTGAGAACCAAGCTCTCAGTCATTTCCTTAAGCGCGGCGGCTGAGACTAAGCGTTCCTCGAAGAGGGCCTCAATAAAGACCGTCAACTCTTGCGCATCGCTGGCTATCCCTCCATCTCCAGTAGCCGCATCTGAAACTGCTGTAGCCATCATATCGCGGTACTTACCTTTGGAGACTTGTAGATAAGGACGAGCCGTGCCGCTAGGAATAGGCGTTTCGTGGGTACCCATTTGTAAATCTAAGCCCAAAGGCTGAGCAATATAGGCATCAACCGCCTCCCAAAGCCTCATATTACGGGCTTTTTCGACGATCAAGCCTAGCATGACATAATTGCTGTTGCTGTAATAATGATCCTCCCCCACTGCATGGGTGGCTTTGAGTGGGTAGGCATAGCGTAACTTAGCCTCTTGGGTTTCTAGGAGATTGGGAGTGTTGAGGGCTTTGATAAATTGCTCGGCCGCCAAATAGTCGGGGATGCCGCTGGTATGATCTAGCAGATTTCGGATGCTGGATTCGTTGGCGTTAGCGAGTTCTCCGATCAGATCTTGTGACAACCAATCACTGACCGGATCATCAACATCAAGTATGCCTTCGTCTTGGAGCTGCATGATCAATACGGCAGTAAAGGTTTTGGAGATGCTTCCCACCATGAGCTGATGACAAGGATTGAGCGCCACTCCATTTGGAATGTCTGCCATACCAATCGCGCCTGTCCAGCGAAGTCCGTCTTGACTCGTGATCGCTACTTGG
>JBCCQN010000340.1:0-4903 GCA_039024315.1 Bacteroidota bacterium
TTAGCGCAACTGCTAACTAAACTGGAGGAAGGTTTACTGGCCATCCCCAACAAGCAAGTCTCCACTCCTTACCAACAGCTCAACCGATCTACCCCTGAGCAAATCATCAAGGCCATGTATGATCTGGCTCCGCTCTCCGAGTACGAGCAAAATTGGTTGGCCATCTTCGCCGCCCTACCGGCGGATAATATTCCCTATGAGCACATTGATTTACTGCTAGACTATGCCGAGGAGCGGGAAGACGCTTTGCTTTCCTTAGTGCAGAAAGGCTGGTTAGATTTTGCGGAGGATACGAAATCCTTCAAAGTCAGTCCGGTGGTGCAAGTGGTCGTCAAGGGGAAGTATGAAGGGATGGACGCGGCTTTAATGCCTTTGGTGGAAGGATTGTGGCAAAATCTTAGGAGGGACCAATTGCATCATGATAATTATGCTCTTTCTACTATTCTGGTAAGCTACGCAGAGGCTTTGCTTGACTCCATAGCCAACAAAGTTGAAAATGATTTAGCCATCCTCTTTCAAAATGTGGGCAATTTTTATATTGATACCGGGGATCTCTATGCCGCCTTAGCCGCATATCAACAGATGCAGCAAATCTATACCATTTTATACAAATCTGCACCTGAGGATTCTTATTATAAAAATGGTCTGGCGATCTCTTATGCAAAGTTGGGCGATACTCAACGCGCATTGGGAGATTTGGATGCTGTTTTAGACTTTTATCAGGATTATAATCGATTATCAAAAGAATTGCATAAAGCTTTTCCTCAGAAGGTATCCTATAAAAGTGATCTGGCAATCTCTTATGAAAAGTTAGGGGAAGCTCAAAGCGCTTTAGGGGATTTGGATGCCGCCTTAGGTTATTTTGAAGCTGAGGTAAAGCTGTTTGAAGAACTTCATAAAGATTTCCCCCAAAACGTTTCTTTCAAAAACGGTCTGGCGATCTCTTATTCAAAGTTGGGTGATATAAAAAGCGCATCGGGAGATTTGGATGCTGCTTTAGGCTTTTTTCAGGAGTATAATCGGTTAGAGCAAGAGCTCCACGAAGAGTTTCCTCAGAAGGTATCCTATAAAAATAACTTGGCGATCTCTTTTGAAAGGCTAGGAGCTACCCAAAGCGCATTGGGAGATTTAGCTGCGGCTTTAGGCTTTTATCAGGAGTATAATCGATTAGGGCAAGAGCTCCACGAAGATTTCCCCCAGAATGTTTCTTATAAAAACGGTCTGGCGATCTCTTATTCAAAGTTGGGAGATATAAAAAGCGCATCGGGAGATTTGGATACCGCTTTAAGCTTTTATCAAGATTACCATAAATTAAGGGAAGAGCTATATGAAAGCTTTCCCCAGAATGTTTCTTTCAAAAATGGTCTGGCGATCTCTTATTCAAAGTTGGGCGATACTCAACGTGCATTGGGAGATTTAGATGCGGCTTTGGGCTTTTTTCAGGAGTATAATCGATTAGAGCAAGAACTCCACGAAGAGTTTCCTCAGAAGGTATCCTATAAAAATGATCTAGCGATCTCTTTTGAAAGATTAGGTAGCACTCAAAGTACATTGGGAGATTTAGCTGCGGCTCTCGGCTATTACACAGAGTATAATCGATTAGAGCAAGAACTCCATAAGGCGTTTCCTCAGGAGGTTGAATTCAAAAATGGACTGGCAATCTCTCTGATTAAACTTGGTACATTCTTTCGCGATCGAAGAGAAGATTCGAGCAAGGCAATATCTTATCTTCAACAAGCGGAATCTTTGTGGATTGAACTAGTCCGAGACGCCTCTCAATTTACCCAGTTTCAAAAAAATCTCACTTGGGTCCAAGAAGCCCTCACCAAACTAGACTCCTAATCCCCTACAACCGCTTGCATCCTCTTCCTAATCCGCCCTTCGCTTAGTCAAAATTTCTTACCTTAGAAAGGACTAAAATACTAGCAGCGGCGGGGGCCAAGACGAAAGATTGTCCCAACACCTCCTCGCCTGAATAAACTACTACTATGAAACTACTCCCCCAAACCTACTTGGGGCTGCTTGCCTGTTTGCTATTGCTGACCCATTGCAGCCAGCCGGAAGGCCCCCGACTCAAGCTTCAAAAAGGCGCTCATATCGTCCTGCTTGGCAACAATCTTGGCTCCCGCATGATGAACTACGGTCATTTTGAGACCGAAATGCAGATGCGCTATCCCGATAGCCAGCTGGTGATCCGCAATATGTGCGATGGGGGCAATACGCCAGGTTTTCGCCCCCATTCGGGCCGTCCTGAGCCTTGGGCTTTTCCTGGGGCGGATACTTTTCAAACCGAACTAGCCCGCCGCTCTGGCAGCAAAGGCCATCTTGAAACGCCTGACGAATGGCTCCAACTCCTTCAGGCAGACATCATTGTGGCCTTTTTTGGCTATAACGAATCCTTTGCGGGCGATGCTGGCCTGAGCAACTATAAAGCCGAGCTTGACGCCTTTGTCAAACATACCCTCTCCCAAAAATACAATGGCAGTAGCCCCCCTCAATTGGCTTTGGTCTCGCCTACGGCTTATGAGGATTTGAGTGCGGACTATGACCTACCTGACGGCAAACGCGAAAATCTCAATCTCGCTCGCTATACCAGCGCCATGCAAGAAGTGGCCGCAGCCCATGAAGGCGTGATTTTTTGGGATGCGTTCCAGCCGAGTCAAGAGTGGTATCGTGCTACGCAGGAGTATCTAACCATCGACGGCTTCCAGCTTACCGGTGATGCTTACCGCCGCTTCGCGGAACGCTTAGCCGATGGCGTTTTTGGCCAAAAGAGTGCTCAAGCGGATGATCACAAGGAATTGATCCATGCTGCGGTGATGGAAAAAAACTGGTACTGGCACAACGATATCAAGGTTCCGAATGGAGTGCATGTCTTCGGCCGTCGTTACAATCCTTTTGGACCGGACAACTATCCGATGGAGATCGAGAAAATCCGGCAGATGATCAACATTCGCGACGAAGCTATCTGGCAAGCTAACCAAGGCCAAAAGATGGACTTGGCCGCGGCCGATCGGGAGACGCGTTCGCTGCCAGCGGTAAAAACCAACTACAATCCCGCCAATCTAAACGGCAACCCCAAATATCTCTACGGTCAAGAGGCGCTGGACCAACTGATCGTGCCCGAAGGCTACAAAATCGAGCTTTTTGCCTCGGAAGAGGAATTCAACGATCTGGCCAATCCCGTCCAACTTTCCTTTGACAATCAGGGGCGGCTATGGGTAGCCGTAATGCCCACTTATCCGCATTGGCGACCCGGCGATCCTAAGCCTGACGACAAACTGATCATCCTCGAAGACACCGATGGTGATGGCAAAGCCGATAAACAAACCACCTTCGCCGACGGCTTGCATATTCCGGTGGGCTTTGAGTTCGCCCCCGAAGGCGTTTATGTCTCTCAGGGGACCAATCTTGTTTTGCTCAGGGATACCGATGGGGACGACAAAGCAGACAAAAGAGAGATTATCCTGAGTGGTTTTGATGATCATGATACGCACCATGTGATCAGTGCCTTTTGTGCAGATCCGGCGGGGGGGATTTATATGGCTGAGGGGCTTTTCCTACACTCCAATATCGAGACTCCCTACGGTCCTGTGCGGGGAACCAATGGCGGGTTTTATCGTTACAGTCCCCAACGTAAAATGCTAGAGCGAACCTCCCAGATTCCGATTCCCAATCCTTGGGGCATCGCTTTTGATCAATGGGGACAGAACTTTTTTGCCGAGACCTCTGGTCCTGATGTCCGCTGGATGTTGCCGGGCTCGGTAAAAAGCCTTTATGGCGTAAGTCATCACAAATCCTTCAATCTGATCGAAGATGCCCATCGCGTGCGCCCGACCTCAGGCTTAGAGTTTGTGTCCAGCCGCCATTTCCCAGACGAAGTACAGGGCGATCTACTCATCAACAATAATATTGGCTTTCTGGGGATGAAGCAGCACCAAATGATGGATAGTGGTACAGGATATCTCACCAAACATCGCCAAGATTTGGTAGTGGGCAAAGATCCTAACTTCCGTCCGGTGGATATGGAATTTGCCCCTGATGGCTCGCTTTATATCGTCGATTGGCATAATGTCTTGATCGGGCATATGCAACACAATGCCCGTGATCCACTTCGGGATCACACCCATGGTCGCATCTACCGTATTACCTATCCTTCGCGTCCGCTGGTTGAGCCTGCTCAAGTAGCCGGAGCCAGCATAGAGACTTTGCTGGACAATCTAAAATTGCCTGAATACCGCTCTCGCTATCGTTCTCGCAGAGAACTTAGAGCCAGAGATAAGCAGGCAGTACTCAGCAAACTGGATAATTGGGTGGCTGCGATTGATCGGGAAGATCCGGCCAATGAGGCCTTGCTACTAGAAGCGCTATGGCTTAGCTGGGGCATGAACGAAGTTGATCAGGATCTGCTTCGGCAACTGCTCAAGGCGCAAGACTATCGAGTACGTGCTGCGGCCCTCAGAGTCCTGCGCTATAACGGGCATCTCTTTCAGGATCGCGATGAACTGTTGATAGCGGCGGCAAAGGATGAGTCAGGTCGCGTACGAATGGAGGCGGTTGTTTATGCTTCTTGGCTCCCCAAAGCGAGTGGGGAAAGCGTTCTCGCAGAGGCCGAAAAAATGGATCTCGACGAATGGCTGAAACCGGTACATGAAACTGCCCAAGCGCACCTTAATGGTATCTCTCTCAACGAGAAGAAAGACGCTGAAAAAATCAATACCAAGCTCAAAGGAGCCGCGCTAGCGAGCTTCATTAAAGGCAAAGAAATCTACAGCCGTGATGGCTATTGTGAGACTTGTCATCAAGCCAATGGCGCTGGCCTTTCGGCTTCGCAATTTCCGCCTTTGGCGGGCACGGAGTGGGTCTTAGGAGACAAAGAGCGCCTGATCAAAATCGCCCTCAA
>JBCCQN010000341.1:0-4881 GCA_039024315.1 Bacteroidota bacterium
ATACGATTGGTCACCGGATCATTGGGGCAATCAAAGGCTCGAAACATATTGCCAAAATTCATCATAGCGGGTCCGATATATTTCTGCCGAAACTCGATGGCAATATCTGGCTTAATCGCTCGCAAACTCTTCATGACATCGCTCATCAAGCGGTGAACAGCCTCATTTACGGAAGCATAATCTCTCCCATTGACTTTGGTGAGCTCAGTCTGCTCGTAAACCTGAAAGTCATCAATAAAATCAAGTTTCAAAGCGTCCATATCCCA
This sequence comes from Bacteroidota bacterium, assembly GCA_039024315.1. Classification (GTDB taxonomy): domain Bacteria; phylum Bacteroidota; class Bacteroidia; order J057; family J057; genus JBCAWW01. Next base: position 267 of record JBCCQN010000341.1, read on the forward strand.
ATCTCGCACAGCACGCTCGTACAAGCCAATCAAATGCGCTCTTACTTCCGGATAACGAGGGTCAAAAACAGGCGCCCAACGGTGATTATCGGTAAGGAATTTACCGCTAAATGTCTGATAGGCTTTAGACTTTTTACCACAAAAAGGTACTGAAAACCACAATCCTATCTTCATGCCTAGGGCATGGACTTGATCCACAAACGCACGCATTTGAGGCATGCGTTCCGGCTGCCAGTCCCCTGTATAATCATACCCACGGTTAGAGTCATGAGTCTGCCAACCATCGTCAATAATGACAAGTTCATAGCCCAAAGACTTGGCGATTTCAAGTTCTTGCAATAAGATGGGCTCCGAGAGGTCTTGATGAAAATTATACCAAGTAGAATACAAAGGCTCACGCGCCAAAGGTGGGACAGGCGCATGCTGATACTCTTCTTGCTCGGTATACCAATGAGCGGTTTGTTTCAAGGCATCAGAAAAATGATGGCCTCGCGTATCAATGCGAATTTCTGTTTCGTAATGCGTAATCTCAGGATGACGCTCCGTAAACAGACTCATATGGCAGTATAAGTGATTGTCTTCCTCTCTCAAGAGGGCGTTGAGTTCGACCAGATTGATAGCATCTTGGCAGGCAAAAGTGATGACGTTTTCATCCTCATAGCCAAAGGCACAAACGATAGGCGCATCTACCGAGATGCGAGAACGCAAATGCTCTAATTCCCAATCGTATTGCTGCCTTTTGTCGTGGATGCTACCGCTTTTCCATATTCCCTTAACCCCTAGAAAAGGAATTTTCCAATGTAGTTTTATCGCTTCTGGTTCCTGGGGCGTATCTGTATCATAAGCCAGCTTATAGATCAGCAGCCCCTCCTCTTCAGAGATTAGGCTAACATCAATCCTGGCGACTTGTGAAGTAGTAGCAATGTTGAGATTGAACAGGGGACGATTAAGGTTTAGCATACTTATAGGTTCTATTGTTTTGGGTAGGAGATCCGTTAGCGCCGAAGGTCAGCTGCGCTGAACGCAAACTTTTGGCAGCATTAAATAGAGAGTAACAAGTAAAAGTACTCAGTTCGGAGAAAAAAGCTCTTGCTAAACCATACAGACCTATTTTCCTAGGTCTTACTACTGAATACTATTGTCTAAGTACTTAAAAGGAAATTAGTAGGGAAAAAGCCCTTTCTAGAACGAAAGGGCCTTACTACTGTATTCAAATAAACTAACTTAAACGAGTTGATATTCTCCTCATTTGCAGCCGAGCTATGCCGACCTGCCAAGATCGACTTAGTTTCAGCGAGTAACTAGTAGTCATAGTTTAGATTATTTGTAAAAGTCTATTTGTGCAGCCCTACCCTAGTACTTGCAGCTCATATGAAGGATCTTTCATACTGTACTATGATAGTCTATGCTACTATAAAGGTACAAGAAAATTTTTAACATCATAAGGATGTGGAAAAATGACCTCGAACTTAGAGGGAATTTCGTTGGATCAAGGTACTGCTGAGTACCTCTTGGATGGGAGTACGATTGTTGACGGCATTGGCTGCTAATGTGGCCATTTGCTTAAAATCAGCAGAAATAGTAGTAATTCCTCCGGCAATTATTTCCTTGACGGGGCTATCATTATGAGCAATGATCCCTACATCTTTGCCGAGCACAAATTTGTTTTGCTGAACGTCTTTGAGGAATCGAAACAGGCTGGTATCACTGATAAAAATATAGGCTTTTCCCTTTTCTAAGGCACCTTCGTCATAGCGGGGCACTACCCTAGCCTTGAAATTATGGGCTTCGGCAAAGCGTTCAAAGCCTTTTAAAATCCCTTTGGGATAATCTGCATCAGAACGATAAAACAATACCACTTCCTCAAACTGCTGGAGCTCAGGTTTTAGCTGTTCAAGACTATCAAAGGTGGTGTTTTCAAACTCTTGAGTGATAAAAGAGTAGCGTTCTCCGAGGGAGAGATACCGATCCACAATCAATAGTTTTTCAGGGGCTATTTGTTTGAGTCGATCTTGGATCAATTTGGATTGAATAGGCGCCACCACATACATGCCATACTTCTTATCTATGTTTCCCAGTATGGTTTCAAATATCTCCGGATTGTTGTGGTGAAAAAACACATCCAACTGTATGTTGGGACCTAAGCGTTCACGGAAGGTGTTATAAAAATCCTCCTGGAACATATGAAAGGCATATAAAATTAGGGCCACTTTGAGGACTTGTTGCGTTTCCTCACTGACGACAAAATAGCCTTTGAGCTTTTTGGATTCGACTATGCCTCGATCCTTCAACTCCTCATAAGCCTTGACGATAGTCTTGCGCGCAAATCCTAATTCCGCCACCATCTGATTGATGGAAGGGAGTTTATCATCTTTCTGGATGATTTCAGCATCAATCGCATTGATAATTCCCTGTACCAGTTGCTCGTGCTTGGAAAGACTATTGTAGCTCTTGAGTTCGTGAATTTTGTCGTACAGGGGTTGCTGGCTCACGCTTGGATGTGTTGAATTTGAAGCGCTAAAGTAAGTTAAATGAGAGCTTTGATGCAAAATATGCTTTAGAGAAGGCTCCCGTTTGCCTTGCAAACTCAAAAGATCCTAGCTCAATAAAACAGCTCGATTTTCCCCCGCACTTTGATAAATAGCTTCCTGAATCTTTAGATTTTGCAGATACAGCTTAGCCTCGGTTTCTGCGAGTTGAGCGTTCCGCAAAGCGGTAAAAATATGCTCCTGAGTGGCGAAAACACAATCTCCGGCAAATTGTCGATCCTGATGCTCATAGGCTATGGAGACAGGCACTTGACCGAGAGCTTTGAAAGTAATCTGCCCACTGTTTTCTAGCCTGAGGGCGCCTTTTTCTCCTTCGATGACGGCTTCGCCGAACGTATATCTCGGGTTAGCAGCACTAAATGATTCCCCAAAGCGACTGGCATCCCAAATGGCTTCGGCTCCACTGGCAAAGCGCATCAAGATGGTAGCGCTATCTTCACCTTTTATATTTTGATTGAGCCTCCTGAGGCGGGCGTAAACCTCAACTACTTCCCCCAACAAATAACGAAAGCTGTCGATAAAATGAATGCCCGTTTCTAAAACCAAAAGTCTAGGCATAGCCCGAAAATAAGGCTGACGATCCAAATAAGCATCTTCTGCCCACCCATCTCCCATCCGCATGCGGAAATAAAGCTGATGAATTTGCTCTCCGAGCAGGCCTGCCTCCAATTGTCGTTTTAATTCACGATACCAAGGTTGGAAGCGGAAGTTTTCATGTATTATCAGGCGAGCAGAACTCTTTTCAGCGAGTGCAATCATTCGTTCCGCCTCTCCAAGGTTTTGGCCAAAGGGTTTTTGACAAATTACATGTATCCCTAATTCTAAAGCTTTAGCTACGATCGGAAATTGCTGGGCTGGCGGGACGATCACATCAAGTATCTCAAGTTGCTCCACTTCTAGCATTGTTTCGTAATCCGTATAGCTGCGCGGAACGCTCATCTTAGTCGCAAGCGATTGAGCCTTTTGCAGATCAAGATCACAAATGGCTACTAGTTCAGTATCAGCTAGTCTCTGCCAGGCCTCTAGCTGAAAAGGCGCGAAATATCCTGCACCCACACATGCTACTTTCATGATTCCAAGCCTTTTGCGGGTTCTACTCGCGTCCATAACCAAATTGCCAGCAGGTTGAGTCCGGCGGCAGTGTAGAAAAATACATCCATGCTGCCTGTCCAATCTTTGAGGTAGGGAAAAGCCAAGGCCGTAAGAAAGGCACCGACATTGCCCGCCATATTCATCAGGCCCGAAACTCTACCGCTCTGTTCTTTGCCGATATCTACGCATAAGGCCCAAGAAGTCGGCAGGGTCATATCTGCACCCATGATGGCAATACTTAAAAATGCCACTGCCAACCAAAGATTATCCGCATAGACACTCCCCATCATCCCCAATGCCGCCATGCCAAAACCAGTGATGGCAGGTAAGATACGAGAGCGTCGCCAAGTACTATTTTGAAAGAGGCTGTCCATCCAAATACCCCCTAACCAATTGCCCAAGGCACCAAAAATAAAGGGTGCCACAGAGGCCCAGCCAGCCTCTACCGCTTCGAGATTGTATTGCTCTTTGAGAAAAGGAAAGAGCCAACTGAGGGCAAAGAAAAAAGTGAAGTTACTGGCAAAGTACTGTCCAATGGCTGAAAGCATATTGCTGGATTGCAGTAGTTGGCCAATGGGAATGCTAGCAAGTTGCTCTTTGTCATCGCTTTGTTGCCGATTGGCTAAAATGTACTCTTTTTCTTTTTCGCTGACCGCTTGGTGTTCTTCCGGTCGATCCCGGAACGCTAACCACCATAATATTGCCCATACTACCCCTACCCCTCCAAGGATATAAAAACTCATACGCCAACCATAGCTTTCGATCAGCCAAGCCACCAATGGCAAGGCAAAAGCAGCGCCTAGACGTGAACCTGAAAAATTGAGTCCCAACACAAGGCCGCGTTCTCGCAGAGGAAACCACGAAAAGACCGCCCTAGACATACCGGGAAAAGCACCCGCCTCTCCTGCCCCAAATAGCAGTCGTATTATCAACAAACTACCGTAGCTAAAAGCGGCTCCGGTAAAGGCCGTCAA
>JBCCQN010000342.1:0-4847 GCA_039024315.1 Bacteroidota bacterium
AACCCTGAGTATTTGATTCTCCCTTCGGGCAACGATCAGGTCTATGCAGAGCTGATCAATCAGTATCCCGCCCTCTTCAATACCACTGCAGATAAAAACAAGCAGGTACATGTCGTAAATCCTGATTACTTTTATCGCCCCGGTCCGAGGATGTTAGAAGGATTGATGGCTCTGACTCATATCCTACATAACCAACTCAATCGGGAGAACTTTGTAGGCGAATAGTTGAATACATGAGTTTTTGAAGGATTGAATAATTAGTTTTCATTCTGCCAATTCGTTCAATTTCCTATTCAACCATTCGACAACTCACCCAATCAACGAATCAGCTTGCGTCCTTTTTGGTCCATCCTCCTCCTCAGTATTCTGCTGCTGCTCACCATTTTGGCGGGTCTGATGCTAGGAGTATATGACTTCAGTTTGGGAGAGATTTTTCAAATTCTCGGCGGTGCCGAACTCTCCAACTCTATGGTCATTTTGGACCTAAGACTCCCTCGTATTCTACAAGCGATCATTACCGGCGCGGTATTGAGTCTGGCCGGCTTTTATATGCAGGCCCTAATCAAAAATCCTTTAGCTGATCCCTATATTATGGGTTTGACTGCTGGAGCCGGCTTAGGGGTCAATTTGGTGATTTTAGGGTTGATCCCTTTAGGGACGATTTCAGCCTTTAGTTATCCCTTGTTTGCCACACTAGGCGGAGTCGCTAGTTTGATACTCGTCTTAGGCTTTGGTTTTCGCGCACTTTTCGAAGATAATGCTAAGCTCCTCATTGCCGGAGTGGCCGTCTCCGCTATCTTCTCTGCACTCACGGGCGTATTGATTTACACTCAAGCAGACAGTGATCAAATTAGCCGTTTGGTCTTTTGGACCTTTGGGAGCTTTAGCCGTGCCCGTTGGGAGAGCGTGCAAGTCAGCGGTTTGATGCTCGGCCTTGCTATCGTCTTTGGATTTATCTACGCCCGAAAAATGGATGTGCTTGCCCTCGGAGATAGACAAGCCCAAAGCTTAGGACTGAGAGTAAGCCGATTCAAGTTTGGTTTATTGTTGATTAGTTCCGTCGTAGTGGGCGGTACTGTCGCTTATACAGGCCCAATTGGTTTTGTTGGAATGATGATTCCCCACGCCTGTCGCAGCCTTTTTGGGAGTGCGCATAGGCCCAATATTATCGCTGGCGCTTTATTAGGAGGGATTTTTATTGGCGCTTGTGATGTATTTAGTCGCTGGATTTGGCCCCCTGTCGGACTGCCAATCGGGATTATAACCGCCATCCTAGGAGTACCCTTCTTCCTCTACGTTTTGTTTTCCAGTGATAGCAAACTGTAGGGAGAGTGTTTGATTTATCCATTTGTTGCGTTTTTGAATCAACACTTCAACACTTCAACACTTCAACACTTCAACACTTCAACACTTCAACCCTTCAACAACTCAACACTTCAACAAATCCTTATCTTAGCCACATGGATCGCTCGTTAAAACTCTTCTTATGGTGTTTGGCTGCCTTTACGGTATTGCTACTCATTCGCAATGCGAGTACACCGCTTTGGGACCAAGATGAGGCTGCTTATGCGGGCATGGCGCGCAATATGTGGGAAAGTGGGGACTGGCTGACCCAAGAGTTTGTTTGGGCTGAGATCCATCGAAAGCCCCCTTGGCATCTTTGGGCGATTACTTTTTCCTATCAGATTTTTGGTCCTTCTGAGTTTGCGCTCCGCCTGCCTTCTAGTTTGGCGCTTTTGGGTATGTTTAGTCTGCTTTGGTGGGGATTTAAACGAGATTGGGGAGAGCGCTCTCTATGGGCGGCTATGATCTTGGCGGCTTCCTTTTTTGCGCCTATGCTGGGCAAAATTGCCTTGACCGATGGCTGGCTCTTGCTGTGGGAGATGTTGTGTTTGCTCAGCCTTTGGCGAACGATCAGAGATGAGAAGTCTGGCTATTGGCCGATTTGGTTTTGGGTCGGTCTGGCCATGGGCATACTTACCAAAGGTCCTTCCATTATATTGACTGCGGGCATGGCCTGTCTGTTGGTACTGATTCTCCATCCCGCCCGTCGAAATATTTGGCGTCTGCATCCTTGGTTTGGTTTGCCGCTGGCCCTACTACCGCTCTTTTTATGGGGCTATATCGCTTGGCAAAGGGACGATGGGCAGATGATCAACTGGATGCTAGATTGGTATATTTTCAAGCGTACAGGTGGGACTGTATTGGGGCAATCTGGTCCTCCTGGTTATTATTTGGGGACGATTTTGGTGGCCTTTTTGCCCTTCGTGCAACGCTTAATTCCAGCCCTAGGAGGATTGATTACAGGCGTTCGCCGCAGGCAGGCCGAAGATCTTTTTCTCCTTGCTTGGCTCAGTGGTAGCTGGTTGCTATGGGAATTGATCCCTTCTAAACTGCCAGCTTATGCAATCGGGGCCTATCCAGTCTTGGCTTTATTGATCGCTCGCCAGTTTGAGGTGCCCGTTAAAGGTTTGTTGGGTCATAAAATCGGTTTTGGGATCCAAGCGGTCCTGAGCGCGGCTGTAGTGGTCGGCCTGATTGGTGGCAGCTATTACCTCTGGGGATGGATGGGGATTATCGTTCCTATCCTTTTGGCGATATTAATTTTAGGTGCTTTGCTCGGCCATAGATTTTTAAAAACCTCTCTTTTGAGTAATGAATCTCAAAAAGCATGGGTGCCCATTATCGGCGGTTTTGGTTTTATGCTCATCCTTTGGCTGGGCTTAATGCCTGGTGTGAGTGCGTTGCGCGAAGCGCCTATCAAAATACAAGCTTACCTCAAAAATGCTGCTCCTGCTAACAGTACCATCGTGCTTGCAAATGTCCAAGGCAGACCGCCTAGCTTACCCTATTATCTAGGGGAGACCTACGACAGCTTTCTTGAGCAAAGAGACCCTGCCACGCTACTCGGACTTTATGTCAGTAAAAGGCCCATGGCCTTGATTCTCAACAAGGACCAATACCAATATCTACAGCAACAACAGCCCGATCTGCCTGAGGCGGCTATCTTCCCGCTCTTTAGTTCTGACCGAATCGAAGGGAATGCCTATTATGTGGTGGTTAACGATGCTGCGAGAACAGCCAATCGTAAATAAAGGGGGATTCTGCATAAGCTGGAAAGGCCGGAACCCAACTACCATGTCCTACCCCGGGAAACTCTGTGTAATGAGGCTTTCCTCCTGCTTCTGCTATCGCCTCTACCAATTCTCTACTCATGCTGGCAGGGACCACTTTGTCATCAGACCCATGTAAGGCCCAGATCGGAATGTTGACTAAGCGTTCGGCATCTGCCGGATAACCACCCCCACAAACAGGAATGCCCGCGGCAAAATATTGGGGGAAGCGGCGCAAAAAATCCCAAGTACCAAAGCCTCCCATAGAAAGGCCTGCCACATAAATGCGATTTGGGTCGATGGGATACTTTTGCTGGGCCTCTTCGAGCAATGCCATGATGAGACGCATTTCCGCATTGAGGGTATCAGAAGGGGTAAACTTGCCCCATGCCTTATCAAAGGTCCCGCTGGGCCAATAGCTATTCTTGGGACATTGAGGCGCAATCACAAAGGTCGGATGTGCTTCCTGTAGCTTGGGATCGCTAAATCTTGGCGTTACATGCACGAGTTGGGCAGTGTTATCATCGCCGCGCTCACCAGCACCATGAAGGAATAAAACCAGCGGGTATAATTGCCCTTCTTTTGTTTCTGGTTGCAAGAATCGATAAAGCAGTTTTGCTTCCGAAGCCTCTTCTTGAAAGCTCATTTTTTGATAGGCTGCGTCTTCTTGGGCAGACATATTGGTAAGAACAAAACAAATAGCGAGGATAAATAGTAATCTTTTCATGTGATAACAAATCATTTCAGGCTAAAATGCGTTTGTAAATGTAGCTCGGCCGACCGAACTTTGTATGTCGGAAAATATGCCGGCTGTCTTAGAAATATATGAAACACCTGCGCAACTTTTGCATTATTGCTCATATTGATCACGGGAAGAGTACCCTAGCGGATCGAATGCTCGAAGCAACTCAAACGCTTTCAGAGCGGGAAATGACGAACCAAGTTCTAGATAGTATGGATTTGGAGCGAGAGAAGGGGATTACGATCAAGAGCCACGCCATCCAAATGTACTATGAAAAGGATGGACAAACATATACGCTAAATCTTATTGATACTCCTGGGCATGTTGATTTCTCTTATGAGGTTTCTCGAGCCATCACTGCTTGTGAAGGGGCTTTGTTGATCGTAGATGCCGCCCAAGGGATTGAGGCACAGACGATTTCAAACCTTTACTTGGCCCTAGAACACGATCTGGAAATCATTCCAGTCATCAATAAGATCGATCTTCCTTCGGCTCGTGTGGAAGAAGTTGCTGAAGAAATAATCGACCTAATCGGTTGTAGCCGTGATGATATTGTCTTGGCCAGTGCCAAAAATGGTATTGGTATCACCGATATCATGGATCGAATTGTAGACGTCGTGCCTCCTCCTACAGGTAATCCTGACGCGCCTCTAAAGGCTTTGGTCTTTGATTCTGTTTTTAACCCCTATCGGGGAACGATTGTCTATTTCCGCATCTTCGACGGGAAAATCTCTAAGCGGGATTGGATCAAGATGATGGCGACAGAAGGCGAATACGAAGTCGGAGAAGTGGGAGTGCTGCGTTTGGAGCAGTTTCCTATGAAAAGCATCGAAACGGGCAGCGTTGGCTATATGGTTGCCGGTATCAAAGAAGTGAAGGAAGTAAAGGTAGGAGATACCATTACTTTGAAAGAGAATCCTGCTTCTGAGGCAGTAGAAGGCTTCCAAGAAGTAAAACCAATGGTTTTTGCGGGTATTTATCCTGTAATCACC
>JBCCQN010000343.1:0-4744 GCA_039024315.1 Bacteroidota bacterium
GAGAAACAGGACGTACCGCTTTTCCATTTACTGTTCCGCAGTCTTTGATCCAACGGTTTCCCACATAGTAATTGAAACAGGAGTCATCAAGGTTATAAATCATCAATCCCTCGGCAGGACTGGTGATGGAACCTCGCTGGGCGGTCGTCATACGCGGGATTAGCAAGCCCCTGTCAGTAGCCTGTACATCCAGCATGGCGCTGGGATCGGGGGTACTGCCGTTGGGGTTAATCCCAACAGACTGGGCAAAAAGGCCCATCGATAGGCCCGAAAAAATCATGATAAAAATGAGACGTTTCATTTGTTCAGAAGTTAAAGATGATGCCTAAACTTCTGATTTTGGATGCCCTGGCTTATGGATTATGGTTCAGAATCTATGGACTATTGTTCCTTGAATGAAAAAAGAGCCCTTTCTGATTGGAAAGGGCTCTGGATAGGCCAATATGAAACGTCTAAGCTAGGGCTGACTAGCACCTATCCGATTTTGTTCTACGCTAGCTTCCAAGAGTTGGAGGCGAGCTTCGAAAGATCGTTGTTGGGCTTGATTCTGGCCTTTTAGTTTTTCCATTTCTTTTTGCTGCTCTTCGAGCAAGGCTTGTAAGGCGTCAATTAATTTTTGTTGCTCCTCAATCAAACCTTGCTGCTCTTGGGTCGCACTCACATTGAGCATGGAGATCGCTTCGTAGTCAACAGTGTGGAAGTCGTCCACTTCGCGGCCGTATACGAAGACGATCGTGGAGTCAGCAAGATCGAGAAAAGCGTTCCGCGAAGCGGGCTCCCATAGCTGAAAACGATCGGCCTCAACGGCACTCACCTCATAGACCGCCGCGCTCTGCTTAGTGATCAGCTTGACACGCTCCCCCACTTGTAAATCAGTGGTCAGCCTGATCCAGCCATCTTGTACCGCAGCACGCTGATAAATGTCAGGTACCACTTCGGTGAGATTAGCGGTTACCGCTTGGGGGTAGACCTCGGCGACTTGCTGGGCAATAACCTTCTTAATGGTATGATTGCCATGGGTTAGGCTATCGCGCAGCCGGTAGTCCGTAACCTCAATCTGCATGAGGGTAGCGAGGTCCTGATCAGGATTGGAGATCCCCTGAATATCTTTGATCCGTTGGTCGGAATGAGAAAATACTTCCAGGGCTGCGATGCGCTGATCGGCATACATTCCATATTGATAGTTAGCAGGAGGGATTCCAGACAGAGCGGCTCCGAAGGGGTTCAAAACTCCCACTGTGTTCATAATGTCATAGGTAGCTCCACCAGCAATTTCGAGTCTCGCCCGTATAGGAGTTGTTGTACCGATGCCAACATTGCCATTAGTAGCGATAAAGAGGGCTCCATTTCGTAAAGATAAGTTGTTCTGGGCCTGATTATAATCGATGATAGGAAGGGGGGTTCTAATCTCTTGAAAGAGCTGAAAAAGCATATCTACACCGACGATGGGTGAAAAACCTTGGGGATATACATCACCATTACTAAGCGGAAAAGACGTTAGGCCACCGGAGTAGATTAGCTCTAGCGTATATTCACTCCCCATTACGAGGGCAATGGGGCTACTTAGTATATGCTCACTTATATTCGAGGCTGGGTTCAAAGTGATGATTTGGTTGTGGAGAATGGTTCCCGTATTTCCTTGACCCGCGCGAATATTCAGGCTTAGCGTTTGGGAGCCGGAAAAGGCAAAAAATGCAAGTTTGACTAGCGGATCAGAGGAGGGAGCAACAAAGGATTGCCAAAAACTACTTGCCTGATAATTAGTATTGAAGGTGTTATGATTGAGGGTTAGTAGGGTATCGAGGGTAAACCCTGAGTATAGTCCATTATCAAAGCCTTGCTGAGTTAGAGATTTCCAAGAAGTTCCGGTATAACCTTCAAGGTCGGTTCCATTGTAGCGGATACTACCTTGATTGGTAGTGGTGGTGTTTCCGACATTGATAGCACCATTGACATCCAGGCGCTCTCTGGCCGTATTGGTGCCGATCCGTAGGCTATCTGAAAGAAGAACCGTACCGTTGGGATTGATGGATAGGCCTTCATTGCTGCCATTACCGGAGAGATAGAAGTTTCCTAATTGGAGGTTTTGGGCCAATAGATGATTGCCAAGATTGTCGTTAGATCCTGGTGCTTGCCAGGTTGCGACCCCATTGGCATCTGAAGTCAGAACATAGCCTGCGGCTTGGTTATTGTCTTGATAGCGGATTTGTCCTACCACATGGAGACTGGTGTCAGGATCGAAAGTGCCAATTCCCAGTTTCCCTTCAATGATGGCGCCATTAGCCGGAGCAGGATGCGTTCCAGAATAAGCGGTACCGACCGCAAGGCTGCCTTCTACATCCAATTTGCTTTGGGGAGCAAAAGTACCAATGCCAACTTTCCCGCTCCCTTTGCCTAGCATCAAGGGAGCACCGGTAGTGCTAATCTCCATCGTCCCGGCTCCTGATCCAGGAATATTCGCGCCAGAATTTATCCAACCGATAAAACCTGCACTGCTTCCGCCAGACCTCCGATAATAGGTCCCGGCAAGACCATCAGAAGTATAATTATGAATAATCATCGCTCCCGTACTACCGGGGGCATTTGTCACGACATGTAGGGCAACATCAGGTAGATTGGAACCGATCCCTAGCTTACCCAGAACAAAAGCATCCTTTTCGGTAGTAATACTCCCCTTGGAATTTAGCCCTCCTGTGCCCACTTGTATCCCATTGCCTACAGACAAATCATTGCCAATCTGTATATTCTCAGATACCTGCAAACGATTGGAGGCAATCGTACCTATGTTAGCTGCGGGAACCTCCAGACCTGAGAGGTCGATGATCTGGATACCATTTTCAGCTTGGCTCGTAACATAGGCATACTTACCAGACACATAGAGACCAAAAGCATCACTCAAAAGTGTGCTATTATCGTCAAAAATGGCGCCCACATGCCTCGGATTGGCCGGATCCAAAATATCTATCACTTCTAGTCCATTGTCACCAAAAGCCGTAATGTAGGCATATCGACCAGATACCATAATCTTACTCGCACCTGCCAAAGCAGTCGTCTGGTCATCGACAATCGAACCGACATGCTGAGGACTGGCCGGATTACTGATGTCCAGAATTTCTACCCCCCCAGAAAAAGTAGCAGTTACATAAGCATATCCCCCGGAAACGTAAATCCCTTCGGGGCCAGACAAAGTGGTCGTCGAATTATTTAAGATAAGCCCCACATGCTGAGGATCAGTGGGATTAGAGATATCCAAAACTTCTACTCCCTCCTCACCAGAACTGGAGTTCGCGATATAAGCATATTGGCCCGACACATCAATACTTATTGGGTTAGATAAGGCAGTGGTATTATCATCTTTGATCTCTCCTACATAAGTAGGAAATATGGGGGCGGAGACATCAATTACCGCCACCCCACTGTCTCCACGGCTCGTCACATAAGCGTATCGACCAGAGACATAAATACCGGAAGGGGAGGCCAAAGTTCGCGTTTGATCATCAAGAACGACTCCAACTTGTATAGGGTTGCTAGGATTGGAAATATCGATGATTGCCATAGCATTATCACCCTCGCTTACTACATAAGCATACTTTCCTGACACAAAAAGTGAGATGGGTATGTTGAGCGCAGTGGTGGCATCATCTCGGATCGCCCCTACATGGCGAGGGTTATTGGGGTTGGAAATATCCAAAATCTCGAGCCCGTGATCCGTATTACCTACACTCGTAACGTAGGCATATTTTCCAATCACAACAATGTCTGTTGGTAAGCCCAAGACTGTGGTCGCATTGTCCACGATAGCACCAGCAGTTGTAGGCTTAGAAGCAGTATGGAGGAAGTTACCCCCTTGCAAATGAAGTTTAGCCCTGGGCGTATCGGTACCGATCCCCACCAATCCAGATGGATAATAAATACTGTCCCCTCGCTCTTGCCAAGGTCCGTGCCCAGATAGCCATCGGCTACCATTGTAATAGTTGAAGAGGGAATCCGTGAGATTGTAAATCTGCAGGCCTGTAGCGGGATTGTTGATCGCATCACGCTGGACTCGCGTCATGCGGGGAATGAGCATCCCTTTATCAGTCGCTTGTACATCCAACATGGCGGTGGTATCTGGACTACTTCCAGTAGGGTTGATGCCTACAGACTGGGCCATGAGAGTTGTCGCCAGTCCCATAAAAATCACAAGAAAAATAAGACGATTCATATCATTTTGGTTTTTAGCATTGGCTCAAACCTCTGATTTATAAGCCTTTGGCTTATGGACTATCATCCAGAATCTATGGACTATTGATCCGTACCTACAAGAAGAGCCCTTTCTGCTTAGAAAGGGCTCGGGATAGGCCAATATGAAACGTCTAAGCTAGGGTTGACTAGCGCCTATCCGATTTTGTTCTACGCTAGCTTCCAAGAGTTGGAGGCGGGCTTCGAAAGATTGTTGCTGGATTTGTTTCTCTGCTTCTAGTTTTTCGATCCTTTTTTGCTGCTCTTCGAGCAACGCCTGCAAAGCGCCAATCAATTTTTGCTGCTCCTGTGTCGCACTCACATTGAGCATGGAGATCGCTTCGTAGTCGACAGTGTGAAAGTCATCCACTTCGCGGCCATAGACAAAGACGGTCGTGGAGTCAGCCAGATCGAGAAAAGCGTTCTGCGAAGCAGGCTCCCATACCTGAAAACGACCAGCTTCAACGGCACTCACCTCATAGACCGCCGCGCTCTGCTCCATGATCAGTTTGACGCGCTCACC
>JBCCQN010000344.1:0-4733 GCA_039024315.1 Bacteroidota bacterium
CCCATTTATCTGCTAGCCCTAAATAATTGCTATCTTCTTTTATGAAGACTACTCTATTTATGCTCTTAATGGGCCTTTTTCTCTGGCCCAAGGCCTCCTACGCCCAAAGCGATTCCCAAAAGACTACTTACTTACTGGATGCTGATACCGGCAATGAAGTCGATGATCTTTTTGCGATCGCAAGGGCTTTGATCGAGCCTAGTTGGGAGATTACCGCTTTGACGGCGGCGCATTGGCAAACAGCCCATTGGGCGGAGGCGCAGACAATGGAAAACAGCTATCGCATCAATACTGTACTGAGAGATTATCTACAGGTAGAGGTCAAAACGCTTCGCGGTGGGGTGGCTCGCATGTTTGACTGGGGAGATCAGGCTCAGCATTCAGCCGCGGCTTATGAGATTATCGCGCAGGCCAAGGCCTTGCCTGAGGGAGAGAAACTCAACCTCATCGCCCTAGGAGCGCTCACCAATGTGGCTTCTGCCGTTTTTATTGATCCTAGCATCGGGCCTAAACTTAAGCTCTACTGGCTGGGTACAACCTATGATTTTGAAGAGGGTATTTTGGGCACCACTGACTTCAACTGCATGATGGATCAGCAGGCCTTGCATTATCTTTTCAAATCACCCGTGGAGTTGCATATCATTCCTGTCAGCGTGGCCTCAGCCATGACTTTTGAGATGTATGATGTGGAAGCGAAGCTACGAGATGTCCATCCGCTAGGGGCCTATCTCTGCGACCGCTGGTACAATCATCTCGACGGTTCTCGTTACGAGAGAGTGATCTGGGATTTGGCTTTGATTCAAGCGATCATTCATCCGGAAATGGCCGAAGTAACTACCATCACCACTTCTAAGGACTTTGGCAGTCGTGAAGTACATTATTATAGCAGCATAGATGCCGATAAGATGCGGGCGGAGTTTTATGAAAGCCTGACCACCTATCTCAAGGGCCTATAGTTACTGTCGCCAAAAGTCTTTGGTATCAGCCATTTTTCTTTGGAGCACGGCTTCGCCGAACGCTTGGTCTCCTACATTGTCTTCGAAAAGCAGCCTAAACTGATCATAATTGATCAGGCTGGGTATGAGGGGACTGACAATGTATCTGATGAGGGGTTCGAGGACTTGGCGTGGGATTTCCCATACTGGGAACGCTTTGTCATGGACCAGAGATAAGAGTTCCGCGAAGCGGAGAGGCTCAGGACCGACCGCCGGAATGATGCGCTCCTCCTTAGGCCCAATGCCTACTGCAATCAATAAATCTGCCAGATCCTCAATCATAATCGGCTGCACCTTAGCCTCCATAAAGCCTTCCGGCAAGAGCAAGCGCCCACCCAAAAAGCGACTGATACGCCCCAATTGCTTGAGTTTACGGAGCAGCATCGTATTGGCCGTGCAAACGATAGAAGGTCTCACTACATAGCTATTTGCCTCCTTGAGCACCCAATCATCGGCCTGAGCTTTGGTAGCAAGAAAAGATACTTTGGGATGCTCTCCGGCCCCTAGGGCGGATAATTGCACGATCCGCGGATTGCCAATCTCTGTCCGATGCTGCACCAGCAATTTGCTCATCCCCAAATGAATGCGCTCGAAAGACATCGCTTGGGATGCTTTGATTTGCCCCACACAGTTGTAAACCAAATCTACCTTAGGCAACTGAGACCAATCATCACTAAATGGATCAAAGGCAAGAAATGATAAATTATCAGGAGTAGGTCCAGGTGCTTGTCCAGCACGTGAACTTGCCCAAACTTGGTATTGGGGTAAGCGTTCCGCAAAGCGGCAAGCCGTAGGAAAGCCAATCTGACCACTCCCGCCTAAAAAGAGTACGTTCATAGTAAAAAGCCTCCCAAGCGGATGGGGCGAGAAGCAATAAGGTCTCCGCAAGAATGCCACTCATGCTCGATGCCTCTCATGATGGTAGCATGATCAAAAAAGATCGAACCCTTGGGAAACATTTGTTTTTGTTCAAAGTACTGAGAATCGAGCGCATTGACCTGCAGTGGCTCTAACTTCCAGCGGCGACATTTGAGTTGCACTCCGTCAAAAATGCTGGTCTGAAAACGAGGCGAATATGCGATCCTGTCTCCTGCAAAAAAGCGAGAAGCCTTGGGCATATGCCGGAAGATAGATTCCATCGGGAAGCGATCACGCAGTTTGGCCTCCAGCTTGATCATTTGCTGACCGTCATGCTTGACGATGATATTAAATTGATCTTCGCTTTCGTCCACCTTAAACTTGGACCAATGATGGAAGCCCGGAAAAACGCGACTGCCTACCATGCTGGTAGTAAAAGAGTCTGTCTCAAGTCTGGGGGTATAAACGCCTCTTTGGGTATGCCCTAATTCGTCCCACTCTACGGAAATGCGATGAATTGCATTTTCGGAGGTATAACCGAGATAATTTGGTAAGCCCTTGACTCTAAGATTTTTGAGACGAAGCAGGTCGATACCGGCAATGCCATAGCCATCCACCACGGTCGGGCGGAAAGGAGAAGGCAATATCTTGCGTAGCACGCTGAGCTCAACTCGATAGTTGATCAGTATGCGACGATCGATAGTACCGGCTACGACAGGTATCCTCATGCCTTAATAACGGATATTTTGGGCAATTTGATTCTTTTTGTGTCATTTTTTTTGACAGAAATATTTCGTGCAGGTAACCAATTGTAATAAATCGTTTCTGGGACCCGAAAAATGCCCTCTAAGCGAGCAGAGCGAAAGAAGTTGGTCCGGAAATCCAGCGCCTCCATTGGGGCCAGCGGCCACTTCTCTCGCATGATTTGCGTAACTCGAGTTTTCGCACCCAATTTACTGTAAGCTCGGTCGATCGCTCCTATGGTCTGGAGCAATTCATGATTGTGCTGTTCGGGCGCTCGGTTTTCGGCTACCCGATAAGAAAGAATATTGGCGCCTTTGCGCAGGTCTAAGGAATGTTGATCATTAAATATCTCGGCGGTTTCTAAACGATAATCTGTCAACAATGCTCCTCCCATCGCCATGAGGGGACGGGTAGTAAAGGAGTTGAGGAAGTAGATCCCTCGATCGCTCGCCTGTTCTTCATAATAGTGCTTATCCTCTACCAAAAGCCGAAAACCTATATGCTGATAATCAAAGCTGCTCCATTGGGGCATAAAGGAAGGGCGCATTTGCTTGAGCTTGACATTGACCATCGAAATCATGGCCCGACCATCAAAATTTCGGATGCGAATATCGACAGGTACTTGATCGGCTACTTCCGCCATATCGACGCTAAAATTGACCAAGACGATGTCGTGCAGCTCCCCTTTGAAGCGGAGTGGCAATAGTTTGAGAGGACTATACATGATTTTTTGTGTTATCGCAGATGAAAAAAGTAAACCCAAAAGGCCGCCGTGGATTGCAAGGCCAAAAACCAAGCTCCAGTCCAATAGCGGCTTATTTGTAGCATAGAGACGGATAGGGAGTGGAGATATAGCATACTGAGACTGCTGAGCAGAACGCTTATCACCGGTAGCCAGTAAGGCATGGGACCAAAGAGAAACTGTAGCAATATGAAAGGCAGCAAAAGACTCACCCCGACTAACATAATGATGCTCAACTGGGCCCAATAGTCGCTCCAGTTTTTGAGACGAAGCGGAGCAAGTGTCAGCAGCACGATCCAGCCAGTGCCTGCCATGAGGAGCATTTGTACGGCTCCTCGCCGAACGCTTATCTCTGGAAAATAATCGCTCAGCGCAGCGCCAAAGGCAGCCGTTACGAGCGCGGCGATCAAGCAATTGAGGATGGTTTTAAGCCTTTTCATGCGTACTGATTTGAGGTTCGTTAATCGCGTTGAGCATCAAAAGGCCAAAGGCAATGCTAGATAGAGGGATCATGAGCAAATAAAGATCTGAGATATCATGGCTAGTAAAGCTTGCCCCAGCACCAAACAAGAGAATCAAAAGCAGACCGTGATAAATAATACTGAGAATGGCGGTCATACTGGCGGTATTTTCGGAGAGTTTGCCAAGGGCAATTGCGATCACAAAGCCGTAGAGAATCAGTCCAGGTATCGGCAAGATGATCCAGCAAAACATCAGACCTACAATAGCAGAAGGGATGTTGACAGCGAGTAAGGCCAAGCCGATCATTCTGACCTCAAAGGGCAGTTTGCCTTGGGACATTCTATGGCGGAGGGAACTAAGCATCGCTTTCGGTATTAGGAATTTCAAGGATAGTTTTAAACATCAGGATACCGAAACCAACACTGGTGATCGGAATAATCAAAAAGTAATAGGCCATATAATATGGACTCTCAGCGAACACTCCATAACCCAACAATAGGATTAGGAGCACAAAATGGTGGATAACCAAAAAGATAGTCGTCATCCCAGCAACATTCACCGAGAGTATGCCCAGCGCAACAGCTATCAGCAAGCCATATAGGATGAGGCCTGGTATTGGCAAAATGAGCCAATAATACATTATGCCCAAAATGACGGAGGGAATATTGATGACAAGCAGGGCGAGACTGATCATCCTTACTTCTGAGGGTAGTTTAGCTTTTGTCATTAGGGGACGGGAGTATCTACGCATGGCTTTCTGTATTAGGACTTTCTTTAAGCAAACGTAGCGCTAAGAGATAGAGCCCCATAGGTCCAGCGATATAGGTGATGACTCCTAAGCGAGCCCATACGGCCTCCCCTGAACTGTAACTCCAAGTTTCATATATCTGAAAAAAGAATAAAGCTAATAAGATCGCATGATAGATCGCAGC
>JBCCQN010000345.1:0-4719 GCA_039024315.1 Bacteroidota bacterium
GATTGTACGCGCTTTTGATTGGTATTGATCGCTATGGGGAAGGTATCGAGCCTCTGGAAGGTTGTGAGAACGATGTCAGAGCCATGCAAGACTTCCTCCGTCGCCAACTCAATTTCAATGGGCATAGCTACCAAATCATGACGCTGCTCAATGAAAAGGCGACAAAAGAAAATGTAGAGCGAAGCATTGAAGAGCTTCTTAGTCGAGCCGGTGAGGGAGAGGAAGTATTGTTCTATTTTGCGGGCTATGGCGATATAGACGAGAGTGTCTTACTGCAAAAACTGCCTTTCCAAGACCCGTTACGCAAATTGGTTTTGTTCATCGAAGGGGACTTTTTCTTTTCAGATTTTAGCAATGGGG
The DNA here is from genome assembly GCA_039024315.1 of Bacteroidota bacterium. Taxonomy (GTDB): domain Bacteria; phylum Bacteroidota; class Bacteroidia; order J057; family J057; genus JBCAWW01. The sequence continues at coordinate 361 of JBCCQN010000345.1, forward strand.
AAATAGGAGATTTGGTTCGGCAGATGGATCGACAAGGAGCCTTGCTTAGTATCGTAGTAGACGCAGGCTATGCAGCGCAGAAAGGAGCCTCTGAGACAAATACCAAAGGTAGACACCTACGGACGATAGATTTACCAGCTCGCATAGAGGAGAATCCCAATCCTTTTGACCAACGCCCTATCGATACCGAAATGCCTTTCTTTGAGTTCTATGCCGCTAAAACGCGGAACACCAGCACTGAAATGCTATTGGGTGAAGAGATGCGAGGGGTATTTACTTACAGTCTAATTGAAAGCCTCCGCCAGAAAAAAGGGGAGCATAACATCCGCGAAATTCAAGCTGATATCCAAAATCGGATGAGCCTACGTGCGGCGAGTCCAGATCCTGATTTTTATATCGAGCATTGGAATCGGGAAGATGAACCCCAGTTTTTAGGTGGTATGTTGGCCCATCTGGGGGCCAGTTATGAAATCCGTTTTGTGCCAGAGCAAAGTGCTTGGCGGCTTGATGCTGGCTATCGAGATGGGCTTCGTTCCCGACATCCCGTTACGGGCGAAATGAGCCTCTTTGATGTTTTTGAGGAAGGCGTTCCGCCGGAGGCGATGGCAGAAGGACAAGGGCAAATAGGTCAGGTAGGGGCCGAGACTGTAAGGGCGAGATCAAGCTGGGTAGCCCCACTGCTTAAATTTTCGCTCAACCCAGAAATAAAATATGTCGCCCGCCTCAATCGTCTCCCAATTGAGCGATTGCGCTACTTTGTTGACGAGCCATCATTTTTAGAAAGCGAACTCCCCTCCTTTCCCAAGGAGCTCGAAAACTATCTCGAAACGGATCGTGAGCGGGAAAGTCAACTTTATTTATTGGCTGAGGGCGATCCCAAAAGGGCCAATTATGTATTAAAGGCTGAAGGCCAAAAGGTGAGTCTCAATCATAAACGAGACTTGAACCGCCCTATTTTACTGCCCAATTTATTCAACGAGTTTCGGCAAAATCCCTATGCGCGCATGCAGCGGGAACTGGTGCATCTCTCCAAATGGGAAAATATCCTCAATCTCTCCAATCCCAATAGTCGGATTGATGAGAAGGAGCTTGGCTTAGAGTTGATTAGCACCAGAGATGATTCCCCCATTCCCATCGATTCAAATGCTTTTGTCCATGACGTAATTTCTCCCCAGCAAATCCGGATAAGGGTCCATAATCAAAGTACCCAAGGGCTTTATTTTGGGCTGCTATATCTAAGTGCCGATCTCGCTGTCAGCCCGATCCCAATGAGCGAAGGAGGTAGTTTCCTCGAAGCCGGTCAAAGTATTATGGCGATTGATGGAGAGACCGCCACGCTTAATTTTTCCCGCCGTCAACAGGAGATGGGCCAGACCGAAGCCACCGATTACTTCATCTTGATTGCTAGTTCGGATCCCTTCCGGCCACAAGTCCTTGAGATGCTAGATATCGATCGCCAAAGTGAGCGTCAGCCAGAGCGCAACATTGTCAATTGGACCAATACCCATTCCCTACTTTTTGATGAATCCGAGGGACGATACCAAGACTGGAATACTCGCTTATATAGAGTAAATATGTCTTTCAATCCGACTGTAGAATAGCGAAAATTTTGCTTATTAATAAAATTTTTCTCCCTCATAATCAGCCGCTTAAAAAAAAGTTTGAACCCAAAACAAACTCTGTCCGTAACTCCAAACATCACATTAAGCAAAGCGACTGAGTTAAAGTAATCCCAAGACTTTTCATCGCCTATCGCAAATATTTAAATCTTTTTTGCAGTCCATCGTTACCGCTTCGCGGAACGCTTATTCGAAGAAACATTCCTTTCTTCCACCCACCACGGAAGTGTAAGCACTTCAAACTCATCGTTCGTCCTTCGGGCTGAAAAATGAGTCCCCCACAATCAATCGTTTTACATCACTCAAGGCAATACGCCTGATGTCTGATTTCATGGCCTAGATCGAGGCAGCCATGGAATATCATTGCCCTAGCAGCTTATATCGCTGCTGAGCAAAACTGAATTAAACGAATTGAAATATGTCCGCTGCAAAAAAAACTACCGCTGTTGAAGCTCCTGCCACTCCCTTGGTCAATCTATTTGGCTACCTGAGGGATCTCTTTCAAACCTCTCAACCGAGCTTGGATTTCACCTACGAGGCCGGCTATCGCAAAAGCCGTCATCGCGATTGGTGGGAACTGAGCCTTTTGCAGCAACTCGCCCAAAACGATAACCCTGCCCTTCAGCTCCAATTTCAGCAGTCCGAACAGCCTTTGCTCGTATTGCATCGCACTAGCCCAGTAGCACCGCCAAAGCTCCCAGAGCAATTGGAAGGCTGGGTAAATATAGAAACCAACTCTTCGGGTGTACCTAGTGTTACCGCATTAGCCGAAGCCTCTAGCAGCTTTACTGCCGATCCGGAACGCATTCGCATTTATCGTGAGTTCGCTGGCCGGGTCGATGGTAAGCCGCTTGAGGAAGTACAAAACCTGACGGTCCCCCCCATCTTGGATGGTTGGGTCAACTTTCAGCAAGACAATGGCCGACTGCAGGTCCAGCCCAATAGTCAGGCGATGGAAAAATTTACCGCACTCCCATTGAGAGAGGAGTTGCGCCTCGCCTACGAACGCGCGCTACGCAAACACCATGAAGAGCATGGCAATGTGTCTGCTCTGATTCAATTGTACGATGGTTTGCATGCCCTTTACTATGAGCTAAAGGCGCATCCAGATCGTCGTCTGTACCTATCATTTGGCCTATTGACGGGAGGTAGCGGTAAGCACGCTTACCGCAACTTCCTCTTTCATGTTCCGCTGCAACTCAAATTGGAGAAGCAGAGCATTCGCCTAGAAATGGGCAGTATTGGCAGCGCCATTACTTGTGAGCAGTCCTTTGCGGCTTTGCTGCCGGACTGGTTTCCCGAAGAACGGGAAGAAGTCATCCGCGAACGTCAGCAATCTGTCTTGCGAGAAGTCGATCAATTCAATCAGCAGAGTCGCGAATTTCAGCTCGACCCTCAATATATTGGTCCAACCTACCACGCTACCGCGCTTCGCATTCTGAGCGTATTCCCCCAAGTTTATGATGGTTTCTTCCATGGGCGCGAACTCAACTTTGCGTTCCCCGAAGGGGTAGAAAAAGCCGGCGTCCAACTGCACTTTGCACCCGTCATCCAAGTTCGTCAGCAGGAAGATGGCATGCATATCTCCCGCGATGCCGCTAACATCATCGAAAAGATTCACGCCCTCGGTAGCGAAGGTCGCAATGATGAAATTCCCGATTATTTTAAGCGCCTTTTTGCTTTGAGAAGCCCTGGGAGTCCCTTGCGTATTGCCTATCGCAAAGAGGCATTTAGAGTACAATCAGAGGCCAGCGTTTCAGAGCCGGTACCAGAACGCTTCCTCTTTCCCTTGGCTTACAACCAAGAGCAGTTGACCATTGCCAAGCGATTACTTGAGCAAGACACCGTCATCGTCAAAGGCCCTCCTGGAACCGGTAAAAGCCATACTATCGCCAATTTGACCAGCCATTTTGTAGCGCAGGGCAAATCGATCCTGATTGTGTCCAAATATGCTAAAGCATTGCAGGTGATCAAGGGTAAGTTGCCAGCTCCTATTCGTGATCTTGCCGTTTCTCTAGTTGAGGAAGGGGAAGAACTCAACGATCTCAAGTTTGCGATTGATGCCATCAAAGATCATTTGAGTCAGCAATATGATCCCGAGCAACTTGCCGAAATGCAGGAAATGCTCAGGAACAAGGATCAAGCTTTTAAGCAGTTGCAAGTCGAAATCGAGCATCTCATTGCCCAAAATGCCGCTTCCTATACCCTCACCAGTCCAGTGAACGGAGATAGTAACGAACGGAGCGCAATCGAATGGGTAAAGCTATGGCAAGAGGAGCAAGCTGATTTGCGTTTTCCTGATGAGATTGGCGAGGGAGTTGATATTCCAGCTTTGCTGAACGAAATCGCTGAGCTGCAAGCACTATTGCCATTGGCTGAACTTGCAGCCGAAGAATTAATCTGGCCTGATATAGAAGGTCTGCCCGCAGTTGCGGAAATAGAGAAATGGCAAGCCATCCTGAGTCAACAATCAGCCGTTTCGACCATTGCTGTGGAAAGTTTAGATGAAGTCTTCCTTCAGCAGCTAGAGGGCTATCGTCCGGTACTGGAAGCTTGGCCACATTTTGCTAAATGGCAACAACAAGTAGTCTTGTCGCCAGATCGTCTTTATACGCTATACAAGCAATGGGAGCATGATGTCCAACAAGCAGAATTGGCGCGGGAAAAGATGTTGGCCTATCAGTTTGGGGGCGAGATATTAGAAACCCAAGAGCCCGAATGGCTACAACAACAAGTACAA
>JBCCQN010000346.1:0-4712 GCA_039024315.1 Bacteroidota bacterium
AAATGGACACTTTCAATTTCGGACCAATTAAAGCCATCATTGCTTGCCTTTAGCTCCAGTAGGTAATCCCCATCTGCGAGGGCAGCTAACTGTAATTCTTGGCTGCGGATTTCCTGCCAGGAAAGACCATTGAGGCGATAGGCGATTTCGAGAGAGCGAGGATTTTGAAACTCTAGACCGCTAAATTGGAAACGGATATAATTGTTGTCCGAAGGAATAACCACATCCTGAGGGAACAGATAAGTGGAATCCTCGGTAATCAACTCGGTAATTTGAATCTGAGGTATGACGCTTGCTTTGAGCTCCGCCGCATCTGTTTTAAGCTTATAAAGCCCTTGGTCAGTTCCAAACCAAAGGGTATTGGCATCTTCTTCAAACAGTAGGCAATTAATATTTAAGCCTTTTCCTAATTGAGCCTTTACAAGGATTTCTTCTCCATTAAATTCGAAGACGTAGAGGCCTTCATTGCTACCCACCCAAAGTCTTTGCTCTTGGTCAAAACTCATGCAACTGCTTGAGACACCTTCAAAAAAGGCCGCTAAGCGAGCATCTTTTTTGCCATCACTGACATATAAACCATTAATCGTGGCGAAGAGAATTCGTCCGTCTGGAAGGCGGATCACATCCTTACTCTCAAAGGGAAGAACTGGTTCTTTCTCAAAGTCTGGTATAGAGTCCCAATAATAAAGCCCTTTGTTCAGAGCCACCCATATAGAACCGTCCGGATTGTATAAGCTACCATTAGTATTGAAGGTTCGCCAAGGGATTTTATCAGGATAGCGGTAGCTCCTTGCAATACTGAGCGCTCCTTGCTCATCTATATCCCAGACCGATAATTGCCCAATTAGTTTATTGTCTTTTGTTGTCAGTCCTCCAAACCACATCAAAAGGGTGCTATCATTCAAAAATGTAGTGTTGGAGGCTGTAATGGCAAACAGGCCCGGAGAGATTTCTATGGCAGCATCTCCTCGACCGTCTGTGGACTCAATAAATATACTGGCGTAAGTATGCCCCTTTCGACTATGAAAACTCTGCACCTCTCCTCGCATAACCGAAGACAAAAGAGCTAGGCGTTCTCCGGAGGAGCTAAACTTATAAATTTGTCGATTGGCTCCAACCAAAAGTTCTTGCGCATTGGACATCCCGAGGGCATTGACCTTCACGGCTCCTTGAGCGATTTCTACCCGTTCATAAGGGTTCTTTTCCACTCTAAAGACACCATTATTGGTAGTCGCGAACCACAATACTTGGTTACGGTCTTCATAAATGAAGTTGGCAAACTCATCCTTAAGGCCAATTTCATCCCCTACAAAGCGAATCTCTCCATGAAGAGGCTTGAGAAATACCCCCGCGTCTCGAACACTGATCCAGAGGTTTTCCTGGCTATCCTTATAGATAAAATGAAGCTCTTTGTCTTTCCAGGCAGGATGCGTCAAGGTAGCCGCTATTTGATGATCTCTGTACAAATAGAGCTCCCCTTTTCCTCCTAACCAATAAGAATATTCATCGTTTGCCTCATAACAATTCAAAATCGTCTTATTCAAATCAGAATCAGCGACTAAGATTCCATCCCCTGAAATCTGGGCATCCTCAAAATTGAAAAGCCCAAATCCATTGAGAAACCTCCTTTTTCCTTGGGGAGTAATAAACAATCGATTTACTAGCACAGAAAGACGGGTCTCAGAGGGGCCTAAGTCCGAAAAAATTCGGTTAAACCAGCCCTTGAACTTGAGGAGATGAACAGAATCGCTATGACGGATATAGATACTTTTGGCTAAAGCGCTGTACAAAGTATCTCCCTCCTCTATCAAATCAGAACCTACTGGAATCTCTATAAATTCCTCATGATAGGACTCTTGCAGGCCGGGCATGATTTTATAGAGACCTTTTTTATAAATACCGGCCCAAAATCCACCCCCCTCAGCTTTTTGCAAAAGGGTAAATGATCCCGTAAAGCCGCTATTTACTCGACGCATATCGTAAAAGCGCTGCCCGTCAAATCGTACCAAACCATCATCAGTCCCAAACCACATGAAGCCAAGCGTATCCTCATAAATGGTAAAGACCTGGTTGTGCGTCAGTCCCTCTTCCGTCGTGTATTGTCGGTATTGAAATTGTTGCGCCTCGGCAAAGGCTAACATTCCGATCAGGGCCCAGGACAACAAGAGATACTTCATGAGTAAAATTTAAGAGGCCTGTACCAAGCGCAAGAATTCAGGCAAACGCCGGCGCGAAATGGGAAGTCTCGTTGCATCTGTCAATTCTACTATCCCGCCATCCTGCTTGCTAAAGCTTTTGATGTACTCCAAATTGATGATATGGGAGCGATGAATCCGGCAAAAGTGATTATTATCTAAAATGCCTTCAAAATGCTTGAGCGTTTTCGCTACTACCAGCGATTTTTCTTGATGCACATGGACATGGGTATAATTGTCGTCGGCCTCAATCCGCAGAATATTTTTGATAGGGACCATCTTGAATCCGTTGCTCATCGGCAAGGTCAAGGTCTGCGGTAACTGCTGACTAGACAGATCTTTGATCAAGGCATCGACAGAAGCACGATACGATTTTTCTAATTGAGGCTTCTTTTGCTTATACCCATGTAAAGAGATCAGCTTTTTAATTGCGCCTTTTAGTTCATTGACACTAACGGGTTTGAGCAAATAATCTGCCGCACTGGCCTTTACGGCTTTGATACCATAAGCATCATAGGCTGTCACAAAAACCACCGAAAAATTTCGTTCCTCTACCGACTCTAAGAAGGTAAAACCATCCTCGTTCGGCATTTGGATATCCAAAAACACTACCTCAGGCTGATGCTCCGCCAGCAATTCTCGGGCTTGTTTTGCCGAGTCTGCCATGCCAAGCAGCATTATTTCTGGACAGTAATTTTTGAGCAAGAGCGCAAGATTTTCCCGACCGTGGTATTCGTCATCCACGATGATTGCCCGCAGTTTCATGTCAGCCCTATAGATTAAATATGTGTTTCAATTTCGACAAAAGTCCTCTTTCGTGCAAAAATGACTTTCGTACCTTTGTGCTATGAAAATCTCCAACTGGGGAAATTACCCGATCGTCGATGCTGAGGTACAAAGTACCTTCAGACTTAATAATGGTTGCTTACAAGGTATACCGCGAGGAATGGGTAGATGTTACGGAGATGCGGCACTTTCTCCCAAAATCCTTTCTACGCCTAAAGCCAATCGCTTGCTCAATTTTGATGCAGCCACAGGGATTTTGACGGCCGAGGCGGGCCTTAGCATAGCAGAACTTTTACCCATTATTATTCCGCAGGGATGGTTTTTGCCGGTTACGCCCGGTACTAAGTTTGTTTCCTTGGGCGGGGCTGTCGCGGCAGATGTACATGGCAAAAATCATCATAGTGAAGGCTCCATTGCGGCCTATTTGTTGGGCTTGACTTTGCTTTTACCCTCCGGGGAACGCTTAGTCTGCTCCTCCAGCGACAATAGGGAGATCTTTCATGCGACCATCGGCGGGATGGGGCTTACGGGTTTGATCCTCGATGTGAGCTTGCAGCTCAAAGCCATCGAAACTAGCGCCATTACCCAAGACAGTTATAAAGCACGTAATCTCACTGAGCTCCTCGAGCTGCTCGACCGCTACGAACCCTCCACCTACAATGTGGCGTGGATCGATTGTATCACCAAGGGCAAAAGCGAAGGGCGCTCCCTCTTAATGGTGGGTGAGCACGCTACTAAAACCCAAATCGAGCAACACAAATGGGCCAAGGATCTCTTGCAAGTGCCAAAAAAGGCGCGCATTTCAGTTCCCTTTCCCCTACCAGGTTTTACGCTCAACAAGTTTACTATCGGAGCTTTCAATACGCTCTACTACCATAAACAGCGGCGCAGTCATGTCGCCAGCATCACTGATTATGATACCTTCTTCTATCCGCTGGATTTTATCCATCATTGGAATCGTATCTACGGCAAGCGTGGCTTTACTCAATACCAGCTTGTGATCCCTCGGGAGGCCGGTAAAGAAGGATTGCTCAAGGTATTACACAAAGCCAGAGCCGCAGGCTTTGGTTCATTTTTAGCGGTACTTAAACTATTGGGACCTTCCTCGGATGGGATATTGTCGTTCCCGATGGAGGGCTATACGCTTACCCTAGATTTCCCTATCACCAAAAGGCTATTTCCTCTCCTCAATGAGTTGGATGCCATCGTCGTCGATCACGGCGGTAGGGTCTATCTAGCCAAAGATGTGCGCTTAGGGGCGGAGACCTTCCGCAAAATGTATCCCCGTTGGGAAGAGTTTGTCAAGATTCGCCAAAAGCTAGATCCTCAAGGCTTGATGCATTCGCTGCAGTCCCAGAGATTAGAGATTTGAGTTTGCTGCTTCGCAGAACGATTAATTTTGGCGGCGTATGCAATACGCCGCTACAGACTACCAACAGTAGGGGCGTATTGCATACGCCCAAATTAGTGAGCGTTCCGCGAAGCGGAGGAAACACTCAAGATCCCGGATAATGTTCATGCTTCACATTTCCGGGATGACCTGATATTTTTATGTCAAACTCTTCAAAAGGTCATCTCGGCCGAGCTACGAGAGCCGGGATCTTTGTTATAAGCGTTCCGCGTCCCGAAAGCTTTCGGGAGTAAACAAAACCTAAATCTTCTTACTTGATAATCACCTTCTCGTCTTTGATCACCGACCAGCGCTTGTCTGAGCCTAGCGCAATGCTCAAG
>JBCCQN010000347.1:0-4618 GCA_039024315.1 Bacteroidota bacterium
CGCCTTTGGCTCATTCATTCGGCTAGGATGACGTTTGGAGGATTTTCCTGCCCTTGGCAATAAAACAAAGCCGTCATGCCGGAAATACGAGGCCACGAGTATTATCCGGTATCTTTTGGCTTAGCACTGCTGCGCAGAACGCTTGTCTCTAAAGATCCCTGCTCGATGAATTCGCCTTGGCTCATTCATTCGGCTGGGATGACGTATGGAGGATTTTCCTGCCTTTGGCAATAAAACAAAGCCGTCATGCCGGAAATACGAGGCCACGAGTATTATCCGGTACCTTTGGCTTAGCACTGCTGCGCAGAACGATTACCTCTAGTCCTTCACTTCGAATCCCTTTGTGGGTGAGAAGTCTCCTGTCTTCCAATTTTGGCAGATCGGTAGGTGCGCGCATGCATGCCGCACCTTAGCAATCGATACAAGCGTTCCGCGTCCCGAAAGCTTTCGGGAGTACCCCAAAACCAACACCCCCATATGGTCCATAAAGCTATAATCTGGGGGAAAATAATCTATACTTCAGCCCAGCAAAGTGGTGCTAAAGCATATTTCCCTTATTTGAGCGCAGACCCGCTACTAAGGCTATTTTGTGATGAAGATTAAATTTTGCTTACTGCTCCTACTAGTTGTTCCTAGTTTCCTATTTGCTCAGTCCATTTCCCAGCATACTCAAAGGCTGGAGGAAGATTGGCAATTTGTGAAGCAAGATTTGGGCGGAGTTTGGGAAGCCATCAGACCTGTCAAAGCGGGGCGACCGGAAACGGTACCCATTTGGTCAGAGGTGAGCTTACCGCATTGCTTCAATGCTACCGATGCCACGAATCCTTATGTCAATTATTACCAAGGGCCGGGCTGGTATCGCACCCAACTCCAGATTGACAACCCCTACCCCAAGGGACGAACGCTCCTACATTTCGAAGGCGCGGGACAAAAGACAGAAGTTTATATCGGGCTCGAGCAAGCGGGGAGTCATGTTGGCGGCTATGATGAATGGAGCGTTGATATCACTGATTTTGTCGAATCAGCCCAAAATGAGGCAGGCAAAGTGCCCTTATCCATCCGTTGTGATAATTCTCGCGATCTGGAAATGATCCCTTCGAGCCTGTCCGATTTCAATGTCTATGGCGGATTGTATCGCTACCTTAATTTGGTTTATGTACCGGAGGCATATATACAGCAGGTGCATATCACACCAAGCCTAAATAGCAAAAAAGCGGGCGAGGTAGCTTTGAAGATTGATTTTTCAGCAGCAGCAGAAAAAGAATTAACGCTTAAAGTCCGGGACGCCAATGATGAACTAGTTTATAAAACCCAACTAAATGCCAGCGGCAAGCAATTATCGCACACTTTCTCGCTCAAAAAAATCAGCCGCTGGTCTCCCGATCAACCCAATCTTTATCACCTTGAAATCAATAGCCCTGACGGCCAGACCTATAGCGACCACTTTGCTTTTAGAACCTACCGATTTGAGAAGCAAGGACCTTTTTACCTTAACGGGGAACGCTTACTCTTGCGTGGCACCCACCGGCACGAAGATCATGCGGGCGTAGCCGCGGCGATGACAGAAGAGATGATCCGCACAGAAATGATTCTCATGAAGGAAATGGGCGTCAACTTCATTCGCCTAGGGCATTATCAGCAGTCTCGCATTGTGCTTAATCTTTGCGATAGTCTAGGCATTTTGGTCTGGGAAGAGATCCCCTGGTGTCGCGGTGGACTTGGTGGCGATATCTATAAAGCCCAGGCCAAGCGTATGCTGAGCAATATGATCGCTCAGCATTACAACCATCCCTCTGTGATCATCTGGGGACTTGGCAATGAAAATGATTGGCCCGGCGACTTCCCAGAGTTTGACAAAAAGAAGATTCAGGACTTTATGCAGGAACTGCATGAGTTGGCTCATGAGTTAGATGATAGTCGCCTCACCGGCATCCGCCGCTGTGATTTTTGCAAGCATATCGTGGATGTGTATTCGCCTTCGATTTGGGCGGGTTGGTATCGCGGTAAGTTTACGGAGTATAAAGAAGTCTCTCGCAAAAACATGGAGCAGGTCAACCATTTTTTCCACATGGAATGGGGCGGTAGTAGCCATGCCGGACGGCATGATGAAGACCCAGACAAAGGGCTAGAAAACGTCAAGGTTGGCCAAGGCGCCGATGAACGGGCGGGCGATGCCTCCTTGGTCGGCGGTACGGCTCGCGTCTCGCGAGACGGCAATTGGTCGGAGACTTATATCTGTAATCTCTTTGATTGGCATCTCCAACAACAGCTTGAAATGCCCTGGCTGACAGGGGCTGCTCAGTGGGCTTTCAAAGATTTTTCTACGCCCGTAAGACCGGAAAATCCAGTGCCTTATATGAACCAAAAGGGGGTGATACAGCGGGATTTCACCAAAAAGGAAAGCTATTATGTCTTTCAGTCTTATTGGACGACTAAGCCAATGGTTCATATCTACGGGCACAGCTGGCAAACCCGCTGGGGCCAAGCGGGCGAATCCCGCATGGTAAAAGTCTACTCCAATTGTGAGGAGGTAGAGCTGTTTTTGAATGGGGAGAGTTTAGGCACGAAAGAACGTAATTCGGAGATTTTTCCAGCCTGCGGGCTTTATTGGGAGGTGCCTTTTAGAGCGGGTGCAAACAATCTAAGTGCCGTCGGCAAAAGTCAAAAGGAAGAGCTGCGGGATGAAATCAACTTGACCTACCAGACAGAGACTTGGGGAGATATCGCCCAATTGATACTCAATGAAGAAATAATTGATGAGCAATACAGCTGGCTTTCGGTCAAAGCATTAGATGCCAAGGGAGTGCTCTGTCTCGATGCGATTGATAAGGTAGAGTTTTTAGCGATGGGCGATGCCGAGTTGATCAAAGATCAGGGCACTCCGCATGGCTCTCAAAAAGTAGGACTTTGCAATGGTGAGGCGAAAATCATGGTGCGTCGTTCATCGGGAGCTTATATGCTGGGGGTCAAATCCGAAGGATTGGAGACGGTTGTAATCAAAGGAGGAAAGAATGGTGAATGATGAATGTCGAAGAATGAATTTCGAATGTCTGAAGTATTGTAGGTCTACATTTCTTCGTTCCGCGAAGCGGGAAATCTTGGGACATCCCCTTCAGTCAAACGCCCCCTTCATCCCGATAGCTAACGGGAGGGCTGACAGGATAGCAAATTCCCCTCTTTGAAGAGGGGATTAAAGGGGAGATGTTTGGGATAAACGTTCCGCGAAGCGGTGCTACTCATACTCAAAAGTGTAATAATGACGGTAGCGCGTACCATCATAATTCCCGATCTCTACGATGGAGGATTCCTTTATAAGATCATCCTCTTCAAAAGAAGCCTCGTGGGGATATTGGATGCCCAAAAAAACGTCGATCCTCGTAAAGTAATTCGCAAACCAATTGACATCGGTACCTAGCCAGTTGGTTTCATGCCCAACGAGATTGCCATCTTCTAAGAGGGGATAATCTCGGGTGAAGTTTTTCTCCTTGCCGTCTTCTAATTGATATTCGGAATAAGCGACTTTTTCCGGCTTTCCATCTTGGGTGATCCACTGGTACTTCTCATGATAAACCATGATCTCATTATTGTACCAAGTTCTGGTGTTAACCTCTTGCTCAAAATCATAGGCTTCTACGCAATAGGCATTTTGCCGATGATAGATAGTCCTTTCTACCAAGCTATCGGTTCGGCTAATGACTTCTCGCTCTAAGTTTCCATGATTCCAAATTTGGTAATGCCAATCGCCTTCCGATGTCTTACAGACGGTTTGCAGGTTTTTGACGGAGCCATCGGCTTTTATCGTGGCGAGCTTGATCAGACGTTGCTCGGTATCGTAGGCAAAGATTTGTTTTTCAAACACCTCCCTTTCTCCATTCATTCTATGAATAGAATCAACCAAGCCGTAGGTATTGATAAAGTATGTCTTATAAAAAAAGCCTTTGCCATATGTGTTGCCATCAGGCAGAGGTTTACCTTTAGGGGACAAGGAAGGCAGCGTAACCCATTTGACCTCGATTTTTTGGATCTGATTAGCAGCAAGTACTGATGCTTGGGGCAATTTTTATTGGGCCTGGAGGGAAAAAGAGGCCAATAAAAAAAGGAGACAAAGAAGGAGGGCTCTGTTCATGGCGATTGGCTTTAGGATCTCTAAGCAATATTACGCCTTCGGAGCGACTCGGTTCAATGTCTCCTTTTGAGGACTAATTTTTAAGGGCTAAAACTGATAGCTATAACCGATGCCGACCGTCAAAAAGTGGAGCCAGTTACGGACGTAGCCATCGCCGGGACCTTCATCGTCCGTGCTAGTACCAACAGCTCCTCCTCCTAGATAGCGAAGGTTCAAAAAGAGTCTATCAGAGCGTAAATTGGCGCCAATGCGGAAACTACCGTCCAGAATTGCTCCTACCACCTCGTTATCACTACCATTGAGATAACTCACAGGCGCATACATACCGTCGGCTTCAACTTCGGCAAAAAAGTTATTACCAATCAGCGTTCCCGTACGCAATTTAAAAGCCGGTACGATCCCTACGTTGCGATCGGTACGAAAGAGAGTCCCGTCCAATGACTGGAAAGAAATCGTGGCATTACGAATCTGGATGGTACCTCCCCAAGAGAA
>JBCCQN010000348.1:0-4582 GCA_039024315.1 Bacteroidota bacterium
AGAACATGCAGTGACGCAGCGATTTGTACCGCCGTGCCCCAGACATGGGGGATCACCCGGACATTGGCCAGGTCCGCCTGATCGATCACGCGGCTTTCCCTTATGGGATACTTGTGGGGGAACCGTAGTCTCCGAAGGGGCTGGTTAGACGGAAGGGGATGTTAATTCGTCTTACGATAGTTCCAGATCGCCAGCCCATTGAGCAATACGCCCATACCGCTGACTAACATCAGGTTGTATTGAACATCTTGGAAGCTACTGCCCTTGAGTACGATCATACGAAGGGTCTCCACAAAATAGGTTACAGGACTCATGCGTGCGATGACTTGGGCCCAATCTGGCATGCTGTCGAGAGAGGTAAACAACCCACTCAAAAGGATAAATATCAGAATGAAAAAGAAGGCAATAAACATTGCCTGCTGCTGAGTATCAGCGAGAGTTGAGATCAATAGACCAAATCCCAGAATGGTAATAAGAAAGACCGCGGCAAAGCCGTAAAGGAGACCTAAATTACCTAGTGGGAATAAACCGTAAGCCACGTAGGAAATCCCCAGACCAATCGTAAAAATCACCAATCCTAGTATCCAAAACGGGATCAGCTTGCCAAGAATAAAATGATGCTTCCGGATGGGGGTAACGTTGAGCTGTTCGATCGTACCGACCTCCTTTTCTTTGACAATATTAAGCGCTGCTAAAAAGGCACCAATCATCGTCATCAGAATCGCTAGGATACCGGGAACCATGAAAATTTGGAAATTCATGGTGGCATTGTACCAATTAGAAGATTCGATTTGCAGCTGAGCTTGGGGCGAAAAACGAGGTAGGGTGATCCATTCAGTGCGAATGTCCTGACTAAAACCTTGCATTACGCGAGTAGCATAAGCACTCCCCAAATTAGCCTTCACGCCATTGATCGCATTGACGGCCATGAAAACCGTATTGTGATTCTCTCTAATGAGCTTTTCTTCAAAGCCGAGCGGGAATTGAATAATTAAATCCGCCTCATCTGATTCTATTTGCGAGAGCGCGGCTTCATAACTAGCGAAGTAGCCTACCAAATTGAAATATGCGGATTGCGAAAAGGCCTCAGTCATCCGCTTGGTATAGGCAGAATGATCCTGATCTACGATGGCAATATTGACGTTTTTGACTTCAAAATCCGCCGCCAAAGGCATGACTAATAATTGGATGGCAGGCATGATGAAGATCAAACGGATGATGGCTGGATCGCGAAAGATCTGCTTAAATTCTTTTTGGAGGAGAAATCTGAGGGTTCTCATGCGAGTCTAATTTTGAATTTGGCCAAACTGACAGTAAGCAGAAAGAGGGTCATGCCCCCCAGAATGAGGGTTTCCTTCCAAATTCCGGCGAAGCTCAACCCTTTGATCATCACCCCTTTGACAATGAGGTAGAACCATTTGGCAGGAATGGCATTGGAAATCACTTGCAAGGGGACGGGCATGTTTTCGATTGGAAACAGAAAGCCACTAAAAAGGATGGTTGGCAGCATCAAACCCATCATAGAGATGAGCATGGCGGTTTGCTGCGATTCGGTAACTGAGGAGATCAATAGTCCCAGGGAAAGAGAGGTGATGATGAAGACGATCGCCTCTCCAACCAAAAGCGGAATACTGCCATTGATGGGTACATCTAAAACGTAAACGCTGAGTAAGAGTATCGTGATCACGTTGACTAGCGATAAGACTAGGTAAGGCACCGCCTTGGCTAAGATGATTTGGATAGGTTTCATGGGCGAAACCAAAAGGACTTCCATCGTCCCCATCTCTTTCTCGCGCACAATGGCAATGGAAGTCATCATCGCACTCACCAGCATTAAAACCATAGCCATCACCCCAGGGACGAAATTATAAGCGTCATTTTGCTGCGGATTATAAAGCATGCGCGTTTCGACGCCAATTTGATAAGGCGGCGCTTGTTGCAGGCTAGCGGTATTGCTATGGGTGCGGATTATGGCCGAAGCGTAATTGACCAAAGTAGTAGCAATATTAGGGTTACTCGCATCGGCGATGAGCTGAATTTTTGCCTCGTGATCATGAGCCAATTGATCATCCAAGGCGGGTGGAATGAGCGCGATCAAACCCGCTTCTCCAGAACTAAACATAGGCTCAAGCTCCTGCTCTGACTTAATCTGGTGGCTTAGTTCAAAGTATTGACTAGCAGCGAGCGCTTGGACCAGTTTTTGGCTCTGGGTATCCGAAGCTTGGTCCCAAACGGCTAATTGGGCGTTTTTGACCTCATTGGTCAAGGCAAAGCCAAACAGCAAAATCTGGGCTATGGGCATCCCAAACAGTATCAGCAGAGTACGCCGATCACGTAGGATGTGGTAAAACTCTTTTTTTATGAAAGTGAGAAAACGCATGATAATGGGTTCAATTGTTTTGCTTCATTTTTTGATTCAAGGAATTGCTTATTCGCCGCGCTTGGCGCCGCGAGCGAGTTGATGAAAAACTTCATCCATATCATGGGCGTTGAAGCGGGTCTTTAGGCCCGCGGGGCTGTCCAAGGCTTCGATGACGCCGTCCACCATGATGGAGACCCGATTGCAATACTCCGCTTCGTCCATATAGTGAGTGGTAACAAATACCGTAATGCCGCTAGCAGCCGCTTCATAGATCATATCCCAAAACTGACGGCGCGTTACGGGATCAACTCCTCCAGTAGGCTCATCGAGAAAGACAATGGTCGGCTCATGCTGGATCGCAATGGAGAAAGAAAGCTTTTGTTTCCAGCCAAGCGGTAAAGAGGCAACTAGGGTTTTGGCATCTCGCATGAGGTTGAGACGTTCGAGCAAAGCGGTAGATTTCTCCTTGATTTGGCGATTGCTCAGTCCGTAAATCCCGCCATAGAAGCGGATGTTTTCCTCCACCGTCAAGTCTTCGTAAAGCGAAAACTTTTGGCTCATATAGCCAATGTTGCGTTTGATCTTTTCGGTCTCTTTGTAGACATCAAAGCCTGCCACCATGGCCTCACCATAGGAAGGTCGCAATAAGCCCGAAAGCATTTTCATGGCGGTCGTTTTACCAGCACCATTCGCGCCGAGGAAGCCAAATATCTCGCCTCTTTCGACCTCAAAAGTCACCTCATTAGTCGCCACGAAGTCTCCAAATTTTTTGGTCAGCTTATGGGTTTTGATTACGATATCCTTCATTTTAGTCGCGCATTAGAGCCATGAAACAATCTTCTATCGTAGGGGTGATCAGAGCGATCTGGGTCTCTTGGTGGTTTCTCTCTTCGAGGAACGCTCGTACCTCTGCTTCGCCAGCCTGGGTGTCATCTGAGAGGGTTAAATGATGGCTTTCACCAAAGGCGTAGCAGCGTTCCGTGAAGCGGAAATCACGTAGATCCAACAAAAGCTGATACATATTAGGCCCTTGCACCGACCAAAGCGGTCTCTCATAGTCCGCGATCACTCCCTCTGGCGTATCAATCGACAATATCTGTCCATCCTGAATCAAGGCAATCCGATCACAAAGACTGGCCTCGTCCATATAAGGCGTGGAAACCAAAATGCTGATTCCCTGTGCTTTGAGGTTTTTGAGCATGCCCCAAAATTCCTTGCGGGAAACGGGATCTACACCTGTAGTCGGTTCATCTAAAAACAAGACGCTTGGCTTGTGGACCAAAGCACAACAAAGAGCGAGCTTTTGCTTCATCCCGCCTGAAAGGGCCCCTGCCTTACGCTTTTTGAAAGGCTCCAACTGAACGTAAATGTCCTTGATGAGATCATAGTTCTCGGCTACGGTCGTCTTGAAGATAGAGGCAAAGAAATTGAGGTTTTCCTCCACTGAGAGGTCTTGATAGAGCGAAAAACGGCCAGGCATATAGCCTACTCTTTGCCGAATCGCTTTGTAATCCTTTACCACATCTAAACCATCCACGCTAGCTTTGCCGCTATCTGCCAAGAGCACTGTGGTCAGGATCCGAAAAAGACTGGTCTTGCCGGCACCATCTGGACCGATGAGACCGAATAGTTCACCCGGGCGGACCTGAAAACTCACCTCATTCAATGCCTGGACACTGCCCTTTTCGTAAGTCTTGACGATATTTTGGATTTCGATTGCATTCATGTCTAAAGGGCTACTTCTGCGTACATCCCGACTTTCAAATAACCGTCATTGGGCACACGAATCTTGACGGCATATACCAAGTTCGAACGCTCATCCTGGGTTTGGATAGTCTTGGGGGTAAACTCTGCCTGAGCCGCAATCCAGCTTATCTTCCCTTCATAATCTTTGTAGCCTCCTTCCCCATTGTCTACCAAGACCTTTACCTCTTGTCCAAGCGCTACTTTTGGCAACTGAGTACCACTAATGTAGGCGCGTAGCGTGAGATTTGAGAGATCTGCTATTTTGTAAATAGGTTTGCCCGCTCCGGTCATTTCATGGGCACGCGCATATTGTGTGAGTACCGTTCCCGGAAGGGGGTTAACGATCTTGGTCCGACGGAGTTGATCGTCGAGCTGCTCCAATTGTACTGCCAGAGGACGCGTTTCGGAGCTGAGACTTTTTGTGGTAGTGGCCAAGGCCGAACGCTGGGCCGAAAGCTGCTTTTCAAGCACTCT
>JBCCQN010000349.1:0-4580 GCA_039024315.1 Bacteroidota bacterium
AAACTTGATTTCAAGTTCAAAAAGGTCATTGATTGGATTATTGGCGACCAAGAGCTGATGCCCTCCCTGCATTTTGATTTGAGCAACATCATGTTCAAAGTCCAGAAAGCGTGGCTGGAAGGGCAAGGCCGGAATTGCCTCAAATTCGGCATAGTAGTCTGACTGCTCTTTTTGCTCTGTGACAATGGGTTTGTAGTTAGGCTTTTCTAGCTTCGTGCCCTTGGCAAAACCGGTCCGAGAAATCACACGGATACGATCTTTACCCAAATATTGTTTGGCTACCCTCAGCACATCTTCGCGCCTAACTAGATCTAATTTTTGCGGATAGGCGATAAAATCTTCCCAACTCTTGCCTTGGTTGAAGGCCCGACCGATCATTATGCCTCGCTCAGTGACATTTTCTAGATTACTGCTAAAGGATTGAGCGAGTTCATTTTTGGCGGCAGCAAGCATTTCATCCGAAAACTCGCCCTCGCGCAGCTTATCTAACTGTGCTTCGACTAAGCGTTCGGCCTTGCCTAAGGACTGGCCCACAATCTTTGGCACGTAAAATACAACTAGCCCGCCAGCGTCATTAAATGTCATCGGAATCACCCCAGAATAGGTTATTTGATTGCTAGTCATCAGCTGGTTGAGATAACCCGTTTCTGCCCCATTGAAAAGTAGATATTCGACTACATCCAAAGCCAAGCGATCAGGGTGATTGTTCCCGACGGTATGGTAGCCTTCAAAACTAGCTTTGACAGGCGTCATCCGCTTTTTGGCGACCTCCGTCCCTTTGAAAGGCGTGGGTTGATCTAAAACCAATTTCTCTACCGTTCCCGCAGGGAGCTTGTTAAATTTTTCTTCAATGATCGGCTTGACGAATGCGGGATCAAAATTACCACTCAAAATCAGCGCCATGTTGCCAGCTTTATAGTTTTCCTCAAAAAACTGATACATGCGGATCAAAGAGGGATTTTTCAAGTGCTCGATCTTACCGAGGACTGTCCACTGTCCGTAGGGAATATTAGGAAATATCTGCCGCTGCATTTCCTCTCCAATCTTACGCTGAAAATTATCCATGGCGCGGTTTTTCTCTTCATAAACCACTTCTAGCTCAGATTGGAAGGAACGAAAAATCGGGTTTTGAAAGCGCGCTGCATACAAGTCTAGCCACTTATTGATTTCATGCCCGGGAAATGAATTATGATAAAAAGTCATCTCCATATTGGTAAAAGCATTGATACCCGTACCACCAATGCTCTTGAGCATTTTGTCAAACTCATTGGGTAAGCCATAAGCGGAAGCCGCAAGAGCCTGCTCATTGATAAGTAATTGGATGCTTTCTCGCTCATCATCCGCTTGCGCTTGCGCTAAGCGTTCATACAAGACATTGATGGAGTCTAGGTGGGGCTTCTCCTTTTCAAAATCTGAGGTACCAAAATGCTCTGTGCCTTTAAATAGGAGGTGTTCTAGATAATGCGCCATACCAGTAGCGCTAGGATCTTCATGTTTGGCACCAGCATTGACCATCACCGCACCAAACACTCGATTAGCCGTACTGTCTTGATTAAGAAAAACAGTTAAACCGTTGGTCAGGCGATAGGATTCGACCGCGAGGACGCTATTTTCTTGGGCGTAACTAGGCGGCCCTAGCAAGGCTAGAGTTAAGCAGACGAGCAAAAGTTTTTTCATGATTCAAGGGTTATTCTAGGGTATCCACCAAACAGGGAGATCGCTTTGATCCCCTCCCATTCGGATAGATTGAAGTTGCCAATTTTCTGGATTCTTTTCTGCTTCTGAAGGAGGATAAGTAAAACGCAGGAATGCATTACTGGGACCGCTGCGCGGAACGCTACCCACTCTCCGCAATAAGGCAAAGGCTTCCCAAGGTTGTCGGAAAGCATCGAGCCAGCGTTGGGCATAAATGAGTTCGAGCTTATCTCTATTAGTTGCAAATATGCTCAGTCGAGGATGATTGACTGCGGCAAATATTTGTCCAATGCTGAGAATCGGCGCTTTGTTGACCCAAGCCTCAGAATTGGCCATCACATCTTGCCAAAATTCGATCGAGGCCACTACGCCAGAGGTATATTCGCCTTCTGCTAAAGACTGATTAGCCGCTACCCCTAGTCCACGGTAATAGATTTCTGCCAATAAAAAATGTACTTCCGCTGCTGTTAAAATCAGCTCCGGCACATGACGCTCGTCCCGAACGAGATAGTAATTTAGAGGTGAGTAAATGTTTTCAGGTCCCTTAAAATCATAACTCACGTCGCGATGCTGCTGATAAGGAATGCCCGCTGCCTGAGGGGTGGTATCAGCCGGAATCTGCGGAAAAGGCGCCCATTCGCGATTATTGTTGGGTTCGAAAAACAAGTGGGCTCTTGGATCAAAAATACCGCTACCATCTGCAGCATCTGACTCTGACAACTCCTCCCAAACAGTACTACCCATACGGAGTTTTTTGTGCTCCCTAAACGACCAATTTAGGCCTTGATTGAGCCAGTTTTGCTCCGAGGGCATCATGAGGACGTCTTCCCCATCGTCGATGAGAAGCGCATTATCTTCAATGATTTGCTGGATGATCGGATTGGCGTAGTCCGGATCTTTGTCCGCCATGCGGACCGCATGACGTAAGCGCAAAGAATTGGCAAACTTGATCCACATGCGCATGTCGCCCTTGAGGAAGGTATCAAAATTGCCATAGCTCACATAAGGCGTGCCTGCGGCCGTAGTTGCCGAGGGATCTAGGTTGATATTTTCTACCGCCCAAGCCAACTCTTCCAACAAAAACTTATAGATCGACTCTTGGGTATCAAAGCCAGGGCGCACATTTTCGACCCCTTGAAAGGCTTTTCCCGCTTCAGAGAAAGGCATATCCCCAAAGAGATCCGTAATGCGAAAAGTCTTATAAGCTAGAATGATCTTCGTCTGGGCTTTGACATTATTGAGCGCTTCTTGCTCTCCCTCATACTCCTCAAAACGTCGCTCGATCTCGCGTATGTGGGCCAGTGCCGTATAATACTGGCTCCACACTTCCTCTGTCCCAAGATTGATGTTTTGAAAAGTTTCAGCCGTCAATGAAGCTTGTTGCGTTACTTGGTACAGCTTCTCATTGTGTAGGTAAAACTGCTCGTTCCAGCCCAAACGCATACTACTAATCACTTGATTGAACAAAGGTCCAATATCCGTAGTGGTAGGCGCGAAGGGATTGCGATTAATTTCCTCAAAGCCTTGGTCGCAGGCAGTGAAGCTAAACAGGAGCACTAGGGCGGCGATGAGGGTAGTTTTTTTGCTGCTGCGCAGAACGCTTATCTCTAGTCTTTTCGTTCTGCGAAGCAGAGCCGCCAAAACAGAAGAGGCTGTATGTATATTTTGTTGCTTATGCATGATGAGGCGAATTAGAAATTGGCTTGAACTCTGATGCTAAAGGATCGCATACCGGGGAATGAAGCCCATTCGAGCCCCTGCGCATTGCCAGAACCATTGCTACCCTCAGGATTGATGCGATCGGGCAGGGTCGTGTAGAGATAGAAAAGATCACGTCCCACCAAGGAGATATTGAAGCCTTGGAAGATATTTGTCTTCTGAATTTGCTGTTCTGGCACAGTGTAAGAGACTAAAACCTCCCGCATTTTGACCCAAGTGTTTTCAATAATACCAGGAGTGGATAAAAAGCGTCCCCAACCACCCGCATTAGGGAGATACTTAAAATAGTAGTGTACTACTTCCTCATTGGGAGTACCGTCAGCGGTGACGCCTGGTAAGACCACCCCAATGTTGCGGGTTTGTCCAGAAGGATCAGTATAAGGCAAGCCGCCTCCTTCACGTTCCAGCAAAGTACTAGGACTTTGGCCCGTTTGCAGCCCAATCACATAGGAACCGGCATAAATATCCCCCCCCCATTTGGTATCAATCAAGGTCTCCAGCGTGAAGCCACCGTAGCGAAACTTGGTCCGCCAGCCGCCGATAAAGTCAGGCGAGGCATTGCCGATGGGTACGCGAGAATCACTGATCTCATAGTGTGTCCCTTCATTATTGAGGATAGGCTCCCCATTTTCGTGGCGGACGTAATCGTAACCGATGATGGTTCCATATTGCTCGCCCGCTCGGACTGCAATCGCCGGTCCGTTGAGGCCCCAAATATTGGCGAGTTCTAGGATCTCGGCCCCATCACCCAAACTGACCACGTAGTTGCGGTTGCGGCTAAAGTTGAAAGAAGTCCTAAAGAAACCTTTGTTGGAGCTCCAGAGGGTAATATTGAGCATGGCTTCAATGCCTTTATTTTCCAATACCCCGGTATTGATGTTGATCAAACTCGCGCCGGAGGAAGCTGGCAAGGGCGAATTAAGGATTTGATCAAAGGACTTGATGTAATAGTAGGTTAGGTCGAGATTGACCTTGTCCTCCCATAGGCCAATAGTAGTCCCAATCTCATAAGAATTGGCTCGTTGCGGACGCAAAGCGATAGGGGGAATCGTTCCCGGTAGGGCCGCTGTCTGCATCCCCCCAAAACTGCCGGTATTGTAGACAAAATCTACTTGATAAGGATCGGTATCCGAAGCAGTCTGGGCATAAGCACCACGTAATTTCCA
>JBCCQN010000350.1:0-4472 GCA_039024315.1 Bacteroidota bacterium
CTGAGCTGATCAGCATAGCTTTTGCCAGGAAGGGGAACGCACAAGGCGGCTCCCTAGGGATTTGTATTCCGATATGTCAAATAACTAGACAATAAATAGCTATCAATCAGATCGTTTTGCGATAATGCAAAAGTCGAGTTACTACCCTGTACTTAAGTAAGCGTTCCGCGCAGCGGCCACCAAAATAAAATCTACCTCAAGTCTGGGACTCATCTCCGATTTGCTACCGCTTACTTAAATCATATGAAAAAATTTGCATGTCAAGCCTAATAATATGTAGCTTGGAATATGGAATTAGGTTCAGCCGCCTATCTTTCCTATAAACCGTGTAACACATTATCACACATATATGCAATTTCCGACTTTTGCGCGTGCTGCAGTACTTTTCTGCATAGGTACTCTTATGGTTAATTTTGGCTTTAGCCAGAACAAAAAATACCTCAGATTTGGTAAAGTTGACCCTGCGGAGGTGAGCATGGAAGCCTATGAAGCAGATCCTGACGCTGGAGCAGTAATCCTATTTGAAAAGGAGCACATCTATTTTGATTTCGTAAAGGAAAAATTTCAACTCGTCTTTGAGGTACACCGCCGCGTGAAGATCCTAAGCAGTTCAGAAATTGACCAAGCGGATATTGAAATCCCCTATTATTCCTATTCGCGGATGGAAGAAATAGTGGGGATCAAAGGCATGACTTACAATCTAGAGGGAGGCAAAATCATGGAGTACAAAATGGAGCGTGATGCCATCTTTACCGACGATATTAACGAATATTTTAGCCTCAAAAAGTTTGTCCTTCCCAATGTCAAAGAAGGTTCAGTAATCGAATATGTCTATCGCAAGACGAGCGAGCGAAACTCCTATGTACCCAATTGGTATTTTCAGCACGAAATCCCTGCCCAAATGAGCCAATTGATGATCGATATCCCAGAGGGCTTCAATTTTGATCGAGTATATCGTGGCAATCCTTTGGATAATTTAGATGTAACAACGGCTAGTTATAAACCGGATTTTATCAATGTGCCTGGCGTACGCCATATCTATACAGGTCGCGATATCCCCGCTATGAAGCCGGAGCCTTATACTTCGACCATCAGCAATTATGTTGGCCGCTTAAAGTTGGAGTTGGTGAGCGTAACCTTACCGACCTATGGGATTTTTCAGGAGTTTAATTCTAGTTGGAAAGGCATGACAGAAACCATGCTAAGGTCCAGTTCTTACAGCAGCTATCTCGGCAAAAATAATGATGCACGGACCCTCTTGCAGCAGGTCAATGCGGATCCCGAAGACCCTGCTACGTTCTTACCCTCGATCCAATCCCTCGTCAAAGAAGTTGCCCGCTGGAATGGGGATAGAGGCCGCTACCCAGACCAAAAGTGCAAAGAGTTGCTGAGTAGTAAGGAAGGCAACGGCGCTTCTATCAACTTATTGATGACAGCTCTATTAAGAGAAGCTGGACTCAACGCTCACCCAACCCTCATCAGTACGCGAGACCATGGGGCGGTCCAATCATTTAAGGCCATGAGTGACCAATTTAATCATGTGGTGGTATATGTCAATTTGGGGGAGAGTTATGTAGTGATGGATGCGACTGATCCATTTTGCCCTGCGGGAACGCTTCCCTTTGCCGATCTCAACGGTCAGGGATTTATTCTTGATGGCAAGGGTCAAAGTTGGGCCAGTCTGGAGAGTCCTGCTAAGGTCGAATCATGGCTTCGAGGCACCTTGAATATTGCAGAAGACGGCAAAGTTTCTGGTTCCTTGGTCTTCAATGACAAAGGCTATGAGGCCGTGGCTTGGCGTAAGCATCTCTACCGCAACGAAAATGACGAGGAAGAATATATGGAGACACGGGTCTTGGAAGATGTGCCAGATGCCGAAATCACCGAGATAAAAATGGAAAACCTTGAATCCTTGGGCGAAACCTTAAGAACCAAATGTCAGTTTAGCTCCTCGCAGTTTTCAAACGCTAGTGGCGAGTTTATCTACTTCCAGCCTCTGATGTTTAGCACCCAGGAAGAAAATCCTTTTGAGACCGAAGAGCGTAGTTACCCAGTAGAATTTGGGGCTCGCATTGATGAGCGGGTCACGCTTACCATTACTATCCCGGAGGGATATGAAATTGAAACTTTACCTGAGCCTACTAGAGTTGTATTACCAGAAAAGGCTGCCGCTTTCACCTACAATACGGCTTCTATCGGCAACACTGTTCAGGTTTTGAGTACCCTACAAATCAATAAAGCTTTCTTCGGGCCAAATGAGTATCCAGATCTCCGAGCTTTTTATGCCTATGTAGTCAATAAGCACGCAGAGCAAATCGTCTTAAAAAAGAAATCCTAATCTAGTGGGCTTTAAACAAAAAGAGGGAGTAAGGCTGTGGCTTTACTCCCTCTTTCGTTGATAGATTAAGACTAAGTACAGAGTATTCAGTACTGAGTAAAAAGGTTTTCCGGAACCCAATAGACCAATTTTCCCTAGGTCTTAATCCTAAATACTATTGTCTCAGTACTTAAATACTGGCTACTTCCTCCTTAAAACTCGTAACCTTTTTCGGCAGCTTGCTTGTGTAAACACTGAATCAAAGCATCGTCTAAGCGAGAGATGCTGTCTGCGGCAAGTTTAGAAAGGAACTCAGAACGCTTTTGCGTCAATTCGTTGATCTCTGCCTGAATGCGTTCACGTTCAAGACGCTTATTTTCGGTCAGGACTTGAAGTTCTTTAAGGCTCAGATTCTGGCAATCTTTGGGTAGGGTTCCGAAATCTATATTTTCCCATTGGAAGGTACTGCCACTGCTAGCTTCTACTAGGTCCCAACTGAGGCCGCTTTGGTACTGAGCATTTGCTTTAGTAGTAGTGCGGTTGCATTGAGCGCTGATACTTTTACTACTATTCCAGCTATCAATTTTGTAATTGCGTAAGGCTTTTTCTTCTCCACCTTCACCATAGTAAATATAAGTCTCGTTTAGACTACTATTGAGTACGCCAAACTGATCATCATAAGGTGTAGGGGCGTCATCTAGGGCTAGGTTATGGTCAATACTGAGGTACTGGCCGCCGCCTATTTGCGCCCCCTCTTGCCACTGCAAGACACTACCTTGGGCAAAAGGCCCACAAAAAACCGTATTGACTTTGATGCCCATTTCTTTGGCTTGTGAGCAAGCCTGCTTAAAGTCTACTGTGCCTTGGTTGAAGGATTCATTACCAGCGACAAAGAGCATTTTTAGGGTCTCTTGATCTTCTCGCCAAGCTAATTCTCGTAAGCTGGTCTCAATTACGGCTCCACTATATTCTTCGCCCCCATTAGTGCTCAATGAAAATAAAGCTTCCGAAAACTGATCAATATCTGTCGTGAAAGGCACTAATTGCTTGACATAGCCTCTCTCGGCGCTCAAATGATCTCCACCATAGATGTAAAGTCCTAGCTCCAAGCGGGGCGTAAGTCCTTTGACCGTAGTAGTAGCTAGTTCATTGACCAACTGCCACATACGTGTCTGCGCCTGATCAATCAAACCGTCCATACTCCCACTGATGTCAAGAGCTAAGGCAAGTTGCACGGTAGGGATTTCATCGTTTTGCGGAGCAAGGGCCGCTTTCATCACGCTTGCCTCAGATTGCTGAGAGATTTGTTGCCATAGGGTCTTGGCACCCCAAAAGATGGCGAGGGCAAAGGGTAAAAAAGAAAGCCGAATTAAAAAGGTCTTCATGATAACAATTTAAAGGATGGGAGTTTGATTGTCAATTCGAAGCTAAGCGGAAACATTTAGGAGAAAAACCGTAAATCCATTAAGTGACCGTTTCAGTGGATAAACGAGATAGTAGAATGGAGCAAAGGTCAAAACCACACATAAAACACTGATTATCAGATAATAATGACTATCAAATGGTTTTTGTTTCTGGATAAACTTGACTATGTTTGAGCCTCAATGAAGCAAAAAGCCCTTATACTGTTCCTCTGCGGCTTGGCGTTCGGCAAAGCCGTACTCGCCCAACAAAAGACGACAGATCTTCGAGATGATACCTATCGCCTGATCGCTGCGGCTGAGCAACGACTAGCGGATCAACCGGCTTTGGCGCTACTTTATATTGATTCTGCTCTGGTACGAAGCTTTGACAAGGTAGATCGTAAAGCAGAAGCATACTGTTATCTGACCTTGGGCAAGATTCAATCGAGGCTCAGCCACTATCCCCTAGCCTTAGATCATCTTGAGCAAGCTGACAAATTATTTAACCTGACCAAAGACTCTGAGGGACGATATCAAGCTCAAAAAGAGGAGGCAAAGGTACTATCTCAGCTCAAGCGATGGCCGCAGGCCAAGGATGCATGGTTGGCATTTAAGGCTAAAGCTCAAGCCCAAAAACGCTGGCAAGATCTGGCCGAGGCCGAAAACCAACTAGGACAAATCGCGGTGGCGCAAGATGCCTTTGGCGAGGCATTGCCTCACTTCCAAAATGTGCTCAGCCTCAACAAATCCAA
>JBCCQN010000351.1:0-4442 GCA_039024315.1 Bacteroidota bacterium
ATGGTCAGCTATGTCTGGGATGCCGAAAATGAAACCCTAGGCGAAGAGAGAGGTCGCAAAGAATTTGTAAACGTGCGCTTTCAAGCAGCGCGACCTGATGCGAGTACATTCGCCCGTCCAGCTGAGGCTTGGGAAGAATAAAAAATGAGGTGCAGCAGGCCTGCCGTACTCGACTAAGCGTTCCGCGCAGCGGCAAACCTAAACGCTCGTCAATTGCTCTTCGATTTTAGCCACCAATTTTTGCAGGCTTTTGCGAGACTTGAAACGCCTAAGATGTTTACCTAGCTCAGGCTGCGCGATAGACTCCTTTGAGGCCCTCAGAAATTCCAGATAGATCTCTAGGAGTTTTTTGGGATTCTTGGGCAGTTGCTGCGGCTGAAATTGTACCAACATGCGAGTCAGGCAATTGGCCATCGCCGTAGCGTGCCGCTGAACCAGTTCTGGCAGGCGAGCATTGAGCGCATCTGTAAAACGCTTGAAGGGAGCGTAATTTTGACTTTCGATTTTCCCTATCACATAGCCAAGGTGCTGAGGATCGAGGAGTTGATGGTCTAGCTTTTGGAGGACCACTTCGATTGCTTCCAAGCGATTGTGTGCATTAGGAGCAAGCAAGGATAATCCCAATAACAAATGTCCCATCGGACCCAAAGGCTTGGGATAATGGTGGAGCACCTCCAAGAGAGCTTGGACCATACGCTCTGGTGGCTTCTCGTAGGCTAGGCTAAAGACACCCCTGATCAACTGGGCTAGCAGCGGCTCGGGCTGATGGGGTACGAGAGAGTAGTAGTGCCGGATTTCATCAACATCAAAAGGCCTATTCCACCAAAAACCTCCTTTATGCTCGGGGATTTTGAGGTGTTCGTAAAGATTGAAGGACTTTTTGCTTAAACCGATCAGCTCGCTAGCAAATTGCCATAGTCGCTTGAGCGGATTTACTTCTGGCTCGACTAGAGGGGGATCACACTCTATGACTAGTCGTTTGAAGGGCTTCGTTTCATTATTGCCAAAGGAAGGAAAGGGGTAGTTTTGATTGAGGACTTTGGTTTCTATATACCAATTATAATCAGCCGTCCAAGCCTCGGGGGCTAGATTGCCTTGCTCTTGATCTAGTAGGCTCGGCATATCTACCTTACCATATTTGCAAGCTGCCGCCAATTGCCATAGTTGCGGGAGAGAAAAGGGCCCGACTGCCTTGGCTGTAGGATCTAGCAAAAAAGTCAGGAGGCGAAGTCGCTCGCCTTGAAAATGTTTGGGCAATGATTCGATTAGTTCGGGGCTGGCAGCATCAAGCACGGTCCGGCAAAGGGCAATCTGAAGGTCGATCGTAGGCAGCTTGCGCTTGGCGAGCTCGTATTGGGCGAGGCGATCTACCAAAACTGCTGGATCTAAATAGCAAGGGGCATGCGAGGGGGTAGATAGGATGGGTAGTTGATCGGCCTCCTCTATGGCAAGCAAAATGCGTCTGAAATAAAAAACGTATATCTGAAAAATCGGACTCTTATTTCGATTTCGTAGATCTTGTCTCTCTAACAATTGACTGCCTCTGGATATGGTATCATATCGTCCAAAATGCTTTTTGTACAATGCGAGAAGATCTCGCCCTTGCTGAGGGTAGGTTTTGGCGAGAGGCAGCAAGCAGCCCAAAATAAAGACTCCGGCCAAGTACTTGATACCGTTTCCTATCTGTACTTGGGGAATAATCTGCTTCAAGGCGGGGGCCAATTTTGAGATATCTTCCCCTCTTAGCTTTGGGACCCAATAATGGCAACTGGCCAGTAAGATATCAGTAGCTTCGCTCTCATCGCTATCGATATACTGACTCAGGACAAATACAAAATCATCTACCGTCTGAGGAAGCTCGATCTTTTGCTCTTCGGCTAGCAAATCTGGTAGGAACTCGCTAAAATCCTCCTCTGCCAGCGCAAACTCATCAAAATCTATTAGCTCAGCAAGCAGTAACCTCGCTTCTCCCATCAGTTGATCTTGGTAAAGAGCAAGTTCATTTTTGATACTTTCGTCCTCCTTATCCGCGTAGCGGACCAATAGCTTTGCCGCTCTTACTTGCAAGTTGACATCTGTAAGCAGGAGACTTTGCATGGCGACTTGACAGATTTGAGAATGAGCCATGGCGTGAGAACGCGCTAGCTTGTCGAGTAAAATTAGCGCTGACCTGACAATGGATTTTGACTCGTGGCTAAATAGTGGGCTTGCTTGCAGGAGGAAATCATCAAGCGCAAAATCTCTCGCTTTGGTGATTTTTTTGAGGTATTTGAGGGCTACATTGATAGGTTTGGATTCGCTGCCATAAAAAGTGCCAAAAAGCTCGCTTTGTAAGATTCGTATCTCCTCGATTTGTGGTTCCAGATATTCAAATAAATCCACAAACCACCAGATAAGATTACGACTTAGCATTCGGCTAGTGGCGTTTATGCAGGCCCTCAGTACTCGAAGACGATCAATTTTGCCTTCCTTGATCAGTTTAGCGAAGGTATATTTCCAAAGATTAGCTTTGAGTGGCTCTGTAGTGCCGGCCGGCTCTCGATGATCGACAAAATGAAGGTTGTTTTCGTATTCAAACAAATACCAGATTTGTTTTTCAAATACTGCTGGATACTGCGCTAGGTTTTGCCAGCTTTTTTCAAGTTCATCTTTTGATTGGGTCGATAAAACCATCGGTAGGCGAGCCGCCCAAAAAGCAGGGCTGGGATTGATGATTCCTTCCGCCTCTAGTCTCCATATCCACTCAAAGGGAATGGCCCACATCCCAAAGTTGCCCTCGACACTTTCATTGACAAAATCACTCAACCATTTGGGCTTGTACCAGTCAAATAAGCCCTCCTCGTACACAAACAAAAAGGACTCCCAACTCGTCCAATCACGGCTAAACTCCGCTTTGGTCAAGCAAGTCAAGCGTACAAACATCAAGAGGTTTTGGAAATGCTGCCAACTCTGTAAGCGGGCCGCTCCCTGTGTGATATAGGAATCTCGGAGCTTACGCATCGTGGGCACCAGCTTACGGCGCTCTTTATAGGTCAAGCTTTGCAAAAACTCCTGCAAGCCATCGGTATCGCTTTTGTTGATATAGCGTACTAGGCGCTCCTTATGAGTCATATTGCCAAGATTTTTTTCGCGATACTTTTAGTTGAGTTTGCCTTTTGCCAGCTTTGGAGTTTTGGCCTCAATTGGGACTCCTGCGGAGAACGCTCAGTCGTGACAAGCAACTCATAATAGATTTCGAGTAATCGTTTGAGGTTGCGGATGGGTTGATCTGGAAGTTCTGCGAAGCAGGCCTCTAACATCTCTACCAAAGCAAGATTATGTATCCTTGATATGCGCAACATATTTTGTTCCAGCAGGTCCGTAAGACGCTTGAGTGGGCCGTATTCATAAACTTCTAGCCGACCAATGGCTCTACCGATGCTTTTGGGGGCTATTAGCTTTTGCGCTACTTTTTGATTCCAGATTTCGGCGGCGAATTGTCTGATGCTTTTTTCGGCATATAAAAAGGCGGCCGCTAAAAAAACTTGTGGAGGCTGCCCCAAGGGGTAGGGATAATCTATCAACGCCTCGAGCCCACGGTGAAACATAGGCGCTGGGCCGATATCGTTACGAAGTCTGTTTACTTTCTCTTTGGTGATATACTCATAAACCGCATCAAACTCTCTAGGATAAAGACTGATAAAAAAAGAAGTCTCCTCTCCGAATAGCTTTAACTTATCCCCTGAGCCGATGATCGGCGTAGATTTAGCTCTTTTGTTACGCGCCTTGATCAAATAATCGATACTCCCCGCTAATCGGGTGATTTCCTCATTGGGCTGATGGCCATCAAAAATAACTTCCATCACTGTATAGGAATGCCGCTCTCCCCGAAACTGATAGTGTTTTTCATAACTACCCACATCCCAACTGATCTCTGCCACATCACTGGCGGGCCCATACTGCTTAATAAAAGTTTGGACTCCTTGACTTACTCTCGCCTGCGCCATTTCTACCAACTGTCCCCAATGATCTGGAGGAATCCGGAATAAGGCAAAGATTAGGTCTAGACCGTTAATATTTTGCTCATCGGCTTCTTGATGGGCTAATCTATCCATCAATACCCTTGGGGATAGCCAAAATGGCGCGTGGGTGGGGCTGGATAGCAGCGGCCCACTTCTTTGGTCAATTTCTTTGATAATTGAGCGCAATAAGCCCATCCAAATAGCAAGAGGCGCTCGCTTGGATTGGGCCCAAATCTCATGGCGATGACTCAAAAAGTTAGGTAAATATTCTCTCTGCTGCTTTTCTCGTTTGCGGATGATTTTGCGAAGTCCTGCTCCTTCCTGCGGAGAACGCTCAATCAATTTTTCTATCACCGCCAGTATAAAATAGACCAGATAGTACTGAAACATGTTGCCAAAAGGGATGTCGCCTTTTTGGATCAGCTTACAGGCCTTCTGCAC
>JBCCQN010000352.1:0-4405 GCA_039024315.1 Bacteroidota bacterium
ATGTGGCCAATGCCATCTTTCGCGTCAGACTGCCCCACATTTGGGGTGAGGCTACCAAGTTTAAGTACTTCGCTCAACATGTATTTGCCTACGAAGTGGGCTGCGAATAAAGAGTATCGATGATCAGAGAGGCGGCGCATTAGTGGTGCCGCTTTTTTTTTGTGCCTGCTGCGCAGAACGCTTATATCTATCCAAGGGGCATAGTTAGAAACTCTTGCCGTCAGGCTACTTTGAAGGAGTCGCTTTAGACGGAAGTGCTTTAGTTTTTAATCTATGATAGTCGTAGGATTTTCTTACTTATTTGACGGCCATTGATAAAGACTTTTAAGAGTAGGACATCGTCCTTTTTCCATCTGTTTTTTTCAAACTCAAACGTTATTCCTGTCCCCGATTGAAAAACAGCTTGACCAGCTGCAATACACTCCTTACCACCACACTCTTTAAGTATTTTAAGGCCATTTTTGGATGAAATAGGTTTGCCGTCGAAGTCTTCGACTACAAGATACATTTGAGTTCCAACAAAAAATTCCTCAATCTCATTGTTTCCAATTTGGTACTGAACAAATAATTTTTCCAAGTCTTTTGCTGGGTAGCTAGCACCGGTGATTGTAGAGGTTCCCTTTTTTTTAGTAAAGTTTTTAAGTATGATTACCGCCTTTGAAGTTTCCTGATCATTGAGTAAGTCAATTTTCTTGTCGAGATCCTCAGCATCCACTTCTTCCCCTCTCTCCGTCAGGATTGGACTTGCAGTGCCGCAATCATTCAATTGCGCTCTTACATCTCCTAATAATGCCAACAGGCTATCGGGCTTCATGCGCTCCAAACTATCAACCGTAGCCGTGAGCTTGCGATTTTCCATATAGAGAAACTCGATTTCCTGCTTAGTAAAGTTGTCATCCAGCGTCTTTATATTGGTTTTAGCCTCTTCAATTTGAGACTGCAATTTGTCAATTGTCTCCTTATCTACATCTCCTCTACGACGCGCTTCGGCTAGCTTGGCTTCCAGATCTTCTATCTTCCGTCGCTGTTCTTGTACCTTTTGATCAAACTTTTGAATCTCTTCTCGTTTGATCTCAAGTAATTCCTTGCTCATGTCCTCTTCGATAGTGAGCGTCTGAAACACCACCTCCAACTCTACGATGGATGATTCTAGTTCCTCGATCTCCTCGATCAAAGCTTGTTTGCTAGGACCTGCCGTTTCTCCGGGATCAGTACCAGAACCAGAGAAGAAATTAATCAATAAAAAGGCCAGTATAGTGAGGACCACCATACCCGCGATTATCATCGTATTTTTTCTACGTGTAGAACTTTCCATTGCCTCAGCTTCAGATTTGCCTTAAAAATACAAGAAAAATAGATCACAAGCAGGCTGGTAAGCACTTGTTTTCTAACCTTCTCCTCCTATTATACACCTCTAAAGTTCGCTGATTGCGATTGAACTTTGAAGGCTTGATACCTAATAAGACAAAAATTATGCCTCAATGGTAAGATTTTGGGACAGCAAGGCCCTTTTTGAAACCTTAACGGTAGGCCTACGCATAAAGTATTAAATAGATAATAGCTTAGTCATCACTAGTTTAAGCGATTTGTCTTCTTTAGGACTACAAGTTTGAGCATATTGCCCTAAGCTTGTTGTTACATGTAATTTTCCAAGCAAAAAACTCCTCAAAAGACTTTCTCAATATGAAATTTTTTATTGACACTGCCGACCTAGACGAGATCCGCGAAGCCAACGATATGGGAGTCTTGGATGGTGTTACCACCAATCCTTCTCTTATGGCCAAAGTAGGCGTTACCGATGTAATGGGCCACTATCGTGCTATCTGCGAAATTGTAGATGGCGACGTCAGTGCCGAAGTACTCTCCACGGACCATGATGGCATCGTCGCCGAAGGACGTGAACTCGCCAAGATCCATAATAATATCACCGTCAAAATCCCGATGATCGCCGAAGGAGTGAAGGCCATTC
This sequence comes from Bacteroidota bacterium, assembly GCA_039024315.1. GTDB lineage: Bacteria > Bacteroidota > Bacteroidia > J057 > J057 > JBCAWW01. The sequence goes on from JBCCQN010000352.1 coordinate 1,970, forward strand.
GTACCCTCTCAAACGAAGGCATCAAGATCAATACGACCTTGATTTTCAACCCTATGCAGGCGCTTATCGCGGCCAAAGCGGGTGCCAAATATGTCAGCCCATTTATTGGACGTTTGGACGATATTGGTCAAGATGGTATGGAGTTGATCGCTGATATCCGCAATATCTTCGATAACTACGCTATGGATACCCAAATTCTAGCGGCGAGTGTACGCCACAATGCACATGCATTGGCTTGTGCGCAAATTGGTGCCGACGTGGCCACTATGCCCCTCAAGGTGATCAAGTCGCTCATCAAGCATCCTCTGACAGATCAAGGTTTAGAGAAATTTTTGGCTGACGCCAAGGCGCGTCTTTAGTCAGCAAGCTGATAAAATCATATCCAAAGGGATAAGTCGATCATTCAATGAAGAATGGCGCCTTATCCCTTTCTTTTTGAATCTTTATAAGAGATAGAGCCCTTATTTACCCCAATAAGTAACAGCAGCTAGCCTACCGCTAGATAAATCAAAAAGGCCTCTGGGGCCTTCAAATGCCCCTTCCAGTAGGGAGAAAGCAACAGAAATTGTACAAAAAGAGTAGATATTGTATCTTAGGTTCACTCTTGTTCAATAAACCTACACGGAAATAAAAGCGTACTTGTTATCATCGCCTATGGAGCACATCTTACCTTCATGTAATCCCCTTACAAATGAAAGTTGCTCTCAAATCCGTTTTCACCCTATTCTGCTTCTGTAGCTTAAGTCTAGCTGTATTTGCTGGGCAAGCTCCCGAAAAGCAAACCCAATCTGTGGATAGCCAGCATCAAAGCATTGATGCCCATCAAATGGCGGCACAATCCTATGAGATTCAGTATGGTAGCCAAGAGCCCACTCGCAAAGGCGGGATCTTGATCCTCGTTGCAGGCATTGCCCTGATGGCACTAAGTCCTTTGGCCTTAGACCGTATGGTGCCTAAAGCGACACCCCTCGTTTCCAAGGGATAAAGTCGTCTTGGCCTAATGCCACCGCTTTGGGCGTTTCCCGTCCACTGGCTACCTCGATTATATAGTCGAGTATTTCTCCTCCTTTGCTGGCGAGGTCATCCTCACCTGTAATGATGGTGCCGGTATTGATATCGATGATGTCGGGCATGCGCTCCGCTAAGCTCGTATTGGTAGCAAGTTTGACTACTGGACTCACAGGATTACCCGTAGGGGTTCCTAGACCGGTGGTAAATAAAGTTAGGGTTGCCCCTGCTCCTGCCAGACCAGTGGTAGACTCTACATCATTGCCGGGTGTGCAGAGCAAATGTAAACCAGGCCCTTGCACGGCTTCTGGATAATCCAAGGCCGCTACGATGGGGGAAGTGCCTCCTTTTTTGGCGGCTCCGGCTGATTTCATAGCGTCTGTAATCAAGCCGTCCCTGATGTTGCCCGGAGATGGATTCATATCAAATCCAGATCCCACGGCCTCGGCTGCATCTGAATAATCCTTCATAAGCGAGAGGAAGCGTTCTGCGACAGCATCACTTACACAACGATTGGCGAGCTCTTGCTCAACCCCACAAAGCTCCGGAAATTCCGAAAGAATAGCCGTTCCGCCGAGGGCGACTAGCAAATCCGATGTATAGCCAATCGCAGGATTAGCCGTAATGCCTGAAAAACCATCCGAACCTCCGCATTCCAAACCGATTACTAATTTGCTGAGGGGTGCTGGTTGACGGCTCGTCTCATTGGCTTTGCTGAGTCCCACAAAAGTATGTTTGACGGCTTCTGCCACGAGCTCCCTTTCTGATTTAGACTTTTGCTGTTCAAACCAATAAAGCGGTTTGTCCAATTGAGGATTGCGTTCGGCGAGCGCCGTCTCCAATAAAGAGATTTGGGCATTTTGACAGCCTAAACTGAGGATAGTCGCTCCTGCTACATTAGGGTGATCGATATAAGCTGCCAGCAAACGACATAGCATGCTAGCATCCTGTCGCGTTCCCCCGCAGCCTCCATCATGCGTCAAGACTTTGATCCCATCTACATTGGGGAAATAGCGCTGGGCTTTAATTTCTTCTGGGCTAAGATGGATGTTGGTTGCGAGTAACTGATCCGCAGCTACCCCTTGGCGATGGAGATTTTTTAAGGCATTGATATCCAACTTTTCGACCCGTTTTTGCTGATAGCCAAGGGCTTCGGTAAGGCTTTGATGGATCAGTTTGACATTGCGATTCTCGCAAAAAACCAAAGGGATAATCAACCAATAGTTTGCTGTACCGACTCGTCCATCAGAGCGGTGATAGCCATCAAAGCTTTTTCCCTGCCAGCGACTGACATCAGGTGCGGTCCAAGTTTCTGTCCCAGAACGCTTAGTCGTGCTTTCGGCAGCATGAGACACATTTGCAGTCGTAATCAAGGCTCCTTGCGGCAGATCCGTTTGCGTCTTTCCGACCAAGACGCCATAAAGATAA
>JBCCQN010000353.1:0-4382 GCA_039024315.1 Bacteroidota bacterium
GCTTTGGCTATTACTTTGCGGATTTCAACGCGAAGCTCAACTATATCATTTCGCCTAAAGACCGAATCTATCTGAGCACCTACATCGGAGACGATGTATTTGGCGTCAAAGTCAGGACCGAAAACGGAACGTTCGGCGCAGCCGACTACGAAAAAGAAAGCCTCGATATAGACCTTAGCTGGGGCAATCGCCTCTACTCTTTTCGTTGGAATCATCTCTGGGGCCCACGGCTTTTTTCTAATCTTACCGCTACGCATACCTTTTATCGTTTCGCCCTGCGCAATCAAGCCAGCTATGAGGATAGCGAGGAAAGTTCTGAGGCGGATGTAAGCTATAATTCTGGCATTCGAGACATTGGATTGAAGTATGATTTCGATTTCTACCCCACGCCTAAGCATCAAATTCGCTTTGGCTGGCATGCCAACTATCTGCAGTATTCACCAGGAGTAAGAGGCATTTTTCTAGGCTTCAATGATACCATCGCAGTTGACAATAATGAGGGCAACGAAATCTTACGGCCGATCCAAAATGCCCTATACATAGAAGACGAATGGCGGCCTAGGCCCAATTTTAGCGTCCACGCAGGGATCCGAGGCGTACACTTTCTGATCAAGCAGCGCTCCTATTTTTCTGCCCAGCCCCGCCTATCTGCTCGCTACCAAGCTCGTCCCAATCTGAGTATCAAAGCTTCCTTTGCGGTCATGACTCAGTATCTGCACTTGTTGACCAATTCGGGTTTGGGAGTCCCTTCCGATCTTTGGGTACCCGCTACTGATGAGCTCGGACCACAGCAAGCCTGGCAAGTGGCGGTTGGCACTGCGAGCAGCCTCTGGAACGGTCAACTAAACCTCACTTTTGAGGCCTACTACAAACAAATGTGGGGACTCATCGCCTACGAGCCCGGCGCCTCGCCCATTAGTGGCGGCATCGAATGGCAAGAAAAAGTGGTAGACGGTGGGACCGGAGAAGCCTATGGCGGAGAGGTCCTATTACAAAAAAAGCAGGGCAAAACGACGGGATGGATTGGTTATACCTTGTCTTGGAATTGGCGGACTTTCGAAGCCCTCAACCTTGGCCGCACTTTTCCTTACAAATATGACCGCAGGCACGATCTCAGTTTAGTGCTCAATCATAAATTTAGTGAGCGTATCAGCCTTTCAGGCAGCTGGATTTTTGGGACGGGTAACGCCATCACTTTGGCTACCGGAGCCTACAATCCGCTTTTCAACACCTTTTCACCGGAAAGGATCATCGAAATCTATGGGGAGGGGCGCAATGATTTTCGGATGCCGCCTTACCATCGTATGGATATTGGGATTACTTTTACCAAGCCCAAAAAGTGGGGCAGTCGCAGCTGGAATATTAGCTTTTATAATGCCTACAGCCGCCGTAACCCCTACTTCTACTACTTTGATACGACCAGAACCGTCATTGACAATGATTGGGATAATCCCATCTACGAAGTCAACCTAAAGCAAGTAAGTTTATTTCCGATTTTACCCTCTCTGAGTTATGGTTTTAGTTTTTAGACACATGAAAAAATTACGCTGGATATTGTTTCTTTCTGTTTTGGCTAGCCTTTACTCTGCCTGTGAGACGGTCGTGGATGTGCCTCTACCGGAGCATGAATCCAAACTCGTCATTAACGCTCGCTTAGAAACCTTTTTCAATCGCATGTTTTTGAGTCGCAGTCGGGCCAGAACCGATATTATCACGGAAGCTGAGAGCATGGTAGAAGGTGCCAGTTGCTTTCTCTTCGAGAACGATCAGTTAATTGACAGTTTTAAGTATACCGTCCAGATTGATACGAACTATAACCGAGATTCTTCGGAATTTCGCATATATGATTCCCGCTACTACGAACTAGCTACCCCTCCTTGGCAAGCCGGCAATACCTATCAAATCGAAGTTTTTCACCCGGATTTCCCGACCGCAAGGGCCGAAACCTATATGCCCCATGTACCCGAAATATTGGGTATTGATATAGAGCAAAACGTTGCCCAAGGCAATGAAGGCTTACCCCTCGCGAGGGTGAAACTCCGTTTTCAAGACCCACCCAATGAGGAAAACTATTTCAACTACCTTATTCAAATCAAATATAGCCATCCCGATAGCCTTCAGGACACGCTAGACTTTGTCTTTGCCCAGTTCAATACCGATGGCAGCCTACGAGCAGAGCTTGAAGAGTTTGTCGATCTGAGTGATATACTCGGCCAAGGAAGCTCCTTTTGGGGCTATTTCCCCTACACTTCAGACGAAGGTAAAGATGGGCAAATTATCGAAGTAGAAGACTTATTTTACCAGCCAGCACCAGGCTATGACGGGGGTTTCTACAATCCTCAAAATAACCAGCCGGGAGCGCCTGTGCCCAAATATATCATCCATAGTGCGTTGGTGAGTATCTACTGCCCGAGCAAAGATCTCTTTCTTTACATGAGCCAATATGACCTCCATCGCCAAAACCAAGGGGTCAATCTTTCTTCCCTGATCGGCGAACCCGTGATCTTACATAGCAATGTCGAAAACGGTTATGGCATCTTTGGTATTTCCAATTTTGCCTTCTATTCCTTTACTTTTTGAGTCAAGAGGTAAAAAGGCTCTCGCTTTGCGGAACCTTTATTTGAATTAGCTAGTACACCTAATACATTTCCACATTGCCAACGCCTGGGACTTAGCACCGTACTTAGCCTTAGCCTATGAACCTCTCTGTATCAGACATCAAAGTATTTGTTCCCTGCAAAGATTACCAAGTTTCCCTCGCCTTTTACCAGGCTTTAGGATGGGAGCTCAAGGCGGACCACGGCCAATTAGCCGAAATGGAGCTAGGCGGCCAACGCTTTTTCTTACAGGATTATTTTCAAAAAGATTGGGCTCACAATTTCATGATCTATCTCAATGTAGCCGATGCGCAAGCTTGGTATGAGCAGGCCACGAAGGTGATTGCCAAAAATGAATTTGCCGCGGCCAAGGTCATTGCCCCCCAAAAGCAAGCGCATGGTCATATTGTATGTTTTGTGCATGATCCTAGCGGGGTTTTGCTACATTTTGGTCAGGCTATTGAGTAGGGCTGCTGCGCAGAACGCTTAACCCTAGCACGCGACAAGGCAGTGCCTTGTCGCTGACAAGTTTAACAACAACCCGAACCGGGCGTGCAAGCATTATTATTCTTGACCGTCAACTCGCCGAGTCGCACCTTTTGCTTGACAGGAGGAATGCCACAATTGTCTTGGGCGAGGCAGTCGGTAAAGCGATTGGTCAAGGCAAAGCCTGTTTCAGTAGCTTCTAAACCGTACTTGCCGATGGTAGAGCCTTGGTACTCAACTTCTACTTCGAGATCTTCCATTTCAAGGACTCTTTCTGAAAGCTCGATGATGTTGATTAGCTTTTGTGGAGCAAGACGGTGGTCATAATCCTCTGCCTGCCAAAGCTGAAAGTTGGCTACTTTTTCTTTACGGACGGTGCCTCCACAATCAATAAAATGCTTGCTGATCACCCCCACTTCCGTTACGTGAAAATGACTAGGTACGGATGAGCCGTCAGGTAGTTCAAATTTTAATGTGGATAGCTTGGCAAGCTGCGTTTTAACTGCGGAAAGTTTCATAGAAAGGCTGAATCTGCGTAAGATATATTCTGAGGTAAAAGTCGCAAAAAACCATCTGATTAGCTCAACAAATTTGCAATTGCCTCTCGCCAATGATCCGTGTCCATCTCCCCTGCTGCAGCTTCCATCTTAGCGGCGATCTCCGCTGTGCATAAGTTGCCAATACTACCCTCATGTGTATGCGCAAGTTCTCGCTCCGGTTTAAATTTGCCTTCCTGGATTTGCTGACCAATTTTTTTGTACGCTTCGCGGAACGCTAAGCCGTTTAATACCTCACGATTGACCACCTCTACGCTAAAGAGATAATCATAAATCGGGGCGTCCAAGACATTTTCTTTGACGATTACTTGCTCCAACATAAAGTTGCTAATGTACAGACAAGCTTTAGTCTCTTCGATACCTGGCAATAAGACTTCTTTGGTGAGCTGCAAGTCGCGGTGATAGCCTGAAGGTAAGTTGGAGGTCAAATGGCTAATACTTGCTGGGAGATTCATCAACAAATTGGTGCGGGCTCTCACCAGTTCAAAGACGTCAGGATTCTTTTTATGGGGCATGATGCTCGAGCCCGTGGTAAGGCTATCCGGAAAAGTCAAAAAACCAAAGTTTTGACTCATATAGAGACAAACGTCCGAGGCCAATTTGTTGAGCGTAGCAGCGAGTGAACCTAAGGCGTAGCCTAGCAATTGTTCGGTTTTGCCACGGCCCATCTGTGCGTAAACCACATTATAGCTCAAGGACTGGAAGCCTAGCAAATCAGTCGTCATTTGACGATTGAGCGGAA
>JBCCQN010000354.1:0-4240 GCA_039024315.1 Bacteroidota bacterium
ATATTTAAGCAAGATATAATGTTAATCATTCGCGTAAGAGAAAACGAAAACATCGATAAGGCGCTACGTCGTTACAAGAAGAAAATCCGTAACACGGGTATTCACAACGAAGTACGTAAGCGTGCTTATTATACCAAGCCTTCTAAAGCGAACCGCTTGGCACTCGAAAAAGCCAAATACCGTCAGCAAATGCTAAACAAGTGGGAAGTATAGTCTTCACCACTCCTTAGTAACATTTGTTAGAACGTTTGATCAAATATTTGCAAAGTCTCCCAAATCGTATCTGCGGTTTGTATGAGACTTTGTTCTGTTAGATGGGTAGCAAGGTCGCTCGGCCGATGATAATGCTCAAAAATTGGAGCCCCCTCGATGATTTCTAATAGGGTTTCGCTATCAACCTCAAATTCCATGGCCTTATAATAGTGAGCTGCTACCTCGCGGTCTTTTTGACTGATGCGAGTGATGGTCCATGCATCAAAAATACCTGCCGCTCGAAAAGGAACATGATCCGCAGTATGCATGATGATCTTGTCTAGGCGAGTGCAATTTATGTCTTTTGCCTTGGCTTGGGACTCAAAGGCAAGTAGGAGTCGTTCTTCGTGATGCTCGCGCAAGGGCCAAAGCGCAAACTCCTCGCCCATCCCTACCAATTCCATATTGAGCAGACCCAGCATCCCCCGAACCCCATATTGCTCTACATAAGCTTGAGATCCTAAGAGTCCCTTTTCCTCCTCATCAAAAAAGAAGACCTGTAAACCAAAGTGGGTAAAGGGTTCATCCATATACCGGCGTAGCACTTCGAGCGCGACCGCGATGGCGGAGGCATTGTCATTGGCGCCTGGAGAACCCGCGACAGTATCATAATGGGTGCCTAGGGCGACAAAGGGCGTCATCATACTGGGGACAAAGAGATTTTCTCCAGTGCGATAGCGATGAGATTCACAGTGTATGCCCTGATCATATAAGTAATCCCGTATCCAACCACGACGGAGGATACGGGATTTGCCTTCAAGGGCTTGGACATGATCCAAAAGTGGTTTGGCCATGTGTAAATATACGGACTTTACGGGAGGACGAGCACCTTTTTACGGCTCATGACGCCCCATATGCCATAACCGTTTTCGATATTATCATAAACGACAATTGACTCAGGCGGAAAAATGGGGATACTAAAATCACCGACATCTCTTTGCTGCTTGAGTTTGCGGGTGTACTGATAAGCGTCTTCGTTTGCTGTCAATAAGGTTACATACATTGAATCGATATTGAGGGGCTGTAGCAAACTAGGATCCTCATAAGCATTAGGGAGATAGGCAAGAAAACTGGCGTCGATTAATTCTCCGTCCATGCCTTCGTCTGAGAGCCATACTTCTGTGGCAGTATAGGCACCACTATTATCTACGCCATCAACGGGTCCTTGGAGGCCGTATAGATCCTCCCAATAGAAAAAACCAGGTTCCCATACGCTTTCGTACTTCATTCGCACGGAAAGGCGATAGTAATTTTTTTCTCCAGCTTGATCTTGAATCTTAAGCTTGAATAGTGACTGGGAAGTGGTAAAACCATCAATATCGGTTTCACGCTTGACGTTTTCTTCTAAAACAAAGTCGCTAAACTCAACTGCAGATACCATTTGAGTTTCTGCGCGTACGTCCTCATAGCCTTCATGACTAGCGCGGATTTCGTACAAGGTGCCCGGTTCTGGTTGATAATTGGGTAAAATATAGCGGCCGATGCGACGGTCTTGTAATTGGCCGTTAATGCTGAAAAATTCAACAGTGGTGTCTTGATAGACCAATTGACCTACAGAGCTGCCATTGGCAAAAAGTTCTAGGCTCCCTTCATGCAATTCGAACAAGGTTTTTTGTGGATCTTCTAAGGGGCCGTAACTACGACTGAGGTAGACCGTTGGATTGGCGTTTTGATCGAGGAAGGAGTTTAGGACGATCCTTTGGGTGTGTTCCGGTAGCGGAACGGTCAGATCTACCTGGCAGGCTGCGAGGCTCAACAGGGCGATAAAGGGCAGTATTTTATGATATGATTTCATCTTTCTTCTGATTTTTGAGTTAAGCGTTCTGCGAAGCAGTAACAAAAAGGTTGATTTTATGAATTATTGAATGTTTGAATTTCAATTTTGAACTATTCATCACTTCAACAACTCAAACCTTCGACAAATTGATAAGCGTTCTGCGAAGCAGACCTAAAACTTGAAACTATAGCTCACCGAAGGAATAATCGGGAAGAGCGCTAATTTGGTCAAAGAGGTTTTACGTTCTACCGTGCCACCCGTAAAGTCGTATTCATTACGGATGTAATAGGTGTAGGGGTTGAGGCGACTGTAGGCATTATAAACCCCAAAGTTCCAAGTACGCTGTCCCCATTTTGTTTTCTTGGTGAGGTTGATCCCCAGATCTAGCCGGTGATAAGGCTCCATGCGGAAACCATTACGACCATTTTCATAGAGGGAGACTCCCCCAGCACCAAAGCCGCCACCATTAAGGATTTCGGCATAAGAGCCATAGTTTTGATTGGGGAGATTATTCCAACTAAGTAAGGTACCATAACCGCCACTGGCCAAGGTGATCGCATTTCCGGTACCGTAAACCCAAGTTCCTGCCACGGAGATGCGCTCGTTGAACTCATGTGAAACCACAATGCTCAAATCATGGCGACGATCATAGCGGTAGGGATATACCTTGCCGCCATTGATGTTTTCAAACTGACGATTGTTCCAAGAGAGGGTATAACCAATCCAACCAGTGGTTTTGCCTTGCTTCTTTTGCAAGAGTACTTCGCCCCCATAAGCGACGCCAGTGCCGCCTGGTTCGACACGATTTTGCCAGTCATTTTCCTCAAAACCAAGGAAGAAGTTAGTGCCTTCTTTGTATTCGATCAGGCCATCCATCTCTTTGTAATAGCCTTCGATGCTAAAGTCAAACTTCTGTCCCCAGAGACTAAAGCTAGTCGCTACACCCGCAGCTGCCTGCCATGAATTTTGCGGAGGGACACGATCCGTAGCGGGTACCCAGAGGTCAATCGGCAAACCAGCTCCACTATTGGCGAGCAAGTGCACGAACTGGGTCATTTGCACATATGATGCTTTGAGCGCGACAGACTCCGTAAGCATCAAACGAGCCGAGGCTCGCGGCTGCCAAGAGTAATAGTTCTTCTTATTGACATTGTAATGACTAAAGTGCATCCCGAGATTGGCACTAAAGCGTCTGCCAATGCGAATCTCGTCTTCGAAATAGGCGGCACTTTCCAGCGCGTTTTGAGTCTGGGCGTTGAGGGTAGTATCAACAGAACCAGGCGTACCGTCTGCACCTAGCTTAAGCCCTAAAAGGCCAGGCGTGAAAGTGTGCCAAGTAGTCATCGCACCAAATTTGATGCTATTGGCGGGATTGGGGTAATACTCAAAATCGAGCTTAGCGCCCCAATCTTCGATACCCGATAGGTAAGAGAGATTGCCCTCAGATCGCTCCGTGATTACACTGTCGTTGCGGGTATAGGAATAAGCGTCTAGCACATCATTATCTACATTGAAGCGATAACGGGAGTAAGTCGCGGTGAGGTTACTAAACATCTTGGGCGACCAAATGTGATTCCAGCGCAAAGCGCCCATGCGATTGCCCCAGAGGGTTTTGTTTCTGAGGGAAAACTCATAGTAGCCTTCTTGGCCGGGTTCCCCTTCTTTTTCGTCGGTACGAATCCCGAGATTGTCGTCCCCCAAATAGGTACTGAAATAGAGACGATCTTTATCAGAAAAGATATGATTGACCTTGGCGTTGACATCATAAAAGTGATAGCCAAAACTAGCGGCTCCTTGGGTGGCGATCCTAGAAATGGGCCGTGAAAGCAAGTCCAAATAAGTGCGGCGGCCCGAGACGATAAAGGAAGTCTTGCCTTTGATGATCGGTCCTTCGATAGAAACTTTAGAACTAATGAGGCCAACGGTTCCTTCGCCATGAAACTCTTGCATATTTCCTTCTTTCATGCGGATATCGAGCACCGAAGAAAGGCGACCGCCATAACGGGCAGGGAAACCACCCTTGGTCAGTTTTACACTTTTGAGGGCGTCCGCATTGAAAACGGAGAAAAAACCTCCCAAGTGACTCACATAATAAAGGGGTACATCGTCGAGTAAGATGAGGTTTTGGTCTGGTCCGCCACCGCGAACGTATAGCCCTGTCGCGCCTTCGCTACCAGATTGAACCCCGGGCATCAATTGGATGGCCTTGAT
>JBCCQN010000355.1:0-4072 GCA_039024315.1 Bacteroidota bacterium
AGCTATTACAGTTTGGGTTCCTCCCAACCAATCCACTTCCACTCGCTCGATTTTAGCGTTCGGCCCCAGGCCAAAAAACAAAATAGGCTCCGGACCAGATTGGAAACCTCGCTGATTGCTCATGCGGCGAGACTGCATTTTGCCGTCCGCAAATACTTTTACTACTGCCCCCATGCCGTAGGTATTCGCACCAAGGGCTTTGAGCCTTACCTTGAGATAGTGGGCCTCTGTTTGCTCTTGCGAAAGGTTTTTATAAATGATAGGCTGCTGATCCAAATTATTGAGAATCAGTTCAGGATCACCATCATTGTCGAGATCGGCATAAGTGGCGCCTCGGGTATGTACTTTGTCATTGATGCCCCAATTTGCAGGAGGTTTTTTAAAGCTTAAGTCCCCCTGATTTTGGAAGATATAGTTGGGGGTTTTAATCGAAGGTACCTGGCCCGGATTAACCCCTTGCTGCTTACGCGGATTGGCCATATCGGTGTAGGTATCGCCATAGTTGCGCTTGACAAAATCCATATTGGTCATGTCGCGCTTGATACCGTTGGGCACAAAGAGATCCAAAGCACCATCCTGATCTGCATCCACAAAAAAGGAGGACCAACTCCATTCCGTTGCATGTACGCCTGCCAGCATGCCCATATCTCTAAATTGCTCCCCTCCCTGATTGATTTGTAGCATATTACGCGTATGCTGAGCCTGCCCTTGGGCGAGGAGGCGATCGTAGATTTCTATTGAAAAAGGCACCAAATTGAGCTTCTGACGCTTATGCTTTTCTGGCATCATTTCTCCCACAAAAAGGTCTTCGTAGCCATCGCCATTGAAGTCGGCAAAATCAGATCCCATGGCTGACATGGCGGTTTTGCTGAAGTATTCAGCGTGGCGTTCGCGGAAGCGCTTCTTACCATCATTGATGTAGAGAAAATCTCGACCAAAGAAATCGTTGGCTACATAGAGATCGAGAAAGCCGTCATTATTGACATCGCTAACCGAGACGCTGAGAGAAAGATTTTTTTCAAACAATATGCCCGCCCGACGACTCACATCTACGAAACGTCCATTGACATTTTCAAGCAGCAAATCACTCAACCATTGATTGGAAGGACGGCCTTTGTAGTAAGCAAAACTAAAAGCAGAACCTACCTCAGGCGTCTGGGCGATGTAAACATCTAGGTCGCCGTCATTGTCATAGTCAAAAAACTGGGCTGCGGTAGATTGGCCAATGATGTCAAGTCCATATTCTTTACTCGCTTCGCGGAACTTTTGTCCCTGAGCCTCGGCCCCAAGATTGATATAGAGCAGATTGGCTCCGTAACGGGTAAAGGTATTGCGTCGCTCACCGTACTCTAAACCGTTTTTGAGCAAGTAGATATCTAGCCAGCCGTCTCCATTGACATCTACTAAATTGACCCCTTCGGTATGCGCCATATTGAGGCCGGTATCGATCACTCCGGCAACCGCTGAAATCTCGTCAAACTGTAGATTACCCTTATTGAGATAGACCTTACAATTATTGAAGCCTCCCGAAAAGACCAAATCTGGCAATCCGTCTTGGTTGATATCCCCAGCAGCGACTCCTCCCCCACCAGAAAGTAAACCCGTAAAATCGCGTGGATGCGTTTGGGTTTGATGGTTGATGCCACTTTGGGCAGCAGGTATTTTTTGAAAAAGATTTTGGGCGGATGGATTGCTCGGCGGAGCAGGCTCGGTATCATCCCCACACGCTACGGCCAAAAGCGTGATTGCCAAGAGGATAAGGAAACGGTTCATAGCGCAAATATGCAATTTTTCCTATGAATCAGCTAGTATCCGTATGAGAGTTTTTCTTATGGAATTTGGATAAATCAGCTATCTTATGTGTACAATCACAAGGCATAACTAATAATCCTTTTTAAACCGCATTTTTCGCACTCATTACCTACTCACTTATTGGTATGAATTGCCACTGTTTTACGGCTACTCGCCGAACGCTAGCTTTTATTATCATAACCACCACAATTTGATCTATCAATCATGAAAAAAATTATCTTATTCAGCACGCTCATTTTTGTTAGCCTTTCTACCATCTCTGCGCAAGATTTTACGGCTATGGCCAATATCAAGCTTGATAAAGAGGAGGATTATCGCAATTCGGAAGAAGAACTTAAACAATGCATCAAATATTTGAATGAGGTAGGGCTTGATGGCAACGAAATCAGCAGGCAGTACGCCAAAATGTTTGCCATGCGCTGGTTGATAGGCTCACCTTATGTTACCTTAGAAATTGGTCCCATAGCTACGAAGCTGGCAAAGAAAAACCCAGATTTATTAATCAATTATATGGGAGGTTGGACTTTGGCCGCTCTAGAAAATCCCGAAACTACTGCTGAAGAAGGTAATCTTGCAGGCGTGCGGACTGTCTACGAATACGTCAAAGCTGGCAATGCGGTAAAACTCGATGGGACGCTCAAAAAGCTCATGAAAGCCGGTGATGCGGGGGAACTAGAAGCATGGATAGAGAAGATGCAGTAGCACTGGGCAATGCCTAAAAAATCAAATTACTATGAAATATCTCAGTTTATTTTTTGCCTTTATTCTTGCTTGTTTGAGCCTTCAGGCTCAAGATTTCAAGCAACTCTGTGAGCTAAACCTCCAGACCGAAGCGGACTTTCGCAGTACCGAGTCAGAAGTGAAGGCCTGTATTGACTTCTTGATGCAAGAAAGCTTAGCCAGTGAAGGCGACCGCCGGGCTTGGGCTAGTGCTTTCCTAACAAATTGGATGATCGGTGCTCCTTATGTCGAAATTTACATGGGACCTGCCATCAATAAGTTGATGCATCAAGAAGGACAACTCCTGACGATCTATTGGGCGGGTGGAGTTGACTATCTCCTTCAAAATCCGGCAGCAAGCGATAAGGATATAGAGCTAGCTGGTATCCAAGCCGTTTACGATTTTACCAAAGCCAATAATGGAGTGAAGATTAATCGTAAGCTTAAGCAATTCTTGACCGCTGGCGATGCCGGTGAACTCGAACTATGGATTGCTAAACAAAAGTATCTCTTTGCCTTGAAATAAAGGATTCACATCAGCATTTGCCCTCAAGGTCTTTTTAAAGGCTTTGTGGGCTTTTTTGCTTAGGGTCGAAACATCCCCTTCCGTCTAATCGACTCCTTCAAAGGGACTTGACAGGAAGTAGAAGTATTGATCTCTCGCTAGTCCACTTCGAAGGGGACGGCCAGCGAAAAGGGGATGTCCCGAGACAAGCGTTCTGCGAAGCAGTAGCCCTCACAAAAAGACAGCATAAAAATCAGCTTAGCATAACTCCCAAAAAGTAGCGTAATTGGCGCTGTATCAATCTATCAGCTAGTCCTACAGGTCGCCACGCTGACATTTGTTGATATAGCAAGATAAAATCAGAACCTTAGACGGAGAGAATCAGTTATATTGACAAATATCTCTATCAACATGCGTTATTCAATTTTATTACCTATTCTTTTACTTTCCTTGTCGGCTTGCTCGATGCAGCAAAATAGTCGCCAAAGCGCAGAAACAACAGCGATCAAAACTGTCAATACGGAAGAGCTAGATAAGCTTAGCAAGGCATATTTTGCGAGTGGTTGCTTTTGGTGTGTAGAAGCGATTTACGAGTCCGTAAGAGGGGTAGAAGAAGTCATCTCTGGCTATTCAGGCGGCGAAATCAAAAACCCCTCCTATCAGCAAGTAAGTTCTGGTCGCACCAAGCATGCCGAAGCCGTCGAAGTATATTATGATCCAGAAGTAGTTGATTATGCTACTTTGGTGAAGGTATTTTTTGGTTCACATGACCCCACAACCCCTAACCGCCAAGGTCCAGACCGCGGTCCCCAATATCGTTCGATGATTTATTATCAAAACGATACTGAGAAACAGATCATCGAGGACTATATCAAAGAATTAGAAGCGGCTGATACATTTGATGCCAAGATCGTAACGGAAGTGGTTCCTTTTGAGGTGTTTTATGATGCTGAAGATTATCATCAGGATTTTGAGCGTCTCAACCCTAACCAAGCCTACGTTCAGGCGGTATCAATTCCTCGTCTCAAACGTTTC
>JBCCQN010000356.1:0-4060 GCA_039024315.1 Bacteroidota bacterium
TAGCTCAAGAAAGCCTAGCTTTGATTTTAATTTACTAATTTGATCGCTCATGTTAAACTGGTTAGAATAGATTTGAGTGGTATTAAATCTCTAAACTAACCAGTTTTTCTTTTAGGAAACACCCTTAGCTTGACGCGAATGCGAGAGCTTTCGGGAGTAAACCCCCAACAAAAAAATCCCGGCAAGCGCCCAAGCACCTACCAGGATAAATTCGAACTCAAATTCTCTCTTATAGCTTCTCCGCAAACCATTTGCTGGCTTCTTCTACTGAGCGATTCACTTCTGCGTCCTGATCATAGAAATTGAACTGGTGGAAGGGAGAATCCATCTCAGTATCAATCCAAATCAATTGCTTATCAGTAGAGGCGATGTTTTCGAAATAGTTTTTGGTGTACTGAGGCAATACCGCACCATCCGAATGGATCATCAAGGTAGGGCAG
Source organism: Bacteroidota bacterium (assembly GCA_039024315.1). GTDB lineage: Bacteria > Bacteroidota > Bacteroidia > J057 > J057 > JBCAWW01. Next base: position 441 of record JBCCQN010000356.1, read on the forward strand.
CTTAGGTGCTTGGCCGAAGGCATCGGGTCCGTTGTCAACCAGTCTTCCCAGGACATCACCGCAAATTTATCATCGCTCCACTCCTTGATCGCCCCCCGCTCTGGGTTGAGGTAATAATCATAAGGACCATACATGGCAGCACCTTCATCTTCGGTGGAGATGGTAGGGATGTAATCGACCACCCCATTTTCGGCATAGTTAGCCTTTGCCTTTTGGGCGAGGGCGATCTTGGCGTTGACACCTTCTTCCCCACCGTAGAAAAGTTTGACTGCTTCCGCATCATGTAGCCAAGAGGCAGCCGTTACTACAGACTTGATACGCTTGTCTTCAGAAGCGGCCATCAAGGTGTACATAGAACCCGCGCAGACCGCAAAAGCACCAATTTTATCATTGTCAACCTCCGCTAAGCTCTGCAAGAAAGTAACTGCATTTTTGATGTCTTCCTTTTTGAAAGCTGGGTTTTCGTAGAAGCGAGGTTCCCCTTCACTTTCGCCAAAGTTTCTAAAGTCAAAGGCGAGTGTAATGAAGCCCTTATCCGCAAGCTTTTGGGCATATAAGCCTGCCATTTGCTCTTTGACGGTGGTCCAACTACCGGATACAATCAGGGCGGGATAGCTCTTACCTTCCTGGTAGTCAGCGGGATAATAGAGGTCGCCTACTAAAGTGAGACCGTCGCTTTTAAAATTTATCTTTTTCATTGTTTTATGATTTGAGGATGAAGAATTGTCTTTGATTTGGTCCAACAAGCCAAAGCCCTTGGCAGCCGTGATAGGGTTGAAGATCTCAACGTATTCGAGGATTTTACCTGCTTCGTCAAATTTGAAGGTGGAGTAATAGTTATTCTCGTAGTATCCCTGATTGTTTTTCAATTGGATGCTACCATCGTATTTGACATAGACTAGGCTAGGGTCTTCCATGGCGTAAAGTTCCTCAATCGGAAAACGCATCTCTCCAAAGTTGGTGAAGACGGGCTCCCAATAGGCTCTGATATTGGCTTTGCCTTCTACGCCAGCCGGAAATAAGTCGGAGTGGTAAGGATTGCTCTGCTTGCCGCTTTCGGCAAAGAGCTCGACTAGAACATCCAGCTCTCGAGTTTCTAAAGCTTTGAAAAACTGTCGAACGGAGGCTTTATTCAGTTCAGCGCCTGTGGGAGAGTTTGGCTTCCCTGCTACGCGATCGATGGCTGCTTGCGGCAGAGCGAGATTACCAGCTTGATAGTCAAAATTGAACTTCATCGCACTGATCTTCCAGTCTTTACCTTCTTGGCTCAGTTCGAAATCATAGGAGCCTACCACCGTCCACACATTCCCGCCTGCATTTTCGAGATAATGATTGGCAGTGCCGTAGCAGAAAGCGGTCGCTTTGCGGCCTTGCTCATCAATGATGAAGTTGCTCACTTGATGATGCGTATGCTCGAATCCGGGGAGGATGCTTTTCCAAGCGCTGGTGATTTCATTTGGGGTCAGCTTCGCGGCCGCTTGCCCACTCATGGAGGAGTAGTCCAAGAGTACCTTGGCGGCAAAGCTTTGCTCAACGCTGGCCCAATCTTGCTGATCGGTAGCGATGAATAGCTTATTGATACTGGTCTGAATGATATTCATTTCTTGTCCTTTTAAGGGTAATGCTAGTAAGCCTAGGAGGCCGATTACTAAATGCTTCATATCAACTTTGTTTGTTGATACAAAGCTATGGGACAGGAAATGGGAGGGATTTATGAATTCAAATCAAGAAGTATAAATTTCAAAGGTGAGCCATTTTGCGGTAGGCTCCGGGGGTGTTTTCGGTGTGCTTCTTGAAGAAATTATTGAAATTATTGGGGGAGTCGAATTGCAATTGATAGGCAATTTCTTTGATGCTAAGGTTGGTTTGAGTGAGGTAAGACTTTGCCAAATGAATCAAGTGACTATGGATATGCTGCAAGGCAGTTTTGCCAGAGATGCCCTTAACTACTGCATTTAAGTGATTGGGGTGAATATTGAGTAGGTCCGCATAATAGGAGGGCGAATGCAGCTTCGCATTTGCAGCCACATCAGCCTCTTCTCTCAGATGTAACTCGATCAATTTTTGATAGCGACTGAGGAGCTTGACATCCGCCGAGCGAATCACTTTATCAGCTTCTTCATGCTTGAGCTGCTGATAAAAGTATCGTTTGATATGCGTCAGCAGCATGAGCACATAAGCATTGATAAATTCAAACTTATCGGCCTTCTCGCTATGATACTCTTTGTAGATTCGTCCAAAGATCTCTAGTATTTCGGATTCTTCTTCCGGATTGAGATTGAAAGGGATTGCCTCCTCGATTTTGAGGAAGGGATAATGCTCAAGCAGATCATTGAATAGGACAGAGTTGCTCAAAAACTCCTGCGTCATCATGACGTAATAGCCTTCCCAATCCGGGGCGATATCCCAAGAGAGGATTTGAAAAGGCGAATTGAAAAAGACGACCGAGCCCTCGGGAAAATCAGTATGGTGCCCAGTTACTACGGTACCTTTACCTCCAACCTTGATGGCAATGGCATAGAAGCTATGGCGAAAAGGATCAATTTGATTGACTACCGATGCCATATTTTCTTCAAAACTGCGAATATCAAGCTGAGCATATTTCGGGGGAGAAATATGGATGGCTTGGCAGTATTCAGCTATGGTTTTGAAGCTCTGCAAAAGTTGAGTTGTTGAATTGTTGAATTGTTGAATTGTTGAATTGTTGAATTGTTGAATTAAGGTTTCGAAGATTCAAAACTTCAACCAATCAATCCTTCAACCAATCAATTAAGCGTTCCGCGCAGCGGTCCTCCTACTTACGCAAGACCCACTTCTTGGACTTGGTCGCCACAAAGTCTTTGAGATAGAAAGGCTCAAAACTGACTAAGTCTTCAAACTCCTGGGCTTCCCACTTCTGGCTGAGGAGAGGGCCAATATGAGTGGCGGAGGAAAGCTGCTGATCCAAAATGATCGCATTGGGGTGGGTAGAGAGTAAAGCGCGACTTTTGGCAGCCCCGTCTCCTAAAAATAGGATCCGGCGTTCTTCAAGGAAGGAATCAAACACTCCCTCTTCTAAAATTTGGGCTTTCACCTCTGCTTGTGGCTGCATCTGAGCATCCCAAAAGCCTGCATAAACCTCCATCCGGCGGGCGTCGATCATCGGACAAACCCAGGCGTCTAATTCATTCGCGATTCCCTTTGCTTGCCAAGCCAAGGCTTCTAGGCTCCCAAAGGATAGCAACGGTTTGTCTAAAGCCATGCATAAGCCTTTGGCGGTCGAAACTCCTACGCGCAATCCCGTATAAGAACCGGGCCCTTTGCTGACGGCAATGGCATCCAAATCCGCGGGCGCTAACTCAAGATCATATAATAGCTGTTGCACCATAGGCGTCAGAAGCCTAGCATGCGACTTTTTCTTGCGGATCTCAACACTTCCCATTAAGATTCCATCCTCAAAGACGGCTACAGAACCGATATCAGTGGCTGATTCAATCGCGAGGAAGGTTTGTTTCATGGGGCAAAACTACGGAAATTTACCCAATGCACTTTCACTATTATAGTCTCAAGGCACTCGCCAAAGCGCTTACTGAAAAACATCAGTCTGAAAAAGTACAGGCTTGCTTTACCCAAAATAAAGA
>JBCCQN010000357.1:0-4050 GCA_039024315.1 Bacteroidota bacterium
ATGGAGCAAATCCTCAAGCGTGTCAAGGACTTTAGAGTGGTGGTATTTACTTGTCGAACGCAATTTTTTCCCTCCGAAGAGGACGAACCTCGCGAGACCAAAGTCGCTCGCTTTGGCAGCTACCAGGGCTTTCAGGAATTTGCTAAGATGTACTTGGCCCCTTTCACAGAAAAAGATATCAGGCTCTACCTCAGAAATAAATACGGTTGGTTTAAACATCAGAAAAAGCAGCAGGCATTGGAGATCGTCAAGCAATCGCCCAATTTGATCGTGCGCCCTATGTTGCTCAATTATATAGACGATCTGCTCGAGGAAACGCGCGATTATGACTATACCGTGCAGCTTTATGAGGTCTTGATCAAAAAATGGATCGAGCGGGAAGCGGACCGAGTCTTGGCGGACCGTAGGGAGCAATTTAGGGAAGAGCTGTTTCGTTTTTCGCAGGAGATTGCGATCAATATCTATAAGAACCGCGCGCACCGTAAGGGATTATTTATTGGCGCCCAAGAAATCAAGGCCTTCTCTGATCGCCATAAGATCCAGTTGGATGAGATTGAGATGCGGAGTCGCTCCTTGCTCAACCGCAATGTCGAAGGCCAATATAAATTTGCCCATAAATCCATTTTGGAGTACTTCCTCGCCCGTGAAATGGTGGAGAACCCTTCTTTCGCGCAGACCTTCATTTTCGAGAGTATGGATCAGGCGCGTAATTTCCACCGCGAATTGCTGTTGATCAAGCATACCCAACCATGGCTCAAGGCCCAAAAAGGCAAAGGGGAAGTCGTTCTCGAAGAGAGTGAAATCAGAGATCCTGCCAGCCTGAAAGCAAGAGAATTTTGGCGGATAACTTCGCTTCGTCTCGAAGAATTGAAAACGGTACAAGTAGTCGCCCCTCTCAACCGCTTACGTAAGCTTCAATTGGACCGCACGCAGATCAAAGCCCTAGAAGCCTTAGAAGATCTACAAGACTTGGAGTCTATCTCGCTCATGCACACCAATGTGAGAGACATCAAGCCCTTGGGCCAATTGACAGAGCTCCAAAGACTCCACATTGACCATTGCCCTATTTCTGACTTGACACCAATTAGGCAATTACGAAAGCTACAAAACCTCAGCTTCGCTCATACAGAGGTTGGGCAAGTAGATGCTTTATATGAGCTTTACGATCTAGAAAAGCTGCATTGCCATCATACTAGTATCCGCGATATTGCCCCATTGCGTAAGCTCAAACAACTCAAGACGCTTCATATTAGCCATACGCCTCTGGCGAACGCTAATCCCATTAGGTCTATGGACTCGCTGCAGTCATTGGACCTAAGCTATACGAGAATTAGTGAGATCAACTGCTTGAAATCCCTCACTAATCTCAAGGCGCTACGCCTTGCCTACGCCCCGGTCTCAGACCTCAAACCATTGAGTAATGTGCAGAACCTTCAACGGCTACATTTGCAAAAAACGGAGGTCAAAAGCTTAGCTCCCCTCTACGAGCTGCCCAAGCTCAAGCACCTACAAATTAGTTCCGGTCAGTTGAGTGAAAAAGAAATTACTAGTTTCAAAGAAGCACAACCCACTTGTAAGCTGGAACTTAAGTAAAACCTAACGCTTGATCCACTTGATGATGTGGATTTCATCCGCTTGCTGTAAAGAAACCCAATACATGCCGGCGCTTAAATCACGGATCGGAATTTCAGCCCTACCATATTGTGAGATTGGCAATTGAATTTCGCCTAATCTTTGGCCTTGTAAATTAAGGAGTGTGATTTTCAATTCGCTAGGCTGACCCAGCGCATAATCAAGATAGAGCTCCTCTTCCGCAGGATTAGGATAAAGTTCAAAATAAGGGATTTCGAACGCTTTATAAATGCTTAATGGTTCTTCCCAAAAAGAACTAGCACCGCAGGCGCTAGGCAAAGGGCTAACCTTTATTGTCGGGTACAAGGTGTCAGCTATGGCCCAAATACTATCTGGCAAGCAAGCATCATTACTTTGCCATAGTATATTATTAGCCCCACTACTATCAATACCTTCCCAAAGATAAGCCACGGCATTACTATCAGGGTTTGTGATGCAAAGCGTAGCATTTTGTAAGACTAGTAATGGGCTATCAATCGACGGTAAAACGCTAATCAGCCATGTTTGCGTCCGATCCTTATCACAAGCATCCTCACTTAACAGCAGACTAACTTGATAGTCTCCTACTTGTGAGAAGGTATGACTAGGGGAGGCCGTGCTATCTAATGGGCTCCCATCTCCAAAATTCCAAGTATATGAATCTGCACTCCCTGACTCTAAAACAAAATCTATTGTCGCCGGGGCACATACAAGAGAGTCTAACATTTGCCCATTATTGAATAAACTATACTCTACACTCGCTAAGGCGCCAAGATCAAACTTAAAGAGAGCCGCATTGCAATTATCTGGGTAACCCGTAATAGGGCTATAGCTATTGGGCGTTGTTGGCAATGGATTACCGGGATTACCACACTGCGCACAAGCTGCATGATACAATACCCCATCGGGACTAAACTGACCACCTGCCCCATCGACATGCTCTCCTCCAATTAAGCTGGAGGGAGCGTGCCCCCCAAAGTAAGTGGCATAGTACAAAGAGTCCATTTGAGGGCCAAAGTATGCGATATAAAAGTCGTTACCATCGGTAGAATCCTTCAAGGCATTAGAACTGGTGCGTAACCCATAAGTATCACCATTATAATTTGCAATCCCTCCCCAACCGGCTAACAAAATTCCACCACAAGGATGTATGCCTAATCCAGAAGGAACAAGATTGGGAAAAGTAGCATTTGGACTGCCAAAAGTAGTTGAATAAAATAGCGCATTGAGATTGGTATCAATGGCTGCGACAAATTGAGTTGCGTTATTATCCTGATAAATTCCCTGCCCAGCAGGGGCAACGATAGGCCATGCCCCTAAAGTCTGACCATAGACAATCAATTCATCTGTATTACCTACTAGCAATTGGGCTTGATCATAATCCGCAGTCCCTAAATAGGTTTGCTGTAGAAGCTGACCAGTATTGAGGGCTAATTTTGCCAAAAAACCATCGGATCGGCCTCCTTGATAATTGCTTTGGTAGCTACCTGCAGAGGCATTAAGATTCAAACTATTGGTCCCCCCTGCCACAAATAGGGAGTTCGGCGGTAAATAAGCTAGACTATAAGCCATATCTACTCCGAGGCCCCCTAAGAAGGTACTCCAGTTTATTTGGCTTAGATTCTGATTCAAACTCACAATCACCGCATCTTGCGAACCACCAAAAACACTTTGCGACACATTGCCCACAATGGGAAAATCGGCTGTCTGGCTACAAGTCGCGACGATTAGCTCACCACTTGGACTTAGCCACAAATCGGCTCGATGGCCCTCACCATAATTATACTTCGTAACGGTCCCTTCACTAAAGCTAGGGTTTTCATTGATACCATCAGATCCCACTCCTCCCAAATAGGTGGAAGCTAACATTTGACTACCATCCGCAGAGAGACAAGCTACAAAAAGATCATAATCGCCATTATAAGACGGATCATAAGCGTTCGGTAAAACCGGAAAATCGGCTGACTTCGTAGCCCCAACAAGCCATAATCTTCCCAGACTGTCTGTTTGCATTTTGTAAGGGATTTCGGTGTCTGTCCCCCCTAAATAGGTAGCATAAAGCAGACTGCTACCTGTTGAATCAAATTTACTGATAGTAATTTCTCTTTCGCCTCCGAAGCTAGTACTCTGAAAGGCACCAGGGGTCACAGGGTATCCCGTAGCAAAAACCCACATATTTCCTGCTAGATAAGCATTAGCCTGTTCATCGTAGGTAGCACATAGGCCCCAATTATCACCTGTTGAACCTGAATAAGTAGAAAAGACTAATTCCGGATCTATGACTAAGGGGAGTTGAGGATTATAGCCCTCGGGGAACGCAAAACTCACCTCTTTGCCCTTTAATATAAATTGGCATTTGACCACTTGCTCCTTACCATCCAAAACTTGATAAGCAAAGGGCGCCAGCTCTGTCAATGTCCCTAAACTAGTTTCTAATAG
>JBCCQN010000358.1:0-3866 GCA_039024315.1 Bacteroidota bacterium
AGCAGATCGAAGTCATGTTAAATGATATTTGGCAGACCTTTGCCGAAGAGGTAGCTCCGGCACGCGATATGAGTCAAGATCAGCTCAATGAAATCGCCAATACCTTTATGATCGGAGGTGGTAGTGCAGCTCAGCGGGTAGGCTTGATCGACCAAGCTGATTATGAGGATGGGGTTTTGTCCGTCCTTGCCGAACGCTCATCCCGTGAAAAAATAGCAGACTTGAGACTGATTAGCCTCAATAAATATTTACGGGTTCCCAAAAGACGTAAAAGAGGAGAAGGAAAAATTGCTATCATCTTTGCCGAAGGCACCATTCAAACTGGCAAAAGCGGCCAGGGAGTCGCAGGATCTGAAAGCATTGTCAAGGCCCTTCGTAAAGCAAGGGAAGACAAAAACGTAAAAGCAGTAGTCCTACGGGTAAATAGCCCGGGAGGTATGGCCCTAGCCGCCGATATGATGGCGCATGAAGTTGAGGAATGTGCCAAGGTTAAAACCGTAGTTGCCTCAATGGGAGACTATGCTGCCTCCGGAGGTTACTATATAGCCGCTCCCTGTGATCATATCTTTGCCCAAGAGAATACGATTACTGGTTCTATTGGTATTTTTAGTATTCTATTTGACCCTAGAGAACTTCTCAACAAAAACATAGGCCTAACGTTCGACCAAGTCGAAACCCATCCACACGCCAACTTCCTTAACCCCGTCTTTCCTATTTCAGAGGCGGAGCGAAAGTTCTTTCAAGCCCAAACTGAGGAAGGATACGGAACCTTTATCGAGGTGGTGCGAGCTGGGAGGGACTTTAAAGACTCTGTAGCGGTTGATAAGATCGCCCAAGGACGGGTTTGGTCAGGAGCCAGTGCCCAACGAATCAATTTAGTAGATGAATTAGGTTCCCTTAATGATGCTATTGCTTATGCGGCAGAACAGGCAGGTTTGGGAGATCAATATCGCATTGTGCGCTTCTCAGCTCCACAAGATCCCTTGGAAGAATTGATGAATGGCTTAGGCGCCAGCGCAAAGCAAGATTTCGAATTGTTAGAAGAAGAAATAAAGCTATACCAAGAATTTAAACGGCACTTTCCGCGTAGCGGAACTTATGCCCTAATGCCTTATTTGACACCGATTAAATAAGCAGAAATAAGGAATAAACTGAATGCGCGGACTTCTCTTTTAGAGAGCTTCGCGTATTTTTTTAAAAAAAAGTAAACACATCACAAGTTTTTCATATTTACGTCATCAGAAGAGTATCTGAGTTCACGCAATTGTAACACTCACTTAACAATCGATACTCTTTACTATGAAAAACATTTTTGCCTGTCTCCTGATGATGACAAGCCTTGGGCTTAAGGCACAAGATTTTTACGATCTCAATACGGTTCAAACCATTGAAATTGTCTTTGCGCAAAGTAATTGGGATCAATTGCTTGATGCTGCCAAAAGCACTACCGAGGACTATATCATGGCCCAAAGTGTTACAATCAATGGGGTAGTTTTTGATAGTGTCGGGGTCAAATACAAAGGCAATAGCACCTACAACGCCAATCAGACCAAGAATCCCTTTCACATAGAGTTGGATACCTATAAGGAGCAGGATTATCAATCCTACAAAGACATTAAGCTTAGCAATGTAGCCAAAGATCCTTCCTTCCTACGGGAAGTGCTTTCCTATCAAATCTTGCGGCAGTACATGAACGCCCCTCAATCCAACTTTGCCAATGTATATGTGAATGGAACCTTGATGGGCCTATATTCGAATTCAGAGTCTATTACCAAAACCTTTGTCGATAGATACTTCTACTCCAAGAACAATGCCTTTTTCAAATGTAATCCTCCAGCGGGAGCGGGACCGCAAAGCAACGATTTACCCAATCTAGTTTATTTAGGTCAAGATAGTGCCAGCTACTATGATGCTTACGAACTAAAATCAGATGAGGGCTGGCATGAGTTAATTGATCTTTGCGATACCCTGAATAATCACTTTGATGAGATAGAAAAAATCTTAGACGTAGATCGCGCTTTATGGATGCTCGCCTTTGACAATGTGTTTGTAAATCTAGATAGCTACATCGGTGGCTTTGCCCAAAATTACTACCTCTATCGCGATGACAATCAACGCTTTATCCCGATCGTTTGGGACCTTAACGAATCCTTTGGGCGATTTTCCAATACTGGCTCTGGCAACCTTACCAGTACCACTGCTAAACAGCAAATGAGTCATCTACTGCATCAAAATGACAGCGATTTCCCCCTCGTTCAAAAGCTTTTGAACAACCCCATGTATAAGAGGATGTATCTGGCCCACGTCAAAACTATGTTGTTAGAAAATTTTGATGATGGCAGTTACTACGCTACGGGGATTGATCTTCAAAATACTATAAATGCCTCCGTACAGGCAGACAATAATAAGTTTTTTACCTACGCTAACTTTCTCAGTAACCTTACCACAGACGTTAGCGCCAGCGGCGGCGGACCAGGTGGCGGCGGGAGTTACCCCGGGATCACTAATTTGATGGATGGTAGGAGTGCTTACTTATTGGGCTTGAATGATTTTAGCCAAATGGAGCCTTCTATTTCTAATATCAGTGCTTCTAATCCCAGTCCAATCATTAATGAAAGTATCTATCTAACGGCTGACATCAGCGATGCAAATGCTGTTTATTTGGGCTACCGCTCTGATCAAGAACATCCCTTTAACAGGATTCAAATGTATGACGATGGGACACATGGTGATGGAGCTGCAAACGATGGCGTTTTTGGGGTAGAGATAAGCATAGAAAACACCTATACCCAATATTACATCTATGCCGAGAATACCAATATTGGCATGTTTTCTCCTCGCCGGGCTGAGCATGAGTTTCATAGTCTGACCGCAACCTATAGCAATGCCACGGTAGGCGATTTGGTGATCAATGAATTTCTCGCTTCCAACGATGCTACTATCTCCGATCAAGACGGCGAATTTGACGACTGGATCGAATTGTATAACAATAGTTCCACAGACATTGACTTGGGTGGCTATGCCTTATCAGATGATCCTGCTGAATTGAGAAAATGGGAGTTTCCAGCTGGGACTCAGATTGAAGCGAACAGTTATTTAATTGTTTGGGCGGATAATGATGACGAACAAGACGGTTTGCATGCAGAATTTAAGTTATCCGCTTCGGGGGAAAGTTTGTTTTTAGTAGACGATAATGATGTCATCATCGATGAGGTTACTTTCCTTGAGCAAAGTGCCGATGTCTCTTATGGACGGATTCCAAACGGGATTGGTGATTTTTGCCTCATGCCCCCGACCTTTGCTTCCGAAAACTCATTAAGCACAGCATTGGACAGCTTTCAGGATGTGAATTTCACCTTGTACCCAAATCCAGCCGAAGATATTTTTTACGTCCAGTTTGAAGATGAGGTATCCTCCTCTATGGCCATTTTCACGCTCTCTGGCCAGCTTATTCATTCTCAAGACATTAGCCAGAATGAATACAAGCTTAGCGTCGAAATCAATGATTGGCCAGATGGGATATACTATGTGCGCTTCAAATTTGATGATCAGGTGATCAGCAAGAAGATGGTGATTCTTAATTGAAGATTCAGATGCTATCCTTACCGTTTAGCCTTCTTTTCTTTTGCCAGCTTCGCTGAACGCTTATCCTTTTCGCATATGTTCGACATCTCATTTCTGCAATACAATTCGGAGAGTCCGACCCTCATAGCCATTGTATTTACCGTTCTTTGCTCATTGATGTTAGGAGGAATATTGGCCTTCACCTATGAAAAAACTAGTAGAGGCGTAGATCGTCCCTATCACTTCTTGCAGGCCATGGTTTTGATCACCATTGTGGCAGCTACCATCATGCAGGCCATTGG
>JBCCQN010000359.1:0-3824 GCA_039024315.1 Bacteroidota bacterium
CCTTGACTATGACAAAGATGGGTGGGAAGATATTTATGTGTCAAACGACTATCAGGAAAACGATTACCTCTATCGTAACCAAGGCGATGGCACTTTTGTCAATGTGATCAATGAGGCGACCCGCCATACTTCCAAGTTTGGTATGGGCGTCGATGCTAGTGATTTTAATAATGATGGGTGGCCAGATATCTTCACCGTTGAGATGCTGGCAGAAGACAATAAGCGTCAAAAAACCAATATGGCTCCCATGAACCCCTCCATTTTTTGGCAGTCGGTTGACTACGGCTTTGGCTATCAATACATGCACAACTCCTTGCAACTCAATCGAGGGAATGGGCAATTTAGTGAAATCTCCTATCTAGCTGGGGTCCAAAGTACAGACTGGAGTTGGACACCGCTTTTTGCCGATTTTGACAATGATGGCTGGAAGGACCTTTTCGTTTCTAATGGGTTTCGAAAAGACATGCTTGACAAAGACTTCAAAAAGAAGCTACAGGATAAACTCAACACCGGCAAAAGTACCTACTCTGAATTAGAGCCAATTATTCCCACCAGTAAGCAGCGAAATTATCTATTTCAAAACCAAGGGGATTTGAGCTTCGCGCAACGCAAAGACTGGGGACTTGAAGAGCTGGTAAATTCCAATGGCGCTGTTTATGCAGATTTAGATCTCGACGGAGATCTGGATTTGATCGTCAACCATATGGAGGATACCTCTCGCATCTACCGCAATTTGAGCCGAGAACGTGATATGGGCAATTATATCCAAATCGCCCTTGAAGGTCCTGCCCAAAATCCCCAAGGCATCGGAGCAAAAATCGAAATCCAAACTCCTGATGGTACAACTCAGTACCAGTCAGCTAATAATATCAGGGGATACCAATCCTCAGTCGAACCCATCCTCCACTTTGGACTGGGCCAACAAACCGAACTTAGTCAAGTCAGCATAGTCTGGCCGGATCAAAAGCGGCAAAAGCTCACGAATGTCAAAGCCAATCAAAGGATTAGCCTTAAGTATCAAGAGGCTAAGGAAGGTTCTGAGCCTAAGATTTCTGTCCCAGAACGCCTACTCACCCAAGCTGCCTTCCCCCCTATCCAACATGAGGAAAAGATTTACGATGATTATCAACATCAGGTCCTTTTACCTCATAAGCTGAGTCAGGAAGGCCCTTGTATCGCCATTGGTGATCTAAATGGTGATGGCCTAGAGGATGCTTATTTAGGAGCCAGCGCAGGATACGAAGCGAAACTCATGATTCAGGGCAAGAAGGGATTTAGCGAGCAAGTGGTACCAGCCTTTGCCCAAGATAAGGGCTACGAAGACCTTGGCGCGCTGTGGTTTGATGCCGACCAAGATGGAGACCTAGATTTGTATGTGGTAAGTGGAAGCTATGAGTTTGCCCCTAGCAGCCCTATGCATCAGGATCGACTCTACTTCAATGATGGCAAAGGTAATCTCAGTCGCAGTGAAAACGCCTTGCCGGAAATGCTTTCCAGCGGTTCTTGTGTAGAAACAAACGATTTTGACCAAGATGGCGATCTAGATCTATTTGTAGGGGGAAGATTAATGCCCCATCAGTATCCCAAACCGGGTCGCTCCTACCTCCTACGCAACGATGGGGGGAAATTTGTGGATGTAACCGAGCAGCTCGCTCCCGCATTAAGCCAGATCGGCATGGTCAAAGCCGCTACTTGGCAAGACTATGATCAAGACGGTGCTACAGACCTGATTGTCGTAGGAGAGTGGATGCCAATCAGCTTTTTCCGCAATGAGGGCCATAGCTTTAGCAATCAAACTGAATCTCTTGGGCTTGCTAACTCTAATGGCTGGTGGAATTGCATCGAAGCAGCTGATTTAGATGGCGACGGAGACCTTGACTTCGTCTTAGGAAATCTTGGACTCAATAGTAAAAATCAAGCCTCGATTGATTACCCTTTTGAAATCCATGCCGACGACATCGACGGCAGCGGTAGTTTCGACATTGTCTTGAGCTACTACCAGGAGGGGACTCAATATCCAGTGAGAGGGCTGCAGTGTTCTTCCGAGCAAGTACCGAGCCTTGCCAAAAAAATCGAGAATTACGACCTTTTTGGCAGTCTAGATCTAGAGTCTATTTACGGAGAAAGTAAACTGCAAAGAGCCCTACACTATGAGGCAAAGGAACTGGCTTCCCTCTGGCTGGAAAATCTCAACGGGAAAATGGTTCTTCACTTATTACCCAAAATCGCTCAGGTAGCTCCCACCAATGAAATTCTCATTGAAGATCTCAATCAAGACAACTGCCCAGACCTAATGTTGGTAGGAAATCAGTATCCAGTAGAGGTAGAAACCGGACGATATGATGCCCACTATGGCTTGATTCTCATAGGTGATTGTAAAGGAAATTTCACCCCCCTACCCATCCTCGAGAGTGGTTTTTACGTTGATGGTGAAGTACAAGCCATGGAAAGAATAAAATTAGGCAAAGAAAGTAAAACGGGCATTTTGCTTGGAATTAATACCAAATCGTTCTACATCTTTACTACATCATATTGACTTTTTCACCCCACTGAAAGAGAATTATAGCTACTTTCACCTTTTAAGATACATCAGCACTCACATATAGTCATTGATATATATTTAATAAAACAAGTTCCCAATAAAGCAGTTAAGCTTAAAAAATAATCTTTAACCAAATTCACTTACTAATTAAACCTAACAATGAAAAATCTTTTACTACTATTAGTTGTTACCCTTTTCGGTACCGGCTTCGCATTTGGTCAGCGTGTCTTGGTTGACTTCGAAACCGTAAACCAGACTATCCCTGGTGAGTGCTTCGGTATGCCAGCTGGTCAGGACGGTCCTGCTATTGGTAACTGTGTCAACATTCTTGCTAACCCAGACGCAACTGGTGCTAACCCTAGTGACACTGTTGCAAGTTACATCGAGCCTGCAGGTGGTGAGCCTTGGATGGGTGTATTTTTTGACGTAGATACAGCTAATTCTTCTCCTCTATTTTTCTCTGGTGATTCTTCTACTCTTTGCATGGACGCTTGGCTTCCAGTAGCCGGTGATCTTGTCCTAAAACTCGAAGACCCAGGAAATAGCTTTGCTTTTGAACCTGCTGGTGTTGCCGCCACAGGTACTAGCGCATGGGAGCAAATTTGTCATGACTACGCTGGTACTGCCGCTGAGGGCGTAGAGATCACCCGTGTAGTTGTATTCTTCAACATCGGTTCTGTTCCAGGTAGCGAAACTACTTACTACTGGGACAACCTTCAGCAACTTGGTGCTACTAGCATTGGCGGTATGAAGTTTGGCGGTTTCATCAAAGCTTATCCAAACCCTGTTACTGACATCCTACGTATCACTGATGAGATCAGCGTTCCTCACACTTTCGTGGTAACTGACATCGCTGGCCGTGAAGTACTACGTGTAGAAAACTCTCTAGATGGTACAATAGACGTTGCTAACCTAATGAACGGTGCTTACTTCTTACGCGCAGTTAATGAGCGTACTGACGAAGTTCGTACTACTCGTTTCTTGAAAAACTAAGTTTAGTATAACTTATTCAAGGCTGTCCTATTTATTGGGGCAGCCTTTTTTTGTTGCTGCTACTCTTTTCTTTTTTATTACCGCTGCGCGGAACGCATATTAGAATAACGGTTACGCGCAGCGGTAATAAAACCCAAAGGCAGCCAACAAAGCCCTCAAAAAACGCCCCAAACAGCCAGCACAATCGAAGGCCTGCCTGCTAAAAAATCAATCGCCGCCAAACTTAAGGAGCAAAACTATCTACCGGGTGAGATACGTATCGCTACTTACTACCGTTTAAAAGCGGAAC
>JBCCQN010000360.1:0-3762 GCA_039024315.1 Bacteroidota bacterium
GCTCAAACCCGATGGTACGCTCAATACGCTAGCTACAGATTTAGGATTTGTCGCAGGTGGCGGCGCAGATGCAGACGGGAACTTTTATTATTCGGTATTCAATACTGGTAAGGTTTACAAAGTAGATCCCAGCGGGCAGATATCTCTATTTGTTTCTGGTTTGGTTACGCCCGCGGGTCTGCATCTCAGCGCGGATAGCAATTATATGTATGTGGCTGAGTTTGATTCTAGTAGGGTCAGTAAAATCAGTTTGAGCGATAAGAGCGTGACCAAAGTAGCTTCCGGAGGGGGGATGCTAGGGGTTGATGGCATTACGGTCATGCCCAATGGCGATATCTTGGCGGCAAGTTTTTACAATACACGCATTACGCGCATCAAACCCGATGGTAGTACGAGTCTGTTTGGCATGCATCCTTCTGCCGGTTATATGGGCTATATCGCTCGGGCCGGAGATCATTACTACGTGCCTAGTATAGGCGGGCATACCATCGCTCGTTTTGATTCGTTGGGCAATGCTGAGATTTTTGCCGGTACAGGTGTCCAAGGTAACCTCAATGGCAGTGCCGATATGGCGCAGTTTGATTCTCCTAATGGTATCGCTGCCAATGCGGCAGGGGATTCGATTTTGATTACTACCGGAAGCAGGATACGCTTGTTGACAGATTTTGCGCTTAGTACAAGTGTAGATCCGGGGCAGGCGCAATCGTCTTATCAAGTCTATCCATCACCCTTCGGGGAACGCTTATGGCTAGACTACAAACGCAAGCCCAATACCAATTTAGAAGTGGAAGTGCTGGATCTAAATGGGCAAGCGGTAGCAGAATTTACGCCCGTAGATAGCGCTCTTGCGACTCAAACTCATGAGTTTAGACTCGGAAGCCTACCGGCGGGGATTTACTTCCTGAGCATTAAAGAAAATGATCAAGTCGTCAGCATACGTAAGATCACGAAGCGCTAAGGCGCTTGCGAAATTCAGTGGGTGTCATCTGGTATTTGGCTTTGAAGGCTTTGTAAAAATTAGCCTTCGAATTGAAGCCGCTAGCCTCAGCAATGGCAATGATTTTTAGATGGCGATGTGCCGGATCATTGACCTTCTGAGCAAAAGCTTCGAGGCGGTATTGGTTGACAAACTGATAAAAGTTTGTGCTTAAATATTGGTTGAGTAATTGGGAGAGTTGGTTTTCGGTAATGTCTGTGGCTTGCGCTAAAGCGCTAAGATTTAATCTGGCGTTGAGATATAAAGCCTGTTCCTGCATGACCCGGTCTAGCCGTTGGTGCAACTCTTCCCAATTTATGCCTTGCGCAGGATTATTGGCGTATTGCAAGTGGGTAAAACTTTTGAGGTAAGCCGAGGCCTGCAGCATCTTAAAGACAAATCCTAAGACTAATATTTCATAAGAGAGCAAAAGCCAATACTCAAAGCGATTGCTGTACTGTTGGGTGCTCATAAAAAATAGTAGTAGCATGACCGAGACTAGCAAGATGGCGCCAAAGCCATAGTGGTAGATCCGAAGCCAACTTAATTGTTGGCTTTTCGGGTTTGAGCGTTCCACCCGGTGGATAGTACCTACACTTGCCACCGTAAAACCCAGACTCATCAGTAAGAAAAACAGTATCCAAACCATCGAATACTGCTCCGTATTTGCAAATAAAGCTGCGCTATTGATTCGCACTCCCAATAGGGCGAGTACCCACTCCAAAAGCAATAAGATCGGTAAGGCAAAAAGCAATAGTTGCTGGCTTCGAAACCGAAAGTCGCTCAGCACGATCGATTTTACAAAGAGATACAAAAGGGGCGGTACAAAGTACCAGGAGGTTACCACTGCTCCAAAGATGTAGTACAACCAGCGCGGAGGCTTAGAAATGATTAAGGTTTCCTGTAACAACAAAATACTGATGCCTGCCAACAGACCAATCAATAGCTTTTTGCTAGGGCTTTGGTCGCCTTTTTGGAGCAACAAGCTGATGATGAGTAGGAGCGCCAAACCTACCCCTAACAAAAAGAGTAAACTAATCGGGTTAATTAGCATCTAAGCTTAGTTTTTAGCCTAGACAATTTACCCAAAAGGCAGGAACCTCCCTTGATTAGATCTGGGGGATTCCTGCGTATTTTGATCTGCTTCGCAGAACGTTTCTCTCGAATATTTTAGAGGCTATATTTTTTTCTTACTGCTGCGCAGAACGCTTCGTCCCCAATTTCTACTCCACCTTGACTGCCAAAGATCTGGTAACCATGGGTATTGCTATAAATCCGGTCCAACAACATTTTGAGCGGAGTAGGGTGGAGGCGTTCGTCAAGGACGGCCTGATGCACAATCGGCAAATACTCCTGCATCTTCTCAACATTGCTATGTTGGATGACCAACCACATCGTGCTTTCCATTTTTTGGCCGATCATATCACCGCCGATATAGGTGCCGTGTACTTGGTAAAGGGAATCGATCAACTCCATATTACGCTGGTCTAGTGGCGTTTGCTTGGACCAATCTACCGGATCATTGCCGCGATAAAGCTGATCATCGGTGCTGATTTGGTGCATGAGCTTTATCAGGGCTAGGTCATAATGGTTTTCCTTGGCGTAGGCTACAGGATCAAAAATTTCCTCTTCCTTTGCAGGTAGGCTTTCGCACTGCTCCAGGCAAGAAGCAAAGGTTTCTGGGATTACCTCTCTCAACTTTTGCATACGATCCAAGCCAAAGGCTTCGATCAATTCACAGGTAGACCGAAGGTTCTTGAGCATCGCTTTTTGGAAGGCCACTTCAACGTGAGCCTTGGGCTCTCCCAAGCGAATAAAGGCAGTGCTAATATTCCAGTAGTCAGCGTAGTTGACGCCTTTCTCATCTTCCTTAATGGTGCGCTGGGTTTCTTGCAGGAGACGTAGACCGCTTTGGAATTTTTCTTCCGTTACGTCAAGAGGTTTTGTGGGAGCGTAAGTCAAGATCTTCTGATCAAAGTTTTCTAGATCAAATACGACAGACTCCTGGCCGATCAAAGCGGTACAGCCGCTTAACAAAAAAATGAGCAGGGGATGGATAAAAAGGGGATGGTATTTCATAATTATGGGTTTTTGACATTTGATAGGCTCAATTAGCGCCAAAAACCCAAGCCATTTACCTAGCCAAAGCCGAAAGAAAACTAGGCAAGTACGAAAAGACTTAAGGAAAACTTAAGCAATCGCGCAAAGGCCTTAAATTTTATATTTTGAGGGCGCATGAAAAAGATTTTTCCGCTTTCGGCCTATCAATGGATCATAGTATTTAGCTCTGTGGTCTTGGTCGGATTGGTGATGCTGCAAAGCAATTATATCCTAGAGGCGCATCAACTTAAAAGCGAGCAGATTCATCAGAGACTGATGGCCTTAGTCGATCCAATTGCCATTGAGATCAAGACGGCCAAGATTGATTCCAACTCTACACGCGCTCAAAAAGATGCCGCCATGAGTGAGATTATCAATGCCATGGCGGCTGAGGCGGGCTTTGATACTGACTTACCTTTTGCGGTTTTGCAAGAGAAGGTGGGTGGTGCTTTTCATACTCCCTTCCCAGAATATGAGACCGAACTTCGCCACTCGCCATACCGCTCTTGTTTTTCCTGCATCGTTACCATCCAGTTTTTGGCAGACAGTACGCGCCTGCCAGAGTCTGAGATGACCAGTATGCGAACAGTCGAGGAGACTCTGAAAGAGATTCCGGGTAAGGACGATCCAAAGGAGTTCTATTGGTTGAGCTTTTATCTACCGCAACAGGGCTTGTTGATCAAAAA
>JBCCQN010000361.1:0-3753 GCA_039024315.1 Bacteroidota bacterium
AAGGGGAAACAAGCAGATTTTCATGACGGATTTGTGTTTGATGGCAGAAAACTTGATGATTATGCTGTAGGAACATTTACTTGGGTGAGTCCCCCAAGATTTAATTGAATTTTCATCTTGTTGAGTAGTTAATCGTTGAAATAATTATGCTTATTGCTTATGGCATAAAATTGGGGATAATAGGCCCTGTAGGCCTTGCACTCAGCTTACAAATGCTTGGATAAATCTTGCAAATGCCCATTTTTCGTATCTTTGCAGCAAATAATTCTTACTTATGGCCAAAATCGTGAGGCGCAAAGCCGACGAATCCCTTGCAATCACCCAGGCTAAGCAAACTCAGCCAGAGCATCAAAATGCTTCTTTTGATTTAGATGAAATCAGTCGCTTGATTCGTCAACGACGCTCTATATTCCCGCCACAGTACAGCGATGAGGTCATCCCGCGTGAGAAAATTGAGTTATTACTAGAAAATGCGCATTGGGCACCGAGCCATGGTCGTACAGAGCCTTGGTTTTTTAAGGTCTTTCATGGCGATGCCTTAGCACGCTTTGGTAAGGTTCATGCCGAGCTATACAAAGAGCATATGGACGAGGATAAGTTCAAGCCCATGAAGTATGACAAGCTCAAGCTACGGGCGATGCAATGCTCCCATATCATTGCCATTTGCATGAAGCGCGGCCATAAACCTAAGATACCCGTCATCGAAGAAGTAGAAGCAGTAGCCTGCGCAGTAGAAAATCTTTGGCTAACAGCAACCGCGCTAGGGATTGCGGGTTATTGGAGTAGCGGCGGCATGACCTATCACCAAAGTATGAAAGACTTTTTGGGTCTAGGCGAAGCAGATCAGTGTTTGGGATTCTTCATGTTGGGGATGCCCAAAGAGGATGCCTGGCCCACGGGCAAGCGTGAAAATCCTTGGCAAGACAAGGTCGAATGGATCTCTGAGTAGATGGCCCTGCCAGCAGAAATACAGCAGGAAGTAAGTGAATGGCTGCAGTGTCAAGTGATAAGCGTTCACCCGCTTGGGGGAGGCTGTATTCATCATGCCCAAAGAGTGGAAACTGCTAAGGGTATTTACTTTATCAAATATAACCAAGTCAGTCAAGCGCATAACTTTGAAGTCGAGGCCAAGGGCCTAGAGTTATTGCGTTCGGCGCAGGCGCTCCGCATCCCCGAGCTAATCCGCCAAGACCAAGTAGGAGACTATGCCTATCTAATCCTTGAGTTTGTAGAGAGCGGGGCCCGAACCCCCAAATTTTGGGAGCAATTGGGGCATGGCCTAGGGCAATTGCATCAGCGGCGAGGCGAAGCCTTTGGTCTGAAATACGATAATTATATCGGAGCGCTCCCCCAGATCAATACTCAAAAGGGCCGTTGGCTTGACTTTTTTAGGGAATGTCGCCTCCGACCCATGGTTGAGCTAGCGGAGCGCAAAGGGCAGATAGATGCGAGTACGATGCATCAATTTGATCAGTTGTATGAACGCCTACCGGTATTGTTTCCTGAAGAAGCGCCCGTTTTGCTGCATGGCGACCTTTGGGGAGGCAATCTAATGACAGGAGCCAATGGTGAGCCGGTTTTGATTGACCCAGCGGTTTATTATGGCCATCGGGAGATGGAATTGGCCTTTATGACGATGTTTGATAGCCAGCCCGAAAGTTTTTATGAAGCTTATGAAGAGGTCTATCCCTTGGAAGAAGATTGGGAAGATCGTATCCCGCTTTGTAATCTCTATCCCCTCATGGTGCACGTCAATTTGTTTGGCGGCAGCTATCTCGGGCAAGTCAAACGAAACCTGAGGGAATTGCTGAAATAAGTTATTTTCAGTACCTAGACAATGGTCTCCAGTATTAAGACTTAAGCAAATTGGGCCATGCGGTTTATTAATCCCTCTTTCTCTGTACTTTCTACTCTCTACTTAATACTTAAAATCTACAACTCTCCCCTCTCACAAATCCATAACTCTTTTAGCCTTTTTGCCGAAAGATTCCGAATTTACAGATTATGAAAACACGATTGCTACCCTTGATTTGTGCGATTTTGATCGCTCTTAGTGCTTGTAAATCTTCTTCCGAGCAAAGTTCAACCACTACTGATGCTACCCAAGCCACTGGTTCGGTCGAGCTCGGCATACCCGAAGGGACCTCCGAAGAAACGCGCAAAGCAATCCAAGAGGGCTTGATGGGAGACCCCAGTATGTTTCCTTATGTCTATGCCGGCCCTAACTATACCAATTGGTTTGAGGCCTATTCCATGCGTTTTCAGTTGCAATATACTGAGCAGTGGTACCCTATGACTAATCTAGAAACACCTTGGCTCAAGCCGGATAACTATAGTGAAAAGGCCGGTAACTTCATCACCTATGTGCGCAATGGCCGTGATTTGACCCTGACCAATCCATATACTGCGGTCCAATACATTCGCCGGACCATGCCTTATACCAGTACCATGGACTCCATCTTTTTGTGGTTGGATGATACTCACCTCAATCGCAAAGCGGGTACCGTAATCACAGAGCAAAAAACCATCATGACGGCAAGCAAAGTGGAAGCAGTTGTCAAAGAATACACCAACCCAGGCGTAGAGGACATAGAAAAACCGAGTAAATATATCGCCTATGCCTACCTGCCTTACAATGAGGAGTACTTTCTAGGTTTTGCTATGACCTGTGGCGAAAAGTCCGACTTTGACATGAATAAGCCGCTTTTCTACGACTTGGTTGCCAGCTTTCAGTATCGCTAATTCATGACCGAGACGCAATCGCAATTCCTTAGTCAGAAATTGGCTGAGTTCGAAAAGTACCGCAAGACTCAATACCGTAAGTTCAAAGTCTTTAAAGGCATCACCAAGCCTTTTCGAATTGCTTATATCGCAGGAACAATATTATTGGTCATTGCCTCTCTATTGCCCTTTTTGATGCCGGTTTTTCTGCCCTTTATCATCGTGGCAGGTGCGCTATTTGTCTTAGAGATCATTTTGCATAATTGGGTTTTTCGTAATCCAGAGGGCCGTTTCACGGAACGCTTTAAAGAAGGCTTACTACCGGAGCTTATGAAGGAACTCTATCCAGCGTTTACTTATAAGCCCAATGCGAAAGTAAAAGACGAAGCCATTATTTTCTCCGGCTTATTTGGCCGCAAACTCGACGCCATCTATGGGGAAGACTACTTTGAAGGCAAAGTCAATGGCATCGGCATGCGCTTTTCTGAGCTCAATCTCAAGAAGAAAAAGTATGGCTTGAAAGAGTTTATGGGTGATGTGGCCGAAGAAGCCTTGTATGCGATTTTTGGTGGGGGAGATGACTTTGGAGATGATGCTGATAAATTGGTGAGCGTTTTTAGGGGACTATATTTTCACTTGGGTTTCCATGTTGATTTCAAGGGCTCGGTTATCATCCATGCCCGCCAAAGCAAATGGCGCAAAGTCTTCAAAAAGGCGATGAAGTTAGGGCGCGAAATTCGAACTAGTGGAGACACGGCTTTTGATCAAATCTTTGAGATTTATGCCAGTCCAGGCCTTGAGCTGGATCGGGTTTTGATTCCCGCTATGCGAACGCATCTTCTCAGGCTGCAAGCAAGCGAAGCGCCTGATCTGGCGGTGGCGATGCGCGACGGGCAGATGTTTGTGGCCATGCCTTGGCAAAAAGATTTGCTCGAAGCCGACCTCGCCAAAGGCATCCCGAGTCTTGAAGATTTCTCTGAGTATATTGAAGAAGTGGAGCTCATCAAGGGAGTAGTTAAAGAAATGTATTGA
>JBCCQN010000362.1:0-3741 GCA_039024315.1 Bacteroidota bacterium
CCACGCTAGTCCAGTTAGCGTACCTAAGGCTGAGCCTAAGCCAGAGTTGGAAGTGGTCTCTTCTGAATCCAATGCTTCTTCTGACCTTTAGATATGAAGATACTCGGCATATCTGCCTATTATCATGACTCGGCAGCGGCTTTGTTAGTGGATGGAGCGCTAATTGCAGCAGTCCAAGAAGAACGATTTAGTCGTAAAAAACATGATGCAAGCTTTCCTGAAAATGCCATTCGGTATTGTCTTGATCGTGAGGGAATTAGCATAGAAGACTTAGATGCGATTGTGTTTTATGATAAACCCTTCCTTAAATTTGAGCGACTCCTCGAAACTTACTACGCTTATGCCCCCCAAGGCATTGTTTCTTTTATCTCGGCCATACCTGTTTGGCTGCGAGAAAAGCTATTTCTCAAACAGGAAATAAAAAAGGCAATCCAAAGAATTGCCGATCAGCCCAAACTCAAATTACCACCGCTACTTTTTCCCGAACATCATCTCTCTCATGCGGCCAGTGCCTTTTATGCTTCTCCTTTTCAGGAAGCAGTGATCCTAACCATTGATGGAGTAGGCGAATGGGCTACGGCTACGATTTCTCTCGGCAAAGGCAAGGATATTCGCATCCTGAAAGAGATGAAGTTCCCGCATTCTGTTGGATTACTGTATTCTGCTTTTACTTATTTTTTAGGCTTTAGGGTCAACAATGGTGAATACAAACTCATGGGCCTAGCGCCCTATGGCGATCCAGCGGCCGAGACGACCCTTCGCTATAAAGAAATTATCAAAAGTGAACTCATTAATCTCAAAGAAGATGGTTCAATATGGCTCAATCCTAAATATTTCCGTTATGCTACTGGCTTACGGATGATCAAGCAAAAACTTTGGGAGAAGCTCTTTGGGATCAAAAAAAGAGAGCTAGACAGCGAAATCAAACAATCTCATTGTAATCTCGCTCTGGCTATCCAGCAACTAACGGAGGAGATCGTCCTCAAAATGGCGGCGACGGCTAGGCGTTTGACTGCTCAGACCAATCTCTGTCTGGCAGGCGGTGTGGCCTTAAACAGTGTGGCTAATGGCAAATTAGAAGCTGCCGCAATCTTTGACCAAATTTTTATTCAACCAGCAGCGGGTGATGCCGGCGGCGCTTTGGGCGCGGCATTGGCGGCTCATCACATTCATTTTCAAGCTGAGCGTTCTCCGCAGGAAAACTATATGCAAGGAGCCCTCTTAGGACCAGAGTTTGGGCAAGAGTCTATCCAAAACCTTATTCGCAAGCAAAAGGTGGAAGCGGAGTACTTTTCCGACTTCGCCGAACTATGCCATACTCTAGCTAAAGAGATAGATCAATGTAAAGTCATTGGCTGGATGCAAGGCCGCATGGAGTTTGGCCCCAGGGCTCTTGGCAGTCGATCGATTATCGCAGACCCACGTAAGTTGGAGATGCAGTCCACCCTCAATCTCAAGATTAAATTTCGTGAGTCTTTTCGCCCTTTTGCCCCTGCGGTATTGGAAGAGCGAAGAGATGATTTCTTCGAAGGAAGAGCTCCCTCTCCCTACATGCTGCGTGTCCACCCTGTCAAAGAGGCAATAAGGACAAGCGTTCCCCGCAGGGATAATACTCACAGCCTCAATCAAGCTCTACAGCAAAAGCGCTCTTCTTTACCGGCTATCACCCATGTGGATTATTCCGCTCGCATCCAGACGGTGAGTCCGGATTTGCATCCTCATTTTCATGCTTTACTCAAAGCCTTCGAAGAGGAAACCGGCTGTCCGGTATTGATCAATACCAGCTTTAATGTACGGGGGGAACCGATTGTTTGTACGCCTGAAGATGCATGGCGCTGTTTTCAGCAGACAGAAATGGATATTTTAGCGATTGGTCCCTATCTCTTTCGTAAATCCTGATATGAAAAAAGTACTCGGCAATCTTACGGTATTGGCAGTTGGCTGCATCATTGCTTTGGGCTTGCTGGAGCTTTTTTTACGTTGGGCGCAGCCGATCCCGAATCGTATTAAAGGGGATAAAATCGTATTGCCTCATAATCAACTTTATCAGTTTACTATTCCAACCCATGTAGGCCTTGATACGGTGATTAAGCATCGTAAAAATGCGCTGGGTTTTCGAGGACCTGAAGTGCCAGATGCATGGGACAGCAGTTTGACGATCATCGCTGTGGGAGGGAGTACCACAGAGTGTTACTTAATTTCGGACGGCAATGATTGGCCTGCTTTGGTTCAAAATAAATTGCAACCCAAATATCATAAGGTATGGGTAAATAATGCTGGTTTAGATGGCCATTCTACTTTTGGCCATCAGTTATTGTTGAACGATTATATTTTGCCGCTCAAACCTGATTTTGTTTTATTCTTGCTCGGTGCTAATGAGGTTGGCCGGACGGATCTCGACCAATATGATAAGGCCCAGTTTAAACAAAATCTATCCGCTTGGAAGCGTACACTTTATCATAGTGAAGTAGTGAGTTTTATCTTGAATATCCAACGAGCCGCGAAGGCTGATGAACTTGATCTTAATCATCAATATTTGCAGCTACAGACACTAGAGCATCGCCCTACTGATTCCCTTGCGATCATGGCTCAAATCAAATCTGATTCTATTACTTTAAGAAGCTACCATACTCGCATCCAAAACTTGATTGATAGCTGCCAGCGCTATCATATACAGCCAATATTTATTACTCAGCCAAGTTTGCTAGGCGTTGGCGTTGATCCTGATACCCGAATAGATTTATCTACAGTAGCTTGGAATGAAGCTAATGGTGCTTCCTATTGGCGGCGCCTAGAAGCCTATAACAATGTCTTGAAGGAGGCTGCTTCGCAGAACGATGTCTTCTGTATTGATTTGGCTCATTTGCTCCCCAAACGTTCTGCTTATTTTTATGATAATATCCACTACACCAATGATGGTAGTGAAGCTGTGAGTAAGATTATTGCCGAAAAGCTCGCTGCATATCTTGCCTCGCAAGCAGAGAGCTTCTAAATTAACAGAATGGACTTTCTCAAAGATATTTTTAACTTCTTCATAGAACGTAAAAAATGGTGGCTCGCGCCCATTTTGATGGTTTTGTTATTGATTGGAGCGTTAGTGGTTTTTGGCGGCGGTTCAGCCGTAGCACCTTTTATTTATACCTTGTTTTAATGAATTCTCAAGCCAAAGTCTGGAAAACTATCTTGGTGTTGATTTTAGCCAATTTGATTGCCTTTGTAATATGGCGATTTCAGATATTGGTATATGTCGCCATCGGCTTGGGCTTACTGAGTTTGCTTTCCCCACAATTGGTTAAGTGGATACATACCACTTGGATGAATTTAGCGGAATATTTAGGTTGGATTAATTCTCGAATATTGCTGACCGCGGTCTTCTTCCTTCTGTTGACCCCAATCGCTTTGATCGTTAGGCTTTTTCAAAAAGATATACTACAATTAAAAAAATCAAAGAATGATAGTATGTTTATCGAAAGAAATCACCTCTTTAGGCGGGCAGATCTGAAAAATATGTGGTAAATAATCTTTTAAGGTTTGAAGGTGCTCTGATTTATTACCTGATGTTACGCATGAGAATTCGAATATTTCACATGCTGAAGTTCTTTGAAAGTGGCTTTTATCGCCTTTAGGTATAATTTTCTTTTGAAAGCGAAATGGTTAAGCCCTGTTTTGATCTTAATCCATTCGAGTTGCACAAGAGCACAGAAGGCAGCAAAGATATGATTTGCTTGTGTTCTGGGAATC
>JBCCQN010000363.1:0-3710 GCA_039024315.1 Bacteroidota bacterium
CCTCGTTCTGTCAAAGACGAACTCCGCCACAACTTGATCAAAAAAATGCAGGCCAAGGAAACGATTTTCCCTGGTGTGATTGGGTACGAAGAGACGGTTATTCCGGATCTGCAAAGGGCCATTTTGTCACGACACAATATCATCTTATTGGGTTTGCGTGGTCAGGCCAAGACACGTATCGCGCGTCAATTGACTGGTTTGCTCGATGAATATATCCCTGCGGTAGAGGGATCTGAGATCCTAGACGATCCTTTTTCGCCCCTTTCGCGTTTTGCGAAGGACCTTGTTGCCGAAAAAGGTGACGATACACCTATTCGCTGGGTGCACCGCTCTCTCCGCTATACCGAGAAGCTTGCTACCCCTGATGTTACCGTAGCGGACTTGATTGGCGATGTTGACCCAATCAAAGCGGCTACGTTGAAGCTTCCTTACTCTGACGAACGCGTGATCCACTTTGGTTTGATCCCACGCGCGCACAGAGGCTTGTTCGTAATTAACGAATTGCCGGATTTGCAGCCTCGTATTCAGGTAGCACTGTTCAATATGCTGCAGGAAGGGGACATTCAGATTCGTGGCTTTCAATTGCGCTTCCCGCTAGATGTGCAGTTTATGTTTACGGCCAACCCAGAGGATTATACCAATCGTGGTAGTATCGTAACGCCACTTAAAGACCGGATCGAAAGTCAAATCCTGACCCACTATCCTAAATCTCGTGAACTTTCTCGCCAGATCACTGAGCAAGAAGCTCGCCTCCCAGATGCCCAAAAGGATGTCGTTACCATCGACAATCTCTGTGCAGACTTGGTAGAGCAAGTAGCCATTGAGGCGCGCGATAGTGAGTACATCGACGAAAAGTCAGGGGTTTCGGCTCGTCTTACGATTTCGGCTTTTGAGAATCTCCACTCAGCCGTGGAACGCCGCGTCATCCTCAATGGTGAGAAGAGTGGTTATTCCCGTATCGGCGACTTGATCGGGGTAGTGCCTGCCATTACAGGTAAAATCGAGTTAGTTTACGAGGGGGAGCAAGAAGGGGCCGCAATTGTGGCGCAAAAGCTCATCAGCAAAGCGATCCGCAACGTCTTTGTGCAATACTTCCCTAATCCGGAAAAGCTCAAGCGCAACGCGCCGGAAAATCCTTATCGCGACATCACGCGCTGGTTTGGGCGTGGGCATACGCTAGATCTTCTGGCTGACGCCGGTGAAAAAGATTATAAAGCGATGTTAGAAGGGGTACCGGGTCTAAAAGACCTAGTCTCTCATCATCACAAAGATGCCAAAAAAGAGCAAAAGCATATGCTGATGGAGTTTGTACTCCATGGCTTGGCGGAGTTTTCCTTGCTGGGCAAGCATGGCTTAGATGGCGGTACTCAATTCAAAGATCTCCTCAGTGGTATGCTCAATATGCCCAATCTCGACGACGATGAGGAGTGGGGTGGATACTATGAAAATGATAATTAAAATATTTTCGTAAGTAATACGACAACAAAGGTAGGTTCGGCTTGCAGGCCAAACCTACCTTAATATAAAAACCTACACCATGGCAGAACGAAGCGGCAGAAGAGGCGGCGGCGGAGATATCGATCCAGAAGACAAAAAAAGGCGTGTTGATCGAGAAGGATTAGCCAAGTTGATGGGCATATTTGGCTTTATCCTTCCTCATAAAGGCTACTTCATCGCTGCCATGCTGGTGTTGTTTTTTGGCATTTTTACGACCTTGTCTTTTCCCTATCTGATGGGAGAGCTGGTCAATTCAGCAGCTCCAGAAGGAGCCAGCGGCATGGAGATGCTGGGAGGTGGTAGCTCGCAAGCCCCCGATGCACTAAAAGATGTCCTTAAGTCTGTCATTCCTCAAGACAAGGATGCGATTGCTTTTTTGTTGATTGGTATCCTCTGCGTGCAGGCGGTTTTTTCCTTTTTACGGGTCTATTTCTCCGAGCAGATGACGCAGCGGACCATGGCTGACATTCGCTATACGACCTACCGTCGTTTGATTACTTTTCCGGTACATTTCTTCGAAAAACGCCGCGTCGGGGAGCTCACCAGCCGTTTGTCTTCGGATGTTACTCAGTTACAAGATGTACTTTCCTTTACCCTATTCGAGTTTGTGAGGCAGGTGCTGATCTTGATATTTGGTCTGCTGATATTGTTTTTACTCGTCTCCGCCGAACTCACCCTCTTCATGCTGGCCATTATCCCGCTAGTTGTAATTGGCGCGATCATATTTGGACGCTTTATCCGCAAACTTTCCAAGAAGACCCAAGATGAATTGGCTGAGACCAATACCATCGTCGATGAAACTTTGCATGCGATACTTGTAGTCAAAGCTTTTGCTAGTGAGCTACGGGAGACACTGCGTTACCGACTAGGACTAAACAAAGTGGTCAAGATCGCTTTGCGAACGGCTATCTACAGAGGTTGGTTTTCGGCCTTCATATTTGTGGTGCTTTTTGGGGGGATTACGGCCATCGTTTGGTATGGGGCAACCTTAATGCAGGCAGGAGATATTGAGATTGGCGATTTGGTAAAATTTGTGATATACACTGCCTTCATCGCGGGATCTGTGGCAGGTTTGAGTAATGTTTACACCCAATTGCAAAAAACGATCGGTGGCTCAGAACGTATTCTGGAGCTGCTCAATGAGGATACAGAGTTCGAATTACCTGCCGAAGGTGAAACCTTCCCGACCCTTACGGGACAGATTGCTTTCCAAAAAGTAGGCTTTAACTATCCCTCTCGTCCTGACGTGGAGGTCTTAAAAGATGTCAGCTTTGAGGTCAAACCAGGGCAAAAAATCGCCTTGGTCGGTCAAAGTGGAGCGGGTAAGTCGACCATCGCTCAGTTGATCATGCGTTTGTACGAGATTGGCTCTGGCGAATTACTCATCGACAATCAACCGATGAGTAACTACAGCTTTCCCGTTTTGCGCAGCAATATCGGACTCGTACCTCAAGAAGTGATTTTATTTGGCGGTACCATCCGCGAAAATATTTCATACGGCAAACCAGAGGCAACTGATAAAGAAATCATCGCCGCGGCAGAGCAAGCCAATGCTTGGGAGTTTATCGCTAAATTTCCCGAACAACTAGAAACTGTTGTAGGCGAACGCGGTGTCAAACTCTCCGGAGGCCAGCGTCAACGTATCGCCATCGCCCGGGCGATTCTCAAAGATCCCAGTATCTTGATCCTTGACGAGGCGACTAGCTCCCTCGATGCAGAGTCGGAGCATCTCGTGCAAGGTGCGCTCAACAAATTGATGGAAGGTCGCACCACGCTCATCATCGCGCACCGCTTATCCACGATCCGCGATGTAGACCAAATCTACGTGCTTGATGGTGGTAAAATCATCGAAGCGGGCACTCATGAGCAACTTGCGCTGCAAGAAGGGGGGACTTACAATAATCTTTTGAAGCTGCAGTTGGCGGATGCTTAATTAGCCATAAGTGTTAAAATTCCGTATCTTAATTAAGTAGCTTCAATAGGCTAATTATTGAATATCCAATCATGAGCATCGAAATAACTCTACCAGAAGGCCTTTCAATCAGCAACTTTGAATTGCGGATGCTGCTTGCTGTGAAGTTGTTTGAAGAAGGTATGATTACTTCTGGTCAAGGGGCACAGATGGTAGATCTCTCTAAACGAGCCTTTATTGAAATGCTGGGAAAATATAAGATCTCTCCGTTTCAATATGAAATGGAAGAAATCGAGTCAGA
>JBCCQN010000364.1:0-3638 GCA_039024315.1 Bacteroidota bacterium
CGATAAGTATTATAGCCTCCTTGGGCGAGATTGACGACTTGGTTGTCGGGATTGATGCTTTGGAGATATTGTCTGTAGCGGTTGACCCAAGCACTATCACTACTACTGGCCCCAGAGCCTGCGGCAGTGGAAGAGCCTAAGACCACGATCTTGAAGTCTTGCAAAGCAAGGCAGTCAAGGTTTTGGGCACTTAGCGAGGCGAGGGGTAATGCGGCTAGTAGGATTAGTCCGCATTTCAGTAGTTGTCCTATCATAACAGCAAGGTACAAATCGCTTCACATTCTTGCTGGATGATCAGACAATATTAGCAGTTAAAATTGGGAGCAGCTTATATTTTCTGAGGGTTTATCCGTGTCAAATCATTAGTTGTATAACTATATTTTCAATAAAAAACAATTACGATTTTACAAATTTTATTACAGGATTTATTATCTTTACCTTAAACCAAACAGACCGACTAACACAAATTAGACCCTACTAGGGCTTGCTTTACAAAAAAAGTCCTAGTAGAAACGACTGGGGACCCTCTTTTCTAACATGCGATCTTCTTTAACTCAATTTGGAAAACTCTTACTCATCCCTTTCACTTTAATCTTATTTGCCGCGACCCCACTGATTATGGGGCCGGGTTTGAATGCCCCTACACCCATTGGCAAGTATCTCAACAATGCCTTTCCCGCGAGCCTTGGCTCCAACACGCAGATTGACATTGGGGCTTTCAAGTCAAACATGAGCTTCTCCACCACCATGGGGATTTTTCAAGCGCCGCAAAGCAATCTCTTTTACATTTTGGAGCGTAGTGGTCGGATTTACACCTTTGATAAGACCGTCGCTAGCCCGACCAAAAATCTATTCTTAGACATTAGCGGTCCCGTTTGGGATGGTCAGGATTCCGGACTTTTAGGCCTTGCCTTTCATCCAAATTTTAATCAGGCCGGCTCCGCCGAACGCAACTATCTGTATCTCTATTATGTGACCTTGATCAATAATGTCAAATATATTCGCATCGTCCGCTTTACCCGCCCTGACGGCTCACAAACAGCGGACCTCAACTCGGAGCAAATCTTAATTGAACAAAGATTGGACTTCACCTCTGCCAATCTCCACCGTGGTGGCGCTTTGCTTTTTGGCGATGACGGTTTTCTCTACATTTCTATCGGCGACCTTGGGGTCAAGCCGCAGTCCCAAAACATCACCGATCGCTTGTTAGGAGGCGTTTTGCGAATCGATGTTGACCAACAGGGAGGCGCGATTTCCCATCCTATCCGTCGCACATTGCAAAGCCTTGGGCAAGGGACTACTGCAAACTATTATATCCCCAGCGACAATCCATGGTTAGATACCAATGGTAGTCTATTTGAAGAATACTACACCATCGGCTGCCGCAATCCCCACAAAATGACTAAAGATATTGCTACGGGCACCATTTATATTGGCAATGTGGGTTCAAACTCTGGAGACAAGAAAGAAGAGATCAATGTTGTGGCTAAAGCCGCAAATTTTGGCTGGCCCTTTAGAGAAGGCACAGTAGATCGCCCAGATATTATGGCCAGACCTGCTGTTATTATCGGTAATCTCACCGACCCGCTTTTTCATTATTGGCATTCCGAAGGAGTGGGCACCTGCGTGATCGGCGGTTACGTCTACAGGGGTAGTCAGATGCCAGAGCTTGTAGGCAAATATATCTTTGGCGATTATGGTTCTCGTCTCATTTGGGCCATGGACCTAGATGGTACCAATCGTACGCTCATCGCCACTAATCCCAACAATTTCCCCACCCTCGGGCAAGACAATGATGGCGAAATTTATATTGGTAGTATGGGCAATCAAAGCCTACGGACCATCAAGGGAGTAGCTACCCTAGAAGTGCCAAATGGTATTTATACCATCCGTTCGCGCCATAGCAATAAAGTCTTTGAGATGGCCAATAGCTCTACCGCCAATGGGGGCAACTTGCATCAATGGACCGCCAACGGCAGCACTGTGCAGCAATGGCAAATCGAAAAAATTGCTTCCGGAAACTATCGCATCGAATCGGTCCACAGTGGCAAATATCTAGAGGCTGCGGCCTTTGGCACCGCCAATGGCACCAACGTCCAACAATGGACTTGGACCGGTACCAATAGCCAGCAGTGGGCCCTCGAATCCAATGGTGAAGGCTATTTCTTTATCAAAAACATTCACAACAATAAGTATGTGGACGTAGCCGGATTTTCTACCTCAGATGGCGGTAATCTTTACCTCTGGAGCAAACATGGCGGTAACAATCAGCAGTGGGAAATCACCCCAGTCAATGGTCCTCCCCTACTTCCGCCCAAATACTTGTCTCAGACAGGGGCCTTTAGCAGTCTCACAAATTTGACTCCCGCTCCCGGCTTAGTACCTTATGAGACTAATTCTCCTTTATGGTCCGATGGCTCAGCCAAAAAGCGTTGGGTGGCGATCCCTAACGATGGTACCCATGACAGCGCTGCCGAACAAGTTGTCTTTGCAGAGGATGGTGAATGGAACTTCCCCGCGGGAACGGTTTTCATCAAGCACTTTGAAATGCCACTAGATGCTAACAATCCGAGCATCACCCAGCGCTTAGAAACTCGCTTTTTGATTCGTGGGGAAAACACGGGCGATTTATACGGTATTACCTACAAATGGAATGCGGCAGGTACTGAGGCAGAGTTATTGGAAAACAATGATTTTCTCAACTATACCATCACTAAAGCAGACCTGACCCAAGAGACCCGAACTTGGGAGTTTCCCAGTCGAGCAGATTGTATGACTTGCCACAATGACAATGCTGGCGGTACGCTCGGACTCAATACTCATCAAATGAATGGAGAGATGATTTATCCTTCGACAGGGATCTTGGCCAATCAGCTAGAGACTTGGAACCATCTTGGTATCTTTAGTAATTCCATCCAAGTCTCTGACATTCCGACCATGCCTAAGGCAGTCGCCATTGATGATCCTACTGCCAGTCTAGAATTGAAAGTACGCTCTTACCTTGATGCCAACTGTGCTCATTGCCACCAACCCAATGGGGTAAATGCTGACTTTGATGCACGCTTTGCTACTGAATTAGAAAGTCAAAACCTAATCAATGGTAATCTCTTGCGTAACTACGAGATCAGTCGGGCCGCTCTCATCAAGCCCCGAGATCCCAGTAGATCTATTATGCTTATGCGGGATGCTAGTTTGGGCTCGGATGCGATGCCTCCCTTGGCTCGTAGCGTGATCGATGAAGACTATATCACCGTACTAGAGGATTGGATTGGCTCTCTGGATCCTGCCTGTGAGCCGGTACCTTTACCCAAGAATAATTACTCCGTACTAGCTGTAAGCAGCGAAGAGTTAGGCTTTGAAGCGAGCAAGGCTTTTGACGGGCTAATTGAGACCCTATGGCGTACGGAATTTGTAAATACTTCCCCCCCTCCTCCACACGAAATCCAATTGGATTTAGGTGATACGATGGAGGTAGCTGGCTTTCGTTATTGGCCTCGCCAAGACGCTAGCTTCAATGGTAGCATCGCTGACTACAACTTCTTCGTCAGCCTCGATGGCTTAAACTGGGAGTCTGCTGTAGCCTCCGGCACCTTTGTCAAAGACAAAACCGAAAAAGAAGTTCTACACGCCCCCAAATA
>JBCCQN010000365.1:0-3579 GCA_039024315.1 Bacteroidota bacterium
GGTAGAGGGTAATCCAGAAAATTACTGGTATTATCAAATCCTCCAACAAGCCTATGAAGAAAGAGGCGAATATAAAGATGCCATCGCCGTTTTAGTAAAAATCACAGAAAGATTTCCAGACCGCCCCTCCGAACGCATTCATCTATCAGAGCTTTATCTCAAAAATGGGCAAGCGGATCTTGCGGTTCAAGAATTGGATGCTTTGGAGCAAAGTAAAGGCTTTAGTCCAGAAATCGGTATCCGTAAGATCGCTCTATTGCAGAAAAGTGGGGCTTTGACAGAGGCAGTAGAGGTAGCCGATCAATTGATCGCCAGTGAGGTTGACAATCCTCGTTTTTATCAAATCAAGTATGATTTGCTCAAGCAAAGTGGGGATAAGGAAGCGGCTATTCAAACCTTGGAACAATTGCTAGAGTATCAGGCGGACAATGGCTTTGCGCTCCTTTCCTTAGCTGATTATTATCGGCAGCAAAACGATATGGTCAACTCCGATAAGTATCTCAATCGGGCTTTACGAAATCCAGATATCGAAGTAGAAGGCAAGGTATATATCCTCAACAATCTGCTCAATTTTGCCACTCAGGATGCGGCTATGGTGCCTCGTATACTTAAGCTCAGCAAGATTTTGTATCAGACCCATCCTGGGAACGCCCAGGCTTTGGCCATCCAAGGACGGAGTATGCGACTCAACAATCAGCCCGATTCAGCCCGCTACTATCTAAAGCAGTCCTTGGATCTTGATCCCACCAATACTAACGCCTGGCAAGAACTTTTGGAGTCAGACTATGAATCAGCCAATTTTGTCCAACTTTATGATGATGCAGATGAGGCGCTAGAATTATTTCCCAATCAGGAGAGAATTTTGTTTTATTATGGTATTGGGGCCGCTCAGCAAAATGATATCGATGCGGCCTTTTACGCTTTTAACAAAATCATCAGAAAGGGCAGTCTTGACCCATCCCTACTGACACAAACGCACTTACAGCTTGCCAATCTTTATCAAAAAGAAGGAGACATGGCAGAAGCAGACCTTCGTTTTGAAAAGGCGATCGCAATTTCTCCCGAAGATGCGAGTATATTAGATCAGTATGCTTATCAATTGGCACTCCGAGGAGAACGCTTATCCGAAGCCGCGGCAATGGCCCAGAAATCAAGAGAGCTTCAACCTGAACGTGCATCCTTTTTGATTACCCAAGGTCTTATAGCATACAAGCAAGGTTCCTACGGCCAAGCGGTTAAGCATTATGAGCAGGCGATCAATGGCCTACGCAGACCGACCGCCAAA
This sequence comes from Bacteroidota bacterium, assembly GCA_039024315.1. Taxonomy (GTDB): domain Bacteria; phylum Bacteroidota; class Bacteroidia; order J057; family J057; genus JBCAWW01. The sequence continues at coordinate 1,286 of JBCCQN010000365.1, forward strand.
CAATTGGAACATTATGGCGATGCTCTCTACAAAAATGGCAACGCCAAGGCTGCAAGGCAACAATGGGAAAAAGCCAAACAAATGGGCGCTGTTGCCTTAGACATCGACAAAAAGCTTCGTGAACTCTAAGATCGTATGAAAAACCCCTTTCTAAGCTTCGCCTTTATCACCGTATTATTATTACCTACTCTCACTGGCTGTGAACTTTTTCGCAATATCGGAAACAAGCCGAAAAAAGAGAATGCTGATTATGCGTTGGCCGAAGAAATCATCAATAACCCCTTTGACTTTAAAGAAATAGCCATCAGTGGTAAAGCAGATATCCGTACCCCAGATCTAAACCTAGGAGCAAATTATCGCATCCACATTCAAAAGGATAAACAAATTTTGATCAAAGTCTCCAAATTTGTAGAAGTGGTCAAAATCCTGATTACTACCGACTCTATTTTTGTCCAAGACAAACTAAATCAAGCCTATTATGCCTGCGATTACAGCCTAGCTAAAGAATATTTAGGCGTAGAGGCTGATTTTGAAATGATTCAGGCGCTCTTCTTGGGAGATTATGCTCCCATCCCCTCTGATATGAAATTGAGCAGTCCTCCCGAGAGTAATCCACTCAAGTTTTCAGGCTCAGTAGACTCTACCAAAATCGTTTACTATCTGGATCGAGAATTGAAGAAGTTGGTGAGACTGAGTGTAGAGAACCCAGCCATCGAAGGGCAAAGCGATGCTTTTTATAAAAATTTTGAAAAAGTAAATAATCAAAATTTTCCTATGATCTTGGAACTTATTGTACCCGCTCCTCTTGATGGCACTCTCACCTTTAAACACAGACGAGTACAGGTCAATCCCGCTAATCTAAGTTTTAGCTTTGATATTCCGAGTGGCTTTAGCAAACAGGATTGTCCTTGAGTAGAAAGTAGAAAGATCTTGATGGACCGTACACCCAATTTTAGTAATTCTTAGCCTTCATACTAAATACTGTTGTCTACGTACTTACAATCATTATGAAGCTCCCCCTCTCGATTTGGAACAAGACTTATTTCCGTCAGGTGTTAGGAATAGGATGCCTTGTAATTTGCTTTTGCCTGGCTTCTCAAGCTCAAGAATCCGATAGTCAAAGAGTTCAATCGTACCTATCTCTGAGCAATCAGTTTTTGAGCGGGGACTACAGCAAAACCGAAAAAGCATTGGCAGACTTACGCATACTCAATTTGCGGATGCGGATTCAAGAGAAATTAATCTCGGATATGAAAGCGGATATCCTCAATGCGGAGGATGAGATTGAGCTACTGCAAGAAAATCACTGCCGAATGGGAGAGACGATTACTCGCATTAAGCAAGAATATAGTCAACAAATCCGTCGCACTTACCGCTTGTATTCCAAACAAGGATTTTGGCTTAGTCTATTTGCGGCGGGAGATGTTACCGAAGCTTTTTACCGAGTGATCTATTTTAGAGAATATAGCAGGTATCGTAGGGAACAAATTCGCATTCTCTCGGAGTCTAGAAATCTTTTAGCAAAGCAAGGCCAACAAATCAGGCGCTTACAAAATAAACGTAAACGATTGGTCAGAGCGAGGCAAAGAGAGCGAGCCCAGCTGCGGGATACAGAACGCTTGAGGCAAAAACTCAATAAATCCTTGCGATCTAAGGCCCAAGCATTAAAAAAGGAATTTCACGATCAACAAAATGCGCTTTTGCTACTTTTGCAGGAAACAGAAGGGCCCATAAAAATACAAGTGGGGACAGCGGAGTTATCAGAGGCAGCAATCGATAGCCTTTTTGAAAATCGCAAAGGGCATATGCAGTGGCCTGTCCCACCAGAGTGTAGTTTATTGATTGAGAGTTTTGGCGAGATCGAAGATGAGTTTGGCAATCTTAGAGATAATCACGGCTGGGCGTTCCGCGTAGCGGAAGGCCAAAAAGTAGAAAGCATTTTTGCCGGGCGGGTAACAGGAGTAAGGATTATTCCCTTGCTGGGAACGGCTGTCATCATCTCCCATGGTCGTTATCGGACCGCCTATGCCAATCTATCTGCTACAGCCCTACAAGAAGGTCAGTTTGTCAAAGCAGGTACTCCTATTGGTGAGGCTCGCATAGACCGAAGAAGCGGCGAAAGCATTTTTCGCTTTATGATGTACGAAGAGCCTTTAGATTTCCTAGACCCAAGTGATTGGCTAAAATAAGCGCCTCATAGGACCAAAAGATCTTTGAATCTAAGCTTTACCGGCTAAATCCAGTAAAAAAGCGTACTCCATCGCCACTTCTTTGTAAGGCTGGTAACGGCCGGA
>JBCCQN010000366.1:0-3484 GCA_039024315.1 Bacteroidota bacterium
CCAGGCGATTTCTTGATCTAAGCCATAAGGCTTATCACTATCACCACCGCGGATGATGACCCGACGACTGCTGGCGAGCAAACCACTATTTTCAGCAAAAATATTAGCGGTACGTTGGCCGCGACCAGCGCTAAGGCGCAGGATGGTTTTGTCAAATATCGCATAGCGAATGTGCAGGCGAGGCGTTACAAAAGCACCAAAAATATTGTGATAATCCGCTCGCAAGCCAGCTACTATACCAAGCTTTTCCAGATAGTTGTAGGTATATTCGGCATAGACGCCTGGTACTGCTTCGACTCGATCATAATCGGTATCGTTTAAGCGTTCCGCGTAGCGGTCATACTGAAAACTCACACCCGTCTTAAAGACATGATTGGTACTGCCAATGATCCCCTGATAGGCAAAATTGGCGTAGGCAGTCTGTTGGGAAGCATCATATTCACGTAAACCCAATTGGTTGCGCTGATCATGATTGGCAGCTGATAGCTGTAGGCCCATCGAATGCCCTGCTTTAGGTAATATCTTACCGATCTTGGCAAAGCCTTCAAGCCGTCTGGTTTTTTGCTGCATGAGCCACAAATTAACATCTTCGACAGCACCAATTTGTCCGCCTAATCTATCCATATAGATGCCTTTTAAGCCAAACTGTAGCCTCAGGCCATCTGGGCCAACGTATTTCCAGCGGTTGAGGCCTATAAAGGAGTTATTGAGAGGATTATCCAGAAAGCCATCTTCATTTCTATCCCGCTGCGCGGAACGATTAGCGCTGTGTAACAAAAGCGCTGTTGACCACTTTCCTCCCTCAAATTTGTGAGCGAGATTGAGGTTTCCCTCTAATCTCCCCCCCTCATTGGCGTAAAGATTAATCGCAAAACGGTCAGCCTCATCAGGCTTGCGCAGTTCAATGTTGATTTGCCCAGCCACACTTTCATAGCCATTGGCCACAGAGCCGGTCCCTTTGCTTAGCTGCATCCCTTCTACCCAAAAGCCTGGCACAAAACTCAAGCCTGAGATTGCAGAGAGCCCCCTTACATAGGGAATGTTTTCTCGCGTAATCTGCGTATATGGCCCAGCCAAACCCAATAATTGGATTTGCTTAGCTCCGGTGATCGCATCCGTAAAGGCAACATCGACGCTAGGATTGGTTTCAAAGCTCTCACTAAGGTTACAGCAAGCAGCTTTTTCCAACTCTTTCTCACTGATATTTTCCGTCTTCATGGGATCGAGAAAGGAAATAGAAGTGGCCCGCTTACGGCCTTGAATTTCTACCGTTGCCAAGGTCGTTGCTGGTCCTAAGCGAATTTCGATAGCCAACTGGTCTTCGACTTTGATAGTATCCGTTTGATAGCCAAAATAGCTGACTACCAGTTGTTTGCTATGAGGAGACCAAGGCAAGTTGAATTTACCTTGTTCATCTGTAGTCGTCCCCAATTGGGTGCCCAACCAATGTAGGCTAGCTCCAGTTAGGGGTGTATTTTCGATCCCATCACTTACTCGGCCCTCTAGTATGGAGCTTTGTTGGGAAAAAGCATTGAAGGGCAAAGAAAATAGTGATAGGGCAATGATAAATACTTGCCGCATACTAGTGTTTCTCTAAGCCATCACGATAAGAACAGCAGCCAGGGAGTTTATTATAAACTTCATCTTTAGCTTTGACCTTTTCGGTATCATGCCCACGTTCAGCCACTGCTTTTTGAATAGCTTCCTCAGTCGTCACTTTGGTTTTGTAGATAACTTTTAGGATGCCCGTCTCTTTATCCCATTCAGCCAGTTTGACTCCCTTGATAGTGGCAGCGTTTTCAATGCGCGCTTTGCACATGCTACAGACACCGGCAACTTCAAATTCGGCAGTAGCTACTTTGGGGGCTTCCGTTTGACCAAAAGTAGGGAGAGCAAATAGAGTGAGGAGAAGGGAAAACAGAGATATTTTTACTTGAGAATTCATTACGATTTGAGTTTAGTTGAGAAAAAATAAGTGGGGTGGATACGTTTGTATTGAATACAATCGTTCCACGCAGGGGAATAACTAAACTCAACTAAGCATAATGAATGGGAGCACAATATTGCAGCCAAACGGCTGGCTCCTCTGGAGGGGGTAAATCCAGCAAATGCGGCTGGTAGTTTTTGACTGGTGCAGGTGCCAGAATTAAGCGTTCCGCGAAGCGGGGAGGCATCAAGACCACATCAGCAAAGCTCTGAATGCTGCGGACTACTTTTTCTTCGTCCTCGAGTTGGAAAAAGTATGTTTCATCGTCGCAACAGGCCATCATCTGGCCGAGGTCATCACAACAACAATCATTATGCGCCAAAATCACTTTTACAGACTCCAAACGCCCAAGGCAGTAATGGAAATTGACCGATACCCCCACCGAAGCGATGAGGTAGAAAGCGGAAAACGATATGGCGATAAACTTTTTCAATTCTAATATACTACGCCAAATATACGCATTTTGTTATTTCTATGTAGGACTTTTTGGGCGTAAAACTGACGCTCCCACTGTATTCTGTGCGCACCAATAGAAATAATTGTTCCAGCCCATTATCACTTCTAGGCATTTTATGCGCTTAGTAGCATGAAGGGGTATTGATTAGAATCCTCTTTCAGTTGGCTAAATGAAAAATGATAAAAATGAAAGCTTCAATTATTGTCTGGATATTCATGCTTCCCTTGGGCCTTTTTGCGATCAGCGGCCCCGATTGTGCTGCCTTTGCATCTGACACCTTATTGCTAATTCCTCGCCAAGAAGGCCGAGAGTTGATCATATTAGAAGGTGATCCTCTTTATCTCAAGCTTTCTGATGGTAGTAGGATCAACGGGACCTTAGAGGGGATTGCGGAGGATTATATTATCATCGACCGTCAAAAAATCTATCTCAACGAGATTGTCAGCCTAGGCCTAGAGCCCATGACAGAAACGAAACCAAAGAAAAAGCGAAGATTTCTTGGAATAGCAGCTGGAGCCGTTCTTGCGATCTTTGGGATAAGAGCGATTTCTAATGGAGGCATTGACGGCATACTGGAAAGTCCTTCTGGATCAGGGCCATTGGGAGAATTGGTTGGTTTGGTCTTTTGGATCCTAGGATTGGTAGTTTTGGGCGTTACCGTTTTGGTGGTTGGAGGATTTGCCATCTTGCTTTTGCTCTCACTGATTGGAATTGGCGTAGGTGTCGGCGCGAGTAGGATGAGCAAGAAAAAGCAGGGCAAGACCTACAATATCGGTAAGGAGTATAAAATCGAAACTCGATTGGCAAAATAGGGATTGCGAGTCAGGCGGGAGGGATTTATTTTAAGGTGCACAATCAGACAAAAGCACCTCATGCCTAGAAAAAAACTCCTCAAGCGGACGCTATGGACGCCCATTATTATTGGTTTTGTCCATCTAGGGCTGATCGTAATTAGTGGTTTAAGTTTCCGCGCTCAGCAAGCAGATGTACTGGTGATACTAGGAAGTCAGGTCCAAGAAAATGGCGTACCTGCTAAGCGA
>JBCCQN010000367.1:0-3476 GCA_039024315.1 Bacteroidota bacterium
GAAGGAGAAGATTATGATCTTTATCATCGTTTCAACCGAGCTTTCTTTTTCATCACCCAGGCTGCTAGTCGGATCTTCCAAGCCAATGGCGGTGGTTCGATTGTCAATATTGGTTCCATGTGGGCCAAGCAAGCGATCAAGGCTACCCCTTCTTCGGCCTATTCAATGGCCAAAGCGGGTTTGCATAGCCTTACTCAGCAGCTCGCTATGGAACTAGCTGAATACAACATTCGAGTCAATGCAGTTTCTCCGGCAGTAGTCGTAACGCCTATTTATGAGGCTTTTATCCCTGCAGCAGAGGTGGAAACTACCCTGCAAGGCTTCAATGACTTTCATCCAATCGGAAGGGTGGGACGTCCCGAAGATATCGCCCAAGTGATCTATTTCCTGCTTACTGATAATAGCCGTTGGGTTACCGGTGCGATTTGGGATGTTGATGGCGGTGTGATGGCTGGCCGTAACTAATTCTCCCAGTCCTTTGACAAAGAAAGGTGTCGCAGTGGATATTACTGCGACACGTTTTATATATTGAGGTCCAATTGGATCACCGCTCCTTCGGAGAACTAACGAATACACCCACCATGGAACTGCAAGGGACACAATGGATCGGCGGCACTGCCTCCCGGGAAAGAATCGAAACTTTTCACGCCTACAACCCTGCTACTGCCGAGCCTTTATCTCCCCCTTTTTATGAAGCTAGTGCCAGCGAAATTGATGCTGCAGTACGCTTAGCCGAAAAGGCCTTTGATGCTTACCGGCAGTTGAGTCGTGAGCGTAGGGCCGCCTTTTTGGAGGAAATTGGCCATCAGATCATGGCATTGGGAGATAAGTTGCTAGAGCAATGCCAAAAAGAATCGGCTCTTCCCATGGGGCGTCTCAAAGGAGAACGAGGCCGTACCGTAAACCAGTTGAAGCTATTTGCTCAGGTGGTGCGTGAAGGCTCTTGGGTTGCGGCTCGCATTGATAGGGCCTTGCCCAATCGTAAACCCATGCCCAGGGTGGATATTCGACAGATGTTGATCCCTCTAGGCCCAGTAGCGATTTTTGGAGCCAGTAATTTTCCCCTCGCCTTTTCGGTAGCGGGAGGAGATACCGCTTCGGCTTTAGCCGCAGGCTGTCCGGTGGTGGTCAAAGGTCATCCGGCTCATCCAGCGACCTCAGAGATGGTGGGGAGAGCGATCTTGGCCGCGGCAGAAAAAACAGAAATGCCAGATGGGGTTTTCTCACTCGTCCATGGCTCCGGTCATCAAGTGGGGCAACGCTTGGTGCAGCATCCCTTGATACAGGCCGTAGGTTTTACGGGTTCTTATAAAGGCGGTAAGGCCTTATTTGACCTTGCCAATCAAAGAGAAGTACCTATTCCGGTCTATGCGGAGATGGGCAGTACCAATCCTGTCTTCATTTTGCCGGAAGCGCAGACCGCATACGAAAAGATCGCCAAAGGCTTAGCTGCTTCCATCACTTTGGGAGTAGGGCAATTTTGTACCAATCCTGGTCTTGTCTTTTTACCCGAGAGTGAGCATCAATCTAGTTTTGCTACTGCTTTGCAGAACGCTATCCAAGAGACCGAGGCCGGGACGATGCTGACCAGCGGGATAAGAGAAGCTTTTGAAGCGAGTACCGCTAGGCTGCAAGCGACCATTGGAAGCGTTCCCGGAGGGAAAAAAAGCGAAACCGCCAATGCCGCCGCAGGCCAAGTATACCAAACTGATTTGGAGACCTTCTTACAACATCCAGAACTGGCTGAGGAAGTATTTGGACCCAGTAGTATCTTGGTGCGAGCCCAAGCAAAAGAATCCTTGCTGGCGGCCGCTAGAGCCCTAGAAGGTCATCTCACGGCTACTATACATGGCACGGCTAATGACCTCTACGAATATCAAGAACTGATCACTATTCTCGAACGCAAAGTCGGGCGTATTGTGTTTAATGGTTTCCCGACGGGGGTTGAGGTCTGTGATGCCATGGTACATGGCGGCCCTTATCCCGCGACCACAGCCCCACAAACAACTTCCGTTGGTACAATGGCTATACAGCGTTTTGCTAGGCCTGTCTGCTATCAAAACCTGCCGGAGGAACTCTTACCCCTTGCTTTACAAGATCCTAATCCTTTGCGCATTTGGCGCAAGGTTAATGGGGATATGCAGCTCTAGAAAAATAAATGCGATTGGGTTTAGAAGGGGGCGAACTAGGGGCGTTGATTTTGTGAGTGTTTACTCATAATTGCGTCAAGAAAAACTACAAATTATATTTCTTGAGTAGGAATTGATGTAGCTCCTCCTTATGATTCAGATGTCCCTTAAGCATGGCGCTTCCGACTCCCTCGACTAGATGCAAAAGGGTTTCTGCCTCCAAAGCGGCGTCCTCATAACCAAGTTTTTGAAAGGCATTGGTTACAACCAGCTTCATCGGTTCTACCTTACTGTCATGAAAGGTATCAAGTTCCCACTTGAGTTTGAACTGGAGACGCCAAAACTCATAATCAGATTCAGGTACCCCAAAAGGCATAGAAATCGCTTTACGAATTACCTCTTTGGGCTCTGAGGCCATCGCTACATCCGCAAAGAGGGTTTTGAAGCTTTCCTCTCCTTCCTTCACTACTGCCTCGAGCAGTCCTTCCTTTTTGCCAAAGTGGCGGAAGATCAAGCCCTCAGACACCCCCGCTGCTTTGGCTATTTGACTCGTAGGCGTCGCACTGAAGCCTTGTTGAGCAAACAACTTGAGAGCAGCGTTAAGAATGGATAATTGTTTTGCGGTCATGGGTGGTGAGTGAATGCTTACAAATATCGAGGCTTTTTTGAAGATTATCAAGTTTTATCGCTCTCTGCGCCTAATCAAGGAGTTTGTCAGTAAAAACTAAAACGGATAAAAGAGCATTTTGATTTGATCTCCGGGGTTCTTTTGTAAGCGCTATACATGAAGGAAATTATATAGAACAAAATAAATTTCGGTTCTGACCATTCATTACTCAATATGGCCAGTTGAGTGCGACATAGACCATGTCAGCGACTACTAAGCGTATATTGCATAGCCGACTAGTTAACAATCCCACACAAGGCCAAAAGTATAAACCCTGAAAATGTAACCCTTGGGAATATGCCCCTAATCAGTATTGTGCTCCCCACATACAATCGACCTCATCTGCTCCCCCTTGCGGTGGAGAGTATTTTGAATCAGACCTATCGGGACTTAGAACTAATTGTAATCAACAATGGCTCAGAAGAGCCTACAGCTGAGGTGCTAGCCTCCTACAGCGATCCACGCCTCAGGGTAATCACGCTAAATGAAAATATAGGCTTTGCCCAAGCTAGCAATCTCGGCTTTGACGCCATAGAAGGTGATTGGTTCACCCTCATGTCAGATGATGACAATTTATTGCCAGAAGCTTTAGAGCGATTGATGGCTGTTCCCCAAGAGATTGACTCGGCAGTCAATGCGGTTTCGTGCAATTGTTTTAGCATGAATACTCAGGAGTTTAC
>JBCCQN010000368.1:0-3360 GCA_039024315.1 Bacteroidota bacterium
ATGTGCGCAACAATATCGAGGACCCTGAGATCGCTGACAATCAATATTTAGTCATTGCGCCGACCTTGCACTGTGGCTATAAACGCGCCACCGAAAACACCATCGTCGGCGAAAGAAGCGTGGGCGACGCCCGCCTCAATTATGATGAGCAAATCTACGCTTGGTTTGATCTCTGGCTCAAAGGAGTGGACAATGACTTCAAAGAGAAAACGCCCAGAGTCCAGTATTACACCATGGGCATGAATCGTTGGCAGCAAGCCGAACAATGGCCGCCTAAAGCCGCTGAAATGACCACCTTTTATCTCAACAGCCAAGGACAAGCCAACAGCTTATTTGGCGACGGGGTTTTGAGCCGCGAGATGCCTAGCAAAAAAGTGCCAGCAGATGCCTTTACCTATGATCCGATGAATCCGGTGATGTCTTATGGCGGCAACGTCTGTTGTACGGGTAACGCCATCAAAGGAGGGGCCTACGATCAACAAGCGATGGAAACTCGTAACGACATTTTGGTTTATACTTCCGAGCCATTAGAGGCAGGCGTAGAGATCAGCGGCTTCATCGAGACGACCCTTTATGTGGCTTCTGATGCCAAGGATACTGACTTTACGATCAAACTGATCGATGTTTATCCAGACGGCAGAGCCTATAATCTCGACGAGACCATCCAGCGGGCTCGTTATCGTGAAGGCTATGAGCAAGAAGTTTTTATGGAGGATGGGGAAATTTATGAGTTGAAGATGACTCCGATGGCTACTAGCAATTATTTTGCAGCGGGGCATCGCATCCGCATTGAGATCTCTAGCAGTAACTTCCCGCGCTTTACTCGCAATCTCAATACCGGTGGCAATAACTTCGATGAGTCTGAAGGTGTCATTGCGCGCAATCAGATCCATCACTCAGCGCGCTATCCTTCTCAAATCCGTCTGCCGATGATTCAAGCAGAACGAACCAATGATAGTCGCTAGCTCCTCCCGGGGACGCGACAAGGCAAGCGTTCTGCGAAGCAGTAACAAAAACAAAGAAAAACATGAGATTACCCATCATACTATTACTCGCCTTCATCGCCTGCCAGACTCCTAAGCAGGATAACGCCAATGTCTTGACACCAGAAGAGGAGGCAATCGCCAAGGAGCTTATCCAAGGGTCATTTGATAAGATCTGGGGAGGGGTAGATTCTACGGCAATCACCGATTATCATACCGCCGATTTTATCATCCTCGAGCATGGGGAAGTTTGGGATAACGAGCGCATCAAAAGCTATATCAGAGGGCAGCTAGCCAGAGAAGATCGGCCGCTACGCAAAAACAGCATGGAGTACATTTCCCTGGAAAAATACGGCAACTCCATCCAAATGGCTTATCATAATCAAGCCGAATTTATTCGTGCTGACACCTTGCTAGCAAAGCGCCAATGGCTGGAAAGTGCCTTAGCGGTTAAAACCCCTGAAGGCTGGAGATTGAAAATGATGCATTCGACAAGAATGCCTGTTAAATAGGTTTTATTAAGATTGTTTGAGGAGAAGGCATCGCCCTTCCTATGCGACAAGGCAACGCCTCCCTCTGTGCCAAGGCAACGCCTTGTCGCAAAACAAGCGTTCTGCGAAGCAGTAGCAATACTAATTCTCCCCCAACAACAGCACTTTTACGTCTCCCTTGGCTTGATAACTTGCCCAAATCAAATAAGGCGCAAAGAGCAATATGCCCAAGATCGAAGCCGCGACACCTAATAAGATACTACCGATGGAGAAGCGATGGCGCCAGGCGATCCATAAACCTGAAAGCACCAAATAGCAGGAAAAGTCAAAATTGAACTGTCCTGACCAATTCATGGCTTTGATATCGCCAAAAAAGATACTCAGCAAATCCCAGCCTTCGGCCCTAATTGCAAAGATCGTCAAGACAGTGATACCGATGAGTTGTAAAACCCATAATCCTCTCAATGCATTCATAATGATATTTTTTGTTGTTGGATTAAAGGTATTTAGCTCGGCTGGTATATTTTAGACGCTGCCGTCCAATCATCTTTGGGGAGTTAGCTGCGGCGCAGAACGCTTATCCCTAGGTTCGGCATGCATACCGAACCTACCGTCCAGCGGACGCTTCATTTACCTCCCTGTCATCCTGAGCGATAGCCGAAGGACCTAACTAGTATTTCCTGCCTTACAGAACACTTATCCCTCAAACTGAGCAAAATCAACCCTGTTTATTCGCTCCAGTATTTCCATTTGTCCGAATTTTTGTTTTCTAGAGGCAGAACCTACACCTAAAAGAACCGATCTTCCCTATGAAAAAGCTTCTACGCTATGGCTTTGGCCTATTCCTTTTACTAGGCTTATCTGCGCCTGCTCAGGCCCAATCCTTTGGCACCCCAGCAGTGATCAATCCAGCCGCACCATTGGAGTGTAACCCCTTTACTGTCACTTTTGACTGGACGCTATTGTGTATCAATTACAATGTCGGTCCTTACACTCAGTCTATCGTTGGCGATACGATCTTTATCGATGTTAATATTATCGGTGGTCCGATCTGCTTAGGGGCACTGTCATTTTTGCAGCATACTGAAAGTTTCAGCAATGTACCTACGGGCGCCTATACGCTCAAGCTACGTTCTTATACCAACGGACAGTTCAATCAGAGTCAAATTCAACCACTAAACGTGGGTAGCTGTTGTGCCGCAGACGCCAACTTCACTCTCAGCACACCCAGCCTCAATGTTTGTCTCGGAGATAGCATTACCTTCGACGCAGTCACGCAATCTCAAAGTATTTACAATTGGTCGCTCAATGGCCAAAACTTTGCCAATGGCATCCAAGCAGGCGCGACTTTCTCACAGATTGGCACCTTTACGGTCGCACTCGAATCTGGCGACACCACTTGTACCAGTACCTCCACCCAGGTAATTGTCGTCAACCAACCCGCCGCTAGTGTGGCTTCCTTCAATGATGAAAGCTGCCCTGGTGATATGAATGGCAGTATAGACCTTACAGTTTCAGGCGGCTTTACACCTTATACCTACAGTTGGTCCAATGGTAGCTCCATGGAAGATCCCGCCAATCTCAGTGCCGGCACCTACAGCGTTATCGTTACGGATAACGAAGGATGTACCGCCAATCGCACTGTCAACATTGGGGTAGGCGTTCCGGTAACGGCCGCCTTTATGAGCACGGATACCAATATTTGCGCTGGTGGCACGGTCAACTTTAGCGATATGAGTACTGGCGCGAGTAACTATACTTGGTACCAAGACGGCATCGTAGTCAATCAGACGCAAAACCCCATGCTGAGCTTTGCCAACAGTGGCACCTATGCTATCCAATTGGTTTCCTCCAATGCCACCTGCGACGACACCGCCAGCATACAG
>JBCCQN010000369.1:0-3079 GCA_039024315.1 Bacteroidota bacterium
GTGGCACTTTCCCTGCGCACGTTTCCCTCGTGTGCGTCGGGCTTAAGACGGACACCTGTTTAAGACGGACAGCTGTTAAGGGTCCCGAGGGTGTCCGTCTTAGAGAGAGTTCACTGTTGTCTGATAATCTTTTCTCCAGGACAGACACGTCGTTGTTTTCATGGTATCAATACCTAGTGAATCCTGAGCCTGCGATAACACGTGGTCAGACACCAGAAGACAAGGAAGCACAGAAGCAGGCGCAGCAAGAGGAACTAAGTCATGCGATTCATACACTTTCAGCAGAGGGAAAAACCAATATCCAACAAGGATTGCATCAGGCTTATGCAGTAGCGCAAGGCAACTATATTGCAGAGGGTAACAATCGCATTATCCTCGTTTCGGACGGAGGATTTCCGCTCCATTCACAGACATTGCTGCTGGCCCAAAAAGGGCTGCAAAATGATATTCAGCTAAGCACTTTGTATATGGGACATGCCGAGGAGGAGGCCAGAGCAAGGTTACTACCTTTGGCTAGACATGGCGGTGGTAACTATACCCACGTAGAAGCAGAGAACGCGCAAAAGGCGTTGATACGTGAGGTATTGGGTCCGTAAACTGACCTAAGTACTTAGCCAATAGTATCAAGTATTAAGACCAAAAAAGTGGGCTGATATGGTCCATCAAGACCCTTCTTCTCCGTACTGAATACTCCCAAAAGCTTTCGGGAGTATTTAGTATAGAGAAAAAGGGCCTCACTGAACCAGATAGACCTGCTTCCCTCGGTCTAAATACTAAATACTTTTGTCCAACTACTTAAGTGGTTGGAAATCTGGGATTTAGATTGTTATTTCCCGCCCATGATTACAGATCCCGGGCAAGATCCCATGGGACAGGCTATGCTGGATTACTATCATGGCCATCTCAATGCAGAGGTCAGAGTCTTTTCAAATGTCGCGGAGGAAGATATCATTGCCGCAAAATATTTGTTTAGGAATAGCGCTGGCATGCCGGCTTGGGAGCGCCGGGCTTTGGACGAATGTGAAGGCAGGGTATTAGATATTGGCGCGGGCGCAGGGAGCCATGCTTTGGCCCTACAAGCTCGCGGACATGAGGTAGTGGCGATGGATATTTCGCCTGGAGCCGTACAAGTAATGAAAGCCAGAGGGGTACATCAGGCGATTCATGCTAGCATCTGGGACTATGAGGAAGGCGGCTTTGACACGCTTTTGATGCTCATGAATGGTATAGGCTTGGTAGGTGATCTCAACGGATTACTCCAATTTCTCCATCATGCGCGTAAACTTTTGGTAGAGGGTGGACAAATTTTGCTAGATTCTTCGGACATAGCTTACCTGTTTGCTCACAACGATAAGGCGATTGAATTGCTGCTGCAGCCGCAATACTATGGCATTGTCGAATATCAGATGGCCTACGAAAAAACCCGCAGCAAACGCTTCAAATGGCTATTTATTGACTTTAAAAAGTTGAAAGAAATCGCAAGGAAGGCAGCCTATCATATCGAACTTTTGGAAGAAGGGGATCATTTTCAGTACATTGCGCGCCTAATCCCTTACAAAAATCTAAACACTTAAGCAAAAAATTAGTATATAAGAACTAGGATTATTAATATTTCTTATTAAATACAGAGACTGATAATAAGAGACTAAAGGAATTATATAATAGATATGGATATAAAAGATAAAGTGCTCATCAAAAAACCCGTAAAAAAGGTCTTCAAGTATCTGAGCAATTTCAATAGCCACAAAAAATTTACCGACTTATACAAAGACAGCAAAGTGTTGTCTAAAACTAAAAAGATGGAAGAAGGGACTGAGCTATTTACCAAAACCATTTTGCTCGGTCGTAAGATTGAAGCTACCAATCAAGTAATAACTTTCGTCCCTGAAAAAGAAATCAAATACAAATCGGTTTCAGGACCGGTACCTTCGGAAGTACATATTTTGCTTCATCCTAAAGATGACGAAAGCACAGAGGTCGAGTTCAACTATCAATTCGAGCCTGGTAGTTTTTTCAATATGGAAGAGATCTTCTTGAAGCCTCGCTTCGTTGACTTGGTCGCCAATTCCATGCAGACGCTTAAGAAGATTCTGGAAGCTGCCGCCTAAGCGTTCTCCGAAGGAGTAAAAAATATCAAGCCCTAATCAGTAGATTGGGGCTTTTTTTGTCACGCATATACAACCAAACCCACCGCTTGCTCAATATCGCTGGCGCTTGGACAATAATTTTTGCCTTTTGACCATACAACATCACAATCATGAATTCCCACAGAGCTGCTGGCCAAACGTCAGCAGTTTTTATTTACCATCCGCCCTCCCAAAAATGCGGCGATAAACCGGACGTCGATATAAAAACTGCAGGTACAAAACGGGCCAAAGCAATGGATCTAAAATGACACTCGGACTATTGAAATGTATATCATCGACGATGACGGCATGGTCACCATGATTTTCGATAATGTGATTGTGCTTCCAACGACCTAGAAAAAAGGGCAAGCGCACGCCCTCATCCGTAAACCAAGCCCTACGATCCGTTTCACCCTCTTGCGTGATCTCGCTGATCCAATCCTGCTTGATAAAGCCCAGCAAAGTCATCCGAATGTGCACCGTATCACCTTTGTTTGAACCGTCAAAGCGCACCAACTCTACCTTTGCACCAGGAGGCGTAAGGGCTTCAAAGAGGCTACGATCAAACTTTTTGAGCAACTCTTTATAGTTGCCTTTTACGGCAGTACGGATGTTGATATTCATGTTTCTATAACCGTCCTGCAGCGCGGAATGTTACCGATGCTTAATCCAGCAAGGCTATTTTTTTGACAATTTGGCTTTGGTTAACAGGATCAGTTAGTTTGAGCAAATAGATCCCGTTATTGAGGCCTTGAGTATCTGCAGCCCACTGCCCTGCCCCATTGCGTACAAAATCTAAGGCTACTTCCCGTCCTTGCATATCCATCAGTCGAAAGCGCGCTGAGGGGCTCTCGGCAAAGCTGAGAAAGCAGACCAACTGCTGCGCAGAACGCTCATAGGTCCAACGTAAGTCTTGCGCGAGATTGGGGTGAGCCACTTGCACGGCATCAGTA
>JBCCQN010000370.1:0-3078 GCA_039024315.1 Bacteroidota bacterium
GGAGAGGATCGTTCCCTCATCGAACGGGTGCAGCAAGGCGATAGGCAAGCTTTTCGGCGATTGGTCGAGCAGCATCAGGCCTTTGCACTCTCCTTGGCGGTCTCAATTTTGAAGGATCCCCATCGGGCAGAGGATGTTTTGCAGGAGGTATTGATCAAAGTTTTTATAAGGATCAAGTCCTACCGTTTCAAATCTTCATTTTCGACTTGGCTCTATCGGATCGTAGTCAACCACAGCTACAATGAGCTCAAGAAGAAAAAGTACCTCTATCCCATCGAAGAGATAAGAGTAGAGCAAGCAGAGCGGGAAGAGACAAGCGTTCCGCTGCAAGCGAAAAACCAGAAAAAATATGTCAATATGGCCCTGCAACGGATGAAAGCTGATGAAGCCTTGGTTTTACGACTCTTTTATCTTTCGGAATACGCCATTGCTGAGATCAAAGAAATCACGGGCTTTAGTTCCGCCAAAATCAAGGTAGATCTTCATCGTGGGCGCAAAAATTTTAAATATTATCTAGAAAAATTGGTAGGTGCCGAAATCAACGAATTGCTATGAATGAAGATGCGCTCAAAAAACTTTTGCGGCAGAGTAAAGTAGAAGTTTCGGAAGACTTTACGGACGAGCTTTTGGTACAGCTAGACAGGGAACTGCTGCGCAGAACGCAACGTCAATTACATTGGCTGTTAGCCGCTTTGTTGGGTATGATCTTATTGGTCATTGGTCTGGGGATGCGCTATGCAACGGCATTTTTAGGGGGACTTGGCATCGCTTTGGACTTCTCCGCTAATCCCTTTTTGATTGGGGGTGCTTTACTACTCTGTATGCTGTTGCGCTATGTCTGGTCCCTGCAGTCGATGTACCAGCGGAGCCTTAGTAGTTAGCCGCCTTGCGGAACGCTCCTCTCGAATGTTTATATTGGAGGCTCATAGAACGACAATGATGTACAAATTCCTTTTTTTGCTTTGCCTGTCCTTCATTTTGACAGCTTGTACGCAAAATACCAACGAACAAGCGCCCGCTGCAAGCGAGGCAGTAGCCGAACAGAGTCTCCCAGAACGCTTTCCCGAGCAGTTTGTCATCCGTTCAAAAGCTGCAGGGAGCTTGCGCATAGGCGAAAGCCTACCGATGGATTCAAAGATTTTTGATATTGAACCCACAGTGGAGACCATCACTGAAGAAGGTATGACTATAGAGCAGCCTTTGTATATTCTCAATGATGCTAGCGGCGAGGCAATCTATGTAGAGGCTGCCTTTGATGATGCAAAAGGAACCTTTAGTGAGTTGATCGGTGAGATCAATGTTGTCTCCTCGGACTTTCAGACTACCGAAAATATTGGCGTTGGCTCGAGTATTGAAGCCTTCATCAAAGCGTATCCTGACTATCAAATTTGGTACACCTATGTCAGTGAGATGTATGTGATTGAAAGCCCCCAAAGCATCAAGGCTCAGTTTTTACTCGATCCTAGTGGCTTCAAAGGCGAGCTAGAGATCGAAAGTGATATGACCAGTCTGCAAATTTCGGATTTTGATCCTGCAACTAAAATCATCAGGGTGAGATTGATTTGATAGGGATAAGGCTTCTACGCTACTGCATCGCTATTAGGCCTAATCCCAATCTGTAGCTAAAAATATAGTGGCCACACCAAAAGAAAACCGAGAGAGATAAAGTATCTAGTGGTGCGGCCCAAATCTAAAGCGCTTAATTCGTCCGGCGATTTTTTTGCAAGTTGAAGCCCACCGAAACCCCCACCTGCCAATCACGGCGGAGTGAAGAAGCAAAAATGTTGACCGGAATGTTGAGGTGCCCAGAGCGGAAGGTTTTGCCTACAGCCCAAATCCAGCGGGTGTATAGCTCTGGATTACCGCGGCTATCAAGTTGCTCGATCAGGGGGAAGGGATTGGGACCTTGGGAAAAATCATGCTCACTGGCTAGCCTCCATGCGCCCGTCTCGTCATAATAGCCTTGAGCGACATTGCGGACGGAGATCGAGGGACCAAAGCCGATTTCGAAACCATATTTGTTTTCGCGAAAGCCGTTGAGGATCACCAAGCTCGGGATAAACATGGACTGCTCAAGACCGCCAATCAGACCGATGGTCTCGATCAAAGCCTGGAAGTTACCGGAGCTCATATATTGTACTTCATATTGAAAACCTAGCTGACTGACCATGGGGAGGGCATCATAGCCTCCCTGATCCAAAGGCGCTTGTAAGCGTTCGGCCGTGCCGCCTCCTATATACGCAAAACCAATGCGAGGCCCATTGTTGATGATGCGAGAAGAACGAGGTGTTTGCAAAATGTCGTAAAAGGCGAGATTGTTGACAATCATGGGATCGTTTTCGATCTCGAGGAGGTCATTGAGGGAGAGCATGAGCATATTTTGTAACTCGTCTTCCATATTGAGGTATTCCCCTACTTCAGCGGCTTCGATTAAACCCGTTTTGACATCTACGATCTTGATGGTGATGATGATCTTATCCATAAAGCTTTCGGCATTGCCGGTGATCATCTTATCTACTTCCAATACTTGGCCGGCTTCTAGGAGGCAACGGGTGCTATAGCAGTTCATCATATCGATCTCGGTGCTGGCCAAAAGATCTTTCATGTCATATTTGTCCATGACTTGATAGCGCTTGAGCTTTTGTAGTTCGAGGCGGAGTAGGTTGCCTAGCATGCCAGGGTCTTCGACTAAACCAGAGGCATCTACATTAAGGACTGCCGCCTTAGGGAGAGAAGTAAGCGGTGCTGTAGGGACATTTTCCTGCGCTATGCAGACGAGGGGGAGATAACTGCTGAAGAACAGAATCAGCCCCAAGAGAATTGATTGGATTTTCATGTTGCTAAAATTTAAGTGGTTGAAATAATTGTGCTTAGAGAACTGACAGAGTTGGTAGCATTGACCCGCTATGCCCTTGCTGGAAGGCTTATCCTCTCTTTAAGGGGAAACAAGCAGATTTTCATGACGGATTTGTGTTTGATGGCAGAAAACTTGATGATTATGCTGTAGGAACATTTACTTGGGTGAGTCCCCCAAGATTTAATTGAATTTTCATCTTGTTGAGTAGTTAATCGTTGAAA
>JBCCQN010000371.1:0-3063 GCA_039024315.1 Bacteroidota bacterium
CGATGTCATGAAGAGTTTGCGAGCGATTAAGCCAGATATTGCCATCGAGTTTCGGCAGAAATATATCGGACCCGCTATGATGAATTTTGGCAATATGTTTCGAGCCTTTGATTGCCCCAATGATCCGGTGACCAATCGTATACGAACTACCGATGTCAAACTACTTTGTGGTCCTGCCGCAGTGCATTCTGATCCCATTACTTGGCATCCAGAGGATCGCATAGAACTTGCTGCTATTCAACTGATCAATTCCTTGTATTCAGTTCCTCAGCTTTCGGTTCATTTGAGGGATACTGATCCTGCCTTCCTGCAGATGATCGAGTTTTACACCCGCTATTGGAGTGAAAACCGAGCGGTTCTCTTAGATGGAGATTTCTTGCCGCATGGTCCCTTAGCCAATTATCCGTTATTGGAAAGTGAGCTAGATGGCCATAGGATTATCTCAGTACATGAAAACCTAGTTGTACCGATAAGTAATGTTAATCATCAGCAAATAGATATATTTAACGCCTCTATGAATTCAAGTTTGGTTCTGAGAGTAGAGGGGGAGGCTGAATTTTGGCAATCAACTACCTACAATTGTCAGGGACTAATTATACAAGAAAGGGAACTTGAGTTACATCCTGGGCTAAACGAATTCGAGTCACCGACAGCCGGACTACTGCGGCTCAGTAAAAAGAACTAATTTCATTCGACTACTTATCAACGGACTACTTATACAAGCGAAATGAATGTAATCAGTGATATCGATATCGGTATTATCATCGGCTATTTGGGCGTAGTGCTCCTTATTGGTGGCTTAGTGGCTTACCGTACACGTTCAGAAGAGGATCTATTTCTAGGCGGCCGTACGCTGGGTTGGGGCCTAATTGGACTCTCCCTTTTTGCCTCCAATATTTCAAGTACAACTTTAATTGGATTAGCTGGGGCAGCTTATAGCACGGGGATTGTCCAATCAGTCTACGAATGGAGCATGGGAATTCCCTTCATTTTGTTGGCGCTGATTTTTATTCCGCTTTATATCAAATCTCAGATTACAACTATTCCTGAGTTTCTAGAGTATCGTTTTGACCGGCGTAGCCGAACGTTTTTCTCTGTCATTACCATCTTTATCAGTATTGTAGTTGATACCGCAGGAGGACTTTACGCAGGCTCTTTGGTCTTGCAAGTCTTTTTCCCTGATCTGGTCTTGTGGCAAACGAGTTTGATGCTGGCCTTATTCGCCGGGATATATACCGCCTTTGGTGGCTTGAAAGCAGTAGTTTATACCGATGCGATCCAAGCAATCATTTTGATTTTGGGCTGTACGGCTCTGACCTATCTGCTTTTTGAACGCCTTGACTTTAGCTGGGACACCATGATTGCTTCTGCACCGGAAGGACATTTTTCAGTGGTAAGACCCTTGGATGATGAGTCTTTGCCATGGCCAGGTCTCTTGTTGGGGGTTCCTTTCCTTGGTTTTTGGTATATGGCGACCAATCAATACATCACTCAGAGAGTTTTGGGGGCAAAGAATATTAGACACGCGCGTTGGGGGGTGATGCTTGCAGGTTTCCTCAAGATGCTACCTTTCTTTATCATGGTTATCCCCGGTGCGATGGCCATTAGTCTTTTCCCGGGCCTGCCCAATGGAGACCTCGTTTTCCCTACTACCGTGATGGAAGTCTTACCTGTGGGTTTGGTCGGTTTAGTCTTGGCTGGTTTGATCTCAGCCATCCTTTCTAGTGTAGATTCGACTTTGAATTCTGCCTCTACCTTGGTGGTAGTTGACTTCGTCAAAACGCGTAATCCCGATATCAGTACCAAGGAGATGGTCAAATACGGGAGGATTTCGACTTTGGTATTTATGTTAGTGGCGGCTTTTTGGAGTCCGCTGGTAGGCCAGTTTGATGGTCTATGGGCTTATTTGCAGCAGATGTTTGCGATCGTGGTACCTCCGATCGTAGTGATCTTCCTAGTGGGTACCTTTTATAAAAGAGGGAACGGAGATGGAGCCTTTTGGACCCTGGTCTCGGGAACGGCCATGGGCCTTGCCTTTTTCTTACTCAATCTCGCAGAGATTTGGCCGGTTCATTATACCATCAATGTAGGCATTGTCATCGCCTTATCATCCATCGTGTTTGTATTGGTGAGTAATGCAACCGAAGCGCCTGATCCTGAAGTGGTTGCTAAATACACTTATCGTAAAGAGTTGATCGATATGGAAAATGAAGGCTTGCCTTGGTACCAAAATTATAAGGTGCACGCAGCACTACTATTTAGCTTGGTGATTGCGACTCTAATTTGGCTTTGGTAAAATTTTTGAAAAAAAATCCTAATTAAGCAAAAGTTTTTCCTCCGAAGGGACATCTAAGCATTGTAACAGACTTACTCCACAATTAAAACAATGCTTATGATTCGCTATCCCTGGGGTGGTCTGTTCGTCCTATGTCTTATTTTCGGCGCATGCGGGGGAGAGGATTTCCCTGACATGAATACCGGTGTTGGCCCAAACAATGGTGGCCAAGGAAATAATGGTGACAACATCACGATGAGTGAATTCGCTCTTCCTGATGTCGCCAGAGATCCCGTCGGAAATCCCACTACTAATCTTAAAATCGAACTTGGCAGAATGCTCTTTTGGGATCCTATCCTCTCCGGTACCAAAGATGTCGCCTGTGTAACCTGCCATCATCCTGACTTTGGCTATGCTGATGGTTTGGATCTATCCATTGGTGTCCATGGCATGGGGCTTGGGCCTCAACGCCGCAATGGCAACCCCAACGAAGTCTTCTTTGCGGGACGCAATGCGCCTACGGTCTTAAATACAGGTTTTAATGGGATAGATGAAAATGGAGTTTACGTGCCTGAAACCGGCGCTATGTTTTGGGACTTACGGGCCCACGGCCTAGAAGAGCAAGCTTTATTGCCTCCTACCTCTGCCGAAGAAATGCGCGGAGATGTCTTCGCAGCCGAAGATGCCATCGATAGTGTCATCTTACGTCTGAGAGCTATTGCAGAGTATCAGGACCTCTTTGATCAAGCCTTTGGCGGAGGACAGAGCATCAATGCCACTAATCTAAG
>JBCCQN010000372.1:0-3060 GCA_039024315.1 Bacteroidota bacterium
ATCATTTGCTTGGGCTAGCTTTTTTAGAAGATTATCAAAGGATTATGAGAAAACACCCCAATCACAGATCGCTTTTATTCAACTGATGTTTATCTCAATCATTCTGGCAAGATTTGAATGATTTACATCCAAACATGCTCTAATCTAATAAAACCATTAGCAAATACCCTGATGTCTGATTTTACCACCAACCGCCGAAAGTTTATTCGCACCGCTAGTTTGGGTTTAGCCGCGGCGCCCTTTTTGAGTATCACTTCGTGCAACGCAGCCACTCTGACCATCGCTCAGGTAATCGACCAAATCATCGCCCAAATACCGGATGGTAAGCGAGAAGGCTCCGTAGATGTCATCAAAATCGGTGACCCCAATTGGACGGTCAAAGGCATCGCCACCACTTTTATGGCTACGGTTCCTGTCATCGAGAAGGCGGCAGCCACAGGGGCAAACCTTATTATTACGCATGAGCCGACCTTTTACAATCACCTAGACGAAACAGATTGGCTGGCGGACGATCCTGTCTATTTGCACAAAAAGGCTTTGCTAGAAAAACATCAGATCGCAGTCTGGCGCTTTCATGATTATTGGCATCGCTATCGCCCAGACGGAATTTTGACCGGTTTTTTGCAAAAAGTAGGTTGGGAGGCTCAAAAGGATCCTGGCAATGATTTGATTTGTCAGATCGAGGCGCAGTCCCTTCAATCTTTGGCGAGCGGCCTTGCCGAACGCTTAAATCTCAGTCGTACCTTCTTTATTGGTGATCCTAATCTGAGCTGCTCGCGAGTGGGCGTAATGCCCGGTAGTTGGGGTAAAGATCCTCATATCGAATTGCTGCGAAAAGACATAGAGGTGCTGATTATCGGCGAATGTAACGAATGGGAAACTTCCGAATATGTGCGAGACGCCTCCGCCGCTGGCCTTAAAAAAGGACTTATCATACTAGGGCATGCTGCCAGCGAGGAGCCGGGTATGGCCTACTGTCGCGATTGGTTGATGGAGATGTTTCCTAAGTTGGAGATTGTGCATTTTCCAGCTGGGGATGCGTTTACACCAGCAGTTTGAGTTGGGAGCCTGCTGCGCAGAACGCTTGTGTCTAGATAAATGAAATGTATCAATCGATACGATTAGTAGCGACGCAAAATTTTGCGTCGCTACATTTTTGCAATGATACCATAGGAGGTAAAACCCCAAAAAATAGCCAATGCAAAAGGCAATCCCTCCACATTGGCTATTGGATATTCGAAATTCAGCCTTCCCTAGCTTAGCACTTCGCGCCAGCTAAGTTTGCGTCTGATGTAATCGTCAATTTCGGTGATCGGAATCCGCTCCTGCTCCATGGTGTCGCGATCGCGGATAGTCACCTTGGCGTCTTCTTTGGTGTCGTGATCGACCGTGATGCAATAAGGCGTACCAATGGCATCATGTCTGCGGTAACGCTTACCCACAGAATCCTTTTCGTCATACATCACCTGGAAATCAAACTTCAAGCTATCGATGATCTCGCGAGCGATCTCCGGTAAACCATCTTTTTTGACCAAGGGGAAGATAGCCGCTTTGTAGGGAGCTAGAAGCGGGTGTAATTTCAATACTACTCGCGTATCCATACCACCTTTGGCGTTGGGCACTTCCTCTTCCTGATAGGCATTGCTGAGATGCGCCAAGAAGGTACGGTCTAGTCCAACAGAAGTCTCCAATACGTAAGGCACGAAAGAATCATTGGTTTCGGGATCGAAGTAAGTGATCTTCTTGCCCGAGTACTCTTGATGCTGCGAAAGGTCAAAGTCAGTGCGAGAGTGAATCCCCTCCAACTCTTTGATACCAAAGGGGAAGTTGAACTGGATATCCTCTGCCGCATCGGCATAGTGAGCCAATTTTTCGTGGGTATGGAAGTGAAGATACTCAGGTCGTAGACCTAGGGCTTCATGCCACTTACGGCGTGTCTTCTTCCAATATTCAAACCACTCCATTTGCGTACCGGGCTTGATGAAGAATTGCATCTCCATCTGCTCGAATTCACGCATGCGGAAGATAAATTGACGGGCTACGATCTCATTACGGAAGGCTTTACCGATTTGGGCGATACCAAAGGGTAGCTTCTGGCGAGAAGTCTTCTGTACATTGAGATAGTTAACAAAGATACCCTGTGCCGTTTCTGGGCGAAGGTAAAGATCCATCGCGCTGTCAGCGGTGGCACCGAGTTGGGTCTTAAACATCAGGTTGAACTGACGAACTTCGGACCATTCCTTAGTACCAGACACTGGGCAGACAATCCCTTCATCGATAATGATGTCGCGAAGTTGGCTAAGGTCATCACTTTGTAGAGCCGTCTCAAAGCGACTTTGCAGCTCTTGTGCTTTTTTACCGTAGCGACCATTGGCGAGAAAAGCCTGAAACTTTTCGTCTCCTTCTTCCCAGCCTTCTTTGCGGGCTTTTTTCTTGGCGTCCTTTAGAGAACGGGCTTTGTGCTTGGCAATTTGATCTTCGATCAACACATCCGCTCTATAACGCTTTTTAGAGTCTTTGTTGTCGATCAAAGGATCGTTGAAGGCATCGACGTGTCCGGAAGCTTTCCAAACCGTCGGGTGCATCAAGATTGCAGAGTCCAGACCTACGATGTTTTCGTGCATCTGGACCATTGCTTTCCACCAAGCAGCCTTGATGTTATTTTTTAGTTCTACCCCCAACTGAGCGTAGTCATAGACGGCGCCAAGGCCATCATAGATCTCACTCGATTGGAAGATGAATCCATATTCTTTGGCGTGAGCCGTGATTTTCGGGAAAATCTCGTCGTAATTCATGAATGCTCAAATTTTCGAGCCGCAAGATAGAGAATTTAGGAGTTAGTATTAAGTAGAAAGTAAAAAGTACTGAGTAAGCAGAGGCTGCTCGCTCAGTACTTTCTACTAAATACTATATACTCGGTACTTACTACTCGACTTTTGCATAACATTCCATATAGGAAAAAGAACGTTCATTGAAATGAAATATCGGAATAGATAGCAATGGTGGGAAAAAATGAGTAGGCTTGTGCTTACCCGCTTCGTTTACCAGATGATTCCTATC
>JBCCQN010000373.1:0-3013 GCA_039024315.1 Bacteroidota bacterium
ATCTTTGAAGCAAAGCAACCAATCCCACCGCCACAGGCCAATCTTTTGGAAGCACAACTATTTTGGAAGAGTCGTCCCGATATGATTTGCCCAGACTTGCAACCTCTTTTCATGGGATTGCCTTATTACAGTCCGGGCTTCGAAGGACCAGAAAATGCCTTTACCCTTTGTGCTGGCCTTATCCGTCCCCAAAGTAGAGGGGAACTAAAACTCGCCTCGGCAGATCCAGACGATGCTCCATACCTCGATCCGAACTATCTAGGCGAACAAGCCGATTATGACGCCCTCTACGAGGCGGTCAAACTTTGCCAAAAGCTGGGCTACACCACGGCTATGCAGGACTGGATGAAAGTGGAAGTCCTCCCCGGCAAAGATGCCGATGAAGCAGCCATCGAAGATTATATCCGCAAATCTTGCGGCACCTATCATCATATGGTAGGCACATGTAAGATGGGAATTGACAGTATGGCTGTGGTGGACCCACAACTGAGAGTCCATGGACTCGAAGGATTGATGGTGGCAGATGCCTCTATTATGCCAGCCATTACCTCTGGCAATACCAATGCCCCTTCCATTATGATCGGTGAAAAGGCCGCTGATATGATTTTGAACGGATAGTTCTGGGGGCGTATGCAATACGCCCCTACAATAGGCGAACTGTAGCGGCCTATTACATAGGCCGACCCAAATAAGCGTTCCGCGCTCCCGATAGCTATCGGGAGGCTCCCAAACAAAAAATCTCTCTCATATATCATATTATCAATAAAACAGAATCAAGATGATATACTTTATAGAAATCTGGAATGCTAAGCCTGCCTGGCATGCGCTTTCCACAGAAGACAGAGCCAATTATATGGGCCAGGTTGGTTCACATATTCAAGGCCTTTTGGAGCAGGGCGCCAAGGTCCTTACTTGGTCCAACAATGATGCGAACACTAGCCATCGCGCTGATTATGATTATTTCGCTATTTGGAGCTTTCCGAATCAAGAGTTGGCGGATGGCTTTCAGCAATTAGTGGAAGGCGCAGGCTGGTACAACTACTTTGAACAGCGCAACCTCATGGGCAAAGAGGATACTGTCGAGGGTGTGATTGGGCAATTGATTCAATTATAATCGAGTCTTATGTATAATCCTCATGTAGAAAAAATGCCTTTGACAGAATTACGAGCATTGCAAAATGCTCGTCTTTCTGCATTGGTAAAACGAGTGTATCAAAAGGTACCCTTCTATAAAAAAGCGTTCGATGAAATCGGTCTCCACCCAGATGACATCCAAACTGTAGAGGACCTCCACAAAATCCCTTTTACAAAGAAGACGGATCTCCGAGATAACTATCCTTACGGTCTTTTTGCCACGCCTATGGAAAGGATTCGCCGCATTCATGCGTCTAGCGGTACCACTGGCAAACCCACCGTCGTAGGCTATACCCAAAATGATTTGGATGTCTTTGACGAAGTGATTGCGCGTTCGCTTTACTGTGCGGGGGCGAGGCCGGGTATGAAGCTGCACAATGCTTACGGCTATGGACTCTTTACGGGTGGCCTAGGTATGCATGGAGGGGCGACCAAACTGGGTATGGCTGTAATTCCGGTTTCTGGCGGTATGACCGAAAGGCAATTGACCATTTTACAAGATTTCAAGCCGGAGGTAATGTGCTGCACCCCTTCTTATGCCCAAACTTTGGCGGAGGAATTTGCCAAACGAGGCATTGACACCCAAGACTTGGCGGTCAAATATGCAATCCTGGGGGCAGAACCTTGGACAGAGGCGATCCGGCAGCAAGTAGAAAAAGGACTCAATGTCAGTGCTTCCAATATTTATGGTCTGAGCGAAATTATTGGCCCGGGCGTTTCTCAGGAGGATCATGAAGAAAAGGGGAGCGGCAGCTACATTTGGGAAGATCATTTCTATCCAGAAGTAGTCGATCGCGATACGGGTATTCCCCTCCCCTATGGTGAGGAAGGCGTTTTAGTATTTACGACTTTAACAAAGGAAGCTTTTCCAGTACTGCGCTATTGGACCAATGATATTTGCTCGATCAATTATGATCCTAATGCTAAGCGCACCCACATCAAAATGTCCAGTATCAAAGGTCGAGCGGACGATATGCTGATCATTCGCGGTGTTAATCTCTTCCATACCCAAGTTGAAGAGGTGATCCATGAGTTTGATTTTTTGAGTCCCAATTATCAGCTGATCGTAGAGCGAGAAGGGAGCATGGATAGTGTAAGGGTGGCAGTAGAGGCCCAAAAGGGTGTTGATCTTACTAATCAAGCGCTAAAGCAGCAAGTGGTCCAAAAGATCAAGAATACCATTGGTCTTTCGATGCGAGTTCAATTGCAGGCTCCCGATTCGATTCCAAGGAGTCAAGGAGGGAAATTGAGCAGGATCGTGGATAATAGAGATTAGGATTTCTTTTTTTGGAGGGGCGCTACGCGGAACGCTTAGTTGTAAATTTTACCACAAAATAAATTTTACAAGCAACCGTTCTTTTGCTTTATTGGTCTCTACAAAAAAAATAATATGCGTAAGTACCTTGTATTGCCAGTTTTGGCCCTTTTTCTAAGCCTTTATTCTTGTGAAAAACTCTCAGAGTTTACCCAGTTCAATCTCAACTATACGGCTTCTGTAACGGTTCCGGCCACCGTAGGAGTTGATCTGCCTTTTGATCTCTTTACACCTGATATCGAAACCAATTCTGAAACCGAGTTTGAAACCGAAAAAACTAGTAAAGACCTATTAGAAGAGGTTAAGCTCACCAAACTAGACTTGACCATCACTAGTCCGACAGATGCGGACTTTGATTTCCTTGAAACAATCACAGTTTATCTAGCAGCGGAAGGATTACCAGAAATCGCCATCGCTACCAAAGATATGGTGGAAGACGGCATTACCGAAACCCTTAGCCTAGATGTAATTGAAGATGATCTTAAGGATTATATCAAAACGGATGGTTTCAAGCTCCGTGCTAACATCAAAACGGATCAAGTAGTTACCGAAGCGATCTCCATA
>JBCCQN010000374.1:0-3007 GCA_039024315.1 Bacteroidota bacterium
ATCTATCGCAAGAGCAAGGCCTATTTGGGGATGACCATGATTTTGATCATCTCGACCTTTATTTTGGTCTTGTTGAGTACTTTTTTGACCCGTAGTGGGATTTTGGGAGAGACATCAGTCCATACCTTTACGGATCTAGGGCTTTCAGGTCAACTATTGATATTACTGCTAGGCTACCTCACTTTTGTAGTAGTTAGCCTGCTTCTCCGCTGGCGAGAGATTCCAACTCGTATCGATGAGAGTAAAGTCTGGACGGCGGAGTTTATGATCTTTTTAGGAGTATTGGTTTTTGTTTTTAGTGGAGGCATCATTCTTTTTTCTACTTGCATACCGGTCTTCAATACGATCTTTGGGACGGATATGGCTCCACCGCCGAACGTTCAGCTCTTTTATTACCAATGGACAGTCTGGTTTGCCATCTTGTTTGGCGTAGTATCGGGAATCGGGCAGTTTTTGTGGTGGAGCAAAGCCAAGAAGAAGCCCGTCAAAGATGCTCTATTTCGTCCGTTTTTGATGGCCATGCTTAGTGGCACTGCCGTTTTGCTGGCAATTTGGTATAGTGATTTGGAGTTTGCCTATGACGAGACTTTTGCGGATTTGATCAGCGAAGAAGGACTCCCCCTTAGCTTTACTGGTAAACTGATCAACTACATTAAGTTTGGGGTTTTAGGGATCGCCGATGAGCTTTTACTTTTCAGCTCATTGTTTGTGGTATTTGCCAATACTGATATCCTTATTTCCCTCGTCCAGAAAAATCGAAAAGGACTCAAGATCATGGGCGGTACGATCGTTCACATTGGTTTTGGGCTCATGCTCCTTGGGATGTTATTTTCGTCGGGTTACGACCAAGTGATTTCCACCAATCCCTTTCCAAATGAGTTAAGCTTATTTCCTGATGAAGAGAGAGCAGATAATATCGCTTTGCCCAAAGGGCAAGCAAGACCTATCATGGGCTACAACGTTACTTATTTGGGCCGTAAGCGAGCAGTTACGCCGGTTGAGAACCTACGGATCTTGGAGGCCAATGCCGAAGCCTTTAAACTAGCGTTTGAGGATCAGGACAATGAAACCTACTCCATGCTGCTCCCGAGAATACCGTTCCTCGAAGAGGGAGCTGACATGCATCCCACCACAGATCTTATCTCCACAAAACAAAACGTAGAGCTCTACAAACAAGGCATTGACCTCCCGCGCATCGAACGCTCTCTCAACCGAAGCCTCGCTTATTATGCGGATCAAATCAACGAACGCACCGACTATGCGCTAAAATTTCAAGAGCATGGCGAAGGGGGTGGAGAGTTTACCAGATATACCGAATCGGAGATGGGGGCCAATGGAGAAGGGATTCTGCCTCATCCAGCTCGCAAAGTTTATTGGAATCGCGACATTTATTTTTACACCTCTTCTCTCCCCAACCCTGACAGCTTGCAACCAAGGGTGATTAGCCGGCAACTACAAATTGGAGATACTGTCAACCTTCCGGTAGGCCAGGTAAAGCTGCTTTCGATCGGAGCGGTAGAGCAAGCTGATGTCGACTTGCAGGACTATGATTTAGTTGCAGAAGCAAAATTAGAAGTTCTCTCTTCTGATGGTCGTAAATTTCAGGCCAATCCCTTGTATTTGATCAAAGGGCGCCAACCCGATGGACGTAGGGATATCATCTCTGAAATGGATATGGAGTTTGCCTTTATGGACATCAGACCAGCGGAAAATAGCATTACGCTTTGGATAAGCTATTTACATCCAGAAGACGATCTGATTGTCCTCAAAGCGATCAGCAAACCCTTTATCAATTTGCTGTGGTTAGGGACCTTTATTTTGACCTTTGGCTTCTTACTTTCGATCTATCGCAGGGTGCGCGAAAACAGGCATATGCGATAAATCACATTTGTATTCCCGCCAAATATTTTTAACTTATAAATCATCGCAAAGCAACGTAGCGATCACATTGTGAGGCACTTACAAGCGTAATGTGCGACTCGCGTTGCGTGTTCTTTTTTTCTTATTTATTCATTAACTCCAAATACTGCAGAATGATGACAATGACCTTTAATGAGCTCCGCCGAATCAAAGACAGTTTACCGGATGGTAGTATGCACAAGATCGCCCAAGATATGGGTGTCAGCGTAGAAACAGTTAGAAATTATTTCGGTGGTTCTAATTTTAGGAAAGGAGATGCAGTGGGCATTCACTATGAACCCGGCGGTCCCGATGGAGGATTGGTCAAAATTGATGATAGCACTATTCTCGATAGAGCGCTAAAAATGATACCACAAGCTGCTACGAATTAAACCGGACTGAATTAATCTGTATTACTACTTAACTACTCTTTTCAAAACATACTCTTTTGAGTTTACTGGCGTAAGTAATTTACTTACGCCTTTATTTTTGGTATGAGACTTACACTACTAATTTGTTTATTCATCGTGGGGCTTCTCAAGCTTCAAGCCCAGATAGGTTATCAATTAGGAGATAGTATTGCTCCCTTTAGTCTGCCAAGCATCAATGGGATTGATTGGCAACTAGAGCAAAGCCCGCAGGGATGTATCATTGTCTTTATTAGCCCAAGCTGTCCTATCGTAGAGATGTATATAGATAGACTACAGGCCTTACATAGAGAATATGCACCTAAAGGTTTTCCCTTAGTGGCTGTCAATTCCAATTATCCAGCTATTTCTCCTCAAGACTCCCTCTCTCAGCTTAAAGCTTTTGCGGCGAAACATCACTTTGCCTTTCCTTATCTATGGGATCATCAGCAGGCCCTGGCGCGAGCCTTTGGTGCAAGCAGGACCCCCCAATGCTTTCTACTCGCAAGAGACGAGCAAGCTAGCCTGCGCTTGAGCTATGTCGGAGCCATAGACGATAGCCCTCGAGATGCTAGCTCTGTTAAGCATAAGTATCTTGAAACGGCTTTGATGCAACAACTGCAAACAAGTCCGATCCAACAATCCTATACACGCGCTGCAGGCTGCGGGATCAGATGGGCCCAATAAAACCAAAGCTTGTA
>JBCCQN010000375.1:0-3000 GCA_039024315.1 Bacteroidota bacterium
CACCACTTAAAAGTATAATTTTCTTTGGAAATTTTTATCTTTTAAAAAAGCTCACAATGAAAAGTAGTAAATTCAGTGAAAAAGAACGCCTAGCTATTGTTGCCAAACAGGACGCTGGTATGAGTGTAGAAGAGATCTGCCGACTTGATCAAATTAGCCCTGCCACCTTTTACAATTGGAAGCGCGAATTAAGCGATTCTCAGGATGAAGAGAAACGTCGGCTCAAACAACTCGAAGCGGAAAATGCGCGCCTGAAGAAGATGTATGCTGAACTGATGATCGATCATAAGATCCTTCAGGAAGGGTATGAAGTAGCAAAAAAGATTTCAGCCCAGTCCAAAAAGAAGCATTGATGGATGCAGTTGGACCTGGGCAAAGTGTGCGCCGTAAGAGTCGCGTGTTAAGACTTCGTCGCCAGAGCTATTACCGTCGTAAGGCTGGCCATCGACCAGAAGAGGAGGACCAGTTTATTGCCGAGTTGTTATGCCAAACTACCCAAAGGTTTATCTCCTGGGGGTTTTGGCTGGTCTTCTACTTTCTGCGCAATCAAGGTTATTCGTGGAACCACAAGAAGGTATATCGGATCTGGAAAGAGGAGGGATTGAACCTTCGCAAGGTGGCCAAGAGGCCAAAAATTAAACGGAAATATCAGGCACTAATTGCTCCTGAACAGATCAACGAAGGTTGGGCCATGGACTTTCTGAGCGACTGGGTCGTAGGGCAAAATCAACAGCAGGTGCGGATTTTTAACCTCGTAGATGAAGCCTCCCGCAAAGCTCTTTGGCTAGAGGGACACCGAAGCATCTCAGCAAAGAAGGTAATCCAGATCCTGGATCAGGCGATCCAATGGAGAGGTAAACCACGGTATATCCGCTGCGACAATGGCCCCGAATTCATTGCTCATGCACTCCAGCAATGGAC
Source organism: Bacteroidota bacterium (assembly GCA_039024315.1). GTDB lineage: Bacteria > Bacteroidota > Bacteroidia > J057 > J057 > JBCAWW01. The sequence goes on from JBCCQN010000375.1 coordinate 922, forward strand.
CAATGATCACGGGATTGAACTGAAATTTACCCAGCCTGGAAAGCCCACTCAGAATGGGATTTGCGAAAGACTCAATGGCACCATTAGGAGAGATTGCCTACATTTAGAATGGTTTGCCTCAATCAAGGAACTCAACGATGCCTTACAAAAGTTTTGGCAGGTCTATAATCAACTACGACCCCACCAAAATCTAGGCTACAAAACCCCAGATCAATTTGAACAAATCAACCAAAAATTCTATTTTAGATCGGTTGCCTAGCAGGGGAAGAGGACATCACAAAGATCGACAAGTTATTTCTTTCCCATTCCTGAAAGAAAAGAAATCGTTATGGACATATTCAGGCTTAGGTGGCTGCTTGGGATGGCGATTCTTAATCAATTGATAGCGAGGCGATCTTACTTTATCGAATGCTTTCGGGTGAAACAGGTTTCTCATCGTTTTTACAAAGGCGCATAGTCTTTTAAAAAACATTTGCTTCACCCAATCGAACATACTACATTTGTGAGCCTTCAAAAATAGCCTACTTAGGCTTGTGGGCTCTATCACTTGCCCGAGTGGTGGAATTGGTAGACACGAAGGACTTAAAATCCTTTGGGCAGAAATGTCCGTGCCGGTTCGAGTCCGGCCTCGGGTATTTATCGCCTCATACGGCTCGTATGAGGCGATTTTGTGTAATTGCGCCAAAGTGTGCGCCAAAACAACCATGAAACATGAGAGAAAAGGACGTTAAATATAACGCTGACGGCATCCAATATGTGCCCCCTAAATATATAGAGGGCAAAAGGAGCTATGTCGAATATTGGGTGTTTGATTTCGATCAGGATAAATTAGTCAGAAGAAGGAAATACATATCTGATAAATCGAAAACAGAAGCTAGGAAAAAGGCTAAAATCTACATGAGAGAGATTGACTACCTCCTACATGAAGGGTTTACCCTAGGAACAGCCACCATTTCCCCAGACAATAAACCTCCGTCAATCCTAGAAGCTTTCAGGCTGGCAGTAGACATTAAGAAGCGACTAAACGGAAACAGAAACAGCGCGAACCATAGGAGCTATCTCAACATCCTCACTGAGTATCTTAAGAACAGCAAAAAGGAAAGGCTACCCATTACGAAGTTTAGTACCAGGGAAATCAATCTCTATTTCGATTATCTATCTGAGGTGAGGGGTAACGGCCCCCGGACAATCAATAATACAAAGATCTTCCTCCGCTCGATGCTCTATGTCCTGAAGGATAGAGGTATCATTGAAGAAAACCCAGCTACTAAGGTGCCGGACCTACCGACCACAGAGGGTAGGTACATTATCTTTAATGAGGAGCAAATCAAAGCCCTAGTGGAATACATGAAAGTAAAGGAACCGCGTATGTATCTATACACACGGTTTATATACTATGCCTTCATGCGGCCTATTCAGATTTGCAGGCTTCAGGTGCGAGATATTCACATCGAGAGAAAAACTTTGATTATCCGGTCTACTAAAGGCAAAGGGAAACGACAAAGACCGGTCACCATCAATCCTCAATTAATGAAAGTAATTGAGTCAATGAAACTAGAGCAGTTTCCAGGGCATTACTATGTGTTTGGGAAAGGGAAGGAAACATGTAATAAGCCAGAACACCGAAACAGATTCAGTGAGGCACATAAGCGAATCCTAGAAGCCTGTGAGATGGATGACAAGGATTTGGACATGTATAGCTGGAAGCACACGGGAAACTGCAATGCATACCTAGCAGGAGTAGACATCTACTCGCTCATGCTCCTAAATGGCCACCGTGAATTAAAGACGACTCAGATCTACCTAAAAGCATTGGGAATGCTAGTACCTGAGGAGCTGAAGACTAAAGAATGGTAAACTTTTGTATATTAAGGCCGAATTAGTTTTATCTTCTTGAGTAATACCCCATCACGTTGCAGCGTGGTGGGTTTTTTATTTGGGATCCGGCACCATTACTTTTAATGATGATCGATGAATACTTCGTCGATCGGAGACAATCCAAGCTTTAAAATACTTGAGGGCCAACCTCATTAAATCTACATAGGCTGCATCCCAATCCCCTCCGGAAGATATCACCAG
>JBCCQN010000376.1:0-2986 GCA_039024315.1 Bacteroidota bacterium
GCTTCTCCATTAGGGCCGACACCATCTATTTGTTTGAGACCACCATAACGGCTACCCATTCCTGCAGCAAGGATCAATAAAGTTGGTTTCATGCAGATAATATTTTGATACGCGAAACTGACTTTTTTTAACAAATGAAACAAGAGGGGGTAGGAGAACGGTCATTTTTGCATAAAAAAAAGCCGCTCCTGTTAAGGGAGCGGCGATTAATTTATTGGGGATGATTAGCCTTTGATTACCGTAGACTTTTTCATCTCTTCACCCATCATACTCGCGGCGCTAAATGAAGTAACCATTTGGTTCATCATATCGCTAGCGTTTGAAGGCGAGTTAGGGAGTAGGATCAAGTTACTATTGTTGGTAGTACCCATGGCTTGCAGCGTATCATAGTGCTGTGTTACTACGATCAGCGCAGAAGCTTCTTGTGAGTTAATACCTACTTTATTAAGGGCTTCTACAGAGTCCTCAAGACCTTTGGCGATCTCACGACGCTGGTCGGCGATACCTTGACCTTGTAGCTTCTTAGACTCCGCTTCTGCTTGGGCGATCGCAACGATTTTGATACGCTCAGCTTCTGCTTCATATTGAGCCGCTACTTTTTCACGCTCAGCCGCATTAATACGGTTCATCGCGATTTTTACTTGCTGGTCAGGATCGATGTCAGTTACGAGCGCCTTGATGATACCATAACCATACTTCTGCATTTCTTCACTCAATTCAGATTTTATCGCGACAGCGATATCGTCTTTACGAGCAAATACTTCGTCCAACTTCATCTTAGGTACCTCGGCACGAACTACGTCAAATACATAAGAAGTAATCTGCGTTTTGGGATCTTCTAGCTCATAGAAGGCTTCGTAGATATGTTTCTTCATGACGTTATACTGAACAGAGACTTTTAGGTGCACAAATACGTCATCTAGTGTTTTAGTCTCTACATTAACATCTAGCTGTTGTACTTTAAGAGACATCCGACCGGAAACAGAGTCAACGAATGGAATCTTCCAATTAAAACCAGCGTTGGCAACTCGTTGGAATTTACCAAAACGTTGAATTACAGCTGCTTGCTGCTGTTTTACGATTACCCATCCGCTTCGCAATAAAGCTAAACCAACTAATAGGCCAACTACACCAAATACAATCTCCATAATGTTTAAAATGTTGTGTGATACATTGTTTGCTTTAAAGACCTTAGTTTTTTCAGAAGGTCCAAATGAAGATACAAAAAGTTTTCAAGTACGCCATTAGATCTCGCTTAGAGCTTGATTAAAGCCATACTTTAGCAGGAACTTTTACTTGCAAATCGGTCAAATCCTCTACAATTTTGCCGTTATGGCACAAAAACCCAGTATTCCACGCGGTACGCGCGATTTTTTGCCCGAAGTAATGCTTCGGAGAGAATTTATTTTCAGCACCATTCGCAAAGTGTTTCGCAAATATGGTTATAGCCCTATCGAAACGCCTTCGATGGAAAATCTCTCTGTGCTTACCGGAAAATATGGTGAGGAGGGAGATCGTTTGATTTTCAAAATTCTCGATTCAGGAGACTACCTCAAAAAGGCCAAAACCCTAGATGATTCCACTAAACTAAGTTTTGAAATTGCCTCCAAAGCATTGCGCTATGACCTGACTGTGCCTTTTGCCCGCTTTGTGGTGATGTATCAAAACGAACTAGCCTTTCCCTTTAAACGCTACCAAATCCAACCTGTTTGGCGGGCAGATCGTCCGCAAAAAGGGCGCTATCGTGAGTTTTATCAGTGCGATGCGGATGTAGTGGGCTCTGAGTCTCTACTTTATGAAGCTGAGTTTCTCTGTATTTATGATGAAGCTCTCTCCAATCTGGGACTAGATGATTTTACCATCCAAATCAATCACCGCAAGATCTTAAGTGCCTATGCCGAGGTGATTGGTTATCCCGATAAGGCGGTAGATGTCATCGTGAGCATTGACAAGCTCGACAAAATAGGGGAGGAGAAGGTAAAAGAAGAGTTAGGCAAAAGAGGCATAGATGCGGCTGCAGCTGATAAGCTATTTTCTATTATCACCTTTCAGGGAACGGTAGAAGAAAAGCTGGCTTTCTTGAGAGAAGCGTTCGCGAGTAGCGAAAACGGCCTCAAAGGAGTAGCTGAAATGGAAGAGATATTTGATCTTTATCAGCACTTCGATACCTATGCTGGGACCGTTGATTTCAATCTTTGTCTAGCCCGCGGCTTAGACTATTATACCGGGGCCGTCTTTGAGGTAAAAGCCAATAATGTCAAAATCGGTTCCATTTGTGGTGGTGGTCGTTATGCTGACTTGACCGGAGTATTTGGTAAGCCGGGGATATCTGGGGTTGGGATTTCATTTGGTGCCGACCGTATTTACGATACCATGGCGGAGTTGGGCCTCTTCGAGGAACTCAGTGCCACTTCTACTCAAGTTTTGCTTATTAATTTTGGGCAAGAAGAGCTGGCTTTCAATTTGAAGGTCCTCAACCAATTGCGCAAGGCTGGGATTGCGGCAGAGCTCTATCCCGAAAAGGCAAAGATGAAAAAACAGTTTTCCTACGCCGACAAAAAGCAAGTGCCTTACACCCTTTCAATCGGCTCTAATGAGATCGACTCGGGGGTTTTTCAACTCAAGAACATGAAGACGGGTGAGCAGGCAGGACTGAGCATTGAAGCCATAATCGAAAAATTAAGCGCTTAAACGCAACCTTCAGACTAAGCTTGCGTTAGCTCTAGCAAAACAATTATGAACCACTTTTTTGTAAATATCAATTTGCTTCTCCTAGACAGAATACTCATTCCGTCTAGCTTTAGCTGATATTATCGCAAAAGTAAAATTATACTCAAGGGACGGAATCACTTCCGTCCCTTTTTCTTTGTTGGCTTTGGCCTCATTTTCAATTAAATTCGCAGCCTGAAATACTGATCCTATGGGTACTTATGACTTTCGCGCCATTGAGAAAAAATGGCAGCAATCCTGGAAAGAAAATCGCACC
>JBCCQN010000377.1:0-2782 GCA_039024315.1 Bacteroidota bacterium
CGCCTGGAGGGTAGCTTTGGCCATGAAAAGAACCACTATGGCTTACGAAAGGTCAAAGCATTGAGCCAATCAACCGAAAATGTTTGGGTATTCTTTGGTATCATGACAGCAAATGCGGTATGGCTTAGTAAACCAAAGGCCGAGCCTCTTCCACAGGACCAAGCGGCTTTAAAATAGTCCCTCCTACTTTTCACAGGAGAAGTCCGTCTATACAGTTCTCCATGAAGGAAGATTAACCAGAAATGAAATTATTTTTAGATTTCTCATGGAATTAAGTACAATGTCGTGATTTGTGTTATCCCCAAATCACTTGTTTGAATAAGGGAAAAACTCAATTCCATCTGAATAATGCTTATTTCAAGGGAAGCCTATTTCTTCTTCGGACTTACGCGGTGATGGTGCGGGTGTGCTGCCAGGGATTTAAGGTCAAGGTTTACGTTAAAGAGGTCTTTGATGATTTTGAGTCCTGTTTGCCCTGTGATATCTCAAACTACCAAATATAGCCTGAAGTTGAGGTATTTGGCCATTTTGTAGACGCTGACTTTGTTGTATCATGTTTATGCCTATCCCTCTGGCATCGCGAATTGAAATCTCAAATAATTGCGGTCCTTTTTTGGTTTTTCAAACTCAAGGCACATATTTTCAGCATTATAAGTAGGAGTTACCCCTCAAATTTCTTGAGAGCGATCAGGTCAGCTTTTCTCTTCTTCCATCTTAGCTTACTCCGTATTAGTACTAAAAAGCCCCCTACACCGGAGGGGACTACTTTAAGGGCTATTTTTTTCAGCTTATTCTATAATCTCAGGTCTTCCATCGCCAAAGTAAGGCTTGTTTGAAAACTCTCTTCCGTTGATAGAGCACCGCGCTGCTGTAGATCTACGTTGCTATTACCATTTAAGGGATTACATCCAAGATTTTATTTCCAATGGCCACCCCGAACGTCGTTTCGTCTGGCTCGCTTCCAATAGAAAAGTCAATAAATTCATTCGTTGAATAACGGTTTCCTGTATCACGATTGTCCTGAAGCTTGGTCCAGTTGTTGTGGATTCCATACCAAACATCGATTTGCCTGTTCAGTCCTTCTCCTACGACATAGTAATTATCGTTTTTGGCATCGTATTCGATCGCGAAAACCGTAACAAGGTCGCCGATTGCACGAGGCTTACCATCCCCGAACCATACTTTATTGTAGAATTCACAGCAATTGATAGAGGTAGCTCTAGGTTCATATCGATGGAAACCCACTCTGAAATTCTCTATATTGCCAATGGCCACACCAAATCGGCTTCTTTGGCCTCCTAACGCAAAATCAACGAACTGACTAGGCTTATATCGATTGTCGATATCGCGATTTTCCTGGAGTTTCTTCCAATTGTTATGCTCTCCAATATAGATATAGACGTCAATTTGATTCCCTTTGGCATCTATTACTACATATTGGTTATTATTGGCATCATAGTCAATAGAGAGTACAGACTCAAGGTCTCCGATTTGCTTAGGACTACCATCTCCAAAAAAAGGCTTGTCTGAAAACTCTCTAGCGTTAATGGAAAATGCACGCTGTTGAAGGTCAACATTGCCACTTCCGTTCAATGGGTCAACATCAGTTAGTTGGTTACCGACTGCAACTCCAAAACATGGACTTTCCCGGCTCAGCACCAAAAGCAAAGTCCACAAATTCCTCCGGAGAGAAGCGATTGTCTATGTCGCGGTTTTCGGCAAGCTTAGACTATTTGTTATGAATTCCTACCAAACGTCTATATCGCCTGCATCAGAAATACCTACAACATAGTAGTTATTATTGTCTCGATCATAATCAATCGACAAAACCTCGTCAAGAAAAATAGAACTGCCACCGCCGCCGAATACAGTTTCTTCAGTCTCGGGAAGAATCGTTTCCTGATGGCAGGAAATATTCACAACGGCCAATCCTATAAAAAGGGTTCTACTGAGTTTAAGTGTGGGTACAGGTCAGACCTCCATGGAAAAATAGGATCGCACTTTTGAAGTTTTCGAAGGATCTATAACCTCTGGCGGTCATCTTGATTTCCTGAAGTTTACCGTTGATTCGTTCAGCCATCGCGTTGCTTTTGTTGTAAGTCATAGCGTTAAGGATTCCTTGCCTATGCCTATAAAACATATCCGCTACTTTGATGAGATGCCCGATCCCACATTTCTGCGCATTTCTAATCCATTGATAGAGTAGGACAAAGGCCTCTTCTTTGGGTGGGCTAAAGTGAATGTCACGAAAGTCTTCTTTGATGATCCAGGCTCTTGGATGTTTTATCATTGGCAAGGTCGATGGTTTCAAATCTCAACCGTTGTTTCTCGGTCAGGTTCATTTGATCTTTCAACCAAATCAAACGCGTATTGCGTAGTTCCTCGGCTTGCTTTACTTCCCTTCGCCAGACTTTATCCACTGCTTCATTGAGGTAGTTGACCAGGTGGAATTTATCAAAACAGATGTGACTATAAGGTAAGCACTTCTGCGTTGCTCCGATATAAGCTTTGCTCATATCCATCGATACGGTTTGTAGGTTATCTCGTTACTATTCAGCCATTTGTAATTTTGATAAAATATTCTGATTTTACCCATCCAAAGGAAATAATCTTTTGGGAACTCCATCAAATTTATCATACATCGAGCCAGATTTTAAATCTTCACCACACATCATAAAAGAACTTTCTGATCAAGTAATAACGCTGAAGGAAGAAAACGCGATGCTTCACTCAGAGATTGCTGCACTTAAAGCAAGACTCAATAAGGATAGTCACAACAGTA
>JBCCQN010000378.1:0-2765 GCA_039024315.1 Bacteroidota bacterium
CGGCAATTTGAGGAAACAAGTTTTGGTTTCTCAAAAACGGGTAGCTTTCGAGCAAAGTTCTTATTGGAGAGTCTCCAAGACTTAAGAAATCGCTTGCGATCTAAAGGAAGTGATTTGATTGTGGTGCAGGGAAAACCGGAAGAAGCTCTCATTCAAATCGCTCGTCAGTATGACGCAGGGGGAGTTTTTGCGCATCAAGAAGTTACCGATGAGGAATTGGTGGTAGAGGTGGCAGTCGAAAAGAGGCTTTTTGCTGAGGGGATAGGCTTAGAAATGTTTTGGGGCTCTACCCTTTATCATCTGAGTGATTTACCGATGCCGATCCGCTCCTTACCGGAGATATTTACCTCCTTTAGGAAGCAGGTAGAAAAGTTTGCCCCTGTTCGGAATACCTTTCCCACTCCGGAAAATATTCCCTCCCCTCATTTTAGCAATGCGGGCGACATCCCTAGTTTGGAAGCCCTCGGGCTAGAGGCTGCGGTTGGTGATGCGCGTGGCGTCTTAGCGTTCTCCGGAGGAGAAAGCCAAGGATTTGAACGCCTCCAGACCTACTTTTGGGAAAATGATCGCCTTCGCACCTATAAAGAAACGCGAAATGGTTTGCTCGGAGCGGATTACTCTTCTAAGTTCTCTGCATGGTTGGCCTTGGGCTGTCTTTCCCCGCGGAAGATTTATGAAGAGGTCAAGCGCTATGAGTCCCTTCGTAAGAAAAACTCGTCAACCTATTGGATGATATTCGAGTTGATTTGGCGTGATTATTTCCGCTTTGTGGCGCGTAAATATGGCAACAAGATATTCTTTGCCAAGGGTATTAAAGGCCGGCTATCTCCCGAAATCCCAAGGGTAAGCAGAGAGCGGCAATGGGCCCATTTTGAGGCTTGGCGGGAGGGCCGAACGGGTTTTCCCTTTGTAGATGCCAATATGCGTGAACTGGCGCAGACAGGATTTATGTCTAACAGAGGTCGCCAAAATGTAGCTTCCTTCCTTGTCAAAGACTTAGGAGTGGACTGGCGGATAGGGGCAGAATACTTTGAATCACAGCTAATCGATTATGATGTTTGCTCCAATTATGGCAACTGGATTTATGTAGCCGGAGTGGGCAACGATCCTCGGGAAAATCGTTACTTCAATGTGATTTCACAGGCGAAACGATACGATGTGAAAGGCGACTTTGTCAAGCATTGGTTACCTGAGCTAAGTGATTTGCCTTCACAGTATATCCACGAGCCTTGGGATGCTACCCAAAAAGAGTTGCTACGATATGGCGTTCGCTTAGGCGTAGATTATCCGCAACCCATCGTTTCTCAAAGAGGAATGCTAACCTAGGGAAAGCTGAATTTTGAATAATGAATGTTGAATTTTAAAGGTAAAGAGAACCTTTTTCCTAGGTGGACTTTGGTGTTATTCTTTTAATACCATCGTTCCGCGCAGCGGCTAAAAAAAGCAGGGCAGCCTCAACATAAAATGTGCTCGCTGCCCTGATCTTAGGCAGGCTCAAGAACCTGAGCTTCTTGCTTTTTAAGCTTTTTCTTGTCGATGACAGGTTTCATATAATAAGCGGTTGCGATACTGACACCGCCGATTACCAACCAAGAAATATCTATCATAGCTACGTCTAAATAAGCCATAGGAATGGCTTGCCAAAACCACATACCAGTTTGAATCCCATTGAGGACAGGGACTGCGAGACCAATAATACCAGCCAGCGCAAAGGCATTGCGACTGATCTTGAAATAGTCCTTTTGGATAAAGCTGTAGACAGAATAGCCCAGCCAGAAAAGGAAGAAAATGGTCTCCATGGTGGTCATGCGATCAGCCATTTCTAATGGGAGTATTTTGGCGAGACAAAAAATAAAGGCGATGGAGGGAAAAAGGCCTAAGCTAATCCCTAAATAGAGCGCTCCTACATTAGTATTAAATTTGGCCTTGGCAGCATATTTTTTCATGTCCCTAGCTTTAAGCCAAACCAAGACACCGGAGATAATCACAAAGCAGGTGATGAGGGCCATGATAAAATAAAAGCCTTTAATGAAGTAACCCCCGAAACTACCAAAGTGGATAAAGTGGACGAAATTAACCACACTTTCATTGTGAGGATTTTGGTCAAGGCCTTTTTCTCTGACCACTAGTCCGTCTCGGAGTCTAAAGATTTTATAGGCTTGGCTGTAAAACCTTTTCTTTGGCTCAGTGTCAAGCATGACGAGCAGGTGAGCATTACGGTCTTGATAATTTTGCAGGCTCACATTGACATAGCGAATTTCTTCATCTTTGAACTCGGCTAAATATTCATTGACTAATTTGTTGACGCTCAAATATTCTTGGCTCGCATCGGCGGTGGTTTGATTGAGAGGGCCTTCTAATTCGTAAGTAGTATAGGCTGGATAGACATAACCTATCATAGCTTCTTGGTCGCCATCGAAGAGAAGCATGACGCTCGGCATGAAAATCAAAATGGTCAAACCAAAGAGTGCACCGGTGACGGCATACATTAGTTGGAAGGGCAGACCAATCACTCCCAAGGCGGTATGGGCGTCAGTCCAGAGATTTTTGATAGTAGCCTTGAGACGGAAGGTGAAAAAATTGCTCCGGATCTTTTTCCAATGGACAATGATTCCAGTGACGATAGCCAGCAGGAAAAAAACACCCACCAAACCTGACAAATAAATCCCTACTACTGGAATCGGCTCAAAATAATGCAGATGATATAAAAAGTCTCCCAAGCCATCGTGATGATGCTCGGCTGCCTCTACGCTTTGCCAGTTTGC
>JBCCQN010000379.1:0-2727 GCA_039024315.1 Bacteroidota bacterium
CAGCCTCATGCCACCGACCTTTGCTGCTGAAAACTCATTAAGCACCGCCTTGGACAGTTTTCAGGATGTGAATTTCACCTTATACCCAAATCCGGCCGAAGATATTTTTTACGTCCAGTTTGAATATGAGGTATCCTCTTCCATGGCCATTTTCACGCTCTCGGGCCAGCTTGTTCATTCTCAAGACATTAGCCAGGATGAATACAAGCTTAGCGTCGAAATCAATGATTGGCCAGACGGGATATACTATGTGCGCTTCAAATTTGATGATCAGGTGATCAGCAAAAAGATGGTGATCCTTAATTGAGCACTCAGCTACAAGGAATAAATAAGTAGAAGGAAAGGATAGATCCACTTTCTTCTACTGATGAGTTTTATCACCAAGCCATCTTTTCTTTTGCCAGCTTCGCTGAACGCTTATCCTTTTCGCATATGTTCGACATCTCATTTCTGCAATACAATTCGGAGAGCCCGACCCTGATTGCCATTATATTCACCGTCCTTTGCTCATTGATGTTAGGAGGCATATTGGCCTTCACCTACGAGAAAACCAGTAGAGGCGTAGATCGTCCCTATCACTTCCTGCAAGCGATGGTTTTGATCACCATTGTGGCAGCTACCATCATGCAGGCCATTGGAGACAGTGTAGCTCGTGGATTAGGCATGCTGGGCGCATTGTCCATTATCCGCTTTCGTACCACTCTCAAAAATCCTAGAAATATCGTCTTCATCTTCGCCTCCATCGCATCCGGTATTGCTTGTGGAGTCTTTGGGTATTTGATCGCGATTCTCGGAACGCTGGGTTTTTGCCTAGCGGCATTTTTGCTACGAGCTTCTTCTTTTAGCCAAGAAAAGTCCCTGATCGGCACGCTTCGTCTAGAAATGCCCCGAGATTATGAGGCCCTCCCAAGCTTTGAAGGCCTATTGGATGATTATTGCAAAAAGAAGGTATTAGAAAGCTATAAGGTCTTTGTCAGTGCCAAAAAATCCCATCTGCTACTGTATGAGTATCGCATAAAACTAAAGGACAATTATCAAGGAGGGCAATTAGCCGAACAGCTCAAAGCTTTCCCCGAACTGAAAGTGATTGATCTAATATTTGAAAATAATCAAGGAGGCATCATTTAGACATGAAGAAACTCAATATCCTCTACCTAGCCATTATCCCGATTGCCTTCATTCTATACCAGATGACGGCGAAATTGGGCCAAGATGCAGCTTTGTTTTATGGCTTTGCCGAGAACAAAGAAACTGAGCTCTCTCATTATAAAGCCGTCTTGATCGAAAACATCAAGGTTACTCCGGGTGAATTTGTCGAAAAGGGGCAATTGCTCATGACAGTGGAGCAGGCAAACCTTGATTATAAGATCGACAATGCAAGCCTCGAAATGGAGAAGCTAACGGCTGAAGCCCAGAGAGAGCGACAAAAATTACTGGCAGAAATAGCGCAGCTTAGGGCTGAGCGTTCTGCGAAGCAGGCCAATATAAATGCCGAAATACAGCGCCTAGAAGCTCAAATCGCCCAACAAAAAATCATACTCTTAGGAATAAAAAGCTTGAGTACAGAAAATCAGTCTCCCACAGATGCGGAACTCAGACTGGAAATACTCAAAACTGAGTTGAACCAAGTGGCCATCCCAATTGATGCCGAAATTGCCCAATTGGAAAAGTTACTTAAGGCCACTGAGTTGCCTTCCCTCGCCCAAAAAACTCAAGTCCGCAGAGAGCTCAATCACTACGAAACAGAGCAAGCAAAATTGAGTATTTATGCACCTACCGATGGATTGATTGGTAATATTCGATGCAAGGAAGGAGAATATATTTCCGCCTTCACCAAACTGATCAATTTTTATGAACCCAATCCAACGCTGGTAAAAGGCTTTGTGCATGAAAGCCTGATTCCTCAAATCAATGCTGGAGATAGTCTGATCGTTTCTTCCTCTCTCCACCCACAGTTAAAAATTACAGGCATCGTCATCGGCCTAGGGGCCAGGATAGTAGAAATACCGGATCGACTCCGGAAGATGCCAGAGATCAAAACTTATGGCCGAGAAGTATTGATTCAAATCCCAGCGGATAATCCTTTACTCCAAAAGGAAAAGGTACGGATCAACGCCTTCGGCCAAAACCCACAAAGCTCCTTGACCTACATTATGACTTTGTTCCGCCCCAAAAGCCCAAAACGCAAAAAGCATTGGCTCTAGCGCCTAAATCCATTTCTATGACGAATCGAAGCCTGATTAGAAAGCCTCATGATTATCAGATCAATGGGCGCTTGATGATTTCCCTATGCCTTTGCTTGATATTATCTGCTCCTAATACCTTGGCCCAAACCATTTACAGCAGCAAGCAGCTACTGTTATTGGCTGACACTCTTGGCTCCCCCCTTCACTTTCAAGCGAATCTCAATTTCCTAACTCAGGAAAAGCAAAATCTCGCTTTATTGAATGAAATCGAACTCCGCACCGAAACCGATGAATTAGACCTGAGTAGGCAAGAATATCTCATGCGACTTAGCCTGACCAACCGTAAAAGTCGGCAAACTCAGGACGCCATTACCCAAGGCCAAATCCAATATTATCAGAAACGAGCGGAAGCAATGGCAGCGGAGGAGCTAAAAGAGCGATACGAATCGATATTGACTTGGTACAATGTACAATCCAAAGCGCAGTTTGTGCGTAAAAGGCTCCTCTTACTGGCCGACCAGAAAAAAGTCTATCAAAACCA
>JBCCQN010000380.1:0-2725 GCA_039024315.1 Bacteroidota bacterium
GCAAGATCAAGGCTATATCCGCCACCTCGGCCTATCTGAAGTAAGTGAGGAGGAACTAGCGGAAGCTACCAAGCATATCAAAGTGGTAAGCCTCCAGAACCGCTATTCTTTACGCTTTCGTAAGTGGGAAAACGAACTCAAGTGGTGCGAAGCCAATGGAGCTGCTTTTATCCCTTGGTATCCGCTCGATGCGGGTGATATGGATAATGAAACCCTCAAACAACTGGCGGCTAAATATGGCGCTTCGGTCTATCAAATTGCGATTGCATGGCTATTGCGTCATTCGGAGGTAATGGTACCGATTCCCGGAACATCTTCTTCGGCCCACTTGGCGGAAAATGTCGCTTCTAGAGAGATCGAATTGAGTGAGGAGGATTTTGCTGCTATTAGTGCCTTAGCCAACGCATAATTATGTCATATATAATGGCCTTACGGGAGTTGATTGGTTCTCGCAAGATTATACATCCCGCTGCTCGCATTATCATTGAAAATGCGAGCGGTGAAATTTTGTTGTTACGTCGGGTAGATAATGATAATTGGGGACTGATTGCTGGAGGCTTTGAAGAAGGTGAAAGTATCAGCGAATGCATCATTCGTGAAGCAGCAGAAGAAAGTGGCCTTCGGCTAAAATCGATCAATGCAATCGGGATTAGTACGCGACCGGAGGCGGAAACGGTGCAATATCCCAATGGGGATGCGGTACAGTACTTTACCGTCGTTTTTCATTGTGATGATTGGGAAGGAGAGCTCTTGGATCGTTCTGATGAGGCTAAAGAGCTGCGTTTTTTCGGCCTCGCCGAGCTCCCCGTCTTACCTGCAAACGAGGCACCTTCGATCAAATGGTGGCAAAAATGGAAAGCGGAAGGTGGCTTCATGCTCGATTGATAGCAAGAAATTAAGTTTCCATATGCTTATTTTTGTATATGAAAGAATACCTTTTGTCATCGGCGCAGCTTTATAGACTTAGGCTACGTTTTGATGATACTAGAGTTGAAGACTAAAGGATGATGAGAAACTTATACGCTAAAAGCTTATTAGGATGGTTATTGCTTTGTGCCCCTATGATTGGTTTGAGCCAAGACCATTCGATTGCCAGAGAGTGGAGTGAAGTGCTATTGGAAAGTATTCGTAGAGACAATGCTCGCCCAACGGTACACGCCCGTAATCTTTTTCATATTTCGGCAGCTATGTATGATGCTTGGGCAGCCTTCGAGCCTACGGCTAAGCCCTATTTCCTCGGTCAAATCACCGATGGCTTTATCTGTCCCTTTTCGGGTATCGCGACACCTGACAATCGTAAGGAAGCCCAAGAAGAAGCGATCAGTTATGCTGCCTACCGCTTGATTCGCCATCGTTTCCGCTTCTCGCCGGGGGTATTCATATCGTTCGGCACGGCCGACAACCTCATGGAAAACCTTGGCTATGATATGACTTTTCGAGATACGGACTATGTCTCAACGGGTAGCCCTGCAGCTCTCGGAAACTATATCGCGGAGCAGATCATCCGTTATGGCCTGCAGGATGGTAGTAATGAAGAAGCGCTATATGCCAATCAGTTTTATCAGCCCGTCAATGAGCCCCTACAACTGATCATACCAGGTAATCCCTTTTTTACCGATCCGAATCGCTGGCAGCCATTGGCCTTTGAGATTTTCATAGACCAGAGTGGTAATCCTTCGGGCACCCTGCCCGACTTTTTGAGTCCAGAATGGGGACAAGTGAGTCCTTTTGCACTGCAAGAAGAAGACAAAGTGGTCTATAGCCGGGATGGTTTTGACTATGAAGTGTACCATGATCCCGGCATGCCACCGCTGATGGATAGTAGCGATCCTGCGATGACCGATGAATACAAATGGGGCTTTGCTTTGGTAGCACTTTGGTCCGCTCATCTCGATCCCAAAGACAGCGTAATGTGGGATATTTCACCTGGAGCTTTGGGGAATTTTGATATCGACGATATGCCGAAAAACTTCCCTGATATGCGCGATTTCTACGATGAGATCGAAGGGGGAGATCCCAGTACAGGCCATGCGGTCAATCCGGCAACTGGCCAGCCCTATGAGCCTAATATCGTACCGAGAGCCGATTATGCCCGGGTTTTGGCAGAGTTTTGGGCGGATGGGCCGGATTCAGAGACTCCTCCGGGCCACTGGTATACGATTCTAAACTACGTTAACGATCATCCTGAACTAGAAAAAAGATTTGAAGGTCAAGGGCCGGTTTTAGATGATCTAGAATGGGACGTGAAAGCCTATTTGGCACTTGGGGGAGCGATGCATGATTGTGCCATTGCTGCTTGGGGGGTCAAAGGTTATTATGACTATCCTCGTCCGATTTCGACGATCAGATATATGGCGGAGAGAGGCCAATCGAGCGATCCGCAAGAAATCTCTTACCATCCAGAAGGCATTCCCCTTTATCCCGGATTGATTGAGGTCGTGCAGTCAGGCGATCCCTTGGCGGGGGGCTTTGATGAGAATGTCGGCAAAATCAAATTATATGCTTGGAAGGGCCCAGACTTTATCTCTGATCCGCGTACTGACGTAGCGGGAGTAGATTGGATCTTGGCCGAAAATTGGTGGCCTTACCAGCGACCTAGTTTTGTAACCCCTCCTTTTGCGGGTTATGTCTCTGGGCACTCAACTTACTCGAGAGCAGCGGCAGAGGTTTTGACTATGTTGACGGGAGATCCTTTTTTTCCTGGGGGCATGGGGGTGTTTGATGC
>JBCCQN010000381.1:0-2685 GCA_039024315.1 Bacteroidota bacterium
TAGTGAGTAGTTTATTCATATTGACGGATAATTTCGCCGGTTCTGCTTCCCAGAACGCTTCTAATATAAGCATTGACAGCTTTAGTCATCGGCACTGGATTATGGCCGGGGAAGTAATCCTTATATTTTTCATAGGCGTCTTGGACCATACCCAAGGAGACGACATTGACTCGGATATGAGCTGGAAGCTCTAAGGCTACTGCCTGCACAAAGCTATGGATGGCTCCATTGACCATGGCCGCACTGGCTGTTTTGATGACGGGATCATCTGCTAAGATGCCAGTTGACAAGGTGATAGAACTAGGCTGATTGAGGTAATGCTGCCCAATGCGAACGAGATTGACTTGCCCCATGAGTTTACTGCGAAAGCCGATATAATAGTCTTCTTCGCTCAGCTCTTGGAAGGCAGCCCATTTGGCTTCTCCAGCTGCGCAGATGATGGCGTCAACTTTACCCGCTGCGCGGAACATCGCCTCTATTGATTGGCTATCGCTAATATCTACTTGTAAGTCTCCTTTGCTTCGGCCCGCGATCAGGACTTCATGTTGCTGCGCAAAGTGCGCGGCGACTTTTTTACCGATGGTCCCGTGGCCTCCGATGATGAGTATTTTCATGTTTTTGGTGCAATTTTTAATAAATGATAGCGCCGCAAAATTTTGCGCTGCTACAACTCATTAATCTATTTCTCCACAAAACGTTTCTTGATCATTTTGATTTGGCCGTTGTGATTGGACTCATGCTCACAGACATGAAACCACTTACAATGGTTGTTGGTAGGCTGATTGTCGAAGAAGGGCTCTGATTTCATGATCCACTCATCGTCGCGGGCAGCGAAGCCCTTGATGGTGTCGGCTCTGACCGCTTCTAGCTTTTCCAGATAATAGCTGATATCATTGCCTTTAATCTGCTTACGAGCTTTTTTACCAAGGTACATGGGCACGTCCCACTCTTTTTTGACCTCGGCACTCCAACTGCCCCATTGCATTTCCTCAAAGGTATTGAGTTGGTAGTATTTTTCAGTGGCCGCGAGATGTAGCAATAGGGCTCCAATAGAGTTAGACTTGTCATCTAGCTGAAAATCCAATTCTTCCTGACTTAGGTTTTCGACCTGACGTACCACCCAAGATCTCATCATCGTCATAGTAGAAAGTAAGGTGCCAATTTGTGGAGAGAAGCCTTCTTGCGGCCCGATGAGGTATATATTGTCTTCTTTGGCTTTGATAGGTTGAGGAGTTGCGCGGGCTAATTTGAATAAAGGCACTGTGGCGATACCTGCGCCGAAGAGGGCGGATTTTTTGAAAAAGTTTCTACGGCTGTTTGAGCTTTTGAGGAATTTCATGGGTAATGAATTTAAGGATGATTGTGAAAGTGGAAAATCAATTAGCAGTCCTACGAGCAGTAGCACTTATTGATGTGTCTATCTAATCAATAGACGGCGGATATCTTCTGAATTGGCTGGACGGACGGAGGCACTTTTGCGAATATAAACGCGGTGCCGAGTCATGCAGGGTTTAAGTTTGAGTTCCTTGACCTCCAAGACGATAATGATACGATTACGTTGTTTTGGAGCGGGAAAGCGATGGATTTGGAACTCTGGTGATGGCGAGCAAGAACTACTTATAATACTGGATAGCTTTAGCTGAATTTCATCCCAATCTTCTGCAGGCATACCTTCCAAAAGACCATCATCCGTAATCCCAAAAAGCAAAAAGCCTCCTCCTTCGCGGTTCGCAAATCCACAGACCTCCTGCGCAATCTTTTCATTCTTAGGCAGTTGAATCTTGAAGTCGTAGGCTTCGGCTTCTCCCTCCACTAATATCTCGTTGAGAGATTTATCCATCTTTTCAAGTAGGTAGACATCTAAAGCCGTATTGAGATTGTACTCTTTGATCTCCGCTGGTTCTTGGTCGGTCAAGCCCATGATCACAAAAGGATACTTCAAGGGTAGGATCGGGAAGCCTGCCAACAATTGCCGGATGTGGCTAAACTTGACTACTCCGGAAGGCAGTTTTTGGGCAAGCTCTTCACTGGGGATCAATAGCACCGCGATGCGGATGTGGCGCGCTCGAATAAAGTAGGGGATTTTGGCAAAGAGGTAACTTTCTAGATAGGCCGCCCGATCAAAAAAAAGATCCACCCCGACCCCGCCTTTAGCAAAGTCTATTTCACTGAGGATGCGGGAGGCTTTGGGTTGCTCGAGATGGAGGCGCAGGTTTTGCTCCCAGCCTTCAAACTTCATCAGATTGTAGCGAAAGGACTTATAAAGCGAAGGGAGCGAGATGGTTTTGTGATCTGCTTCAAAAACCAAATCATCTTGTATTCCCGCGATACTGGCACGGATTTCGGCATAGGTATCGGGCGCTTCCTGCTGGAGTTTGTCCCAACCGCCGAGGTTGCTGATGATAGAAGAAACGAACACATTATAAGGTAAAACTTAAAATGTTAAGGGGAAATTAAATCTGTGGGGGAAGCTGCGGTTTTGGGGGGAGATTTTTCTTTTTTCTGCCGCTGCGCGGAACGCTTATCTCGATTGGCGCTGCGCAGGCTTATTTTACCGGTAGGGGCGCGCATGCATGCCGCCCCAAATGAGCGTTCTGCGAAGCAGAAAAAAAGCCCGTCTCCCAAAAGGAAGACAGGCTTTGATGTACAATAAGATTTATGCTTACTCAACTAGAATACTGCTGA
>JBCCQN010000382.1:0-2676 GCA_039024315.1 Bacteroidota bacterium
GGCAAGGTAAAGAAAACGTTATCGATTGGGTAACATATCTACTGGCTCAATCCTGGTGGGAAGATAAAATCATGGCTGCGGATGTAGCAGGGGCAATGACCATTCGCGAAGCTCTAAGTAGCTATTCTAGCGTGCTTTACCAAGATTCTCGACGCACTCCCGAAGAACAAAGATTTGCCAAAAAACAGCAGATGCAATACTTCTTCCGAGGCTTGGGCAAAATCGACTTCAAAGAGCCAGCTTTAACCGATGTCTATAATGAATTTCCCATCGCCCGCGACAAAGGGGGTATGGTTTTCGAGCAGATAGAAGACATTATCGGACAAAAAACTCTAATATCAGCTATTCAAGAATTTTTAGCCGAAAATAGCTATCAAACTCCCCCCTACGCCACCATTATCGACTTACAAGAGAAAATCTTAGCTAAGGCAAACAATAAAGACCGCCCGATAATCGAAGAATTACTAAACAAAGTCGTCACCTATCAGGTTGGTATTGCCGATGCCGTATACCAACCCTTACCCAACGGAAAATATCAAATAACCCTCGATCTAGAAGGGCAAAAAATCTATACTAGCGAATTAGGAAAACAAGACTTCGCCAACCTAAATATCCCCGTAACCATTGCTCTCCAAGACGAGACTGGCAAAGAAATCTATCGCCGAAAACATTCCTTACCCCAACAACAAATAACCCTTCAACTAACTACCGATAAACTCCCCGCTTCTGCCGCGATCGATCCCGACTACGTTTTACCTTCGGCATTTTTGCAAAACAATATTAAACCAGTTCGTCAGGTTGAATAACGGGTAACGGATAACGGATGATAAGTCTATGACTGCCCTTTACAAAATTAACTTATAAAAATAATGGAAATACATCAAGTTCATTTAATTCATTAAGCTTATGATATCGATGAGGTAATTGAAGTACCAGAGGATGAATATATCCTTGATGTAGCTGAAGAAAAAGGTCTGGATTTGCCTTTTTCTTGTCGTGCTGGTGCTTGTTGCGTATGTGCGGGAAAAGTTTTGACAGGGAAAGTAGATCAATCAGACCAATCATTTTTGGATGATCGCCAAATTGATGATGGATATGTTTTATTATGTGTAGCTTATCCTCGATCTGACTGCAAAATTTCCACTCATACTGAAGAAGAGGAACCTATCCCACTAATAATATTCTGTTAATCCAGATATGAATCGTAGCTAAAGCCAAAAAACCATCAAAGATACAAGATTGACGTTCCCAGCGAACCACAAGACGACGATATTTACGTTGATACCATGCGAAACATCTCTCTTGTTGAAATCTAGGAACAGATATTTTAATTGGTCTGCCTCTATTTTTCTGAGTTTTATAAGTCCGTTTGGGTAATTGAGGACGTATTCCTCTTTTTCTTAAAGCAGCACGTTTTTCTTTAGAGTCATAACCTTTGTCTGCTGCCAAAACTTTAACTCTTTTCTTGGGTCTACCTTTCTTCAGCGTTTTCAACTTAACACTGTCAAGCAAAGGTAGAATTTGTTCTCGTTCGCTACCATTGGCAGCCGTAGTACAGTTGCTCAGAGGCATCCCACTCCCTTCGGTCAAAGTATGAATCAAAATTCCTTTTCCCTTGTAACCGTAGGCAACCTCATCACCGCCTCCCTTGCCAGGGGGAAAACGAGCCATCTATTGCTCCATAGTTCCAGTTGATTAAACCATTATTGTCTGCGAGCGCCAAAATTCTACTTTGTAAATGTTCAAAGGTTCCGTCTTTTTGCCATCGCTTTAACCACCGATGCGCTGAACTTTTTGATGCCCACTGCTCTCCACGAGGTAGATCGCACCATCTGCACCCAGTGATTAAAATGTACAGCAGACTATTCAATACATAGCGAAATGGAACGGGAGGCATTCCTCTCGATCTTGACTCAAAAGTTGGAAAAATGTCTTCAAACAATTTCCATTCCAAATCATTCAAACCCTCAAAACGTCCTGCCACTTTACTCTCCGTATTATCAAGAGTAAATTATCATGTTTGGGATGTTAGTGGGATAGGTTCGTGCTTGGGAAAAATTTTGAATTGCTGCCTGATAGTTTCCTTGTTGATGATAAGCACAACCTCGATTGTAGTATGGGCTATGGTTACTTTCGTTCAAAGCGATCGCCTGACTAAAATTAAATATGGCTCGTTCATTTTTCTTTAACATCATGTAAGCTAAAGCCAAATCATTATAAATCAGGCTTTTTGATTCCGTTTGTAATTTGGGAGAATGGATCAAAGCTGTCTGATAACTGGCGATCGCTTTTGAATATTGATTTAAAGCCAAATACACTAAACCGCTATTGTAGTAGGCTCGATAATCTCTTTGATCCCCTTGAATAACCTGTTGGTATTGATAGAGGGCTGGTTCGTATTCTCCCAGACGATAGTAAGCCAATCCTAAATTGAGATGTGCCTCAAGATTATGAGAATTATATTTAATTGTCTCCAGACAATCCATTTGGGCAGCCGCATTATGTTGTAATTGTAGGTTTACCAGACAGCGATTGCTATAGGCAGCATCTACTAAATTTTCTTGACGCTCAATTATCTGGGTAAAATCCTCTAAAGCCTGTTGAAAGTTTTCTTGACGAATATTCTCTACTCCAATCTTGAAGATAGCTGCCGTATTTGGTGCCGATACAGCTAAA
>JBCCQN010000383.1:0-2619 GCA_039024315.1 Bacteroidota bacterium
GAAGCGGGTAAGCACAAGCCTACTCATTTTTTCCCACCATTGCTATCTATTCCGATATTTCATTTCAATGAACGTTCTTTTTCCTATATGGAATGTTATGCAAAAGTCGAGTAGTAAGTCTTTCATTTAATGCATGGACCGGTAGGTATAATGAGGATTATCTCAAGATCATCAATGAAAGAGGAGCAGAAGGATGGAGATTTCTATGCTTTACTCCAGGCACCGCTCTCCCTAAGGGTGTCAAAGGCACCGAGCTCGTTTTTGAAAAAGAAATCACGACAGAAAGTGGGGAATAAGCCGGTCTGATATCTGATATTACCAATAGATCGGACCTTTTCCCAAATACTTCTCCATTATAGGGCTGTAGTAGGCTTTCAACTCATCCAAATCGTAAATCTTAGTCGATTTGGTATAGAGGTCATACTTATTAAAATCCATGACCCATGCACGATATTGCTCATCCTTAGGTCCTAACAAATCCTTATAGGCACCACCAGTATGCCAAGGGTAAAAGGAATGGTACCGGATCATCACCATACCGGCTTCTGGGATTGTATTCTCGGGATGGTTTTCTAGCACTTTAAATAGATACTCATCGTGTCCCCAAGCAAGTTCAAGCTTGTCGAGACCGCAGCCACTTTTGTAAACACCATTTTCAGTATTGTAGCGAGGATCACTCATATCCGCATTCAGCTCATTAAACTCTGGATAGACACAAGCGTTCGGCAAGGCCGCCCCTACCACAAAGACATCTCCTACTAGGCCCCATTGCTCTGCTTGGCTGGTACCATCCTCATCGCTTCCCCACAAATACATCACCTTGCCTAGGTCGTGAATCAATCCGACCAATTGCATCCAATCAGGACGATTATCAGCTCGGATGGCCTCTGCCGACTGGGCCAAATGCTGCACATTGGGCAAGTCTAAATCAGGATCACTAACATCAATTAAAGCGTTTAGCTTCTCCATGGCGTCCCATATCATGAGAGGCTTATCGTAAGTGAGGTATTTTTGCTTCATGCGCTGGACATAGGCATAGGTTTGCCGACTACGCATCTTACGATAATGCTTTTTGACCGCAGCAATAAGTTCACCTTGCTCATAATTACGAAACTCGGATTTGTCTTTAGCAATGTTTGGAGTAGCCATAGGCAGCAGTTAGTCGTTTTTTTTCGTTAAATGAAAATACGAATTTTCCCCAAAAACACGAATCAATGCGTATTTTTGCGCCTTTATTTTTTAATAGGAACGATTACAAGCAATAATTTTCAATTGAATATGTATCAGCATAAATCCTTTAAACTTTTTTTACTCATCGGTTTGGCGGCCAGCCTAGTGATGCCGGCCTGTTTGTTGAGAGACCCAGCCGACAAGCTGCCCAACCTCTATGAAACGATGCAGGAGCGCTCTGAATTCAGCATTTTCGTAGAAGCACTCGACCGAACCGAATTTGTCGAAGATATGAGCACCCTCTTTTTTACGGTCATGGTGCCTACCAATAATGTCTTCGAATCATGGCTACAAGCCAACAATTTTGCCAGCATTCAAGAAGTACCCCAGGCTAGACTAGAGCAACTACTTCGGTATCACTTTCAACAAGGTAAAACCGGCACCGATTTCCTCAATAGTGGTTACTATATCAGCCCTTCTTACGAAGCACCAGACAGTAACTTTCTTGCCATCCTTTTGGAGATCACCAATGATGGCATCAAAGTAAATGGAGATATTGCCTTTACCCAGACCGATATCGAAGCTAAAAATGGATTTATCCATGTGGTCGATCAGGTGATAGAAACTCCTAACCAATACGAAATGCTGGAGGACAATAATGCTTTTTCGATCTTCTTAGAAGCCATCGATCGTCTTAATCTCACAGGAGAGTTGACCAACGGTACGCCAAATACCATTTTGCTCCCCACCAACGGAGCCTTCGAAGACTGGTTTGACCAGACAAGCGGTCTAAAAGACCTCGATGACCTATCCGATGATGAGTTACGGCCTTTTATTCGTTATCACATCCTAGAAGGAAATATCAGGAAAGTGGATATGGAAGAGGCTTTTGCCAATAAATATTTCAAGACGCTACAAGGGGACAGCATCAAAATTGGCGGCGATTTTAGCATCGCCATCAACGATTCAGTTGGTTTTATCCTCCAAGATATCCAAGCTACCAATGGCGTTTTCCACTTTATCAGTGACGTCTTAGATCCTAAATAAAGTCTGCAGGCGCATCAAAGTAAGCCTGTAGCAGCTTAAAATATTCGCCGACGTGGGATCCATCCGCCAAGGCATGATGAATTTGTACGGAGAAGGGGAGCGCAATGCGTTCTCCTTCTTTTTGGTATTTGCCCCAGGTCAATCGCGGTACCGAGTCTAAGCCACTAATATGTACCGGATGAACAAAGCTGGTAAAATGAATCCAAGGCAGACTGCTTACAAAAAGATAATCGTCGCGATGGGCTTCATCTTCCAAACTCGCTTCGCCCTTTACCAGGCTTTCTTGAGCAGCGCAATTATCAAAAAACCGCTGTAAATCAGGCACATACTGTACATCCGTAAAACTGAAGACCCCATCATCAGTCATCGAAGTATAGGAGGGGTGAGCTGATTCATGCTCTA
>JBCCQN010000384.1:0-2599 GCA_039024315.1 Bacteroidota bacterium
CGAGCATCGCCATCGTATTCAGCATTGTTGGCCGATAGGCTCCAGACTTGGCTAGGGATATTCAGCGCTGCTGAACGCCATTCCGTACCGTCCCATTGGAGGACATCGTTCATGCTAGCCGTACCGGCTTCTACATCGACCAAGTCTTCAAGACTCATGCTAGTAGCCACTTGGCTATAGGGCACACTCATCATTTCCTGCACACCGAGGCTTTGGCCATCTACCTCCACTTCGAGGAAGTGGCGTTCGCTGTTCCAGTCGACGCTTTCGAAGGTACCTACCACAGCGGTTCCTCCACCGATTACGAGATTGAAGAGACCATATTCATTGGTCATGGTGCTGTGGTTTTCTTGATAGGCAATGGCTCCATTATCGGTAGCGATTCGAATGTAGAATTTGACGTTTAGGGCCTGATTGACCATGAGGTTATTGCCTGCGTCGCGAGCGACGGCTTGGTAGTTTACGCCTCGATTTTGGGCTGATATTGGGCTGTAGATCGCCAAGCTGAGGAGGAGCATCCCCAGGATAGTTTTTAAGTAATACATGATTTTAGGGTTTTTTAGATTCTTGTTTTATAGCAGGCTTAGTTTGTCCAAGCCGCGTCGTATGATTGTTTGATAAGGGTACGGGAGCTGGTATAGTTGGCATTGATTAAAAGGGCGACTTCTATGTCGTTGGGAAACATCATGATGATGCTTTTGAAGGCGCGACCACAACAGTCGTCAGGTCCCCGAGTACCTTGTTTGGTAAGGTAGCGTCCATGCTCGCCAGTCGTAGACTCAGAAAGCCCCAGTTCACTGTCCATAATGGCTTCCCGCATATCGGCAGAAAGGACATCCTCGGTATAGCGGAAGTAGGCCATAAGACCGCCAAGGTCCATTACGCTTAGATAGAGGCCACCAGAACCGGCGTTGTTCATTTGATTTGCCGCTGCCAGCCAACCGATATTGCCATCCTTATCTTGAAAGTTTAGATTAAGCGGGTATTGATGGGCCCGTGGCAGGAATGACTTGAAGTTTACGGGACCAACTCCTTTTACCTTGGCGGGTGAAAATACTTTTTGGTCGATATAGCGATAGTAAGCCTGAGCACTATTGTCATTGTAATTGGCTAGCTTTTCGTTGAGATCATAATAGATCTCTCCAATGAGGATGCGGATCAGGGTGAAGTTTCCGTTTTGATATTTGCCTACTAGAGAAGGAACGGCCGGCTGTTTTAGGGCCTCCAACATAGCGTTCGCCGCAGGCATACTCACATCGGTAGGGAACGGAATAGCCGTCTCCATTTGCATCAGCTTGCGAAAACTCACTACATAAGGCGAGCCAGCATCCCAATGGTCAGGGTGGACTTGGCTTTTCCAGCTTGGCGGGAGGTAATTATGGATCGGTTGATCGAGGCTGATGCCTTTTTCCTCAAGCACTTGGCTCATCGCAATAGCACCGACAAATTTGCTAACACTTGCTACCGCCATGCGAGTATCGGTGGTCATATCCATCTGCCCACCAGTATCCCCTGGATAAATCGCATTTCCTTCGGCCCAAGCTTCATAGAGATTCCCTTTTTGAGCCACCATGATCTGGTAGTCGGGCAGTTTTTCATCCAGCGACTCACGTAGATTATTGACAAATTGGTCGATCTCAAACTGTGGGATATTGGGTTTGAGCGGCAGTTCTTCTTGACAGCTAGTACTACTGATCAACAGAAACAAAGCGAGGAGATAAGGGATGGGAGATTTCATAATACTGTGTTTTGCCCCATTAGTCGCAATGTCAAAATCACCAATCAACACTTCCTCAAAAAAAAATTACCTTCACCCTATGAATCGCAGTATCCTTCGTCTCGCCATCCCTAATATTCTCAGCAATATCGCGGTACCATTGCTGGGCTTGGCAGACACCGCTTTGATGGGGCGCATGGAGTCAGAGGCCTATCTGGGCGCGATCGCTTTGGGGGGCATACTCTTCAGCTTTATTTATTGGGGTTTGGGTTTTATCCGTATGGGTACGACGGGCCTGACAGCCCAGGCTTTTGGTCGTCAAGACCCAGAAGAAGGTATAGCAGTACTAGCGAGGGCACTCTTGGTTGGCGGTACAGCAGGCTTGATCCTTTTACTGGTACAATTGCCCTTAGGGGAGTTTGGCTTTCGACTTTTAGAAGCGGAAGCCAGCGGCGATAATATCGAGCTCGTCAAGCAGCTAAGTAGGGAGTATTTTTACATCCGTATTTGGGCCGCTCCCGCCAATATCGGTTTGATGGCCCTTTTGGGTTGGTTTCTCGGCATGCAAAATGCTCGCTTCCCTATGATCCTGATTATTGCTATTAATATCTTCAATATTCTCTTCAACTTTTTCTTTATCTATGAAATGGGTATGAAGTCCGATGGCGTTGCTTTAGGAACCGTTCTTGCCCAATACTTGGGGCTCAGTCTTGCTATAATATTGTTTGTCGCTCGCTATCGAGATCAGCTGAAGCATCTAAAGCGTTCTACCATCCTGCAAATCAGCAAAATCAAGCAGTTTTTCTCCGTCAATGCGGATATTTTCATTCGCACTATGCTACTGGTTTTTAGCCTTGCCTTTGTCAACGCCAAATCTTTTGC
>JBCCQN010000385.1:0-2562 GCA_039024315.1 Bacteroidota bacterium
CCATCTACATCCTGAAAAATCTGCGGTGCAAACATGCAGTGATAGAGAGAGGTGTAAAAGTTTTTCATCACCTTCTCGTCTTGACTTTTGATCTTAAGGATGCTGAGTTGGTCCCGCCATTTTTGGGCGGCCTCCTGGCGTACTCGCTCAAAGTCCCAGTCAGTGATTTCGGCTTCTAGATTGGCTTGAGCTCCTTCGATACTCACATTGGAGATGCCGACCTTGAGGAGGATTTCTTTTCCTTCGGAGAACGCTAAGAAGGCTTTCAAGTCAGGGCTTTGAAACTGATTGTCTCCCTCCCTGTTGAGATGGTCGACTTCCATAACCCCTTCTAAATCAAATTTTTCCGAGAATTTGGCGTAAAAATAAACCGGATGATCAAAAGCCCAACCTGAGGAGATTCGCATTCCGCGAATGGTGCGATCATCGACTATCTCAAGCTCACTGTAAATCGATTTGTGGCCCCAATTGGCTTGGAGAATATGGCCAAGGTCGAGTAGGATTTTTGCGCTCTGATTGCCTTTGAACTGGTAGCGATGCATACCTACGCGGGTGCTAGCGGTCAGCTCACAATTGACTTTATAGTTGTCGAGATAGACTTGATAATAGCCAGGGCTAGCGACTTCATTTTTGTGATCAAAGCTGCCTTTTAGCGGGTCTACATCTTTGCTCTCAATTTGCATTTCTCCGCGAAAAGGGAGTATCAAAATATCGCCCATATCGCCAATGCCAGTCCCACTCAAATGGGTATGTGAAAAGCCGTAGATATACTCGTCATCATAATGGTAACCACCTGAGGCATCCCAACCGTCTAAATGGGTATCGGGACTGAGTTGTACCATACCAAAAGGTACTGCAGCACCCGGTATCGTATGACCATGTCCTCCAGTGCCGATAAAGGGATCCACGAATCTTAAAATATCATTTGGGTTGTTCGCAATTTGCGATGTGGGCTGGCAAGCCGCTATTAGAAGCAGTAGGAAGGGTATTTTGCGCATGTATTTGAGCCTTTGAGCTAAAATAAGGCAAAAGCAGCTGATAAATGAAATGCGAATAAGGCTCTACAAAATATTTTTGCAGAGCCTCATTGTCAATAAAGACGAAACTTGGTCGGTCTCTAATTTCGCTGGATGTAAAAGTTAAACTCAGCGGTGCCAAGCGCACCCCATAATCTCAACCAGATAGGTAAAAGCATCTCCGTGCCGCGTGAGTTGGTAATATCTCCAAGGTCAATGATGAGCTCATCGCGCCAGCCAAAAGATTTAAGCATTTCTTTGACCTGAGACTTGGCTCCTTCATCATTTCCGCATACAAAAACATTATGGTCTCCCTGCAATAAAGAAGGCTTAACCATCAAGTTTGTGTTCATGGTATTCAGGCTTTTAATCACCTTGAGATCTGGGAATCGCCTTTGAATTTGTTCCCCTAACGAATCCGTATTTACCGGAGAAAGAGATGGGGGCATGCCATTGCTAAAGTCCAAGGGATTGGCAATGTCAAGCAATACTTTTCCCTTTAGGATGTCCTCGCCAATTGCCTCAAGCACTGCAATAGATACCTGACCGCCTGTACAATTGAAAAGCATGTCTGCGTTCTCCGCTGCTTCCTTGAAAGTTTGCAGCTTTATCTGACTATTGTCCTTGTACCAATCTTTAAAAGGGGCATTGCCATAGCCGTCCTTGTTTTCGTTGTTCAGGGTGTTTTCGACATTTCTGGTACCGATGCTGACCTCATGTCCTAGCTCCACTAGTCTCGCCGCGATCGTCCTGCCCACTATTCCAGTTCCTAAAATTGTTACTTTCATAACTCCACTATAATTTTGTTATATGCTTTCAAAAGTATAGTATAGGAAATGTGCAACCAATAGGTAGTTAAAATTGATAGTAACTATCCATTTTGATAGTAATGGCTTGTTATGGTTAAAAACGGGAAAGAATATAAGTACCGGCTGATGAATCAAGACTTTCATTGTGCCTTAGATGTTACCATGCACTTTATCGGTGGCAAATGGAAAGCAGTAGTCATCTGGTATCTGCAATACGGGAAGAAGAGATTTGGTGAATTAAAAGCCCTCATCCCAGATATTACCGATAAAATGCTTTCTATCCAATTGAAAGCCTTAATACAAGATGGTCTGGTCTCTCGCAAAGTTTATGCGGAGGTACCTCCAAGAGTGGAGTACGAATTGACCGAAGAGGGCAAAACCCTCGTACCCATTGTGCAGCAGATAGCGAAGTGGGGCAGAGCCAAAGCTGAGAAAGAAGGGCGCTTGGTTTTAGATGAATAATGGCTGTAGCAAAAAATCCCTCCCGCCGATGACTAGTAGTCTGTAAAGTAACAAATTAGTTATTTATGTAAATTGCCGATTTCCAACTTACCGATCTTCCCGATGCCTAAACAACATATTACTTTGAGTGCTTCAGATGAGTCCCATTTGCGCAGCCTCTTACGAAAAGGAGATTTGCCTTCGCGAATGTATCGCCGCGTCTTTGCGTTATTAGCGCTTCACAAGGGCAGTACGATTGGTTCAGTGAGTACGCTTTTAGAGATGAAGCGGGATAC
>JBCCQN010000386.1:0-2450 GCA_039024315.1 Bacteroidota bacterium
CGAAGAAATGCGCGGAGATGTCTTCGCAGCCGAAGATGCCATCGATAGTGTCATCTTACGTCTGAGAGCTATTGCAGAGTATCAGGACCTCTTTGATCAAGCCTTTGGCGGAGGACAGAGCATCAATGCCACTAATCTAAGCCGTGCTTTGGCCAGTTTCCAACGTAGCCTCGTGGCCAATAACAGCCCCTTTGATCGCTACGTCGCAGGAGAGGCCAATGCTATGAGTCCACAAGCCATAGAAGGTTTTGAGCGCTTCGTAGAGGTAGGTTGTGCTAGTTGTCATAGTGGTCCTATGTTTTCAGACTTTGAAACCCATGTATTGGGAGTCCCTGATAATAATAAACTCGCTCAGTCTGATGCGGGCCAAAATGGCACCTACGCCTTCCGAACTCCTACTTTGCGTAATGTGGGCATTACTGGCCCTTACTTTCACAGTGGACGAGCGGGAGATTTAGAGGAGGTGCTGGATTTCTATATCCGTATCCAAGGCAACGGCAATGGTCCTGGTGGCCCTCCTGGCAGCTTGCCGATCAATCCCAACGCTGGAGAATTGGCAGAGGAATTAGAAGACTTGCGTTTGCGGCCTCAAGATATCGATGATATTGAAGCCTTCCTCAATGCCTTGACGGACCCTGATTTTGATGATCGCGCCCCTATAAGAGTCCCCAGTGGTTTGCCAGTGGGCGGGAATATTTCACAGTAGTATTATTTAAGTAGTAAGACAATAAGTGTTCATTATTAAGACTTTGAAAAATGACCCCCATGGGTTAAAGAAGCGATTGTTCTTCTTACTAGATACTTTTTACTTGCTACACTCTACTAAATAGGTTGGGGTCGAGCTACTTAGGTGGTTCGACCTTTTTTGTTTACTGCTGCGCAGAACGCTAGGGTCAAGCGTTCCGCGCTCCCGCATAGCTATCGGGAGGTAATAAAAAAACTGACAAAAGCGAGGCAAAGCCATAATGATGTCGAATATAGCTACCTTTGCTGCTCAGAAATATCGTAATGAAAATCCCACGTCAAATCCTGCAAAAGCTTAAAATTGATCGCTTAAACCCGATGCAAGAAGTGGCTTTTGAATCTATTAACCGCCATAAGGAGGTGATTTTACTTTCCCCAACTGGGACGGGAAAAACCTTGGCCTTTTTATTACCGATCATAGCAAAGCTAGACCCAGAGCAAGCAGGATTACAAGTATTGGTATTAGCTCCTAGTCGCGAGCTTGCGCTGCAAATCGAACAAGTAGCAAGAGAAATGGGCAGTGGTTTTAAGGTAAATGCTGCTTATGGAGGGCGAAAAATAGCGAAGGATCGGGCTGAGTTGGCGCATACTCCCAGCATACTGATAGGAACCCCGGGCCGGCTAGCTGATCATATTCGTAGAGGGACCTTTTCGTGTGAGGGGCTTAAATATTTAGTCCTAGATGAATTCGATAAATCACTCGAGATCGGCTTTGAAAAAGAAATGAAGCAGATCATTGGGGCGATTCCTCAGCGGGTGAGTAAGATTTTAACCTCTGCGACTTATGGGGTGGAGGTACCTGCTTTTGTACAGTTAAAGGAACCTGAGCTGATCAATTATGCGCAGGAAGCCAATAAGCAATTAGAAATCAGGCGTATCCTCTCTCCCTCCAAGGATAAGTTGAAGATTTTAGGCGCCAGTTTGCGTCACTTGGGGCCTAAATCTGGTATCGTTTTTTGCAATTATAAAGACAGTATCCAGCGAGTAAGTGATTTCTTGACAGCGGAAGGAATTGATCACGCCTGTTTTTACGGCGGCATGGAGCAAAAAGACCGAGAGCGGGCGCTAATTAAGTTTCGCAATGGTACCCATCGCTTGCTACTGGCCACAGATTTAGCCGCCCGCGGTATTGATGTGCAAGCCCTAGATTTTATTATCCATTATCACCTGCCGAGTCGGGCGGAGGAGTTTACGCATCGCAATGGGCGGACGGCTCGAATGCATGAGGAAGGAGCGGCTTATGTATTGCAATGGGAACAAGAGCCCTTGCCAGATTTTGTAGGAGAATTAGCGATTCAAACCCTAGAGGATCGGCCAGTTCCTGAGGCTACTAATTGGCAAACCTTGTTTGTCTCAGGGGGACGCAGAGATAAGATTTCAAAGGGAGATATCGCCGGCTTATTTATGAAAAAAGGGGGCCTTAAAGCAGATAAATTAGGCTTAATTGAGTTGAAAAATGACTGCGCATTTGTGGCCGTTTCAAGCCCTAATATTGACAAAGTCTTAATCAAGCTAGATCAACAGAAACTCAAAACGAAAAAAGTAAAGGTGTTTTTAGTGTAGGCTTAATACACTGTACATCAAGTTATTTTATACTTTGAGTTATCTGGATTCACTTCGACGTATCGGCGGTTAAGTTTATCTCTGGCGATCTGAGGAGTGAACTGCCAAATAATCTTAATCCCTTTTAGGGAACGTTCTTTGAA
>JBCCQN010000387.1:0-2305 GCA_039024315.1 Bacteroidota bacterium
AACTTTGGATAATTAGTTAAAGTCATCTAAGATCTTGAGTATGTCTGAAATATCTGCTTTAAAATTGTCATATATACCGTCTTCTGAAGCACACCAATATCTATAGTAATGCTTTAGAGATTGGGCTAGAAAATAATAGTGGGGCAAGATAAAAGTTGTCGGGAATAGCTCTAGCACTTTGATCTCCTGAGAAAAGATCGTGTTGGCAAGACCAGCGCCATGGGCGGCGACTACAGCCTCTGCATCATAAAAAAGAGCGATCTGTTCTTCAATGGACATGCGCTCGAGCACGTAGCGCTCGAAGCCATAGGGCTTGAGCGCCTCAAATAGGGTATCCTCATTTAAAAGACAGCGCTGACGGCCCTTATGAGTGGCAACGCGTGAAATGAAAATACGGTTGACCTTTCGCCGGGGACGCTGAGGGGTAACTTTATTGATAAACCACCTCAGATACTCAGACGGAAGATACCCGGAAAATCGACGGCTTAAAAAACTTGGGAAAATTAGATTTTTTATGCAATATCGCTTTTGGGGATCAACTAGGATGATTTTGGCATTTTCGGGCAAAAGCTTATCCAAGTAGAATTGCTCGACCTGGGTGGGTTGACTCGAGCAAAGAATATTGATTTTATCGAGGTCTCGATACCTGGGATGATTGAGTAAATAAAGCCTAGGAAGATTATCTATCAGGGTATGATAATACCCATTTTTGTGGGAGCGAAAGGTGCTACAGACCTCAGAAATGCTCTCTACCTGGGTTTGATAAAACACTTTGAAATCAAACTGGTTGAGCTCACGTTGGGTGCTGATGGACTCTTCTATAATCTGGCGTACTTCAGTATGTAAAATATTGTACTCAGGGCAAAAATATATGTTCTGGAGGTTTAGGGTAAAAATGTCTGGCGTTGCGTAGCTTGATTTTTGGATAGCCCGTGCAGAGGGTAAAAGGTTCATAGAAGCTACTTCATTAGTTGAAACACTTTCTGCCAAACTAGGATAATAATGACAATCGCCCTTTGAGGAACTCTCTAGTGCATCTAGTGAAATAGATCCTAAAAGAGAATGACTGAGAACCGACTGTATAGACTTTATTAGTTTTCTTTGAATTTTCGTCATTAGAGTGACATGGGTTAATTAATCAGAAAAATAATCAATAGAAAAGCTAATGAAGGCTCAAAAAGATATTTATACTAATTTTCTGGTGGAGTAGCCAAAGAATTTTACTAGATCAGACTCTGCTTCCAGAACTTCCGAAATAACATCAATATCCGCTGGAGTAAGCTTGGAAATTTGTCTCTCGTTTTGATTGATAATCGTTTGTTTTTGATAGTCCTTGACTTTTATCTTCTTGTTCACATCAACAGTCTGAAATTCTGGAACTTTCTTGACTAATTGGGATATGCAATCTTCAGGCGAAGCACAAAAACTTTCATATGTGAAGCTGATGACGGGCAGTTCTGCCATCCATTTTCTAACCCACCAACTACAAAATATCCACTTAGAGGCTATTTTTTTAATCCGTTTGAGTCTTTCATCTTGGCCCATAGTCCCTGGTTTATGATGGCGAAATAGGCGGCTTGAACAATTTGCAAAAGGATCTCGATTAAAAGCGATAAGAGTATGCTTTGGGAAAACACTGGTTAGCTGGTCTAATCGAACCAGATTGGGCGGACTCTTCTCTATAATAAAATTGATGTTCTGTACCAGTGTATTGGTTTCTTTAATCCGCTGTAGCCAAACTGCTCTGACCGAGTCCCAGTTAATGTATTTGTCTGGATTCCATCGATCATTTGAGCACATGCCTGGAATCAGCCATTGGCCTTCTCCGCGTTTTTGCAGAAGCATAGAGTGATGGCAGCTGTTCAAGGTCTGGGCCAATGCTGTCGAGCCTGAATAAGGGGGGGTGAGAATGAAGATGAAGTGGGGTTCGGTCTCTATATCGACATTTGGGCAAGGCCATACTTTATGCGAAGAAGACTCTCGCGTAATCATTTGAAAGGATCGCTTGGCTTTCTTGATTAACATGGTAATGAGTTAAGCAGGGAGAATGACATCCGTATATGCATCTTGTGCAATCTCTCGAGATCTTAGACTGGACTTTAAGCTAGCTCTGTCGATTGGAATCTTTTTCTCCAAGCAGCTTTGCGTACAGTTTGAATGTTGATATCGTAGGTGTCACGCTCTCTCAATAATTCGACCAGGCGGCCAAGGCGGGTTTCGACCTTGAGGGTATTTTTATCGCCTTCCATAGGCCACAAAAGCGATTGGATCAAGACTCGAGGGTGACGTAACAGGTCCGCCAGGG
>JBCCQN010000388.1:0-2183 GCA_039024315.1 Bacteroidota bacterium
ATCACTTACTATTCTAAGTAATAGGACTAATTTAATCATGGAGGCATTATTCTTTACGAGCGCGAAGAGCGTCACTGCAGCAGTTGCCATATTTCTCGAAACAAATAAGCCCAATGGACCTGCTAATGATAAGGCACCAGTTGCGCCCAAGGCCTCCCACGTTCCTAGGAGTGCATCAGGTTTGAAATAGCCTGCAAGACTTGCGCCTAGCGTAATTACAAAAGTAATCCAGAGATAAATAGTGGCTCTTCGCTGTATTTAGTGGGTTAGCCCCAAATCGAGTTTTCCAAGATGGAAGTAAATCATGAGTTTAAAATTGTTTTTATTTCGGAATCCTCTGGCGATTCGCTTGATCTCCTGAATTTTCAAATTGAATGCCTCGGCCATTGCGTTGGTAGCTCGTAATGAGAAAAAGGTTTCAATTCCATACCAGTGCTTTTGCAGCATTTTTACAAACTTTTGTAGACTCTCTAAGCCACTGTAGTGGGCCATTGCCATCCACATTTTGAGTAAATAGGTGTCATTCCAGATATAGGCAGTATCCATAAATTGCTTGAACTGTTCTTTGAGACGATATGCTTTGCCTATATTGGGTAAACTAGCTGATAAATCCTGTAGCTTCAGTCTTTGGGCTAGGCTTAATTTTGAAGCATTCTTTAACCATAGCCATTTGGTTTTCTTCAGTTCTTTGAATTGCTTCTGGTCTTCTTTTCGAACTGCATCAACGGCTTCGTTTAGCTTTTTCATGATATGAAAACGGTCAAAAACCCGTTCAGCATCTGGAAAATAACGGTCACAAGCAGCAATGTAGGCCGTAGACATATCCAGGGTAACAGTCTGGACTTCAGATCGGTCAGCACCGCGTATTTCCATGTCTATCAATGCCTTATCTACTGCTTTGTGATCCTTACCTTCTGCTATGCCAACCACTTTACCAGCCTGTCGGTCCGTTAAAATCGTGAAGTAGTTATGTCCTTTTGTGATACTGACTTCATCAAGCGCTAAGTCTTCCACTGCCTCTAAGTCTTGTTCCGCTAAAGCTTGACTCACTGCGCGATTGATCATGCGACCTATACAACGACCATCTATACGCATTTGAGCACCTGCTTTGCTTTTACTTAAACCATCTTTGACTAACTGCATTGCCTTTTTTTCAAACAGCAAAGTGAATGAACTTCCAGGTTCGGCCCAAGGAACTTCCACCAAGCGTACCGAGCCATCTTCTAGTTTTACTCTTGGCACTCTAGCTTCTATGTAGCAGACATGCTCAAAAAAATCGAGGTGGCGCCAAACACGAGCTTGGTGATCATAGGCTGTATAGAATTGTCCTTCATACTCAAATTGAGCTCCTCTGTCATGACCAATCTTTATCCTCAGTTCTTTGGGATAGGATGCTGTCTCAAAATGAATCTCTGTAATCTTCCACGGTAAAGGTAACCGTAAAGCTGCTGTAAATAATTCAATTTCTGTCATCCAGCTAAACTACAAAACCCACTAAATATGGCGAAGAGCCAAAAGTAATTCTTACCATGGCTTAAATCTGATTTAGATACTCCATACTCATGCCTAAGCTCGCTAGAGGATCAGGGGATTCATCTTGCTCGACTAGGCAGTGCGAAACGCCTAAAGCTTGAGCTGTTTTTAAAATAGCAGGAAAATCTAAGACGCCATTTCCGACTTCTTTGAAATCACTGACCTCGCTGCCTTCATATCGATCTTTGACCCCTTTGTTTTTATCCTTCAAATGCAGCAAGGCAAGTCGATCCCCTATTTTCTCCATCAATGGGACAGGATCCAGTCCTGCAAGATCGCACCAGAAAACATCTAGCTCAAAGTGGAGTAAATCAGGCTCTGTTTTAGACAACAAGAGATCATAAGGAGTACCCTTCTCAAAAGGTTTAAACTCAAAGTTATGATTGTGATAGGCCAATTGGACATTCGCCTTTTTAGCCAATTCACCGGCTTCATTTGCTAGATCTACTGCCCGCTTGTAATCATCATATTTTTCCCGATGCTCTTCTGGCACCCAACCGATTACCGCAAACGCTTGCCCAGCCTTCACCACCTCCTCTAGATGCTGCTTAAAATAATCTGGTTGATTCGGATCGAAAAAAGCCCCTGCATCCATATGGGCACTGTTGACCTTCAGATCTAGATCCTTGACAATACTTCTCACCTCCGAG
>JBCCQN010000389.1:0-2062 GCA_039024315.1 Bacteroidota bacterium
GAGCAAACCCTCTTCTCCGGTGAGAGCTTGGCCTTTCATCAGCCCTTGGATAACTTGTGGGCGATATACCTCATAATCAAAATCGGAAGGTAGAGGCTTGCCATTTTTATCATCTGATGTCATGACTTAAAGTTAGTACGTTTGTCTATGACACAGTTAATTACACACTCCTATCGCCAGGATAGGCTCTCCAACAGACACTGCTAGTCGTTGGCTAGTACTCGAAAATCGTAAAGCAACTAAATCAATTACTTAGTCGTCCCTGAAAAACATATAGATGCGAGGTTAAAGTACTGACAATCAGTTCTTATCTTGCTGTTGCAGCCGCCGTTTACCATTAGTTTTTCGCCAGAAACGGCCTTTTTGACATTAAAAGCTTGCAAATAAATGAAAGGGAGTTTGCCAGATGAGCGCCAGGGAGACCTTTTCCGTTCGCGTTTAGATTCCATTTTAAGCCTCGATCACGAGTTGTGTAGGCTAACCAATGAGCTTGATTGGGATTGGTTGGACGAAGAGCTTTCGGTTTATTATTCGCATGAAGGTCGACCGAGTATTCCAGTGCGAACAATTGGAGGTATGTTATTGCTAAAGCAGATGTTCAACGAGAGTGATGAGTCTGTATTACGGCGTTGGGTAGAGAATCCTTATTGGCAATACTTTACCGGTGAAACCTATTTTCAGCATAAGCCACCTTTTGATCCCACGGACTTTGTTTACTTCCGCAAACGGGTCAGCGAAAAAGGTATGGAGAAGGTGCTAAGCCTAACGGTTCGTCTTCACTGTGGCAGTGAGGTGGAAGAGGAAGTTTTGGTTGATACGACAGTCCAGGAAAAGAATATCACTTATCCAACGGACACGAAATTGGCCTTAAAAATTATCGACTATTGCTGGTCTTATGCGGAAGCGGAAGGCATCCAACTAAGACAATCTTATCGCTTTGTGCTCAAGGACCTACGCATGAAATGCTTCAACGCGCATCACCCTAGAAGGCGTAAAGCGGCACTGAAGGCACAGCGCAAGATCAAGACGATTGCAGGCCGGCTAGTTCGTGATGTACGGCGAAAAATGACCCCACAAGCACTTGATTCTTATGGGAGTAGCCTGGCGCTCTTTGTCAAAGTGCTCAATCAAAAACGAGGCGATAAAAACAAGCGTTACAGCTTACATGAGCCTGCGGTTTGGTGTATTGCTAAGGGGAAAGCTCACAAGAAGTATGAGTTTGGCTGCAAGGTCAGTGTAGTACGTGGAGCTTATAGCGGTGTCATTACGGGTATGAAGAGTTTTACGGGGAACCCTTATGATGGACATACCCTAGCAGCTAGTCTGGATCAATCACAGCGAATAAGAGAAGATGCCGGTGGAAATCGCCCTAAGCGAGCAGTTGGGGATCGAGGATACCGTGGGGCAAGTCAGGTTGGTTCCACTGCCGTTTTTATCCCTAGCAGAGGTAGCAAAGACCAAAGCTATTACGAGAAACAAAAGCAGCGTAAACGCTTCCGACGTCGAGCGGGCATTGAGCCCGTGATCGGTCATTTGAAAAGCGATCATCGAATGCTCAGAAATTACCTTGCAGGGGAGTTAGGAGATGCTGTTAATTGCTTACTGGCCGGTGCGGCCTTTAACCTCAAGATGCGCCTGAATCAGCTTCGGGCCTCTTTTGGCTTAATTTTAAGCATTGCACTAGCGGTATTACAGCTTAACAGGACGATGGGAACAGAAATTAGCGGCAATATGGCAGGCTCAATCAGTCCTACTTGCTAGGAAAACCGGGAAAACGTCCACTGATTGCCTCAGAAGTATGTTTTTCAGGGACGACCATTTAAGGGCAGGTATGTGTTTGAACATGCACAAATGTGTTATGTAAACATGCCGCAGATAGATCTAAATTAGGCCTTTGATATTACCAACTCTGAACTGGGTTGAAAAGGGTTAGCTATATTAGTGATGGTACAATTCTATTGCCAAGATCCATTCTATTTGGAATTAACAGTTTATTCTTGCCTGCTGAAAACAATGAATAGCTACAGATGAAAATCGTTATCTACATCTATAATGGCATGAC
>JBCCQN010000390.1:0-1738 GCA_039024315.1 Bacteroidota bacterium
ATTAAAATTATCCCACTGGGTATTGTATTGTAGATAAGTCGTCCAGAAAATATTCTGGTTGAAATTGATATTGATCTGAGGCCCGATCAACCATAGATCCGCACTATCATAAGGCTTAGGTAGTTCGACATAATCGCGGCTCACTCTCAGGGCGAAATTGCCCCAGGGCTGTTGCCGAAACCGTAAAAAGCCACCTATACTAGTCTTCATACCGTTGTAAAACTGCCCGTACTCAAAGTTCAGATTATAATTGAATTTCTTTCGCGGATCAGATTGGTACTCCCCTCGGACACTGTTAAACTGATAGGTATCCACAGGTAAAGGAACATCACCGATTAGTTGCGTAGCAAAAGGCAAACGTACATCATTACGCACGTAGCCCAAACTGACAAAACCCTGGGTATTGAACATCACCCTATAGTCAAGAGTCAGATTCCAGTCGTTTAGACTACCATCGTCGTTAAAGGTCGGAGCGGTCTCAAACCGAGGTCCATGCTGAGTTACAATTTCATTATTCTCTGGGTAGAAGGTATAGTTAAAACTGCCATAATAGATGGCATAGCCCAGCCTTACAAAAGTATCGCGCTCCGCATCATAATTGATCGCCCTAGCGTTGAAGCCGACGTCTGTAAAGAAGTTTTCATCTGTTTTACTGTAAGCTAGAAAGGCTTCAATATTGCGGGATAGGTGAAATACTCCTGCGGAATAATATAAATTCTTATCATATCGTTCTGGCTTGAAGGAGGCGTGAAACTGAGCCCATCCTCCCCAAGAACCCGCCTTATTGAGATAGTTAAACTCAGCACCAGCGTTACGGCCAAAATCGTCAGGATCAAAGCGGCCCTCTGAAAAGGCTTGGCGATTGGTAATGATCCCTGTTAGGGTTGAGCGTTCCATCAGTTGCTGAGAAAAGGAGGCAACTGCGATATTTTGTCCCAAAATATCATCTTTAGGTCCGGTCTGGATATCCATCAAGCCAATCCTAAGTTTATCCGTCAGATTGCCCGTCAGGCGAGCGCCAAAATAAATCGGTATCGGCACCGGAATACCATTACCATCTGCCTCCAACCCTATCCGGCGTGAGAAAAAAGGTCGCGTTGGGGGAATGCCAAAAGAGGTAAATAGGTCACTATTTTCGAGAAAGAAGTTTCGTTTCTCTGGAAAGAATAAATTGAAGCGATCCAAATTTGTAAGCTGCTCATCTACATCTACTTGGGAGAAATCTGGATTGACCGTCAAATCCAGATTTAGCGCTGGTGAAAGCGCAACCTTTGCGTCAAAACCTGCATTATAGGTAGTAGAGATATCAGTTCCTTCCTCATAATCTTTTGAAAGCCCACCTGTCACATAAGGTATGATTGACACATTACCTTTTGCTACTGGTGGAGCCTTATCCCAAAACAAATCTCCTAAATAACCCATATCTACTCCCATAAAGTTGAGCGGAACATAGGACCAAGTGGAATATCGATTTCGTTTGATGTCATTTCTGATAAAATTGAGCCCCCAGCGTTTAGTACCTGCTTCATAGCGTAAGGTCTTAAAGGGAATCGCAATCTCCACCACCCAATGATCGTCATAATTTTTTACGGCTGAATACCAACGGTTGTCCCAATCAAAATTGAAGTCCCCATCAGACATGGTAGCACCAATTAGCCCCTCGGATTGCGCGCCCAAAGCATTGACACCAAAGAAAAAGCCATTAGTCTTGCGTCCTACTGGATCTATGACCACCGAA
>JBCCQN010000391.1:0-1730 GCA_039024315.1 Bacteroidota bacterium
ATGCGCCATTGATATTGCTCCTCATATTCAGCCGCATTGTTGGGCGGACCATCAAATTGAGCGGATAGGGTAGTGGGCAGCTGAATAAGGAGCAACAGGATTAAACGCATACTTGGGTTCGATTCAAGACGAGGTACAAACGCATAAGATGCCGGCAAATTATCCTCAGCTCTGGAGAACCTAAATATTATCAGCCAATTTCCCCTTTCTATTATCTCCGAGCAGTTTCCTTAAACCAGCATGCAAGGGGACCGACATGTCCTCAATTTCGGCGTACTCTAAAAATCGGGTAATGGCACTGAGCCGATCGACGTCTCCATTTTCTATAGCGTCATCAGCTTATGCAGTAACTTCTTTTTGGCTATTCAATGGAGATCAAACAACCTAGAAGTCATGTGTGTATAACAAATTGCACAATTCGTAGCTTTAGGGGACAATCACAACCACTATGAAAAGTAAGCTATTGACTGACCTCATTCTTGAATCGATGCGTGAAGATGTAGAACAATTCGTCAAAACAGAAGGAAAGATTACCTCTTCTACAGAATATGAGGATCGCCTCATTGACCTATCGCGCAAGTTTACATCCCAACTTGTTCGCCATGGTTCCGCCCCACTACCTAAAAGCCGCAATTCAAAAAAAAGTCCTGACAAGTCTGGGGCGCTTTGAACTTTCAAAGAAGCATGCATTGGCTCAAGGCACACGAAAATTCGCTGTCAGCGAAAAATTGCGAAAGCTATGCTGCTTAGTCGGCCAAGCAACCGTTTACAGTCAAGCCAGTGAACTGCTCGAACAAGTCGGTGGCATCGAGATACCGGGTATGCAAATTCAGCGAATTTGTACCTACTACGGTAGTCTTATCGATCCGTTAGTTAAGGCAGATGTTGATCCCTTTATTCCCAAGCCCGTTCAAAAGGATAAACAGGATCCTCTTTACATCATGGTAGACGGGGCAATGCTATTCACCCGGGAAGACAAATGGCGAGAGCTAAAACTAGGCCGTGTATTTGCTGGTAGTCAAGTAGTTAACCTTACAGATACAAGGCGGATAGCTCGCCAATCTCTGTACGTTAGCCATTTAGGTAGCGTAGATGGCTTTTTCCCAAAACTAGAAAGACACTTGGTAGGATTTCATCGCAAGGTAATCATTGGTGACGGTGCAAAATGGATTTGGAAGTGGGCCGATGACAACTACCCAGGAGCCAAGCAGATATTGGATTTTTATCATGCCAAAGAGAAACTGGTGCTCTTTGGGCGTCACCAGTGGAAATGTGATCAAGTCCGCAGAAATTGGGTTAAAGAACAATCAGATAGTTTACTTAACAATGAACTAGAGAAGGTCTTAAGTCAGGTGAAGTCAATAAGAGCTTCTAATCCTGAAGCTAAGCGAGCTAAAGAAAAACTCTTGACCTATTATGTTGAACACGACGATCGGATGCAATACAAAACCTATCGAGAACAAGGATTAATGATTGGTTCTGGACCCATTGAAGCGGCTCATCGAAGCGTCATACAGCAGCGCATGAAGCTCTCAGGACAAAAGTGGTCCATCAAAGGAGCGCAGGCTATGGCAAATCTTAGATGTTACAAATGCAGTGGTGCATGGAATATTATCGAAAATATCGTGGAAGCCGCTTGAGTTGTGCAATCTGTTATTCACACTCGAGGAGTCTTTGCTTTTCTTTGCTTTACACCTCCGAGGAGCTCGCTCCGCTCGACGCCTCGGAGG
>JBCCQN010000392.1:0-1559 GCA_039024315.1 Bacteroidota bacterium
CTTGAGTATGCCTAAAATAGGTTGACAGATTTGGGAGTTGATTTCCACTGTTTAACTTCTATTCCTATGAGTCAATCGAATCGATCTAGCCGTCGCGAGTACCAAAAAGAACGTCGGTATTTCAGTGAAAGTTTTCGTCAAGCACGGGTTCGCGAATATGAAGAAGGCAAGGTTAGCGTTGCGGAGATCTGCCGCTGTTATGAGGTATCCTCTGCTGCTGTTTACAAATGGATTCATAAGTATTCGGCCCATTATCAAAAGGCTATCGTCAAGGTAGTAGAGCCTAAGAGTGAAACCAAGAAGCGACTTGTTCTCTCAGATCGCGTTGCGGAATTAGAGCGTCTTTTGGGTCAAAAGGAAGCCGAACTCGTCTACCTTCGCAAGCTCCAGCAATTAGCTGAAGAGCGCTATGGTATCGACTGGGAAAAAAACTCCGCTTCCCTACCCTCGAATGGTTCCATCAACACCCCCAAAAACGGAGCGTAACGATGCAAGCACTATTTGAAGTGGTAGGGATTAGCCGACAAGCTTTTCACCAGAGACGTAAGGCGCTAGCCACAGCTAAGAAGCAGGCCCAGATCCTGATTAAAGCGGTCAAACTCGAACGGATTGATCACCCTAGTATGGGAGCTAGATCGTTGTATCGAATGTGGCAACTTGATCCACAGAAACAGCATCTGGTTCAGGATATCGGCAGAGACCGATTCGAAGCTATTTTGCTAGATAATGGACTGAGGGTCAGGCATGTAATTGCCTACCATAAGACCACTCACCCTGGCACCTATAGATTCGAGAATCGTATTGCAGGGCAGACCTATACAGACATTAACCAAGTATGGGCCAGCGACATAACCTACTTACGGGTCCAGGACCAGTTTGCTTACCTGACTATCATCCTGGACCTCTACAGCCGAAGATGTCTCGCAGCCGTAGCAAGCCAGAAGATGACCGCCGAGGCAACCGTTATTCCCGCGATCAAACAAGCCATCAAAGAACGAAAAGGACAGGATCTTACCGGATGTATCTTCCACTCAGATGCCGGAGGACAGTACATTGACAAGAACTTCCTTAAACTTACCCAAAAGTCTAAGATGATCAACAGTATGGCTGATTCATGTTTCGAAAATCCGCATGTCGAAAAATTTCATGATATCATAAAAAACGACTATCTTTACCAATGGAAGCCAACTCAATTTATCCAACTCCCCAACATGATCCAGCGATTCATCTTTTTGTACAATCACAAAAGACC
This sequence comes from Bacteroidota bacterium, assembly GCA_039024315.1. Classification (GTDB taxonomy): domain Bacteria; phylum Bacteroidota; class Bacteroidia; order J057; family J057; genus JBCAWW01. Next base: position 1,253 of record JBCCQN010000392.1, read on the forward strand.
ACACTCATCTATAGGTAACATCCCGCCAGTTTTATCCGAACAGCAGAACCATAAAATTCAAGAAGAAAGAAGAAGCAAGCTCACAATCAAACCCATTGTCTAATATTAAAGCCCTGAATTTCTCTACTCCCAATAAACTCCTATAGCGTCAACCTATCTCAGGCGCTCTCACCCAGCAGGAATCGGCTCACCTATTGACGTTGGATAAAAGGCTTTGCAAACTGGCTGTTAAGCTGAAGATTGCGCTTATACAAGCACCTACTTAACCTCTTTATATACCAAATGGAGCGAATGTGCTTGAAGGTTC
>JBCCQN010000393.1:0-1550 GCA_039024315.1 Bacteroidota bacterium
AGTCCAAGCTGCATAGGCATAATGGATGTCAGCTCCTGCAAATAAGTAAGGTATATCGCGATAATCGTTCGGCGAAGCCGCCTCCCGTACCAATAACTCAAAAGGCAGTTGAGTCAAGGGACCGTCAGGAATGATCAAGAGACTTTGGGTGCTATCAGCCTCCCAGGCAAATGGCACAAGCTGCTGAAAAATCTGATGTCCCAATACCGCCAAGCCCTGAGGTCTGCTTTGAGCTGGGTTTTGGAGCTGGCTTTGCCAATCAGTAAGGAGGCTAGAAAAATCTTCTCTTAACTCGATCCGATGGAAATGAAAGTCCCGAGGCTCAATTTGTAGCAAGTAGAGTACCGTATCGGTATAAAAATACTCTAATAGTTGTTGCTTAGCGGCTAGCTGACCCTGAACTTGAGCCAAAGACGGAATGTCTCTTTGATACTTGAGATTATGATAGTCTGGATAATCATGAGAAATCACATACTGGAGAGAGTCTTGACTAAGCTGTAGTCGAATCAGCTCATTTTGTAGCTGCGGCAAATCAGGATGCTGTTCGTCTCTTTGCCAAAGACTAAACCAATCATTACGAGCGAGACGGATACTACTCTCGATACGATTTTGCTCCTTGATGATCTGTTGGGGTAGGGCAGTGGGGTTTAGGATTTGGTCCTTTTGCAAGGATTCCCAGAGGAGGTTAGCCCGGCTACGTTCGGCAATTTCGTGGCTCAAAGCTTGCCAGTAAGGATTATTACTGAGTTGACTAAGTTGGTAAACATTGGCCATCGCCAATTCATAAACCCGAAAGCGGAAGTTTGTCAGATGGCTACGATCCTCCGGTTCTTGTAAAGTAGAGCGACTGTAGGCAATCCATTCCATGCTGCGGTTAAGCGCCTCTGCCGCTTGTATCCATAGAGCCGTATCTGCCTTAGCTAAGCCTTCGCGATGATAACAAAGGGCTTGATTGTAAAAGATGGTTATCAGACGCCCCGCGCTTTGAACAAGCGTTCCCCGAGAGGGGTGAAAATCCTTTACAGCCTTATCATTATCTGGAAAAATATTGTCAATGCTTCGGGCAAAGTATTCATGCGCTGCTTGCCATTGCTTTTGCTCTAATTTGATTTGGCCTAGCATATTATAGATGGCCGCTAAGCGATTGCTTCTGTTACCCTGCAATTGTAAAAAACGTGCTTCTGCTTTAGCCGCGGCATTTTCTGCCCTTTGATACTCTTGTTGCGCCATTGCCAACTCCGCCTCCATGATATACATGCGATTGAGATGGTGGTCTTCTGCTTTAAGGTTACGTTTGGCAAAGGCTTGGGCACGTTCTAAACACTGTTGAGCCTGCTCGTACTCTTGTTGATGAATGGCCAAGCGTGTTTGGTGGAGGTAGAGGCTAAAAGTAGCACTTCTTTCCAGCAATTTGTTTTCGGCCAGTATTTGGTAGGCCTGATTGTAAGACGTTTCTGATGCCTCGTATTGCCCCAGTTTATCGTAAGCGACTCCTTGCCAAGTGTAGGCATTGGAGAGAAAGGATACAGGGTAACGCTTTTCCTGCTTTA
>JBCCQN010000394.1:0-1513 GCA_039024315.1 Bacteroidota bacterium
ATTTTGGAATAGCTGATCTCCAACAGCTCTCTGCTATGATCTGGCACAAGTTCTCCTCCCTGCATTTTCACACGGTACAAGCGATATGCCCAAAGTGTGGGGTCATTGATGATAAATGGGGCGAAACAATTGAATTGAGGTTGGTTGACCATTTCTGTTAGGTCCGGATCCTCACTTGATACCCCTGCCCCTGCCATAGCTCCATAATTCGTCTCTCCGATAGCCCTGTCCAGTTCTTGCTGAGTAAAATTTTGATTTGAATTATCGTCTGCCATAATCTTGTTCACAATAGCTTTATCGCATTCTTTGATTGAACTAACCACGCTGTGCAACTTGTTGCGAGATAATGATGCTGCATTCTCATTGGACGCTGCACTTCTCATTGCACGTTGAGAATTGACTGCTGGTCTTAATCCCACCTCGCTTTTGTGAAAGTCTTTGATCTTCGCCGGCTCGCGTACCATATTGACCGTCGGTCCTTTTGCTACGCTGAGATGAGATTGCTGAATGACCTGTTCTAAAATGAAATCACAATCAATACGGCTCAAGATTTCATCATTAATTTCCGATATCTTGTTTATGACAAATTCTTCGTCGTAGGGGTCTGACTTTTCTGGGGGGCCATTGGGGTGTCTGCTCAAATAATCGACCAGGCCCATGTCTTTGCCTGGCTTATGATATACTATAAAATCAAAGAGCAATAATCTAGAAAGCCATCTCGTTAATCTATTACAGGCCTGTTTTCCGTTGATATTTTTCCCATTAAGAATACTTACTAAAGCCTGATGGTCTGTGTATATAGATATTTTCTTCCCAAATATGTAATGTTTGAAATGTTCAAGGGACCAGACTACCCCTAACATTTCTAGTTCGCTGGTGCTGTACTCGCTTTCGAACTTGTTCAAATATCTACTAGCGTAGAATACTACTCTCAAGTCATCTTTCCCGTCGGGAAGGGTACCATGTTTCTGTAAAAGGGTAGCTCCCAAGCCTAATTTGCAAGCATCGCAAACTACTACTGTATCTAAGCTAGGATTAAAATGTGTTAAAATTTTTGGCTTTATAAGCTGTTCTTTAATAAGGTTAAAAGAGTGCTGCTGGGCTTGGCCCCATTCAAAACTTTGGTCCTTTTTGAGCATCTTCCGGATAGGCTCGGTTAAAATAGATAAATTTTGTACAAAACGGGATAAATATTGTACTCCGCCAAGAAATGATCTGATGCCTTGGATATCTTTGGGGGGTTTCATATTAACTATCTCCTTGGTCTTATCTTCTAGGGGTGCATATCCACTCTGGTCTATTTTATACCCCAGCCAGTTTACTGAATCCTTGAAAAATTCACATTTTTCGAAATTTAATCTTACCCCCTTTTCTTGCAGCCTGGCTAGCACTTTCTCCGCTATCTTTTTATGCTCTTCTTCGGTGCCCACTGTTATGATTATAATATCATCAAGAAACCCCGCTGCTTCAGCAATATCGAGTAGCCACTGATCCACTAATTTTTGAAACTCGG